>CAYJMC010000017.1:9763-41100 GCA_964371335.1 uncultured Anaerolineaceae bacterium
TTGTTCCCATTATCCTCGCCACTTTGGCCGGGGCTATCTTCGTCTTTATCTTTGTTCCCGTTGTCTTCGCCACTCTGGCCGGGATCTTCGTCAACCTCTTGCACGCTGCCTTGGACAGGGTTGTCTGGAATAGATCGGGGAGCCGGCGATATGCGATGCGGCTCTTCTTGTTCATCGTTAATCGTGCGGTTCGCATCGCCAGGCGAAACAACTTCGACATTTACTGTTACAGGATTCAAGCCCCGATCTATTTGCACGTCAATGATGATGTCCTCGTCCACCGGAGCAAATTTTTCATTGGATTCATCTGCGCTGTAGTCAGCGGCGTTCGAGGCATGTACAGCAACAGGGAGGAATTCAAATTCAAAAGTCTGCTGGGTTGAGGAGTCGGAATGCCCGGTAAACGCGAACGAACTTACCCAGAGTATGGGTAGGCCTAGAAATAAAAGTGAATATCGCAAATTCGCAGCTTTTGTCATGACGAGTGTTTTTGGATTTCTATCTCACCGATGTAATTGTAAGCCGTTTCCTAACATTTTTGAAATAGTACGCTAATCCTATCCAAACTGTAAGCAAACCAAACCCCCACCAATTGGATTGAAATTCGACCTTACGCCATATATAGAGGTGAGACTTGCAATTATGGAAGTAAAGGAATTGCTATGGCTGCTGGTGGCAGGGAGTCGAGTGGGGAATCCAAGGACTCAGGTGGGCCAGGCAGGGCAGGGATGTCCGGCAATTCTGGAATCGCAGGCAGGTCCGGTAACTCAGGCAGGTCTATTGGCAAAGGGAGATCAGGAAGAATATTGGTTGGCAAGGGCGGCCTGGGAAATGTAGGCATATGTGTTGGCTGAGGAGGCTCAGTGATAGAGATCGTCGGAGTCGACATGGTTGACGGTGTTGTGACCGGTATCTGTGTCGGCGCTGAAGGCTGAGAGAACTCTGTGTTCTCAATGGACGAATCGGATCCATCGCCTTTTACTTCTTCAATGATGTCGGGATCAACAGGTGCGAAAATCAGTCCGGGAGAGTCTGGCGAGTAATCCGCCTGCCCGCTGGCGTGAAGGGCCACCCGCGCGAATCCACGCCGATCCCAATTAGGGGTGGTTAGCGCCAGGTTAACCAGCGCGCCGATCACAAACAGGCCTGGCAGTACATGGCCCAACCGGATTTCCACAGGATTGCTCACTTGATAGAAAATCCTTCTCTAAGTTTTAAGTACTTCTTCGTCAGGAGATAATTCTAAACCCGAATCAATTGTCCCCAGTCAAACCTGATACAACTTCTTCCAACAAACCGGGTTCTTCACTTGCGATCGGCTCTTGAACCTGATTGTTGCTGCTCTCTTCATCTCCTGCCCCATCACTGGATTCCTGATCATTGGAGTCCTCATCACTAGTCCCGCTTTCTTCATCTTCTTTTTTTATCAAAGGGTGCGCAGTCACAATCAATGGTAAATCAACATCTGGCTTCTGAGTCTCATCGGCTGGTGTTGTTTCCGCCGGCGCAGGCAAAGTCACTATGCCAAACAACTCGTCTAATTCGGGTAGGTCCGCCTGGGAATTCTCGATGATTTCTTTCAATTGTTCTCGCTGCTCTTGAAGCAATTTACCCACACTTGTGGCTTTGCCGGGGTCCAAGGCTAAATCCAGGTTCAATTGCTGCAACAAAGCCGTATAGGCGCCAATGCCAATTTCTTCAAGATTAGCCCTTCCTCGAATAACCTGAATCTCAGAGATGCGACGTCCGCTCAAATAGACGTCCGCATCAACTGGGCTGCTCTGCAGGCTGTACCAGATGCGCTCGCTGGCCAACTTCCACCCATAGAGCGTGTCGCCTGGCAGCGCTTTCTGTGCCAGGGCAGTGCCGGAGGCGGCCAGCGCTACAAATAGCACGGCCAGGCTGGTCGCATAGCGGAAGGCTGTCGAGCTGCGCCAGGTGTCGCGACGGCGCGGGTTGGCTTGCGTGTGCGCCAGCAGGCTGGCGCGGGTTTGGGCGCGAAACTCCGCGCGCGGCTGTAAGGAATCCAGCGCGCCCAAACCTTGGGCCGCTTGTAACAGCGGCGCCAGTTCGCTGCGAAGTTGAGGATATTGGGCAAGGCATTCTTCGGGGGTGGCCCCCTCCAAACGCATGCGGGTGAGGCAGTCTTCTAATGCACGCTCTAACATATTACGTTCTACCGTTTTCCATAATTTTAGCCAAAGCCTGTAAGCCGCGCATTTGGAGCGCTCTAACCGCTCCCTGGCGCTTGCCTAGAGCTTTGGCTACTTCTTGTGTGTTAAGCCCATGAACGAGCTTTAGGGTCAAAACGTTACGCTGGTCGCCGGTCAGTTCTTGCATGGCTTGCAAGACCTTATCGGCTTCCAGGCTCAACCCCACCCGTTCGGATACAGGCATGAAACTCTCGTCCTTTACCCCGATTACAGCTTCCAGAGGGGCCATTTCTTTGCGTGTGCGGTAGTGATCGATAACGGCATTGCGAGCGATGCGAAACAGCCACGCTCGAAATGGAACCCCACGGAACTGATACTTATCCAGTTTTTCCCAGGCTTTCAAAAATACGTTGGCTGTGATGTCCTCCGCCGTCTGTTGGTCCTCAACACGTAAGTAGACGAAGCGATAGATAGTGTCCAGGTAGGTGTCGTATAAGGTAGCAAAAGCCTGGTTATCCCCTTTAGCGGCTGCTCTTATGGTTTGCTGTTCTTGTGGGAGTTTTCTTTGCTTTGCCATCCCGGCGATGCTTGCGTCTTAGAACAAAAGGCGAATGCAGCGGTCAGTATACCCGCTAATCTTCGGACGCCTATCCCGTAATGGTAATGTCACATTAAACGTTTTTTACCGTGACATGAACCACTTTATAGAACAGATGGGTTTTTTGCGACCACAGTTCGCGGGGTTCGTCATCGCGTTAATGCTAGGCAGCTTGTTGCTGGCGGCATGTGGTCCTCACTTGAGCGTTGACTTCAATTATCGAGGCCCTGATGACGAAGTCGGGTTCGGCTCAATATCAGAAAGCGGAGTATTCTCCATGGTCGTCATGTTGCTTCTGGGGATATTCGGGCTGGTATTGGCTCTGGGTCGTAACCGCAAATATCGATAGGAGGAAGAATGGCTAAATATGGAAAGGCCGCTCAAAAAAGTGTGAAGCGCGCTATGCACAAACGAAAGAAAGGGACTCTAAGATCAGGCTCGGGCCGGAAGGTGACCAGTAAGAAGCAGGCCGTGGCGATCGGCCTTTCTGAGGCCCGGAAAAAAGGGGCCAAGGTACCGCGAAAGAAGGGATAAACATGGAAATTCAGAATATGAATTCCGCACGGATATGGTTGGTCTTGTCTTTACTGGGAGCAATCTTATTGGGCGCCTGCCAGGATGGGCAGATCACCATTGACATCAATGGCGGGGGCGGGGACGATAGCGGTGGCACTGCCGGAGGCACCACGATTTCAAATCAAACGCTGTTCATCCTGATGATCGTGTTGCTGGTGGCCATGTTTGCCCTGGTGCTGGTGGCCATGAGTTCACGGTAGCGGCTAACCATAACATGAGTGAATATAGCTCGTTTCTCTAGAAAGAGATACTTGGGAGGTGCGTTATGCAACCGACGCATAAGAAAATTTTGCTCACTTTTTTATTGATCGGTATTTTTTCTGCTCCACTGCTGGCGGCATGCAGCGGGCCCACGGTCATCGATGTGAACATCGATCCGACCACGGGTGCCGGCAACATTGTTGTGAACCCTCCGCCGGAGGAACAACAAGCCACTCAAGCTCCCGCGGACACATCCTCGGATATGTCACAAGTGGCGCTTTTTGCCATTATTGTGATCCTCTTGCTGGGCGTGATGGCTATAGTGTTTTCGGTGGCCCGGCGGCCGCGGCGCTATGAATAGGAGGCAACGTATGGCTCGTGAACGCATTACTCGCGAACGGGTAACTCGAGAACGACCAGTGCGCCAGCGCACTGTGGAAACGCGCACATTTCGTGAACGGGAACTTACCGATCGTCAGATTGTCCTGCGCAAGATCACGCGCTTCATCTGGTGGGCCACTGGCGTGGTGGAAGGCTTGATCGGCTTGCGTGTCGTGCTCCGTATGATGGCCGCCAACCCAGGCAATCCTTTTGCCAGTTTTATCTATGCAATCACCGGCCTCTTTCTTTGGCCGTTTCAAACCTTGGTGGCCAACCCGCGCTCCGATGGCATTGTGTTGGAGATTTCTTCGGTGATCGCTATGATGGTTTACCTCGTGCTCGCCTGGATTGTTGTAGAATTACTGTGGCTGCTGCTGGGCCGCGAGCGCGCTTAGTTACGAGCTATCTTTATTACACTAAATGGAAGTAGGAGGAAGCAATCATGACACTCGTTGAATTCATCATCCTTCTCCTGGTGGCTGGGGTTGCCGGTTCCATTGGCCAGGCCATCGCCGGGTATTCCACCGGAGGCTGCCTAACCTCAATCGCAGTCGGCTTCATCGGCGCGCTAATTGGGGTCTGGCTGGCTCGCGCCTTGGGCTTGCCGGAGTTGTTTGCCTTCAATGTGGACGGAACCCGTTTCCCCATCATCTGGTCCATTATCGGCTCGGCGTTATTTGTCGCGGTGATCGCGTTTATCTCGCGCAGCCGCATACGAGCCTAGTTGATTTCATTGCTATAGCAAAGGCTCCCGTTTAGGGAGCCTTTGTATACAGAGGTGCGCATGCCTAGGTGAGGGGGGCACCCAGACACGCGCGCAAAGATTGTATCAGGATTTTGCGGTGCTAAGAAGCCAGTTGAGATTCGATGGTCTGCAAAAAACTGCTTAACCTATACGGCTTGCGGATCATGCCATCGAAACCGCGCTCGCCGACGAATGTTTGGACAGCCACGGCCGGTGTGGCCGTGCACACTACCACCTTGACTTGTTCCATGCCCTCGGTGCCTCGCAGTCGCGTCAGGAAGCTGCGAGCATCGATATCGGGCAGCCAATAATCATAGACGATCAGATCGGGTTTTGTTTCCGCCGCCAGGCGCAGGCCGCTCTCGCCGTTTTCCGCTATATCAACTTCATATCCGTAGTTGCGCAAAATCGTCGCAGCCATTTGAGCGCTGTCCGGCACGTCTTCGATCACGAGGATCTTGGTCATCGATCCACCCAATTCCCTGTGCTCAGTTTAGCATTGTTCCACTCTTCCGACCCTAACAATAATGTAAGAGCAGGAATTCAGTCTTTATTCAAGTGCATTACAAAGTATTCGCCATAGGAGCCTGACAGTACATTGTCATACATTGAGTTGTGAAAGATTCGTTTCTTCGAACGTCGCTCGTCGATAATAATCATTGCTCCCTTTGCCTTTATGCTGCGATTCATCTCGCCAAGCGCGCCACCTGTGTCGCCTACATGCTGCAACGTGCCCATGGCCAACGCCGTGTCGGCGAAGCCTGACACGAAAGGCAGAGCGGTCGCATCCGCTTGGACTAGATCGGCAGCTAAACCCTGCTGTGCGCATTTGCGCTTTGCCCGCGCCAACATGCGACGTGAAATATCCACGCCTACGTAAAGGATGTTGCCGGGCAAATAAGCACGATTTGACGCCGTTCCACATCCGATCTCAAGTACTTTAGCGCCGACTGGTATCTCCAGCTTACCAATTACTTCGTGCCGGACCTGCTCTTCACTTCCCAGACGCAGCCTGGCGCCGGCGCGCAGCACCGCATCGTATATAAAGGCGACCCGGTCATAGAAGGCGCGCCAAAATTTATGGCGCAACGGAACCGATTTAGTCATGGAATGTAAGTTTAATCTCAAGATAAGCTCGGCGCGTTGACAGCGATTTTGCGCCATGCTAAAATGTCGCGGTTGCTAGCAGTTGTTCTCAAAGCAGTGGAGTTGTTCCACCTGATCAGGGACCTCTAGCAGAACTTTAGGAAAGGAGGACCCGGATCATGGCGGAACGCGTGACCGGCACGGTGAAGTGGTTCAACGCCACCAAAGGCTTTGGCTTCATCCAACAGGATGAGGGCGAAGACGTCTTTGTCCACTACAGTGCCATCTCTGGTGAAGGCTACCGGACTCTGGAAGAAGGGCAGCGAGTTGAATTCGTTGTCATTCAAGGCCAAAAAGGCCCCCAGGCTCAGGACGTCACTCCAGTGATGTAGTGTAGAATTCACACTCGTGTAAAACTCACACTCGTTGTGAAATTCGCACTCGAATAGAAAATTCTGTAGACACCGACGAAAGAGGCGCACTCGTTTGCGCCTCTTTTTGTTTCCAATCCCTCATTCGGTCACCTCGAATTCAAGATCACCGACTTTAGTTTCTCCCATGCGGGCTTCCAGGTGATAGGTTCCCAAGGGCATCTGTGTCCCGTCGCCGAAACCACCAACAGGGGAAGGACTTCCATCGACACTGGTTTGAAATTCGGGTCCCCACTGGTTGGTCCCCGTGGGACCAGTCATCCATACGGTGAACGTTACAACCCCGTCTTGGTCAGAACGCGCCCAGACATGTAATTCCTCGATTCGCTCCCTCGAAATTCTCGTTACCGTTTCGCTGTTTGGATTCGTATCATAGGTCATCCACAGTGAAATGACCGGCAATTCGCTGCCAGGCGTTGGACCCGGCGGCAGCGGGCTGGCTACCATCGGCTGCATTTGTCCGGAATCAGGCGGGGGCTGATTATCCGTTTCTTGTTACGGCATCGTTCCTGATAAAGGAAGGAACCAGTTTTCAAATGGTTGTGCGCCCGGGAGAAAGCTCAACACGAGGATTGCAAACGCTGCTTCCAGCACAAAAAGGAAACCTGCAGATACCCACCTGGCTGCGAATTTAAGGATGCTCTTCATCTATGTCCTTCACGGCTTGCGGGCCTGAATGACGCAAAAATGAAGCGAAGCAATCAATTGTAGGAGTATCTAGCGTAAAAGACAATAAGAATAGAGGGAGGAAGGGAAACGGCAGCGGAGAAATGGGGAATGGCGATGTAAAAAGATCCCGTTTCCTCAAATCGCAACTTCCTAAAGTGGCTTGTCGGTTTTGCCGTTCTTTTTCAGGTTAATCCAGGCGTCCACTAATCGCGGATCGAATTGGGCTCCGCGATTTTCCTGCAGATAATTCAGCGCCTCAGCTTCAGGCCAGGCAGGGCGATAGGCGCGAGCCGAAGTGAGCGCATCATATACATCCACCACGCTGAGAATTTTCACTAACATGGGGATTTGGCTCAAGTTCAGCCCATCTGGGTAGCCCTTACCATCCAGTCGTTCGTGGTGTGAGCGTATTACTGCCAGTTCTGGCGGCATAAACCCTAAACGCGCACACAACTCATATCCGGCGACCGTGTGATTCTCGATGGCTTTGCGTTCGTCCTTGGTCAAGGGTCCGGGTTTGTTCAGGATCTCTCCGGGCACCTGCATCTTTCCGACGTCGTGGACTATGCCGCCTTGGGCCAGGACGCGCAAATCCTCGGGCGCCAATCGTAGCGAGGTACCCAAATCGAAGGCGCCCTGTGCCACGCGGTAGGAATGCCCTGCGGTATATGGATCGCGTGCTTCGGTCTCCATGATCAATTGGCGCACGCTGGGCGAGATACCCGCAGCCAGCCGTTCGGAGGGATCGATGGAAAACAGACCTACGATGGAACGCACGATCGAATCACCGCGCCGATATTGGACAATCAGTCCCGCCACGGCGACAATGACTGAGGCGAGCAGCAGAAAATGGTAAAGCCACCAACTCAAATAAAAAGTTGTGCCGGTGGAAATGATGACTTGGGTTACGGCGATCCAGCCGCCGATATAGGCTACCGCCAATTGAAAAGGAAAATGCGAGTAGCGATACGATTGCCAATAACGATAACCGGCAATGGAAGCCATTGCCAGGGTAAATCCACCGGAGACATATCGTAGAGGAGCTTGATTGATCGGCAACAAACCCGCCAAGTTAGGATCATTCAAAGCCAGGATGCCGGCTGACATAATAATGGCTGTCCAACCTGCAAGCAGGATCCCGGGTCGATTTGAAAGCCATGCGCTGAAGCGGTTATCCGAGCGCAATGAAGAAACCAACAACCAGAAACTCATGGTGAGCACACTAAGTTGGGCGGCTACTCCCACAACCTGATTCTGATCAATAAGGAAGCCGGGGGTTGCCAGGCCATGTGCACTGAAGAACGCGGCCAGCGAAATGAAAGCCAAAGCCACGAATACGACCTGCAGGTTGCGTTGGCGCATACCGATGATACCGACCACTACGGAGATGCCCAGGGCAACCAGAGCGGTTGTCGAGACAATGTAAAAATGGTGGACGGGGAACGCCAGCTGCGCGTCCAGCGCGGGGTTGAGGACGCGCAAATAGAAATATAGAGCTAATGGTAAAAGCACCCATAACGCTGGGTTCTTAAATGAAAAGAAAGAGCGGGAGAAGCCCCGGTATTCGGTCATTCAGACCTGGTGAACGGCGGGATTATAGCACTTGGGTCATTTACCGATGGCATGTGGGCCACGGGAAACCCCTGTGCTGTTGCATGTCGTACTTTGTAGATTTGGGGGTGAGCTAGATGCGCCCGTGGTACACCACGGTCTTGTACACGAATTCCACGAAGCCATCAATCTGGTAGCGGGCAAATAATTCCTCCACGGCGGCTAGCATTGGCAGGTAATTCGGATGACCGGGGGTGGGGGCATATGAGGCAGAGAGCAGGCCACCGCGCAGGCCTGCAACATTCACGCGCCTTGAATGGGGGAAGCTGGCCTGCAGCATGGCGTGCGGCGCAAACCAGGCGGCAAGACCCTTATCGGTGATCGCCCAGCGCCTCGCCGTCCGAGCATAGTCGACACCGAATCGCTCGAGCAGCGATTCGTAATCACGATGAAATGGATTGAATTCAATTTGGCGATTGTTCCAGATCAGCGCAATCTGGCAGCCTGGCCTCAGAATGCGCTTGACTTCAACCTTCGTTCTCTTAGGATCGAACCAATGAAAGGCTTGTCCCGCCACGGCGAAATCTACTGAGGCGTCCTGCAGGGGAATCGCTTCTGCCCGCCCGGAGATACTGTGAAAATTTTGTCGACCAGCCAGGTTTTCTTCGGCGGCCGCGCGCATCGCATCGTTCGGTTCGACGCCATAAACTTCGTGGCCACGATCGAGGAAGAGGTGGCTTAGCAAACCCGTGCCGGAGCCGAGGTCGGCGACTCGATCACCTGCGGCCAAGCCGGCGTGCTGGCGCAAATAACCATATAGTTCATCCGGGTATCCGGGCCGATATCTTCGATAATTCTCTGCTCGATCGCTAAACCGGTGAATTGGGTCGCGGGAAGGTGTTCCAGCCACGCCTGGATTATATGGCGCCTGGGGCCTATAAGAACTTGTGTTGACATTCAAGTTTTCATTGGCTATTATCGCGGGGTTGCGTTTCCGGCCGGGCCATCCAGGTGTAAAGAGCCAAAGTAATCCGCCTCGTCGGCAAAAACTAGTGACAGGAGTTATCGAATGAAAAGAACCTGGTTTTCACTCCTCATGGTGTTGGTGATAGCTTTGACGGTGGTCTCCCCGGCCGCGGCTGCCCCCAAAAAATGGGATCTGAACATCCACAACGACACGGAAGAAGACGTCAAGGTCATATTGACCGGCCCTGATGACTACTCGTTTACTCTTCTACCCGGAAAATGGCAGAAGACGGTTGTTGAAGGCACCTACAAATACAGCTACGGCGCCTGCGGGGAGAAATTCTCCGGCGAAATAAAAGTTGAAGACGATCAGCAGTGGCTGGTCATCGAACCTTGCGGAGCAGTTGCCACATATGAAAAGTTTGTGGTGGACAGCCACCTAGGTGAAGCGCTGACTCTGCAATTAGTCGGCCCACAAACATACAATCTGTCCGTTTCCCTCGGCACCAATAAATTCATCAATCTGCAAACAGGGTTTTATTCGTTCAAATACACCGCTTGTGGAGGAGATTTAACCGGTTTTGTGCAAATAACAAAAAATGGCAAGTCGCGGCTTACTCTATATAGTTGTGAGGTTGTCGCGCTCCATCCATTGGGTATCGCGGCTCCCGAAGCGGTACGCACCAATTTACGCATCGGCAGCCATTACAGCTTCCCCGTGCGTATGACTTTGACGGGACCCACGAGCTATTCGTTCGAGATCGTACCGGGCTTGAATCGGTTTAATGTGGTGGACGGAACTTACAACTACTCCTACAGCGCCTACGGCCGTTTCGTCTCTGGCAGCTTTGTTGTGGGTGAAGCGGGAACCTCTTTCATCATCAGCCCGCTGAGATAGACATCCTGCAATCTAAAAACGAGGCGCCACGCGCCTCGTTTTTATTTAAATCCACTTCGCTTTACGACGTTATAATCTCGCGGCCTGATGTTCTCCATCCAATTTCGCCAACTACGCAAAACGCATAGCGCTGTCTTTTTTATCTTTCTGTTTCTAGTCCAGGCTTGCCAATCTGCTCCTCAACAAGCGGGCTCCGATATTCAAGCAACCCAACAAGAAAACGCACCGGTAGAATCCAGCGCCGAGCTTACCGACTTACCTGTGGGCGCGGCCATTGACATCCAGCCAACGCCGGCACGAACAACTACGGAGCAGTACAGCACTGTTGACCGACCTGACGATGAGGATGGCTATCAGATCCATTTCATTTACGCGCTGCCCAGCGATGGCAAGGATGACCAGCTCGATATAAACGGCCAGATTGCCCAGTCGGCTGCCGCGATGAATTACTGGCTGGAGGGAAAAACGGGCCGCCGCCTGCGCTATGACACCTACCAAGAGGGACTGGATATCAGCTTCTTGCCGTTGGACGCCAGCGCCGATCAAATCTCGAATCTGGGCACGGAAATCCTTGCCCTGATTGAGCACGAAATCAAGGCCCGCGGCTTCGACAGCGACCACAAGCTGTACGTGGTGCACTACGATGGATTCTTCGTGACGCCCGAGGGTTTTTGCGGGCTGGCTACCTACCCGCCTGATGGAGCCGGCATCACCGCGGTCTTGCTGTTGCGCGGCTACAACCCCACGCTGGACCTCACCTGCCCGCGCCAGTTTACGCAATCCGAAGATTTCACGGGTTATTTCGAAATGACCATCCTGCATGAGTTGCTCCACCTGATGGGCATGGTGCCTGAATGTGCGCCCAATTACTCAGATGGTCATGTCGACGACTCTTCCCAAGATCTTTTGTATTATCAATACGACGGCAGCTATTCCCCACTTTATACTTATTTGGATTTACACAACGATGATTATTACAACCACGGCAACACCGGCTGCCCAGACTTGGCGCGAAGCATCTTTCTCGATCCATTGCCGGCTAATGCCCAGTTGCCACCCGGTTGGGTAGTCTCCAGCAAATACTTGCCTCCTAATCCTCTGTCAACGCCAGAGTGAAGAATAGTCTCATGCTGTCCGAATCGGTTCAAACAATGCCGAAGTTCCGTTTCGATCTTGCCGAACTTTCCGGCGCGCTGGCCGATCTTGGGGTCATGCTGCCCTTGCTCCTGGCCCTGATTGCTTTGAACGGTGTCAACGCCAGTTCGGCTTTTGTGGTGGTGGCGTTCGCCTATTTTCTGAATGCGGTTGTCTACCGTTTGCCTATTCCGGTGCAGCCTCTAAAAGCTTTGGCAGCCGCTGCCCTGGCACTGGGCTTATCCTCGGGCATGATTACCGCCAGCGCCTGGTGGATAGCCGCCATCTTTCTGCTATTGGGTATCAGCGGCGCGGTTGCCTGGGTGGGCAAGTTATTTCCTGCGCCCGTGGTGCGTGGAATTCAAATCGGCCTTGGCTTGTTATTGCTGCGCTCAGCTTGGACGCTGGTGACCATCCCGACTGAAGGATGGGAAGAAAATTTGGCCCTGGGTGGCTGGTCCATTCCTTGGGTGTGGGCGGCGGCGTTTTTGGCCGCTGTGGCCCTGGGGGCAGGTTTATTGTGGCGCCCGTCTTGGGCCGGACTGATAGTGGTTCTGAGCGGCCTGCTGTTCGGTTTGGTCCGGTTTGGTTTCCCCGACTTTCAACTGGGTCTCACTCTGCCAAGTTTCGTGCTGCCATCGCTCAGTGATTTCGGGCCGGCCTTCGTGCTCTTGGTGCTCCCTCAAGTACCCTTGAGTCTGGCAAATTCTGTGTTCGCCACCTCGGATGCGGCTCGACAGTATTTCGGTTCCTCCGGCGAGCGGGTGTCGCCGCGCCGCTTGCTGCTCACCATGGGTACGGCCAATGTGGCCGCCGCGGCGCTGGGCGGGGTGCCGGTGTGCCACGGGAGTGGCGGGCTAACCGCGCACTATCGCCTGGGTGCACGCACCGGTGGGGCCTTGCTGCTCATCGGCGCCATGTTCCTGGCGCTGGGTCTGTTGGGCGGGGCCGGCTTGTTGTCCTTGTTACGATTGATCCCATTTCCTGCGCTGGGTGTGTTGCTGGCCTATGTTGGCGTTCAACATATGCTCTTGGCAAAAGATTTGCGGGGTCTGCTGGCATGGAGCGTTGCCCTATTGGTTGCGCTGATTGCCTGGATTACGCACAATCTGGCTCTGGGATTCCTTGGAGGCGTTACCTTGTACGCTGTCTGTTCAGTGTTTGGGCGAAATCGGCGTGCTGCCCAAGGATCGGATCGTCATGTCGCGCGGTAGGCAAATCGGTCGGCTGAAGCTGCGTCCGTTGAGCCCACGGGCGCAACATTTGCTATTGGATTGGGACCCTGGTGAGCTATATAGCCATCCCGAGCAATTTCATCAACTTAATTCAGACGAGTTGTTTGGCAACGGACATCCCCTCGAAATAGAAATCGGCCCTGGCAGCGGTGAATACCTTTGCTATCTGGCGTCCAGCCAGCCGGATACCAATTTCCTGGGTATCGAAGTTTCGCGCCGGTCGGCTACCGCGTGTGCGGCCATGGCTGCCGAGCAGGGGCTCGCTAACCTGCGGGTGTTGCGAGCGGATTTCAAACTGCTGCCACCGCTTTTCCCGGTTGGAGGATGGCGCAGGGTCTACCTTCATTTTCCCGATCCGCCACATAAAACCAGCGACGAGAAACGGCGCATCTTCGACCGAGCTTTTCTCCGTCAGATGGCGGCAACCTTGGCTTCAGATGGCGAGATCTCGGTGGCTAGCGATATACTGGCGTTTTTATTAGAAATGCTGCAGCTCGCAGAGGGCGACGCCCGGTTCCAGGTTGCGCATGCCGCACCGTATTTGGAAGGCTTGGATGCCCCAGTGAAATCTCGGTTCCAGAGCTTCTGGGAAGGAAAAGGCGTTCGGCCGTTGCGATTTATCCTCCGTAAGGTAGAGTGTTAAAACGAAAACGGCGCAGTCATGCTGCGCCGTTTTTCTGTTTCCCTACGCTAGCCTTGCTTCTTGAGCACAGGCAACCCGGTAGCCATTTCCGCTACGGTGTAGCCAGCGGGCACCGCTTCGATCACACCTTCTTTCTGCTCTTTAGAGAAGAAATACAGGGTTCTCGGCTTGCCGGTCTTGCTTTCGCGTGTCTGCGCGTGCAGGTAATACGTGACGCCTTTGGAATTCGTGAATGCGTAGGCCATGTCTACTCCTTTGATAAAGCGGGATTACGGTTAGGGATGATAGCTGGTTGGGCTACCCTTTAGTTATCCGTATTTTAGCATTCCCTTTGCCTTACGGGCAATCTAAAACCTCTACCAATTAGCCGTAATTTTAGGACTGCCTAATAAGACTTTCCTGCTAGGCCAGCCGTGCTTTTGCGGGATTTTGACGGTTCAGGAAAGTCCACTTGACATTCGGTTTTCGGTGCAATACCATTCGGTTTCTCCAGCCCTAAATAAAGGAGCTATTACATGACCCAGATGACGAAAGGGAAAAAGCTCAGGTTTGCTTTGCTCGTTGCAATGCTCTTACTGGCAGCGTTGCCTTCACCAGCGCTGGCCCAGGAGGACTTGGTCCGTTTCCGTGTCGAGAACCGCGCTGATCGTGGCATTACCATCCGTCTCTATGCCACTGATGGCACGGGCCGTGCTTATTACATGCACGTCGAGGCTGAGACAACCAAGATCATGACCCCCTTGCGGGGCGTCTACGATTACCGTCTCACCGCCTGTGGCGTCATGGTTAGGGGAACTGTTGACCTTACTGGGCCACTGACTTGGCTCATGCCTGATTGTGGCGATAAGGGTGGTCCCGGCTCCAAGGCTGCAAATACCGAAGATGTTGGGAAGATCCTCAAGCTGGTGAAGATTAAATTGGTCAACGAGACCGGAGCAAATATGCAGATCTGGCTGGCTGGTCCCTTCTCTTATGTATTCACTGTCCCGGCGGACGGCTCAAAGACGGTCAGCATCCTCAAGGGCACCTATACCTGGAGTCACTACGCTTGCGGCGGTGTTCTCGATACAGGTAATCTCTTTGCCAACAACGCCAAGACCCGAACCTTCGAGTGCGATTAACCTGCTAACCACTAAAAGAGGAGCGCCATTCGGCGCTCCTCTTTTCATCCCTCCTCATCGGGCGGGGCTAGTTTCTTCTCTAGGGCAGCCACGAATTTATCGTGATCGCCGGTAAGCAGGTTTCCTCTGGGGATGTAGATGAGCACGTCGGCATGGGTCAGAATCCAGGTGCTGACAGAACGGTGTTGAATTGATTGGATTTGCGAAAGCGGCATTTTCACTTGTTCTCCGCTTTGGTTGACGTGCAGGAAGTTATCCTTGAGCTCAAGGGTGGTCAGGGATTTCTTTCCTTCGAATAGCTGTTTTCGGCGCAACCAAACCAGGAAGACGTTGACAAGCGGGCGGACGGTGTAACTGAGGCCGTAAAGCACGGTTGCCAGGGCAACCAAGGTAAGCGGTAGACGCAACCAGCTGCCGGGCAAACGTGCGCCGACGAGGATGATGGCGATGGCCCCAAGCAGTATCATGCCTGGGCCTCCGGCGGCCCGTTGCATGGTACGGACGCCGCCGCTGTAATAGGTGGATAGATAATTGTCGGCGAACTGGTCGAAGGTGGGGCGATAGGAAATTTTCACTGCATCTCCGATGTCACTCTGAGCGAGCTACTTGGTTATTTTCTCCGCCTCTAAGGCATGGTGAACGCTGCCAAATTCTTCAACATTTGATAACCGATCGATTCGATATTTCTGAGTAAACCTCTTTTTCTTCTTGCTTTTATGTTCTTCGACGCGGCGCATGATGTCATTAGCAACACCCGTGTAGATGGTGCCCCTATTATTGCCAAGGATATAAACGTAATAAGATTTCATCTCTCATCAACGTTGTCGTGCATTCTGCGCCTTGTCATTTAACTGGCTTTTGGGTGGACTCTTCGCTACGCTTTGGCTACAGGCAGCCAAAGCCGCTCAGAGTGACAAAACAGGTTTTTAAATCAAACGTTCACTTCCGGCGGCTCGGCAATGCGGATGCCGAGCACTTCCCCGCGGGCAGTCTCCTGACCGCCGGCGAGCAGACTGACCTTCATCCAGGTCTTGCGGTCCTCGACGCGCTCGACGTGAGCGCGCAACTCGATGGGCTGGTCAGTGAGCGGGGTGGGCTTGAGATAATCCACCTTCAGGGAACCGGTAACGTAGGTGATTAGTGGTTGGCTGCCGATTTCGCGGCCTTCTTGGCGGTGGGCATGCGCCATGGCCAAACCCATGCAGTGGCAATCCATCAGTGTAGCGATGATGCCGCCGTTTACCACGCCCTTGTGTCCGGTGTGCTGCGGCTTGGGCAGGAAATGCGCCACGGCTTCGGCTCCCTCCCAATAACTCTTGATGTAGAGGCCATCGGGATTGTTGCGGCCGCAGCCCCAGCAATCGGCGCGTGCCTCTAGGTATTGGTCTTGAAAGGCGATTTCTGTCATCAGTAAATCGTAGCTTATGTTGTGTATTCTGTCTATTTTGCTAAAACTTCGTAGACCTCAATGGCCTGGCTGCGGTCCTTGATTATTGTTGTGCCCAGGCTTTCGATGGAAAAATCGCGGCGGACGGCTGCGTGGGTTTCCGGTCCGATCAAAAGTCGGTTAGGTCGTGCCTGGGTTTGCAAGGCCGAAGCCACATTGACGGTGTCACCGACAACCGTCAACTCAACGCGCTCTTTGGTGCTCACGTAGCCCGCGACCACCGAACCGGTGTTGACTCCAATCCCGACATCGATGCGTTTTTCACCGCTGCGGTAACGCATCTTGAGCAGCTTTAACAAATCAAGGCCGGCTGCGACCGCCTTGGCTTCCGGATCGCTGTGTAAGCCCGTCATGCCGAACACGGCCATTACGCCGTCCCCCAGGTAGTTGATCAACAAACCGCCATATTGGAAGACAATGTCGGTAATGTCCTGGTAATAACGCTCCAGCAGTTCGCCGAATTTTTTCGCGCCCAGGCGTTCGGCCATGCCGATTGAGCCGGCGATGTCAGCGAACAGAATGGTGCAGCGTTGCTCGGTGAGCCCGGGCAGGCTTCCCGTGCGCAAATAATTTCGCAGCAAGAATTCGGCTTCAACGGGCGCCACGAAACGCTGCAGCAGTTGGCGGATGCGGTTCTCCTCACGAACGCGTTCCATCAAATGGACCCGCTCGATGGTCAGCGCGGCCAGGTGGCCTACCGCAACCGCCAATTGCAGATCGCGATGGCTAAAGTAGCGGGTTTCCGAGCGGGTTTTGTACATATAGATGAGGGCAATGGTCTTGTCATTGCTGACCACGGGCACGCAAAGTGCAGTGTGGACCCGGAGCATCCTGGCTGAATCGCTGAGCAGTTGCTTGCTTTCCGGTTCCTTGCTCGGCAGCAGCACCGTGCTGCGGCGCTCGATGGCTGTGCGCGCAATAGTGCGCGGGAACCCGAGTTCCTTCAGCCGCCCGAAATCTTCTGCCAGGACCACCTGGCATTTATCCGCTCCCAGGGTTAACTGCAAAAGCCGGGAAACTTCTTTCAAGGCTACATCTATGTCGAGGATGTTGTTGAGTTGCTGGATGACTTCGTAGAGCAGTATGGCGTGATTGTCGAAGGATTCCAGGAGCAGTTCGCGGCTGAAAGGCTGAAAACCGGAAGGCGCGGGTTCTTCTTCCCCGGTATCGGCTGCCTGGGTGACCATGATTTCATAAGTTCCGATGCGCAGCACGTCGTTGGGGTTGAGTCTGAAATCGAATTTTTCAGTGAGCCGACGGCGGTTGATAAAAGTGCCGTTGCGGCTGCCCAAATCGCGAACGGTAAGGCTGTTGGTCGCTTCGTCGAGATGGATTTGGGCGTGCTGCCGCGAGGCAGCTTCATCGGCAATGACGATGTCGTTATCCTGGCGACGGCCGAGGTTATTTACGCCGGGCTTGATGAGGTACTCGGCCGGTTTGGTATCCGCGGAGCGGACGGTCAGGATCCACATGGGGAATGGTGCGGCGAAGCAAAATCGCTCAGCCTCATTGTAGGGGTAGGAAGAGGTTTGCGCAACCAGCCCAAGGTAACTCTTGACTTGTCAAACTGTTGTTTGTTGGTGGGGGGTGGTCGACCTAACTTGACAAAGACCCTGGTGCGGGAAAGGGAGTGGGTCAGGCGGCGCTGCTATCTTTGCGGGACCGACTGGGGGTCGGCTGTCTGTCGATATTCGGTGGTAGTTTCTTCGCTTATGGCAATACAATCGTGACTCGTGCAGATCGGCAACGCCGCTGGCGAGGTTCGCTCGGCTTCAACGAGCGTGGTTGTGCATCCGCAAGCGTAGCGCACGATGTGGCGATAGATGACCTTGATTTGATGATTGGTCTGCATGTTTCCCCCTGGGATAGCTATTCAGTTTTGTGTCCATTCCTACCCACAATGAACGCAGCATCTTTATGTTTAGCGATGGCACGGCGGCCGATCTCGGTCGCGGGTTTGAAGCTTTCCGGATACAGGGCGGCCAAGATATCTTCGGCAAAGGAGCCGCGCCAATCGTAGTGCGCCGCTTGCGAAAGGCGCATCATGGCGAAACCGTCCGGAAGGTGGCGACAATCTTCCCAATTCTTGATGCTTTGGTAAGAGATTCGGCGTCCCACGCTTTGCAGCGCCTCGCTAAGAGTATCTGCGAAAGCCCGCAGGGTGGCTTCGGTCTCGGAGGTGCCTGCCAGGATGCGGTATTCCCGGACGATCTGGGAAACGGCTCTGCGGTTCGGTAAAGTGGTTTTGATCACTAAGCCCCCCATGAGGGGATTTTCTAGAACTTATGTTCTATATTGTATGCCGAATCGGATTGTTTTCAAGGGCTTGTCAAGCGGCTCGACAAAAATGCTTGTCAAGGGGTTTTCGGTCGGCAGGTTGAGCGAATCGATAAAATAAAAAGAAATCCTGCCGACCGATTGGAGAACGGGGACAAAGATGAAGTGAAGAACAATTAGATCAACCCCGTTCTCTACACACTTGCAGGCTCCAGCGCAGCGCTGGCTCGCAACTGCGGAACCGTTTACGGTTCCTTGGCTATAATCGCCAAAGTTTGTGATGAGAAGTCGACGCGACCGCTGGTTCGGTATCCTGACGCCTGCGCTTCTGCTGTTTCTTTTCCTCGCCCTGCGGCTGCCCGCCCTGGGCCGTTTTGTCACGACTGACGAAGCCTTGTGGCTGCGGCGTTCAGCGAATTTCTACCTAGCCCTCTCTAACGGAGAATGGAACCAAACATACCAAAGCCCGCATCCGGGCGTGGTGACGCTTTGGGCTGGGGCAGCAGGCTTTTGGCTCGAGTTCCCTGAATACAGCCGCGTCGGCTTTGACCCCATCCATGATTCGCAGTTGCTGACGCTGATGGAAAACCGCGGCATCAACCCGATGAGCGTGCTGGCCGCAGGACGCATGGCGCTCGTGGTTGTCCATGCGACGACATTCCTGGCGACCTGGCCTTTCGCGCGCCGGTTGTTCGGATTGCCTGCCGCCGCGTTAGGTATGGCCTTGCTGGCCCTCGATCCGTTTACTCTTGCACATCAGCGCTTGCTGCACCTGGATGGGCTGCTGGCCTCTTTTATGTTACTTGCGTTGTTGGCGTGTCTGGATTTTTTGCGTGAAGGCCGTTGGCAATCGCTAACGATTTCCGGAATAGCCGCGGGATTCGCCTGGCTGACGAAAACACCTGCGTGGTTCCTGTTGCCGGCGATGCTGGCGTTCAGCGCGTATTTTTGGTGGCGAGAACGCAAGCAAGCGCGGCCTCTTGCTTTGCCGCTGTGGGGGGCGCCGTTCCTCTGGTTGGTCATTGCTTTGCTGGTGATGTTCTTTTTTTTCCCTGCGCTTTGGGCTGATCCTATTGGGATTCCGAATCAAATGGCGAGCTATGCCCTTGGCTCTGCCGAAGGCGAATACAGCGGCCCGGTTTTCTTCAATGGCAAGGTTTATCCCGAAGGCGATTTGGGTGCAGCGGGCTGGGGTTTTTATCCGCTGGTGTTTCTGTGGCGAAGTACGCCTTTGGTGGTGATCGGAGTTGGGCTTGCGATTTGGGCTTTATTCGCCAAATCCAACAAACGAGAAACGGGATTTCTATCAGTAGAATGCCTTTTGCTATTTTCTTTCGGCTTCATTTTGTTCATGACCATTGCTAGCAAGAAATTCGATCGTTACCTGCTGCCGGCTATACCCCCGCTCATTTTAGTGGCTGGCTGGGGATGGGTTCAATTGGCGGCTCGCGTCAAGTGGCTGCAGCCGGCGCATTGGCAAGCCACCGCGTTCTTAGCTGGCGTTGCCGCGCTGCAGCTAGCCAGCGCGCTGCCCAGTTTTCCTTATTACCTCAGTTACTACAATCCGCTGATGGGAGGCAATACCAAGGCGCCTGAAGTAATGATGGTGGGTTGGGGCGAGGGATTGGACCAGGCCGCCGATTATCTCAATCGGCAAGCCAACGTCGAACCGGGCGATGTGGCTGCCTGGTACAGCGTGAGTTTCAATCTGCTGACCAGCGCGCACGCAGACGACATTCCCGTAGCCCTAGAACTCAATCAGGTTGACCTGGACGCGTTATTGGCCAAAGAATATCTGGTGATTTACATTCACCAATGGCAACGCGGCACCCCGCAGAATTTATTGGACGCCTTGGAAGGCATTGACCCGGAATACCAGGTGAGGATTAATGGCCTGGAGTATGTGCGCGTATATCGTTTAAATGGGAAATAAGCATTTCAGAATTTTGATTAGTGATCCCTCGTCGCCACCAAGGCGGCTGAAGGTTGCCGCGCTCGCAAAAGAAACTCGCTCGCAATACGGGTCGGTTGAAAGCCGACCCTAACTCGGGACAAGTTTTCGATTACCGATTTGATTTGGCTTATAGCCTAAAGCTTGAAGCCTATAACTAACCGCTAACAGCTAACCGCTACGATTTTGTATCCCACAATGGTTCAACGATTCCTGCCTGTTTGTTTTCGTAGCGCGCCATTACAAAGAGCAAATCCGATAGCCGATTAAGGTAGGCCAGCGCCTCCGGGCGCAGCGTTTCTTCGCGGGCCAAAGTGACAACGCGGCGCTCCGCGCGGCGGCAGACGGCGCGGGCCACCTGCAAGACCGCGGCGCCCGGCGAGCCACCGGGCAGGATGAAGTTCTCCAGCGGCCCGACGACCGCGTTGAGCTCGTCGATGAGTTCCTCAAGCGCTTGGATGTGGTGCGCCTCGATGCGCGGAATCTTGGGGATTGCTTTATCGGGTTTGCTTCGCAAGCCACTCCTCGCAACTGCGGAAAGCGTAGCTTTCCTTGATTCCTCCTCTTTGTTCGCTGGAAATGAGAGTTCCGCGCCCAGGTGGAATAGCTGGTTCTGGATGGGGGGCAAGGTTTCTGCCAGCCGCGGGCTGAGGCCCTGAGCCAGCGCCAGGCCTAGAAATGAGTTCAGCTCATCTACCGAGCCGTAGGCGCGCACCCGCGGGTTGTCTTTGGACACCCGTTGGCGGCTGCCAAGAGCGGTGCTGCCATCGTCACCGGTGCGAGTGTAGATTTTGGTCAATCGCGGCATGGGGCGATTATAAGCGTTGGTGAAAAAGCAAACCACGGAAGCACGGAAACACGGAGAATTCTATTTACAAATCTCCGTGCTTCAGTGTCCCTGTGGTGATCATTTAAATTACGCCGTCTCTAAATACTTTTCGATCTCGTAATCGGTGACGTGGATACGGTAATCGTCCCACTCGGACCATTTGGCGCGGCTGAAGGCTTCGTAGACGATGGGCCCCAGAGCTTCCTTCAGGACCTCATCTTTGTCCAGTTCGCTAAGGGCTTCTGCCAAGGAGCCCGGCAATTCGCCGACGCCGAGCTTGACGCGTTCCTCGTTGCTGAGGTGATACAGGTTGACGTTATTGAGCGGCTCGGGCGGCGCCTGGTTCTTGTCGATGCCATCCAGCGCAGCTGCCAGCATTCCGCCGAAGGCCAGGTAAGGGTTCGATGACGGGTCCGGGAAGCGCAGTTCGGCGCGCATGGCGTTGTGGCGGCCTTCTGTGTAGCGCGGAATGCGGATCAGCGCCGAACGGTTGATTTGCGCCCAGCCGATGTATACGGGAGCTTCGTAGCCGGGCACCAGTCGTTTATAGGAGTTGACGGTGGGGGCCACGAGGGCGGCCAGCGAGCGGGCGTGCGCCAGTTGCCCTGCGATGAAAGCATAGGCAACTTTCGAGAGGTGATATTCATCCTTCGCGTCGAAAAATAAATTCTCGCCCTTCTTGTCGAACAGGGATTGGTGGCAATGCATGCCAGATCCGTTGATGCCAAAGACCGGCTTGGGCATGAAGGAAGCGGTGAGGCCATGTTGGGCAGCAATGGCCTTGACCGTGTATTTCAAGGTGAGCACGTTGTCGGCTGCCCGCAGTGCATCGGCAAAACGAAAATCGATCTCGTGTTGCCCCAGTGCGACTTCGTGGTGACCGACTTCCACCTCGAGGCCCATGCTATCCAGCGCGTCCATCAACATGGTGCGCACGCGCACGGCTTCGTCGTAAGCCGAGAAATCGAAGTAGCCGCCGATGTCGTGTGGCACCGGGTGGACGCCGCCGTCGGACGGCTTAAAGAGGAAGAATTCAGGCTCGGGGCCCACGTTGTAGACCCAGCCACGATTGGCGAGCCTAGCCAGGATGCGCTTAAGGGTGCCGCGCGGGTCGCCTTCGAAGGGTTTACCGTCGGGCATGAAGATGTCGCAGAAGACCCGCGCCCGGCGGCGCTCCTGGCTGCTCCAGGGCAGCACCGCGTAGGTGGCGGGGTCAAGGCGCAAATGCATGTCGGATTCCTGGATGCGGGCGAAACCTTCCACAGAAGAGCCATCGAACCAGACGCCGTCATCGAGGGCGGCTTCCAGGCTCCGGACGGGCATATCGACGCTCTTGACGGCTCCGGTCACGTCGGAGAATTGCAGCGAGATGAATTTGATTTCGTCTTCCTGTACACGCTTGATAAGCTCTTTTGTGTCCATACACTCCTCCGTTTGCCCAAATTCCCGCGATGGTACTTGGTAAATGGTAATTAGTAAATAGTAATTGGAAACTGACCAGTTGGTTACTGGTTATTTGTTATTTGGAGGAGCGGGGATTAGAGACTGAGATTAGAGATTTCGTTTTACAGACATAGAAATAGCCAATCCTGCAAGCGCGCCGAGAATGGAGGCGAGTGGGATTAGATTCATTACCTCCCACAATTGCCGTGCGGTAAAGTCCGCGAACCCATGGGCGTGCAAGCCGCTTTTCAGTGCCATCAGCGCGACGGCCAGCAACGGCGCCGCGGCTCCTAGCAATGCGCCCGCGGCCAGATGGTGCAGCCAATTCGTGGGATGTGATTTAGCGAATTGCCAGCGCAGGGCAAGCCAGAGGCAGCCTCCCGCAGCCAACGCCAACGCGGTCCACATTTGGGTGTCTTCGAAAGGCAACCAGACGAGCAGGGCCAGCATCCACAGCGTGCCGGCTGTCCTCAGCCAGCGAGGAGAGTGCGATCTCACTCGATTGGCGCGGCAACGCGCACGGTGGTGCCGCGACCCTTTGCTGTGTCGATCCCCAATTCGCCGTTCAGCAACCCGGCGCGGATGCGCATCAGTTCCAGTCCCACCCCGCGTTCTTCGCGCGGCTTGGACTCCAAGGCCGGCCAATCAAAGCCGACGCCGTCATCTTGCACTTCCAACAGCAACACATCGACCTCAGGGTGGGTCAATTTGATTGTGACTGTTTTCGCTTGCGAATGTCTGCGCGCATTGGCGACCGCCTCTGACGCGATCTGGAAAAGTAATCCAGCTTTGTAGAGATCCAAATTCGCGGCGGTTTTTTGATTGGCTTCTAGTTGAACGACCTGGAAAAGTTCATTTTCATGATGCACCAGGTCTTCGAGTGCCGCTACGAGGCCGGCGGATTCCAGGGAAAGCGGGCGCAGGAGGAATTGGAGATGGCGCATTTCTTTCGTGGTGCGCCGGGCCAGGTCTTCCAGATTGCGGACTTCCTCCACGGCTGCAGCCGGGTCCCTGTCCATCAGGCGGTTGGCCAGGTCGGCGCGCATAGCCAATGCTGCGATCGATTGGATGGGGCCGTCGTGCAAGAAGCGGGCAAGCTGGCGGCTGGCTAGCTCCTGGAGTTTAAGTGCCGGATCAATGGCGTCATATTTCTTGTGGGTTGAGTGCGGTGCCCTGGCACCTCGGTTTCGCTTCAACATGGGGGGATGATAACGCAAGAATGGCCGAATAAGACTTATGGCCTATCCCTTCCAGTCACCATTCCTTCATCCCATAAGCGGACGCGGTTGCGGCCGTCTGCCTTGGCGCGGTACAGCGCTTTGTCGGCGCGGCCAATCAATTCTTCGACGTCGGGGGAATCGCCGTCATGGAACAGACTGGCAGCCACGCCCACGCTGGCGGTTAGCGAGCCGCAGGGGAAGCGATGCTTTTCGATAAGACGACGTACGCGTTCGGCAACTTCCATAGCGCCTTCTGCAACCGTCTCCGGCAGCACCACCAAAAATTCTTCGCCTCCATAGCGCGCCACCAGGTCTACGGAGCGTACGCCGAGATTAAGGAGTTGCACCACGTCGCGCAGCGCTTTGTCCCCGGCTTGGTGCCCGCCTTTTTCGTTGCACCCATGGAAATCATCCATGTCCAGGAGCATAATGGCCATGGGCCGCTGATAACGCTGGCAACGCTTCACTTCGATGTTGAGGAAATCGTCCAGGTAACGGCGGTTATAGGCCCCGGTGAGCCCATCGGTAATGGCTTGGACGCGCACCCTCTCATGGACCCGTGTATTAACCAGCGCCTGGCCTAATTGCCTGCCCACCTGGGTGAACATAAGGCGGTCTTCTTCATCGAATATGTAAGGTGCATCGCTGAAAACCAACAGGGCGCCCGCCACGCGCTCCTCCTCCTGTAAGGGGACGCAAACACAAGACATCCAATGGGGGCAGAATTGTTGAATGCGTTTGCTGATGTTTCCCTTTTCCGCAAAAATATCTTCATAGAATTGGGTGCGCCCTTCTTGAATACCTTGCTTTTCGATCAGATCCTGTAATTCGTCTCTTCCCGCGCTTAATTCTTCCGGAATGTTCGCCCCGGCGCTGAAGCGGACTTCATCTCCTTCGAACAGATAAATGGCGGCAGCCCTGGCGCGAGTCACGTCTACCAATGTGTGGGCGGTGTGGGCCAACACCTCGGTGAGTTCGAGCGAGGAAGTGATGGCCGCCACGATCACATTCATCGCCTGTAATTGTCCCGAGCCAATGCGCCGCAGCGAACCCATCTGCATGGGCCGCGAGCCCTGGCTTTCCCGCAATTGCACCCACTCTTCTTTGGTCACCTTAAGGAATGCATCCACAACGGCCGGATCGAACTGAGTTCCGCGGCCTTCGCGAATTTCGGCGCGGGCCTTTGGGTAACTCTCGGGATTGCGATAGGGCCGATAGGAGGTCATGGCGTCGAAGGCGTCCACAACGGCGAAAATACGGGAACCCAGTGGGATCTGTTCGCCCTTGAGGCCCAGCGGGTAGCCGCTGCCATCCCAGCGTTCGTGGTGGGTTAACACCATCTGGGCTGGGCCTTCCAAAAAGCGAATGCCTTCGAGGATTTGCTTTCCCCATTCAGGATGCTTATGCACGATGGCCCATTCACCTTCGCCTAAAGTGCCGGTCTTATGCAAAATAGAGTCTGGCACCCCGATCTTTCCGATGTCGTGCAGCATGGCGCCGCGGGCGATTTCCTGGCGTCCTTCGGCTGGCACGCCCATCTTTTCCGCCAGCGCCAGCGCGTAAGCCACGACCCGTTTCGAGTGGCCTTCGGTTTCCCGGTCGCGGGCGTCCAATGCGGCCACCAGGGCGCTTAGTGTGCGATCGTACATCTCGGAACGGTCGCTGACCAGTTTGATCCTTTCCAGGGCAACGGCGGTGTGATTGGCAATGGCCTGCACCATTCCGATTTCTCCCGGGCTGAATTCGTGTGGTTTTGTTGTGACCAGGGTGATAGCGCCGATGGTGCGCCCGTCGATGAGCATGGGCGCACTTAGGTTGGATCTCACGCCCAGGTTACGGATGGCAGGCGGCACACTGAAGCGCGTTTCCTCATTGATGTCAGGCGAGGTAATCACTTTGCGCTGCATCATGGTGTAGCCCGGGGCGCTGTGAGCGTCCAGAGGGTAACGGACGTGGAGTAATCCATCGGGCATGTTGATTTGCGCCGTAGTCTCAAAAGTTTTCCCGTCCTCCAGCATCAGGAAAGCGGCGGCTTTCTCCGCTTTGGTGGAAGCCAGCGCTTCGCGCAAGGCGCTTTCGAGCGTCTTGTGCACATCCATCGAGCTGAGGAAGTCGTCCGAGAGGTTGACCAGCGCCTGCAATTCCTGGCTGCGCTGCTCGATGCGGCTGGCCTGCGCGCCCACCGAAGCAATCATGTTGTTGAAAGCGTTGGCCAACTCCCCGAATTCGTCGCTGCGATCCAGGGAAACCGATGTATTGAGGTTTCCCTCCTGCACTTTTTGTGCGGCCTGCGTCAGTTGGCGCAGCGGATCGGTGAGGTTGCGGGCCAACCAGGGGGCGAAGGCGAGCGCAGCCACCAAGACCATAGCCGTGACCAACAACCAAACATCGCGGAGCTCATTGATAGCGCCCAGCGCCTCGGATTGGCTTTGCTGAACCGCTAATACCCATCCCGTTTGCGGAATGTAGCGAGTGCCTATGAGAACGTCTTCGCCGCGGTAATCCTGGGTCCACCAAATCGGGTTAAAGTTCGCCCCGGTGTTCATTAGGGATTGCAATTCTTCGGGTAACGGCTGGGAGAGGGGAGGGGCAGCGGAGAATCGCAATGGGCTGGCATACACCCACTTGCCGGCACTTTGAATGAGGATCTGCAATTCGCCGGTTTCCCGTCCGGCAGGCCAGCTAAGCCAGAGGGGGAAAAAGCTATCCTCGAGGCGCACGCGGATGATTACGGCGGCGTTCACCACTTCGGTCTGCTCCATTTCATCTAACTCGACGCGGTGCAATACATTTCCAAACGCCATTTCAGTGCCGCCGTCGACAGCGGTTATGTCTTGCACAACGACTCCTTCTGGTTGAGAAAGAATCCGCGTGACGATGTCTAAATCTGAAAAGTTTTCGCCCACGTGCGAAGAATCAGTGGAAAGCAGCACTTCGCCGTCGGGGAGCACGTAAAAAATCTCGGTGTAATCAGGACGAGCGATCAAAAGGGAGCGAATGTATTCGGTGAGATAGAAGCGATAGGAAGCCTGGACGCTGGGTTCCGCGTCCGGGTCGATGATTATGGTGAGGTGCTCCTGGTTGACGTAGCTGTTGGCCAGGAGCATGGTGTCGGCCGTGATCCGGTCATACCAGCGCGAGATGGCGGCTCGCTGGAGGTCCAATACGCTATTCAGTTGGGCGTAAACGCGCTCGTGGAGCGTCTTTTGGGCCAGGCTATAGGAGAAGGCGCCGATAAGCAGGACAGGCAATACCGCCATGGCAACCAGGGCCAGTGTCAGGCGGCCGCGGGTGCGCAGGGTGACAGGAAGGCGCAACGAGCGCAGGAAAGGGGTTGACCCCTTTCGATTCGGTTCTGGATTCATAGGCTGCTTTTTTATTTTTCGTCTCGGTACAGCTCCACACGGTTTTTCCCTAGCTGTTTTGCGCGGTAGAGCGCCTGGTCGCCTTGAGTGATAAGTTGGGTAAGAGGGATATCTTCGCCGGACCGGCCAGAATAGCAAGCAACGCCCAGGCTTATGTGCGGGCGGATAGGCTCGGGCATCCCGACCACCACCGGGGATTCTATGTACTGGGCGCGCAGGCGCTCGGCCACGTCGTAGGCTTCAACCAAATTGGCGCCGGGCAGCACCAGCATGAATTCATCACCGCCCCAGCGGCCTGCCCAGTCGTAACGGCGGCGGGAAGCCTTGATGACCGCGGACAATTCGATGATGGCCTGATCGCCCACCTGATGGCCGAGAGAGTCGTTCACGTCTTTCAGGTTGTCCAGGTCGATGAGAATCAGGCACATGGGCCGCCGCTCACGGGCACTGCGGTGCCATTCGGCTTCGGCATGCTCGGTGATGGCGCGGCGGTTGAGCAGACCGGTAAGCGGGTCTTGCATGGCCAGCGTTTCCATCTCTTCGAGGGAATAGCGCAGTTGCTGCTCAAGTCGTTTGCGCTCGGTGAGGTCGCGGGCAATACCCTGGTAATAAAGAAGCTCGCCTTGTTCGCCATGGATGGCAGTGGCGTTGAATTCGACCTGGCAGCGGCTGCCGTCTTTACGCACCATGAGCCGTTCAAATAGCGGTGAAGTTCCTTCTTTTTCCAACTGTTTGAAGTTATCTTTGACTTTCTGTTTTTCTTCTGGAGCCACATAATCCGAATAAGGCTTGCCAATCATTTCATCGATCCGGTATCCAAGAAGGTCGGCCGCTTGCTGATTCAAGTTGAGGAGGCGTTGTTCTGGATTGACCAGGAAGACGGCATCATTCGTCTTATCAAAGAGAGAACGATAGCGGCCTTCGGTGGCTTTCACGCTGCGCACCGTTTCTACTACGAAATTATCGGTTATGTAGAAAATAAAGAGGATAGATAGGAAACTGATCGCCATGGCCGCCCAATCATTCGCAGGAATCAGTGTGCGGATTTCACCAGGCAAATACTGATTTAAATCATATGTATAAATCGCAAAATCAGCAACCAGAGTGGCTAAGGTCAGCCCGACTGCTATGCGCCCATTGAGTATCAATCGAGTGAAAATAAGCAGCAATACTTGCGGCACGAGCCAGTAACTGGCCTTCCTCGCATCGATAATGATCGCCAGGGTAATTGGCAGCCAAAAAGCTATGACCAGTAACAGGGCGGCCAGATCCACTTTTTGACGCTTCCATATCGACCAAACGAAAGCCATCATCAGGAAACCAAAGGCTTGCAACCCTCGTTGGGTCAGAGGAGCATCCATCACCCGGCCCCAAAGCACAAACCCCAACAACATCAGCCCGGTGGCTACCCAGAACACGATGCCGAACATACGTGAACGCAATTCAAGCGACACATCGCCAGCCCTGTTCAGTCTGTTCAAGTCACTGATGATTTTCGAAAGTTTCATGGTTGAGGAGATACTTGAGTAAATATCCAATCTGCATGCGAACTATAACTTAAAACATAGCCCTGGTAGAAATATCATGGGGCAGGAACCTTCTTCCTGTGATGCTAGTGGTTGATTGGCCTGGTAGTTATCCCCACAAAATCAGAATCCCTTGGTCGCTACTCCTCCACCTCCACCTGGTCGCGGCCGGCTTGTTTGGCTTTGTACAGCGCCTGGTCGGCGCGAGCCAGCAGGTTTTGCAGGCTGTCTTTGCCCGGGTCAATGCCGGATTGGCTGGCCACGCCCAGGCTCACGTGCCATTCGATTTCCTGGCCGCCTTTGAGCGTGATTTTATTTTGTTTGAAACGCACCCGTAGGCGCTCGGCCACCTCGCGGGCTTCCTGAAGCTCCGTGCCCGGCAGCACCAGCAGGAATTCGTCGCCGCCCCAGCGACCCACCCAATCGTAGCGGCGCATGCCGCTGCGCATTAATTCGGCAAGCTGGATCAGCGCCTGGTCCCCGACCAAATGGCCGAACGTGTCGTTGATTTCCTTCAGGCGGTCCACGTCCATTACGATCAGGCTGAGGGCGCGGTGTTCGCGCTGGGCGCGTTGCCATTCGGCTTCGGCATGTTCCATGATGGCGCGGCGGTTGAGCAATCCCGTGAGGCCATCGCTCATCGCTTGCGTTTCCATTTGGATTAGATTTTCTTCCAGCTGCTTGCGCAAATGAACTTCTTCGTGGACATCGCGGCCCACCGCTTGAATCTCTATGAGGTTGCCTTCGGCGTCGAACGTGCCGCGGTCGGTCCACTCGACCCAGCGCTGTTCGCCATCCGCACGCCGGTTTAAATTCTGACTCACCGCCATGGGGTTTTCCGGACTGAGCGATTCAATCTTTGCTTTCACAGCCCCGACGGCTTCCGGAAGCACCTGGGAAAAGATGGTCATCTGCGAAATTTTTGTTGAGTCCATGCCGAAATAGCGGGCGTAAGCATCGTTCGCGAAAATCAATTGACCGTCAGGTTTGTAGCGCCCGATCAAATCGAATTGGTCCTGCAAAATGGCAAGGTAGCGAGCTTCACTGACAGCCAGGGCCTGTTCTGCGCGCCTCCGTTCGATAGCCCCGCCCAGGATGCCGCCGGCGCCGCGCAGCGCTTCCTGCTCGGCCGGTGACCACTCTCGCTCTTCTTGGGTTTCGTCAAAACCCATGAAACCCCACCATTCATCGCCTACGAAAATAGGTACAACGAGAATCGAGAGGATACCTTGCGAGTTGAGGAGTTTACCTTCCGAAGGGGGGAAATCATTCACCCGGCCTTTAACGATTTCGTTGTTCGCCAGCAAATCCGCCCAGCGACTGAAGCCGTCGCGTGCATAGGAAAATGATTGCAGCGCCGGATTATTAATTTGTGCTTCAACTCCTTCGGCCGCCCATTCGTAACGCTGGCTGGCGAGCAGGTCACCGGTCTCGCTCATGTGATTCTCGAAAATGTACACCCGGTCAACGTCCGTTGCTTCGCTAAGGTCTTTGAGTATTTCTCGAACCGCAGCACTGAAACTGTGGCCCCGGAATAACTTCTCGGCAGCGATTCGCAAGGTCTCCAGGATGCGTTCGCGGCGGCGCAAATTTTGGTCGCTCATTTCCAACTGAGCCTGGGCCAATCGCAGTTCGGCGACGTGCTCTTTGAGACCTTGTTCGTTATCGCGCGCGTCCTCGAGCGAATCGCGGATGTGGCGTGCCATCACCAGCGCAAGGCCAAATGCCAGCAGCAGATACGCGGATTGGATTACCCAGGTCCCTGGCAGGGTAAGTTGAAGCTCGCCATAAGGCAGGCTGGCGTCGAGCTCCAGTCGCAAGGCGGCATAGTTGCCGAGCAACGTAAGCGCAGCGAGCACGCCGGCAAAGCGCGTGCTGATGAGCAGGCCGCCCAGGAAAACGAGCAGCAGTTGCCCGAGCACCGAGGGACTGCGAATGCCGTCGGTGAACAGGATATTAAGCATGATCACGGCCCACAGCAAATAAACCAGCATGGCGCCGGCGGGGCGCAATCTCCCCGATTTTAGGGCGAAGAAAGAAAGCACCTCCACGCCCAGAGCCAGGAATACGAAAAATCGGCCGAGCCAGCCAGGAACCAGCAGCCAGTAGATGAAGCCAAGGATGATTGTGAATCCAAGCAGGAAAATGAGTATGGTGTGGAGGAGGCGCGCCCGCCTGTTCAGGTCCACCCTGCCCAAATCCGGTGGCTCAAAGCTTGCCCTGAGCGACGCCAATGGGAAGCGCCGGGATTTCGAGGCCATTTCTGATCCGGGTAATTCTAACGCGATACTTGTTATGCACTGATCGATTAAGACAATCGATCAGTTACTTTTGAGGAGGCTCTGTGGTGCCGTTGCTCGGCCCGACGGGCAGCGTCATATCCTACGCGCCATTCGGGAGATAAGTATTCCGTAAGGACGTCAGGGAGGTGGACAAATACCCCGCGGAGCGGGACACGAGAGTCCCATCCCTCGCTGCCCACTCATGCGGGGGCCTCGGGACAGGCTCCGACCGTGGGAACCAGGTAAATCGCGTGGGCATCAATGACTATAGTTCTGCCCTGTTAGAATCAGAGGATGACAACTTTCAATTGGTTAATTCTTTTCCTGGAAAGTTACTGATGGCAAAGCCTGTAACGGTCGAGCTTCTGAAGGAGTTCCTGGATGCGTTCAACCGCCATGATCTCGATTCGATCATGAGCTTCTTTGCCGACGACTGTGTGTTTCACATGCCGAGAGGCGCTCGGCCAAGGGGAGACACGTATAAAGGGAAAGACGCGGTGCGCGCCGGGCTCGCAAAACGGTTCGAGGGGATTCCCGACGTGCATTACGCAGACGACACACACTGGGCGTGTGGCGACTTCGGGGTCTCTGAGTGGACGCTCACCGGTA
>CAYJMC010000018.1:0-4432 GCA_964371335.1 uncultured Anaerolineaceae bacterium
AATTGAAAATCGAATAATCGACCAAGGTGCCGATAGCCCCAACGATGGCAAATTTGACAAACCGCTTTTGCTCTTTACGGGAGGAGAGGAGACTCACTAGCTATCTCGTCATTGCGAGGACGCGACCTCGCAAAGCGAGGGAGCGACGTGGCAATCTTTAACTTGCGAAGCGATTCTACGACGAATTACTTGATCAACCAAACATTTCGTCATATAGATCGTCCCAATCAGGATTCAGACTATTGACTAAGTCGATTTTCTTTTGTCTCGACCCGGATTTAATCTGCTTTTCAAATGCAATGGCGTCTTCCATTCTTTCTGTGATTGCAACATACACCAATTTTGTTATGTTATATCGGCTTGTAAATCTATTGCCTTTCTTTTCCCGATGCTCTTCCATTCGTCTAAAAAGATTATTGGTGACGCCCGTATACAACACCGTGTGTTTCCAGTCCGTTAGGATATAAACCCAAGGTTCGATGTCTCTTTCCATTTTCCGTGTTGAACTTTTCAACAATCTGTCAGATTGCCACGCATCACCAGCTTCTCGCCTCGCTCGAAGCATTAGCTCGCTCGCAATGACGGGTAAACAAGGATGCGCGCGTGTGCAACGACATTTAAATCCCCAACTGCTCTTTGAAATAAGGAATCGTCTTTTGCAGCCCTTCTTTGAGCCCAACCTTGGGCTGCCAGCCCAGCCATTCACGCGCACGGGTGATATCGGGTTGGCGGCGCAACGGGTCGCCGGGCAGCATGCGGTCTCGCTCGTAGACCAAGCCGACCTTCTTGCCCACCAAGTTGTCGATTTCTTTGGCGAAGACCTCGATAGTCATCTCGTCGGGATTGCCCAGGTTCACCGGCTGGTGCACATCGGAAACCAGCAACTTATATATGCCGTCGATCAAATCGTCTACGTAGCAGAAACTGCGCGTCTGCTGGCCGTCCCCGTAGATGGTGAGCTTTTCACCGCGCAGCGCCTGGGTAATGAAATTAGGCAAGGCGCGGCCATCGTCCACGTGCATGCGCGGGCCGTAGGTGTTGAAGATGCGCACGATGCATGTGTTGACGCCATGGAAGCGGTGGTAGGCCATGGTTAGCGCCTCGGCGAAACGCTTGGCTTCGTCGTAAACGGAACGCTCACTGATGGGGTCCACATGGCCCCAGTAGGTTTCCTTTTGCGGATGCTCCAGCGGATCGCCATAAATCTCGGAGGTGGACGCCAGCATAAAGCGCGCCTGGTTAGCGAGGGAAACGCCAAGGGTGTGATGCGTACCGAGAGCGCCAGCTTTCATCGTTTGGATAGGCAGATTGGGGTAGCCGATGGGAGAAGCCGGGTTGGGACTGGCGGGCGACGCGAAATGCATCACTGCGTCCAGCTTGCCGGGCACGTGGATGTAGTTGGAAACGTCGTGGCGGATAAAGCTGAAATGCTCGTTGCCAGAAAGGTGGGCAATGTTCTCGCGCTTGCCCGTAATGAAATTGTCCATGCCGACGACATCATGGCCCTCAGCCAGGAGGCGGTCGCAGAGATGGGAGCCGAGGAAACCGGCAGCGCCGGTGATTAAGATGCGCATGGCGTAGTTCTCGTCACTGCGAGCGAAGCGAAGCAGTCTACTAGTTGCTTTGTAATAAGTCTTCGACTGATTTGCAGTTCGCGATAATTATTAGAAGTATTCGTCATACAAATCATTCCAATCAGGATTCGTGGTGTTTATCAACTCGATTTTCTTCTTACGAGAGCCGGTCTTTATTTGTTTCTCGAAGGCAATCGCTTCTTCCATTCTTTCCGCCGTTTCGACGAATACTAATTTGTTTAAGTTGTAGCGACTGCTGAATTTATTGCCTTTCTTTTCTCTATGCTCTTGCATTCGTCGATAGAGATTATTGGTGACGCCCGTATACAACACCGTGTGTTTCCAGTTCGTTAGGATATAAACGCAAGGTTCAATGCCTCTTTCCATTTTCCGTGTTGAACTTTTCAACAATCTATCAGATTGCCACGCATCGCTAGCTTCTCGCCTCGCTCGAAGCATTAGCTCGCTCGCAATGACGGGGGAACAAGGATCCGCGCGTGCAGTTCGTTAGTATGTAAACACAGGGCTCAATATCTCTTTCCATGACCGGGCTGAAGATTCAGCTAAATAGTAGATAGCCGCGCGTCGCCAGCTTCTCTCTAACGCTCGAAGCATTGCTCGCTCGCAATGACGGGAGACTCGATGAATTCTAGCACGCGCCCCGCGCTAGCGCCACGAAAGTGCAGTGACCAGCCCATCGCCGGTTAGCTGTTGGGCTTCGCTGGTCAGCACGTTCACCACCCATAGGTTGCCTTGGTAAACGAAGGCGATCATAGGCCCATTTTCCGCGGACGGCGACCAGGCCACTCGCTGAGGTTGAAGACCCGCGGCGCCTTCGGGCGGGAATAGCGGGATGCTGACGCCAGAGGGCGCGGCCACCATAAGCTCGTAGGCGCTGATATCGCTCTGCGAAGGCGTGAAGGCGCGCAGATAAGCGACCTGCTCGCCATCGGGCTCGACGACCGGGGCGGCGAACATGCCGACATCTGGGGCGACTTCTTCTTCACTGCCTTCATCGGCTAACACTAACGAGAAACCCGCCGGGTTAACCGAATAACGAATGTAATAGAAACTTTGGTCATCGAGCCAGGCGAGACCGGGCATCCAGGCCCAATCGCTCCCTGTTTGGTAAACGGGAAACTGAACCCAGATATCGAGGTTTCGCGAATCGATGTCCACTTCGCCCACCGCATCCGGTCGCGAGAAGGCCAGCCTCTCCCCATCTGCTGACCAGGCATAGCTGGTGCCCCACCAGGCGTAGAAGCCGTCTTCACGCGGGGCGAGAACCACCCGCGGCCGGCTGACTTCGCCATCCACGCTTAAGCTGACCATCTGCAAATCATTATTCGCCTGCCAGCCGGGCGGGTTGATACTCGGCTCCACGGTCGAAAATGCAATCCGGTACTCGGTGTTAGGAACCCAGCCTGCGTAGTGAACAACGTTGGATACTTTCAAGTCGACCAGGGTCTGATCTTCATCGTCCAGGCTGGCGACCCACAGATCGTTGATATCAGTTGCTCGCCTGCCAGTGCGTGAAAAGAGCAACCACCTGCCATCTGGCGAGACCTCGAAGATGCGGCCGTCCAGGTCGCCGGTGACGGCGACGGCGCGGCGGGCGCCGCTGCTGCCTTCCAGCAGCCAAGCGTTGCCGGCGGAAAGGAAGACTAAGCGGCCGGCAATCGGTACGGAGCTAAATGGCGATTGCGCACCGATCATAATGATCTCTTCGACTGGCTGAGTTAGGATGGCCGAATCAATCTCCGTCCGCGAAATCAGTTCGCCGTCCTCGTAGAGCAGGCGATAATGGACCTCCTGCAAGCCATTGGCCCCGTTTTGGATCAGGCGTTGCTCGCCGGTAGGCAAGCCTTCGTTGGGCAAAGTGCGGGAGATAAAAGGAATAGCGACCTGGTCGGTTTCGAACTCTTCAGTGATACGGATGACGCGAACCTGGTCGCCCTCTTCCAACTGCGTATATAAGGGTGGCTCGGTCCGATCCAGGTCGCCGAGTTCGATATTGGCTGCAGCGAGCGCTTCTCGAACACTGCTGCCGGCGGGGATCGAGACCTTGTTTATTCCACCGTTAACCTCAATTGAAATGGAGATTTGTTGAGATGCGGCAGCAGGCAGGCAAGCCGCCAGTAAAACGATGAGCAAAATTACTAAAGTGTATAATCGCACGGTCTTCACAGAATGACCCGCGCCTATAATTGAGAACAGATTTTAGAAGTCAACTTGGAGATTGCCACGTCGCCGCTTCGCGGCTCCTCGCAATGGGAATAACGCAAAGAGTATAGCATGTCAACGAAAAGCAACGTTTTGGAAGCAAAGCCCTCTGATCTCAGCCTGGAATCCAGATTGGAGGCACTATTGTTTGTGGCCCCGGCCACGGTAACGATCAAGCAGCTTGCGGAAGCGCTCGAGGTTGCTCCGCGTGAAGTGGAGAAGGCCCTTGCGCTCCTCGAAGAATCGTATGCCCAGCGCGGAATCAGGCTGCAGCGCAATAAGGGTGAGTTGCGGCTCACCTCCGCGCCGCAAACAGCAGAATTAGTGGAGCACTTCCTGGACCTGGAAGCGACTACGCGCTTGAGCAACGCGGCGCTCGAGTGCCTGGCAATTGTTGCCTACCAACAGCCTATCACCCACCCACAGATCGACTCCGTGCGAGGCGTGAACAGCGACAGCTCGATACGCTTGTTGCTCACCCACGGGTTGATCGAAGAGGTAGGTCGCACAGAAGGACCCGGCCGCCCTATCTTATACGCGACCACGGCGGAGTTCTTGCAACATTTTGGTCTCAGCAAGCTGGAAGAGCTGCCACCACTTAATCTGGACCATCTTGCAAAGCAGGAACCGCTGCC
>CAYJMC010000018.1:4532-12563 GCA_964371335.1 uncultured Anaerolineaceae bacterium
AGGCGCGGCTCAGAAGGACTGATCACGGCCGGACGTGTGACCGTGAATGGAGCCCGGGTTGATCTAGGGGCCAAAGCCGACCCAGTCCGTGACGACATCAGAGTGGATGGCGAACGGGTTACCCTCGCGCAGGAATTCGTTTATTACGCCATTTACAAGCCGCGAGGCGTTCTCTCCACCACAGCAGGGCCGGACCCACGGCAAAAGGTCACCGACCTGGTGCCGGGCGGCGAACACCTGCACCTGGTCGGCCGCCTGGATAAAGACAGCGAGGGCCTGATGCTGCTCACCAACGACGGCGAACTAACCCAGCGGCTAACGCACCCGCGTTACGAGCAGGAAAAGGAATACAGCGTGTTGGTGGCAAGGCGCCCCGATCATGAGCAACTGGCAGCCTGGCGCCGCGGCGTCGTACTCCCGGATGGTGAGCGCAGCGAACCCGCTGACGTCCGTATGGAGAAAGCTCAGGGCAAAGGCGCCTGGCTGCGCGTAATCATGCATGAAGGCCGCAAACGCGAGATCCGTGAGATCGCCCGTCTGCTTGGGCTTCCGATAGTAAAGTTGATTCGCGTGCGCATCGCCAGCCTGCGCGTCGGGGCGCTAAAGACGGGACAATGGCGAAAGTTGACCCACGAGGAAGTCGCCGATCTGAAAACGGGTAAGACAAAAGAGCAAGTTAAAGTTCGCGCCAGGAAAAATCGGTGAAGCACTTCGCCAATCAGCAGTATGAGGGTGTTGAAAAAAGACCCTAAGGGTTTGCCTAGTAACATATTCAGGCCGAGCCTTTCAGGAAACCCGTGGTTCTTAAAGATAAGAATGCGTTGAAACTCTTAGGGTCTCAACACTCTCGCAGTATTTACTTTGATTTTTTGAACATTTGTGCGATAATCTGCGCGGTTTTTATCAAGTAAACAACATGGCAAGCCAATTAAAAGCATTCCGCCCTCTCAGTGGCCTTAGGAAAATCTACAACGACTTTCCCCGCCGTTTCTGGATGGTGGTCGGCGTCTCCTTTATCGACCGCATCGGCGGAACGATGTTGTTCCCGTTCTTCGCTCTATACATCACTCAGAAATTCAATGTAGGGATGACACAGGCCGGGATGATTCTCGGCATTTTCTCCATCTCCAGTCTTTTTGGAGGACTGATCGGCGGGGCAATCACTGATCGATTTGGAAGACGACGGTTAATCATCTTCGGATTAATTGCCAGCGCAATCAGCACCTTGACCTTGGGTTCGGTCAATGAATTTGCAATTCTGTTCCCATTAGCAGTATTTATCGGGCTGCTTTCGCACGTAGCGGAACCCGCCCACCAGGCCATGATCGCAGACATCTTGCCAGAGGATAAGCGTCAGGAGGGGTTCGGCGTATTACGGGTAGTTGGCAACATGGCCTGGATCATCGGACCCAGTGTGGCAGGATTTGTCTCGGCGATCGATCCAACTTTCTTCTCGCTCTTTGTAACCGACGCACTCATCAGCTGCCTGGTCGCCTTCCTGTTTTATAAACTCATCCCAGAAACCAAACCGCAGCCAAAAGAAGGCTCTAAGCCGGAGAGCATCGGACAGACATTTAAAGGCTATGGCCAGGTGCTGCGAGACCTTGCGTTCATGGCTTTCATTTTTGCTTCAATCATCATGACCACGGTTTACATCCAAATGTACAACTCGCTATCGGTTTATCTACGCGACAACCATGGAGTCACAGCGCAAGGTTATGGATTCCTGCTCACATCGAGCGCCATCGTGGTGATCTTCTTCCAGTTTTGGACGACGAGGGTCATTAAAACGCGCCCGCCTTTTGTAATGATGGCCTTAGGATCTCTGTTCTACATGATTGGCTTCGGAATGTTTGGCTTCGTGAGCGCCTATGCCCTGTTCGTGTTGGCCATTGTGGTGGTCACTATCGGCGAAATGATCGTGATGCCGGTCAGTTCGGCGCTGGCCGCCAACTTCGCTCCCGAGGACAAACGCGGGCGCTACATGGCGGTGTTCGGCCTGCTCTGGCAGATCCCGGCGACGGTTGGCCCCACGGCCGCCGGCATCATCCTGGATAATTACAATCCAAATTTGCTGTGGTACATCGGCGGGGTACTGTGTGCCGTAGCAGCCCTGGCGTACTACGCGCTGCACTTGCGCCTGGGAGCCAAGGAGCGATTTGCGCCTGCGCCCGCAGAAATATCGGCAACGGCTGTGGCTGCTGGCGAGTAAGGCGAGACACTCTGGTACCCATGTTGGGGATTGCTTCGTCGGCTGCGACGATTAAAAACGTCGCAAAACGCCTTCCTCGCAATGACGGAATAGTGTTGGCGAAAGCATCCGCTCTAACGTAAAATACGGCATCCTCGCTGCTGACTATCGCCGATGCCTAAACAATCCCCCACTCCGCAACCTTCCTGGCTAGACCAGCCATTCCTTTTTAACTTCAAATTGAATTGGGAAACAGGGATCGTCGCCCTGTTACTCATCGCAGCTATCGTGACCCGCTTTTACGGGCTCGGCGACCGGGTGATGAGTCATGATGAGACCACCCACGTCTATTTCTCCTGGCAACTGTTCAGAGGCCAGGGTTACTCGCATGATCCACTCAGCCACGGGCCGCTGCAATTCCACCTGATCGCACTTAGTTATTTCCTGTTTGGGGATAATGACTTTAGTGCGCGCGTGCCTGTGGCCGTATTTGGAGTGCTGACCGTATTTTTTGTGTGGTGGGGATTCCGACGCACCCTGGGCCGAATCGGCGCACTGGCAGCTTCATTTTTCTTCCTGATTTCGCCGTACATCCTGTACTACGAACGTTACGCGCGCAACGAATCCTATGTAGCCCTTTTCGGGCTGGTGATGCTCTGGGGCATCTTGCGCTACCTGGATCGGGGCGAAAACAAATATCTCTACATAACAACCGCAGCAGTGGCCTTGCACTTCGCTGCCAAAGAGACTTCGTTTATCTATGTGGCCCAGGCGCTATTGTTCCTGGGTTTCCTATTCCTGGTTCGCATCGGCGGCCGTAAGTGGGCGAATCCAGAAACGCGGAAAATCTTCTTCACTGTATTTTTCCTGGCTGCATCCCTATTGGTCCTGGCTGTCGGCGCGCAAATGACGACCCGCGAACCGGCTCCGATTGACACACCCAGCACTGAGGTACAGGGACCTGTGGTGCAGGCGGAAAGCGACGTGGTAACACCTCATTCTTCTCCATCGGTGATTCCTTTGCTTATTGGCGGTGCGGGGATAGCAGCATTGGGGGTGAGTCTGTTTCTATTGGTCAGGGGTTACGGCTGGGAGGGACTACGTAAGGAACGCAGCTTCGGTTTGATGGTCGTTCTCTTCACGCTTACTCTTCCCCATCTGGCGGCGTTTCCCATTCAATTGGTGCGCCCTGATTTGACGTATTCCACGTTACGGAACATTGTGGTTAACGCCTTTAACGGCATACCGCTGGCCGGCAGTGACATCAATGCCGTTATGCTTACATTCGGCAGCGTAGTTTTGCTGTTGCTTGCAGCCGCGTCCCTAGGATTAGCGTGGTCGCGGCGTGTCTGGCTGGTCAATTTGGGCATTTTCTTCGCCATTTTCATCCCACTGTTCACCACCATGTTCACCAACGGTGCAGGGCTGTTCACCGGCTTGGTAGGCTCCCTGAGCTATTGGTTGGAACAGCAAGGAGTCGAACGGGGCAGCCAGCCTTGGTATTTCTATGGGTTTTTGCAAGTCCCAATGTACGAATTCCTGGCCTTATTCGGGAGCATCGCAGCTACAGTGCTCGGAATCCAGATCTGGCGGCGCTCGCAGCCAACGAAGAGGCAGGCGGAAGCCGAAGACAGAAATCTACGTCCCGAGGAAAGTCGACGGCTAGCGCTGCTGTTGTTTGCGTTCTGGGCAGCTTCGGCGATGCTGGCTTACACAGTGGCGGGCGAGAAGATGCCCTGGCTAACCGTGCATATTGCTTTACCTCTGCTGCTGCTGGCAGGCTGGTCTGCGGGCTGGCTGCTCAAGCGCATCGATTGGGCGCGGCTGTTTACCATGCGCAGCCTGTTCGCCGTATTTGCCATGATCATTTTCGTTGTGGCACTGCTGAGTGCTTTGGGCGCATTGCTCGGCACGCACCCACCCTTTGCGGGGTCAGAGCTTTTCCAACTGCGGGATACATATCGATTCGTTTTCTACGCGCTGATGACTACAGTCAGCGCGTACGCCATGCTGGCGCTGCCCGAACAGGCGCGGTGGAGGCCCGGCCAGACCGGCAAGGTTTTCCTTGTGCTTATTTTCGCAGGCCTGGCGTTCTTTACCGCCAGAACCGCGTTCCGCGCCAATTACATCAATTACGACCTAGCCACCGAGTATTTGGTGTACGCGCATATGGCGCCAGGCCCGAAAGAGATCACGAACCAGATCGAGGATCTTTCGGCACGGCTGACGGATGGCAATGACCTGATGGTCGCCTACGACAACGAGACCACCTACCCCTTCTGGTGGTACTTGCGCAACTACCCTAATCAGCGCTATTACCAGGATCAGCCCACCCGCGACCTGCGCGACTTCCCAGTCATTCTGGTGGGCGACACCAATTATGGAAAGATCGAACCCATCGTTGGCAATTCGTTCTACCTGTTTGAATTCAACCGCATCTGGTGGCCCAATCAGGATTATTTCGAATACCAGTGGTCTCCAATCGGGGGATCATTCTCGGCGGAAACAGGGTTGCCCGCTAGCGACATGTCATTTTTTGAATATATCAAGAGGGCCGGCGCGCGGCTCTGGTCTTACTTCGGCAACCCTCAGATGCGCGAAGCCATCTGGCAGATCTGGATGAACCGCGATTTCCGTGCTTACCTGGAAGCCAAAGGCCAGGACCCCAGCCTGTCGAGTTGGACCCCATCTCGGACAATGCGCATGTACGTGCGCAAAGATATCGCCGCGCAGATCTGGGATTACGGGGCACAACCGAGCGCCGAAGTCCTCATTGAGGATCCATACGAGGGCAAAGGCCTCGAGCTTGGAGCAGACTTCGAGATTGCGGCTGCGGGCAGCGGGCCCGGCCAATTCAATTCGCCGCGCGGCGTCGCGGTGGCCCCTGACGGCAGCGTCTTGGTGGCCGACTCTCTAAACCATCGCATTCAGCGATTTGCCGCAGATGGCGTTTTCGTCGACGAATGGGGTTCGTTCACCGATCCGAGCAGCGGGGAGTTGGAAGGCGGCAAGTTCAACGAGCCTTGGGGAGTGGCGGCTTCGCCGGATGGGCGCTATGTGTACGTGGCGGATACGTGGAACCATCGCATCCAGAAATTCACCATCAGCGGCATATTCCTCAAAGCCTGGGGAACCTTTGGACAGGATGACCAGCCTTTCTCCATGTGGGGGCCGCGCGATATCCTGGTGGACAACGATGGAAACGTATTGGTGATGGATACCGGCAACAAGCGGATTAAAGTTTATGATGCGGAGGGTGAATTCATTTCTCAATTCGGCGAGTTCGGCTTCGAACCTGGACAATTCGACGAGCCGGTGGGAATGGCCTTGGACCGCGAAACAGGGCGACTCTATGTGGCCGACACCTGGAACCAGCGTGTGCAGGTGCTGGATTATTCCAATGGCAATTTCACAGCCCTTGAGAGTTGGGACATCTCTGGTTGGTTCGGGCAATCGCTGGTGAACAAACCGTACCTGAGTGCAGGCGGGGGCCGGGTTTATGTCACGGATCCGGAATCTGGACGCATCCTGGTTTTCGAATCAGACGGGACGTTCGTGTACTATTTCGGGGGCTATGAGCAGACCGCGGTGGATATCGGCATCGCCCAAGGGGTGGCAGCCGACGGCGCAGGCGGACTCTGGGTTAGCGACAGCCAGAACAACCAGCTATTCCACTTCAGTGTTGAATAATCAGGCAGTGAGCAGACCTGGCGGAAGACCGTAGTCTTCCGAGAGGAAGCCAATTTTTCGTTGGCTGTCGACGCGCGCCATCAGCTTGAGGATCTTGTACAGGTCGCTGCGCAGCAAAAGGTCGCGAGTTCCCAATGCATCGCGCAGTGAATTGAAATGGGGATAGAGCAATTGTGGGCTGCGCAGGGATATCAGGCGCAATAACCCAACGCTCTCATAGCGCACGCGCTCATCCTTTGCAAATAACCCTTCGATCAGGAAGGAAATTACCGGCCGAGTCGACAGGAGCTGCCCGATGACTTTGCGGATCGAGAGTTCTTTTGATTCAAGGTTCGTAAAAAGTTCTTCGATAGACATTTGTAACTCTTTGAGCAACAGACTATAACCTAGGGGTTATGACCGAAACTATAACGGCCCGGCCATTAGAATCCCCAGAGACAATCGTCCTATAATCATTGGGACGATTGGGACGCACTGTCTATCGGCTATGCGCAAGCGACAGTGATTTCCCTTGATCAGGCGTGAACTGGGCGCAAGCGAGCGTGCTTTTCCAGCAGCCGCCTGGCGGCATTACGGGTGGGGATGCGAGAGCTCTTGGCATGCAACTCAGCAAACTGGATCAGCGGCCCCTTATCGGGCGCCAGCTTATAAAGCTTGTCGAAAGCCTTCAGCGCCGCCCCAGCGACCACACGATAGCATTCCCCGGTTTCGTATTTGCCTTTGCGCACACGTAATATCTCGCGGATTGCCGGCTCGAGCAGGTCGCGGCGGGCCAGTGCGAACCGTGCGGCGCCGTTGACGATGTTGGCGGCGGTAATCATTTCGGGACCTTCTATGGGTTTGAAATAAACTTCCCATATGGCGGAGATCTTGTCTTCATCGTCCTCAGGGGCTAAGCCAGAGATAATATAGATAGCTTCCCAGCGCATGATCTTGTTACGGTTTTCAAGCATGGCGCTGAACAAATCGAAGTAGGGATAAAGCAAGGCGGGCTCCTCGTCGACGATCACCCGCAAAGCCTTGCCGCAGCCGTACTTGACATCAGCTTTGACTTCATCCAAGCCGTCAAGGAGAGTTGGTAATAAGACCGGTTTCTTAATCGCCTTTTGTGCCAGTTGCTCCGCACTGACCGATCTGTCGGCCAATTGCCGGTAAATCAGATTGGTTCCCATGATTATCTCCTTCGCCTTTTTGCTGAGCAAATCTTTTCAAGTACCCCTCTATTACGGCGAAGCTTGATTAGATTCGGTCGTGTTTCCAAAAGAGCTTACTCCGAACGAATAGCGAAAGTCAATTACCCGGAATTATTTAAGGTCAGGCAGCTAACCTTCCTTCAAATGCAACCGATGAAGCACGCGGTGGATGATTGGCGCAATGATGATGCCTGTGGTAACCGCAAACACCACGCCTGACAACAACGCATAGAACGATGCAAACCACTTACCTGCCTCGGTAACAATCGGGTCGACCGGGCCCATGCCCGATAGGATCATAGCTGCATTCAAAAATGCATCCAGCCAGGCCAAGCCGACAAAGAAGTGGTACCCCAGCGTGCCCATGACCATAAAGGCGAGGATGATGAGGAGGGCGAATCCGATGTAGGTCAGCACCCGCAGCACGAAACCGCGCACAGGCAACAGAGGCTGGGAATGATGTTCGAATGGCATCAGGCCTCCTTGCTCACCCGATGACGCTGCTCGCCAACCCGATAAGCCTCCCGTAACCAGCCTTTGAATTCGTCGTCGAATTGGTCGGTGGAATAGATCTTGATGCGGTGACCGTAATCATTCCGGCCCAAATGGTCAATTTTCCAAAAGCGCGGACTATTGATCTTACGTTCATGAAGAAGCCTCAATCGAAGCTTATTTCCTCGGCAAAGAGGCTGCGTACTCAATCCCACGCTTCACCCACGCCCGCAAATCTTTATCATTTTTCACACCTGCAGGAGCCACCAGCAGCCAGCCTTTCATCGGGCGCCCGCCTGAAAGGTCGAATGTGCGAACGTTCTTTTGTGAGGCCAGCTGATCGTGTTCGTCTGCATCCACGCGCACGATAAGATCATCTTTGTTTACGCCAACCGCCATATTGCCATCCAACAGAAAGGCCACGCCGCCGAACATCTTCTTTTCGACGATGTTCTTTTTGCCTTT
>CAYJMC010000018.1:12663-39380 GCA_964371335.1 uncultured Anaerolineaceae bacterium
CCAAAAAATCGCCGGTGTTATAATGCCGGCGGTTTACGACCCTCCCTATCAAGGAGCTGCTCCCCAAAGTGAAATTACACGAATACATATCAAAGCAAATCTTCGCCAGATATGGCGTCCCGGTCCCACAGGGCAAAGTAGCGGCTACCCCGAAAGAAGCAGGCAAAATCGCAAAGAAATTGGGTGGCCGCGTAGTTATTAAATCGCAGGTGCTGGTGGGCGGTCGCGGCAAAGCCGGCGGCGTCAAGCTCGCCAAGAACGCCAAGGAAGCCGAGAGCCTTGCCAAATCCATCCTGGGCATGGAGATCAAAGGCCTGCCGGTGCGCAAAGTGCTGGTGGACCCGGCCATCGACATTGCCAGCGAAATCTACCTCGGCATCACCAATGACCGCGCAGCCAGGCAGCCTGTGATCATCGCGTCGGCGGCGGGCGGCATCGATATCGAAGAAGTTGCACGCAGCACGCCGGAGAAAATCCTGCGCGCCCACGTGAATCCTCTGCTGGGACTGCAAGACTACAACATTCGCGACCTTGCAATCGGAATTGAACTCGATCGCAAGTTATGGCCGGCTTTCCACGATATTTGCAAAGGCTTATGGGCAGCCTACCGCGACAACGACGCCACCCTGGCCGAGATCAATCCGCTGGTTATCACCGGCGCGGGAGAGCTCATTGCGCTGGATGGCAAGATGATCATCGACGATAACGCGCTGTACCGGCATGAGCAGCTGGCCGGGTTGCGCGATCTGGACGCGGAAGCTCCCGCAGAGACAGAAGCGCGCAAACATGGCCTCACTTACATCAAGTTGGATGGCGAAATCGGTTGCATGGTCAACGGCGCCGGCCTGGCTATGGCCACCATGGACATCATCAAATTGTTTGGCGGCGAGCCCGCCAACTTCCTTGATATCGGCGGCGGCGCCGACGCCGAAAAGGTGGCGGCCGCGCTACGGATCATCCTGCAAGACAAAAACGTAAAGGCGGTGCTCTTCAATATCTTCGGCGGCATCACCCGCGGCGATGAAGTCGCCCGCGGCATCCTGGAAGCCATGGATCAGGTGAAACCCAAGGTGCCGATGGTCATCCGTCTGGTAGGGACAAACGCCGAAGAAGGCCGCGCCCTGCTGGCAGAAGCCAAGATGATCACCGCCGAGACCCTGGCGGACGCGGCGAAGAAGGCCGTGGCTGCTGCTAAGCGTTGAAAAGCCAACCACAAAGACACAAAGAGCACAAAGAAAATGAATCAAAAACCGGCAGATGCCTTTTCCAGTCTTTGCGAGCCAGCGGCAGCGGGCGAAGCAATCCCCAAGCTACTTGGTAATTGGGTCTAGGGGATTGCTTCGTCGGCTCGCTTTGCTCGCCCCCTCGCAAAGACGAAGAATGGAAGGATATAACTAAGATGGGAATACTGGCTGGAAAGAACACACGGGTTGTAGTCCAAGGCATCACCGGCCGCGAAGGCCTCTTCCACTCCGAAAGGATGCTGGCATACGGCACCCAGGTCGTTGGGGGTGTGCGTCCCGGCAAAGGGGGCGAATGGGTGCTGGATGGCAAGGTGCCTGTCTTCGACTCGGTGAAAGTTGCCGTGGACGCCACCGGCGCAGATTGCAGCATGATCATTGTGCCACAGTCTGCGGCGCCGGATGCCATGCTGGAGGCTGCTGATGCCGGTATCCGTTTGATCGTCTGCCTCACAGAGGGAATCCCGATCCAGGACATGATGCGCGTGCGCGCCTATTTGGATTTCAAAGGCGTGCAGCTGATTGGGCCTAACTGTCCAGGGTTGTTGACACCAGGCGAAACCAAAATCGGTTTCATTCCCGGCGACAATGCCATCCCCGGCAACGTGGGAGTGGTGTCACGCTCGGGCACGCTGACTTATGAAGTCCTCTACGCCCTTAAGCTAGTAGGGCTGGGCGCCAGCACCTGCGTTGGCATCGGCGGCGACCCAGTGAAAGGCCTCAATTTCATCGAAGTGCTCCAAATGTTCGAAGAGGACCCGCTGACCGACAAGGTAGTGATGATCGGCGAAATTGGCGGCACCGACGAAGAGAAAGCTGCCGAATTCATCAACAAAACCATGACCAAACCTGTGGTGAGCTTCATCGCCGGGCGCAGCGCGCCTCCCGGCAAGCGCATGGGCCACGCGGGCGCCATCGTCGAGGGCGGCGAAGGATCGGCGGCCGATAAAATCGAGGCGCTCAAGCAGGCCGGCGTCCAGGTGGCTGATCACCCGGAGCAGATACCGGAACTTATCGGCAGATAACTCGATAAAAAGAGCCTTAAAGAAGGCTCTTTTATTCTAAATTTACTTCACTCCTATAGAGTTGATATTCAATATCCTCGCCCAATTCAGCCTGGTTGTAGACAACGCCGCTTGCGACACTCGCGGCGTCATAACTGCAGGCTCCGCTGAATGTTCCCCTTTCTCCCTCAAGTCTCAAGACCACACCTGGAACCCCGTTTACTTTATCCAGGGCCGCGGCTTCGAGATCAGCGACGCGGAAAACAAAGCAACCGCGGTAGATCTTTGCGTCCGTCTCTGTGGGCGTCAGGAAAAGATAAATCGTTTCCTCCACCTCGACTATTTCCGGCGCCGAAAATCCGTTGTAAGTCGAGCCAAACCTACCGGCCTCATTATCATCGAGAAAATCGCCCATGTATTCACACGTTGTAAAGTCGTGATTGCAGCGAAGAAGGACGATCTTGCCCAAGTTGCCGCCCATTGCACACTTCAAAGCACCATAGATGCCTGCGGCGTTCGCATATATCGAGGGCTCGGTATAAGCCACGCAATTGCCCAGCCCATCGGCGGATGGAAAAAGCTCATTGAGTCTGAATGCAGGCCTGCCAGAGGCGGCGTCGTTCACGCCATCATACAAACTCCCGACAAATAATTTTCGGGGCGCGGACCAAGGCCCCAGCGGATGCGGGGCGGTGCGCAAAGCAATCCAGCCATGCTCGTACAACGACACAGTCTGGTCACTACCTGCAGGGACCGCCCGCAGATATTGATGCCAAACCAGAATCCAGCGCTTTTCCGGAGTGGCGTACGGGTCATAAAGCAAATCGGAAACCTCGTGAAGCCAAATTGCTTCGGATACCTGATCGACGCCAGGCAAGGCGACAAGCCGTGACTCATTGACAAGGACTCCCGCATCCTGCCAGGTTACGCCCAAATCAGCCGAGTACGCTAACCGTGTATTGATAGGACTCAATACCGAACCAGCGGAAGGCAGCTCAACCGCGGAATAGCTCATCCAGATTCGGCCATCGCCGCCATGGGCCAATGACGCATCGAAGACGCCGACTTCTCCGACCTCTTCGAACTGAATCCGTTTCGCGGTCTCAGACACGGTGGGGGTTGGAACATCTATCTCAAAGATTCCGGTCCCAGCGGCAGGGATCGGTGAGAAGGAGCATGAAGAAAAAAGCCCGACATACAGGAGTGTTGTTACGAGATTTCCATTTTTCATATCTGCACCAAAATATACTAGAACAATTCTCTCTCTACCAGGTACGATTTTAAGACAAGAAACGCAGCCTAGGCTGCGTTTCTTATTTCTGGTGCGGAAGGTGCCGTCGGCGGTTTGCGCTTGAACCAGGTCTTCCACTCCTGGTTTTCCCAAACAACCAAAATTGGCGCGGCATTGAAAATCGAAGAATAAGTTCCGCTGAGCACGCCGATCATCAGGATCAAGACGAAGTGACGCAGGGTGCTGCCGCCAAAAAGAACCAAGGCCAAAAGGGTAAGGAACACAGTAAATTGCGTATTGATCGAGCGCACCAAGGTTTGCAAGATCGATTTGTTTACTACCTCTTCGAAACCCTCTTTGCGCGTATAACGGTTTTGAGAATTCTCACGAATACGGTCAAACACCACAATGGTGTCGTGCACGGAGAAGGCTGCTACGGTCAAGGTAGCAGTAAGGAACAGAGAGTCGATCTCCCAACCAAAGAAGTGGCTCAGTAGAGCTTGGGCACCGAAGATCACCGCCAGGTCATGCAGCATGGCAATGATTGCGGCTATTCCATAGCGATATGCGTTTCGCACTCCGCGGAATGCATACCAGATGTAAACCATGATGCCAACAGCCGCCAAGCCAATGGCAAACGCGGCCCGCGAAGCAACTTCTCGGCCAACGCTCGGCCCTACCGTTTCAAAGCGCAACACGGCTATTTCGCTGTCGAATTGCTCAGACAAAGCGGCCACAATTTCGTTATTGGTAGCATTGTCTATCTGCTCGGAACGCACGATCAATACGTCGTCACCGCCGGTGCGCGGCAGCGCATCTTGAACATTATGTTTCGCATACAAGTTACGAACTTGTTGGAGGTCAGGTGTTTGCCCGGAAGCAAATTGCAGTTCGGAGTAGCTGCCGCCGGTGAAGTCGATGGATAAGGGCAATCCCCAAATAATCGCTCCCACCAGGCCTGGAATAATGATCAGCAGCGAAAGGAGGAAATAGAAATAGCGTTTACCGACAATATTCATGGCGCACTAAACTCCGAACCAGCGGCGGTGATTTGTAATCTTGATGTTGTCCAAGACCAAGTGCAGTAGCGAACGAGTAATGAGGATCGCGGTGAACAAACTGACCAGGACGCCGACGGCCAGCGTCATGGCGAAACCGGTGACAATGCTCGCCCCATAGAGCGACCCAAACCAAAATAAAATGCCGCAAGTCAGCAAAGTTGAAATATTCGAATCGCGGATCGATGGCCAGGCGCGGCTCCAACCCTGGTCAATCGCATCATCCAGGTGTTTCCCGCTGCGCAATTCTTCACGCATGCGTTCGAAGATCAAAATGTTAGCATCCACAGCCACGCCGATACTAAGGATAAATCCTGCGATACCTGGCAAGGTTAGAGTAACTGGTATCACTTTAAACAACGCGATGGTGAAGACCACATAGATTCCCAAGGCTACATCCGCCAACAAACCGGGGAATCGATAGTAGATTGCCATGAACAAGAGGACTGACCCCAGTCCGATGACGCCAGCGACCAGACTTTTTTCAAGTGAATCCTGTCCGAGAGAAGGACCCACCGTCCGGCTTTGAGAAACACCGAAGGGAATTGGCAACGAGCCGTATTTGAGCGTGGTCGCCAGATTTGCCGCCGACTCTTGCGTGAAATCGCCAGAGATACTGCCACTTCCGCTGGTAATCGCTCCAGCAACGCGGGGAGCGGAGATCACTTCCTTGTCCAGCACGATGGCCAGGAAATTGCCAACGTGAGAAGACGTGTAATCGGCGAAAACCTGGGCGCCCTCAGCGTCTAGGGTAAATACCACCTGTGGCTCACCGAAACTGCTGATTTGCGATCCCACTGTATCAATGGATGAACCGGTCATGACGGTGTGATGAATAATCGTTCCCTCGGGAACATCGGGAGCAGATGGATAATCCGTAACCAGTGTCTGCCCTTCCAGCTCAAATGCTTCTTGTGACGAGACCTGCCCCATATCCACGAATTCGAGTTGCCCGGTTTCACCGATGATGTCAATGGCGCGTTGAGGGTCGGTTTCACCGGGAAGCTCAACGGAGATGCGGAGGTCCCCAACCTGTTGAACTACAGCTTCACCGACGCCCAGCATTCCGTTGGCGCGGTTCTCGATAATTTGGCGCGCCGTATCCATCGAGTCCGAAGGAACGTCGGCGTCTTGGGGAAGTTCTGCTTCCAATAAGACTTGCACGCCCCCGACCAGATCCAGGCCCAAGTGTGTTGTGTAATGACTATCGCCAATCGAGGCGGGGTCGGTAGGCCAAGCGATCCAAATGGTCAAGGCAAGCAATGGCAGCAAGAACAATATGAGGGCGCGGCGATTCCTCATTCTGACTCTCCGTGAAATTTTTTTGGATTGCAGGGGGGGCGAGGGAGACTCGAACTGGTTGAGCCTAGCGCAACCGTCCTCCAAACAAGGCGGCGGTATTCTACCACCGGAGCAGGCGATAGCTTAAACAAAAAAGCGCAGCACCCGCTGCGCTTTTCTTAGGAAGCCGTGTTTACTTCTTCTGACCGTCGATGTAATCTACCGCTTGCCCAACGGTGGTGATGTTCTGGGCGTCCTCATCGGAGATTTCAATGCCCATCTTATCTTCAAGAGCCATAATGAGTTCCACAATATCCAGCGAATCCGCCTCCAAATCTTCACGGAATCGGGCTTCGCGAGTTACTTTAGCTGCATCCGAGCCGAGGAGCTCGACGATCGTTGCCTTTACTTGTTCAAACGTATCCGCCATTACGGCCTCCAGTTAAGTGATGAAGCTGCGCAATTCTACCTGCCGAGCCTTGGCTGTCAAGCAGAGTTGCAGCAAGGTTTGACACGCGTTTTTACGGCTGGTAAACTACCTTCACGCTCAGGAACACCCCTTCATGGCGAAAGTTACGCGGACGAGTGCTCGAAAAACGGACCATATCCGTATTAACCTAGAAGAAGATGTGCGTTCCAAGCTCACCACCGGCCTGGAACGCTATTTTTTTCTGCACAACGCGCTCCCCGAACTGAACCTTGAAGAAATCGACCTGGGTGTCGAGATCTTTGGCAAGAAGCTGAAGGCGCCGCTGCTGATCTCCTCGATGACTGGTGGCAGCAGAGAGGCAACCGAGCTTAATCAACGTTTGGCGGAGGCCGCCCAAGCTACGGGAATCGCCATGGGGCTCGGTTCCCAGCGAGCAGCAATCGAAGACGAAAAACTAGCAGCCAGCTTCAAAGTTCGCAATGTCGCACCGGACATTCTGCTGTTCGCCAACCTCGGCGCCGTGCAACTCAACTATGGCTATGGCCTTGCCCATTTGCAGAAGGCTGTGGAGATGACCGAAGCCGATGCGCTGGTGCTGCACCTCAATGCCTTACAGGAAGCAGTACAGCCTGAAGGCGATACGAATTTCAGCGGTCTGCTCAAAAAGATTGAAATCATGTGCAAGCAACTGCCGATGCCCGTTGTAGTAAAAGAAGTCGGCTGGGGAATATCGGCTGAGACTGCCAGGCAACTTGCCCACGCGGGCGTACAGGCCATTGACGTTGCCGGCGCCGGCGGCACATCCTGGACGCAAGTAGAAATGCACCGCGCCGAAACAGAAAGCCAGGTTCGTCTGGCCGCGGCCTTCGGCGACTGGGGGATCACAACCTCAGAGTCGATTATCCAGATACGCGAAGCGCTACGCAGTATGCGCATCTTTGCATCTGGCGGCTTGCGCTCGGGGGTCGACATTGCCAAGTGCATCGCCCTAGGCGCAGAATTGGGCGGTATGGCGGGACCTTATCTCAAGGCAGCAAACGATTCGACGGATGCTGTAGTGAAAACGATTGAGGAACTGTCTCGCGAATTGCGAGTATGCATGTTCGCTGCAGGCGCGGCAAACATCGCCGCGCTGCAAGGCGTGACCTTAGTGTTACGCAGTTAAATCCTCTATAATCGCGGCACATGTCCTTGGCCCAATACCGCCGCGAGTTTTTGCCCGCCATCGAGAAGGCGCTCAAGCAAGCTATGGCGCCCGCCAACAGTATCGGCCACGAGGCGCTTTATGGCATGCTTGCCTACCATCTGGGCTGGGAAGGCGAAGCCGCAGGGCCGCGGGCGGCAGGAAAACGCATCCGCCCTACCCTTCTTTTGCTCACCTGCGCTGCAGCCGGGGGCGAATGGAAGAAAGCCTTGCCCGCGGCAGCCGCTGTCGAGCTTCTTCACAACTTTTCATTGATCCACGATGACATTCAAGATAGCAGCGAACGGCGCCGCGGCCGCCCCACGCTGTGGGCGTTGCATGGCATCGCTCAAGCTATCAATGCTGGCGATGCCATGTTTTCGTTGGCTCACATGAGCCTGGAAAGGCTGCGCGAGACAAGCTCACGATCGGTCTACATCGAGGCCTCCTGCTTGCTGCCTCGAACCAGTCTTCACCTCACTCAAGGCCAATATCTGGACTTAAGCTACGAAAGCATTAATGACCTTAGCCTGGACTCCTACTGGCCGATGATTTGGGGGAAAACAGCAATGCTGATCCGTGCTTGCACACATCTTGGCGCGATCATCGCAGGAGCCACAGGCAGGAAACTGAAAGCCTATCTGACATTTGGCGAGAAGCTTGGACTTGCCTATCAGGTGCATGACGACCTGCTTGGCATTTGGGGCAACCCAGACAAAATGGGCAAGTCCGCCCACAGCGATTTGCTCAGCGGTAAAAAATCACTACCGGTGCTTTACGCCCTGGAACAAAAGGGAGAGTTTGCCAAACGCTGGACTAACAGCGGCGTGCCTTTGGAACGGGTCAAGGAATTTGCCGCGCTCTTGGAATCCGAAGGCGCCCGCGAGTTCACCCGCAACGAAGCTGCGCGCTTAACGGAAGAATCTCTGCAAGCCCTGGCTGCTGCCAAACCGCTAACGAAGGCCGGCGCCGCGCTTGCCGAGCTGGCCGAAGAGTTGGGCCGCCGAGAAGTCTAATTCCTCTCCCAGCTTATTCTTGCCTTTTCCTGCCCTTTTAAATATTCAATATCCAATTTGCCTTGATACGCACCTTCCAGCGCATCTCCCAGACGCCGCGCCAGATGCAAGCCTGTGGTTTCCACTCGTACCCCTTTACCGGCGTTTTTAATCGCCATCAAGCGCTCCAGTGGATGGCGTTCCTTCTCCAGCTTCTCTTGATTCTGCAGCAAGTTGAGTATCTCGTCGCGATGAGCGTCAAAGAACGCGCCGCTGATGTTCACAACTCCTGCAGGCACCTTATCTTTGATGCGCTGATCCGCCGGGCATAGTTCTTCATGAACGGCGCCCCCATTTCTATTCCAGGTCCAACGTCCTTTGGTGTATAACGCGCCACAAACCGGGCAACGCGTGGGATCCGGCAATTTCTTGCGAGATTGGTAAGGATCTTCACGCCCCTGGGAATACATCTTGTCTTCACGGGATGGAAATTTGGGGGTATCCAAACGAACTCTATTCGCCATTTTTGCACCTCGCTTGGGATAACGTGCGACACGCATAATCCGTTCGGAGCCAAGCTTTCTGCGCGACCTGCTCCCGCTTCGCCGACCGCCAAATCCAGACTACTCCCGCCCCCCAAGGTTGTCAATAAGATTTATATAAATTCGATAAAAACCTGATTTCCCAGTAATCTGCCCCGTTTGGTGAGCCTTATCGCATGTTGGGCACCGTTGACGGATTCCAGTAGGCCAAGCGCTTGCAGCCGCTCAATTTGCTGGCCGTAAACCTCGTCCAACTCCTCACCAAATTTTTGCGCAAAGCCTTGCCTAGATACGCCTTCACCCACCAAGCGCAAGCCCATCATCATGGTTTCGCCCATGGCTCGTCTGGCATCTATTTTTTCGATGGTCGCAGTTGCGGCAGTGCGGGGAAACCTGAAATCTCCGCCAGCCTTTAGCCGGTTGATATATGCTGCCGGGGCCAAGACGTTCGCCGTTCGATAGCCGGCAGCAAATCCATGGGCGCCGGCTCCCAGGCCGATATACGGTAGGCTCCTCCAATAGTGGAGGTTATGCAGGCATGCTGTTGGTTGGCCAGCGAGGCCGGTCTTGGCCCAATTGGAGATTTCGTACTGCTGGTAGCCAACTGACTCGAGCCGCTCGCTGGCCCACTCATACATGTCCGCTGCCAAATCCGAGTCCAGCGGAGGCAACAAGCCCCGACTGGACATTTCCTTGAAAGGAGTTCCATGCTCGATGCTGAGCGCATACAAAGAAAGATGCTCGGGGTCCAGACTGATAGCCAGTTCGACGTTGCGCTGCCAGGTCGCCAGGGATTGGCCGGGCAGGCCATAAATCCAATCGAGATTGAGATTATCGAAGCCCGCCTGGCGCGCCCATTTCACTCCTCGGATCACGTCATCGAAATCATGCTGGCGTTCCAATAGCCGCAATTCTTCCGGGCGAGCAGACTGCACACCAAAACTGAGCCGGTTGATACCAGCCTGGCGCAAACCAGCCAACTTTTTCAAACTCAATGTGCCCGGGTTTGCCTCTAATGTGATTTCCGCATCCTGGCTTACGCTATACGCGATACGCACCACGTCTAGAATCTGCTGGATATCACCCACGGACAAAAGAGATGGCGTCCCGCCGCCGAAGAAAATCGTGTGAATCGGCAGCCGGTCGCCAGTTGAAGCAGACAGCTGCCGGGCCTCGGCGATCAATGCCCCAACGTAGGCTGGCATCAGTGCTTCGAGGCCGGCATAGGTATTGAAATCACAATATCCACATCGATGGGCGCAAAAGGGAATGTGCAAATAAAGGCTGTATTGTTGCATTTCCTATTTACCAATCACGATTTACTGACCACGGATTCAGTATACCTGTCGCTTGTGACGCTTGACGCGAACGAAAAGCCCAATTGGTATAATGCCACGGTTTATGTCCACGGACAAACCCCGTTCAACTCCGACAAAAGTCTGTCCTTCCTGCGGCACCCGAGTAAGCGAAAGCGCTCCCCGCTGCCTGGTTTGCGGCCATCAGTTCACGGGTGGCGGCGGCAAGAAGACGCCAGCCTCGGTGACCTCAGGCGGACCAGGTGGTGTGCCTGAACTGCGTCTCAGCATCCCGATTGCCATCGGTCTGCTGGCGCTGTTTCTCATTGTGGGCGGTGCACTGACCTACGCAGCCCTGGCGGGAACTGGACGCGTGGCGCAGCCAACACCTCTTCCGAGTGCGTCAGTGTCTCCAACAGCAACATTGTCACCAACTCCGGAGACGCCCACCCCAACTTCAACCATGCAGCCGACATATACGCCGCTGGCGTATTCAGTGCAAAGCGGAGATGATTGTGGTCGCATTGCGGCCATATTTGACATCCAGGCCCAAGACATTATTCTCGCTAATTCACTGAATGCCAATTGCGATATTTTCCAGAATCAGATATTGGTCATCCCGCAGCCGACATTTACCCCAACGCCCATCGCCACCGCAACTCTTGGTGAAGCCGAGGCCACCATTGCTGCCTGCGAGACCGAGAATTATGTCGTGCAGGAAGGGGATACCTTGAGCCTCATCGCCGTCAGCCGCGGTGTGCCCATCGAAGCCATTTTGGAATGGAATCAGAAAACAACGGATTCTGTGTTTGTGGGCGAACACGTGATTATCCCATTCTGTCTGCAGACCTTTGTTGGCGCCGCGACCGTAACGCCTACTCTGGCGCCACCCTACCCTGCCGCCGAACTCTTGCTGCCGGCGGACGGCGAACCCTTCGATTCGTCCAGCGACACCATCAGCCTCCAGTGGGCATCGGTTGGCAGCTTACGCAACAACGAGTATTACCAAGTGACCGTGGTCGACATCACTGGCGGCCAGAACCGGCACATTATTGATGAGGTCAAAGACACCAGCTTCATCGTCCCCACTTCTTTGCGCCCCAGTGATGGTCGCCCGCACGTCTACCGCTGGTCGGTCGTCACCGTGGCTCAAATCGGAGTTGATGCGGAAGGATTGCCGGTTTACGTCACAGGCGGCCCGGCAAGCGAGACCCGCGTCTTCATCTGGACTGGAACCAGCGGCGGCGCAACGCAGACGCCGTAATCTATTTCAACCTTGCGAAGGCTGGACTTGAAATCAAGCTTGATTTCAAGTCCAACCTTCGCAAGGTTTTGAAAACCAAAAGGGCCTCCAAATCGGAGGCCCTTCTACTATTTACTAATTACCAATTACTTTACTTTCTTTTCGTCATCGGCACAAATTGGCGTTCGCCTTTGCCCAGATAGACCTGGCGCGGGCGTGCGATTTTCTGCTCTTCATCCCTGAGCATCTCTTGCCACTGAGTCAGCCAGCCCACCGTGCGAGGGATGGCAAACATCACTGGGAACATGGCCACCGGGAGACCCATGGCCTGGTAGATGATCCCCGAGTAGAAGTCGACGTTTGGATACAGTTTGCGCGAAATGAAATATTCATCCTTCAACGCAATGCCTTCCAATTCGAGGGCAATGTCCAGCAGTCGGTTGCGTCCTGTTACCTTGAACACGTCCTCGGCGACTTGCTTAATGATGCGGGCGCGCGGGTCGTAATTCTTGTAGACGCGGTGCCCGAAGCCCATCAGTTTACCTTCGCCCTTCTTTACCTTTTCGATGAAGGTCGGGATGTTCTTGACGTCGCCGATTTCGGCCAGCATCTTGAGCACGGCTTCATTGGCACCTCCGTGCAGCGGCCCATACAGGGCTGCGGCCGCGCCCGCCATGGCGGAATACGGATCCACCTTGCTGGAGCCAATGGCTCGCATGGCGTTGGTGCTGCAGTTTTGCTCGTGGTCGGCGTGCAAGATGAAGAGCACATCCAGAGCGCGTTCGAGCACGGGGCTGGGCTCGTACTTCGGCTCGGTGAACTTGAACATCATGCTCAGGAAATTGCCCGGATAACTGAGATCGTTGTCGGGGTAAACAAACGGTAGCCCGCGAGTGTGGCGATAGGAGAAGGCGGCAATAGTGGGGACCTTGGCGATCAGGCGCTGGATTTGAATGGTGCGGTTGTCCTCATCGCCGATCTTGCTAGCCTCGGGGTAGAAGGTGGATAAAGCCGCAACGGTGGCAATGAACATGCCCATCGGGTGGGCGTCGTAGCGGAAATTCTGCATGAAGTGGCGGATGTTTTCGTGCAGGATGGTGTGGTGCGTGATGTCGAACACCCATTTGTCTAGCTGATCTTTGGTGGGCAATTCACCATAAAGAATCAAATACGCCACTTCGAGATAGGTGCAGGTCTCGGCCAATTGCTCGATGGGATAGCCGCGATAGCGCAGGATGCCGCGCTCGCCGTCCACAAGGGTGATCTCGCTCTTGGTGCTGGCCGTGTTGAGGAAGGCCGGATCATAGGACATGATGCCGAAGTCCTCTGGGCCCGTCTTGATCTTACGCAGCTCCATTGCTTTGATGGTGCCTTGCCAGATTGGCACTTCGTATTGCTTACCGGTGCGATTGTCGGTGATAGAAAGAGACTCGGTGGTTTTTACGGCCTCTTTCCCATTCCCGGAAATCGTCATTGTGTCTTTTGCCATTGCTGCCTCCTTAAGAAACTAGTAAGGGCTGCTTCATCAGTTCTGAAGCTGTAGCATCAGTTCTCAAGCTACAGCTTGAGGGCGGAAATGCTCTCCTTCACTTCCACCGCCGATTTTTCGACCATTGCTTTTTCATCGCTGTTCAGCGAATACTCGATCACCTTCACCAGGCCTTTGCTGCCAAGCTGGGCCGGTACGCCGAAGAAAATGTCTTTCAGTCCATACTCGCCCTGCAAATAGATTGAGCAGGGAAGGATAAGGTTCTTGTTCTTGATGATGGATTCCGCCATCTGGGCAATGGCCGCAGAAGGCGCATAAAAAGCGCTGCCTTGCTTAAGCAGCGCAACGATCTCTCCTCCACCTTTGCGGGTGCGATCCACGATAGCGGTCAGCTTGTCGGCTGGCAGGATCTCATTCAGCGGAACACCAGCCACGTTGGAATGCCGGGTAAGCGGCACCATGCTGTCACCGTGGCCGCCCAGAACGTAACAGGCTACGTTCTCGACGCTGACTCCTAATTCCATGGCCACAAACGCGCGCATGCGGGCCGAATCCAGAATGCCGGCCTGGCCGATGACGCGTTCGCGCGGCAGGCCGCCGACTTTCATCGCCACATAGCACATCGTATCAAGCGGATTGGTAAGGATAATGTAGATGGCATTCGGCGAGCGTTTTAAAGTTTCTTCGGTCGCTTTCTTGACGATGTCAGCATTGGTGTTCAACAAATCTTCGCGACTCATCCCCGGCTTGCGCGGAAGGCCGGCGGTAATGACCACGATGTCTGAAGCTTCGGTAGCCGCGTAATCGTTGCTGCCAATCACGCGCACATCTTTGCCGATGACGGGCATCGCTTCCAACAGGTCCAGGCCTTTACCTTGGGGCATGCCTTCAACGACATCCACCAGCACCAGGTCGGCGAGTTCGCGCTCAGCAAGCCAATGGGCGGTAGTTGCGCCAGTCATCCCGGCGCCAATAATAGAAACTTTACGAGCCATTACTTCTCCATGAGTTGGGGTTTGGTGTTCATTTTCACAAGTAAACGCCTACTAGTACTAATGCTCGCAGGGGCAAATGACCTGAATTCTGGCGGGTCATTTGTCAGTATTCAACAAAATTATAGCATCCTGAGACATTTTGGAAGTTCCAGGTTGCTTAAAGTGTTTGTTTCTGGCTGTTGAGAGGTCGATCAATGTACTGGGGAGCTGGATTCGATGCCTTTTTGAGTTTCGGATCCATGGTTGAGCTTTAGCCGTTATTTTCCAGAAACCTGGTCGCTTGAATCCCAGCTGCTGCGCCCATGCCGGCCGAGGTGATCACCTGCCGGAAATGCGGGTCGGCCACCTCCCCAGCGGCGAAGACGCCGGGCACGGATGTCTCCATGTGCATATTGGCAACAATGTAGCCTGCTCCATCCAGCTTCAGTTGGCCAGTGAACAACTGCGTGTTCGGTGTGTGTCCGATAAAGATGAAGACGCCATCAGTTTTGAATGGCTCTTTTTTGCCAGACTTCAAGTTCTCAAGCTCTACTTCTGATACCGCACCGTTCCCTTGAATCCGATTAAGCACGCTATCCCAGATGAATTTCATCTTAGGATTCTCTTTGGCGCGTTCTTGCAAGATGACACTTGCCCGCAACTCATCGCGGCGGTGCACCACGGTGACTTTGGTGGCAAAGCGTGTGAGGAAGGCCCCCTCCTCCAGGGCGCTGTCGCCGCCGCCCACCACGACCACTTCCTTACCCTTGAAGAAAAATCCATCGCAGGTGCCGCAATAGGAGACGCCGCGCCCGGTGAATTCTGTCTCGCCGGGGATCTCAAGATGCTTCGGCGTCGCCCCAGTGGCGATGATCAGCGTGTATGCCAGGTATTCCTTTTCATATGTCTTCACGCGGAATGGACGCTTGCTCAGGTCGACTTCAGTGGCGGTATCGAAAACCACGCGTGCGCCGAAGCGTTCTGCCTGCTTTTTGAAAAGCTCGGTTAGCTCCGGGCCGCCCACCGCGTCAGGAAAACCGGGGTAATTCTCGACGATATGCGTCAGCGATACCTGGCCGCCGTATTCCCCGCCAGCCAGGACAACGGGTTCAAGCTGGGCGCGCGCAGTATAAAGCGCCGCGCTAAGGCCCGCGGGGCCAGACCCCAGTACCAGGTTCTTTATGTGTTCTGCTTCCAAGGGTTTCTGCTGTGTACTTGGTTTCGCTTCCATAAAAGTCCTTCGTTATTTACTCAACGTATAGACGCTGTTCGATATCAGTTTTTTACCCTAATGCATGCTTATTCATTATAAATCCCTGCATTTAATCATCCCTGCTACCCATTTAGCAATAAGTCTCTCGCCGCCTGGAATGGCAAAGGAGAGACCATGCTAGAATTTTCGCCGATGCCCGCCTCAGTTCAAACCTTCCCCAGCGATTATCTAGCCGCAACCGAAGCCGTCGCTTACTATCCAGTCCCAAATCCGGGTTTGCTGCTCTTTTCCGGCGAAACGCGCCGCGTATACCTCCAGCGCCAAACCACCAACGATATCGACCTATTGACGCCCTTCCGCGCCCTGCCTAACCTGCTGACCGCGCCCACAGGCCGCATCCTTGAATACTTTACTTTGCTGGAACTTGAAGACGGCATCGCCATGCTCACCCAGCCTGGCCACGGGCCCGGTTTAGCGACTTATTTTCAAAAGCGCATCTTCTTTAACGACAAAGTAGGCATCCAGGATTGGAGCCCCAATTGGCTGCAAATTGAGCTCCATGGCCCTAACGCGCCTAAACTTTTAACGCAGTTCAACTTCGCCTATGCCCCCGAGCAAGACGCAGTCATCGAGGCTGAATGGCAAGGCGTCCGCCTCCGTGTTCTTGGCATTCCGGGCTTTGGTGGCGCACCAGGATTCCTACTCATTATTCCATCCGCCTTGTCAAACTACATAACCACCCAATTAGTCAGCTATCCTTCCCTTTCAATGGCGACCCACGAAATCCTGCGAATCGAATCGACCCAACCAGGCCCCCCGGAATTCAGCGCCGAGGCAACGCCTTTCGAGTTGGATCTCGATCATCTGGTCTCCACCACCAAGGGTTGCTACACCGGTCAAGAGATCCTGGCCCGCCAGGTCACCTATGACAAAGTGGTGCGGCGATTGGTTCGCTTGCAGGCTCACGAGCCGTTGCTGGCAGGGGCAAATCTGTTTGCGGATGGAAAAGCGGTCGGGCAAATTACGTCCGCGGCAATCTCTCCACGCATGGGTCCGATCGCTCTGGCAATAGTACGTAAGCCTTATGACGCTAGTGAAAACGAGCTTGTGATGCAAGGCAAACTGGGATCGGTTACTGCGCAAGTCGTAGACTAACCCATCACGGCCCGTCCTCTGGGTCTATTCGCACGATACTCGAGAAATAGCATTGACGAGAACCCTTCCCTATAAATAGGGGAATGGAGGCAAGTAGCGTCGAGTCGGGTCTTGGATTCGCCGCGCAGGATGGGGCATCTCAACCACTTAATTTTTTCATCAATTTCGGCCCAAATCCACATTCCTGAAACTAGTTACTCATAAGCAAGGGGAGGTATTGGCCATTCGGCATTAGTCAGGTTATGAGGACCACCTCCGCCCTATTGGAGCCTTTAATCGACAAACCCCTCGAAGCTGTCAAAGTGTATCGCGACCCTAACTCTCTGTGGAATACACTTTTAGCCTTGAAAAAGGGGGGTTTCTTGAAATATTCAAGCCAGTTATTGATTTTCCTAAATTAGTACTTGACATTTTCAATATTTATCATATAATCTAACCATAATCAAAAGGATAAACTAAGGAATATCAAGGAAAGGTTTTGAAAAGCAAGGAGTAGCCATGAACTTAAATCAACTCCCCTATTCAGATACCCGCATACAGGATTTCTGGCGCGAGTATCGCCAGTCGGCCGATTACTACGGGTTACCCGTGGAACCGGGTCTTGGCCATAAGGTCCGCGAAAACGCTGGCAAGGCATTGATCAGCCTAGGTGCTTGGATCAGGCCCCGAAAGAACAACAAGCTCAACGCCGCCTGGGGAAACCGCTAAGCGCGGAGCCGGCATGCATCGTTCTCCCTCCTCTTGCCCCGTCTGCGGGGGCGACCTCATCGTTACCAGCCTGGCTTGTCGCGAATGCGACACCAGGCTGGAAGGTCGTTTCGAGCACTCTGCCTTCAGCCAGCTCAACGAAGAGCAACTCGCCTTTGTGGAACTCTTTGTCCGTAACGAAGGCAAGATCACCCGCATGGAAACCGACATGGAACTCTCATACCCCACCATTCGCAACCGGCTGTTGGAGATAATCCGCGCCCTGGGTTACGAACCCGGAGAGGACGAATTTGCTGGACTCAGCGACGAAGAGCGCAAACATATCCTGGATGACTTGGATGCAGGAAAGATCAATTACGAAGAGGCTCTGCGCCTCATTCAAGAAAAGGCAAGGTAACTGAAATGACCAAAATCGATTTAAAAAGCAGCGACTCTCCGAAGATCCTCGTGGAGGAAGTCGCGGGTTCCATGCAAATCAAGGCTTGGGACGAAGACAGCATCCGCATCGAAGTCGAAGATGAACGCGAGCTGGATTATTCGTTTGAGGGCGACCAGCTTAAGTTCAGCGCGGAAACCGATTGCTATCTGCGCGTGCCGAGTGAGAGCACCATTGAGATCGAAGAGGTCGGCGGCAACGCCGACATCGTCGCCGTCGAAGGCGCCATCAAGATAGTGGAGATCAGTGGCAACTTGAGCGTGAAGAATGTGGGCCCCACCACAATCTCCGAGGTATCGGGCAATCTGAATGTACGCGGCGTGGAGGGCGATCTCACCGTTGCCGAAGTTTCCGGCAACGCCAGCTTGCGCGACATCGAAGGGAACCTGAGCATCAAGGATATCGGTGCCAATCTAAGCCTGCGCGATGCCGAAGGCAACGTGAGCGCTGAAACCGGCGGCAACGCCGAGCTGCGGCTTGAGTTGCACTCCGGTGGAACCTACAAAGTCACTGCCGGCGGCAACCTGTTCTGCCATATCGACCCACCCGGTAATGCCCAGGTCCATCTGAGCAGCGAAGCGGAACGCATGCACATATACACGGAAAGCGAAAAGCAAACCCGCAGCACCGATGAATATGAATTCAAACTCGGCAAAGGCGGCGCCGATCTGAAACTTGCTGCCGGCGGACGCATCGACTTCCGCTGCCGCGAGGGCCGAGAGGAATTTTCATTCGACGTCGACATGGATTTTGTGGATGACATCGCTGGCCTGGCCGACGAGATCAGTGAGCAAGTAAGCGCCCAGGTCGAGACCCAGTTAGGCGCCTTGAACGAGCAGCTTACTGCTCTTGGGGATCGGCTGCGCCACTCCGGCGGACGCGCCGCTCACGTAGCTCAACGCCAAGTGGAAAAAGCCCAGCGCCGCCTTGAGCGCAAGATAGGCGGCAAAGCCGGCCGCTATGTGGTGACTTCGACCTTTAAGCCGGCAGAGCCCGTCTCAGCCCAGGAACGCGCCCTCATTCTGCAAATGGTGCAGGAAAAGAAGATCAGCGTGGCCGAGGCAGAAATGTTGTTGAATACGCTCGAAGGCCGCAAACCTGTGGAACGGGAAACCAAGGTAACGCCTGAACCCACTAGCCAGCAGACTGAGTCTACCGAATCTAAAGAGGGAGAGGAAAATGCCTAGTTCATCGGAACGAATGTCGATTTTAGACCGGCTCGAAAAGGGCGAGATCACCCCGGAGGATGCGGCTCAGCTTCTCTCCTCCGAAGACGCAAGTCCAGTGAAAGTCACGAATTCCGCCGAGACTGCGATGGATGTGCTAGCCAGGCTGGAGCGCGGCGAAATCAGCGCCGAAGAAGCAGCCCAGCGGCTTGAGGGCGGCAATCGAGAACAAATCCCTGAACAGCCAGTAAGCCAACGATTCGAGCAACCTGAGACTGAACAATTTCAAATCCGTGAAGAACCATTCGGGCCAGCCCGCACCTGGGGTTGGTGGTTCGTCCCCATTGCAGTTGGCGCTCTGCTAACCCTGCTCGCTGGACTCTGGATGAGCGTAGATGCCCGCGATGGAAACTTTGGCCTCGGTTTCTTTTGCGCTTGGTTTCCACTGGGCATCGGTGTGCTTTTTATGATCCTGGGCGTGGCGGCCCGCAGTGGTCCTTGGGCAAATCTATGGATAAACAAACGTCGCCGCCGCGGCGACACCGACGTAATTTTGAACGTTCCTGTCCCCGTCGGAATGGCCGGTACCGTTTTACGCACTGCGGGCAAACATATTCCTGGTCTCGATGAACGGGACGTGGACAATCTTCTTCGAGCCTGGAAGGACAGCCGCCGGAAGGGTGAGCACATCCAGATTCAAACCAAACAACATAATGAAGATGAAGACATCGTCGACATTACCATCGGCTAAAGTGCGGAGGCATCATGGCCAGCTCTGAAGAACGGTTGAAAATATTACAAATGATCCAGGATGGCAAGATCAGTCCTGAGGACGGGGCAAAACTGCTCGAAGCGCTAAATCGCGGCGCAGGCAGCCCGGCCAACAACGCCCCAATCAGCGTGGATGACGGCCGCTACATGCGCATCCGCGTCACCGACACCTTTACCGGCAGGGCCAAGGTTAGCGTCAACCTGCCGCTTTCCCTGGTGAGCGCGGGGATCGGCATCGCCACAAAATATATGCCCGGCGTCGAAGAGGAATATCTGATGGACGCTATTCGCAGCGGCCTCTCAGGAAAAGTGATCGACGTTATCGATGAGCAAGAAGGCGACCACGTTGAAATATTCATTGAATAGCTGGTTATGGGTAAGGGCAGGTCACCTCGCCCTAACATCTTAGGGCGGGATTCCCCGCCCCTACCCAGCGTTTGCTCGAGGGGGCATAATCACATAAATTACTCATGAGCGCCGTCCGCAACCCCGACGAGATCTTCGTCACTCCAGAGCAGATGCCCTTGGCCTGCCAGGGAGAATTACATCCCATGGCGATCAAGGGCATCGAGTTGTTCGACAAAGGCCAATACTGGGAGGCCCACGAGGCCTTGGAGGCCGCCTGGCGAGATGAAAGCAACCCGGCGCGCTATCTATATCAGGGCATTTTGCAGGTCGGTATCGTTTACCTGCAGATCGAGCGCAACAATTTCATCGGCATGGCCAAGATGTTCGAGCGCTGCAAGAAATGGCTGCGGCCCTGGCCCGATCAATGCCGAGGCATCGACGTGGCCCAACTGCGCGCCGACGTGGCGGCAGCGGTTACTGCAGCCGGCAAACTGGGCCCAGGCAACCTGGAAGGATTTGATCGAAGCTTATTTAAGAAAGTGAAACGAGCTTAGAGTTTCCCACCCAAAAGCTACTTCGGTCAATTGCGCTCCACCTATCTCGATTTCCTTTACCCCATTCCGGACTCCTCCCATTCTTTCGTAAAAGCCACAGGCTGGATTGCTTTCTAGTACCCAGAGCATCATGGATTGGTATCCCCTGCCTTGCAAGTCATTGATCGCGCACTCAAATAAGCTCTGCCCTATTCCCCTTTTCTGCCATTCCAGCAATAAATAAATCGCGTAAAGTTCGGCTTGATAATCGCCCAGTTTTTCGCGGATTGGCCCGCATGACACGAAGCCAACAATTCCGTCTTGATTTGATTCTGCTACAAAGATCCAGTTGCTGTCAGCATGTCGAATCAATGTAGAGTTCCACTGATCGGTCCTCTGTTTATAGGACAATAACGCCAAGAATTCGTTTGGCATCAAATCACGATACGTTGAGCGCCAACTATCTACGTGAACTTTCGCAATTCCCTCTACATCTGCGAGGATCGCAGATCGTATATTCACATTTAAACGATTTGAAATGGGTCACACCCCGATCAAAACAGCCCGCGCCGGAGCGCCATCACGGCCTTCGAGCTTGAGGGGCAAGCAAATCAAGTTGTAGCGTCCATGGGAAACTTGCGAAAGATTCAGACCTTCGACGATGATGATGCCGGCTTTCAACAAGGCGACATGCGTCGGCTTTGAATTCTTATAGGGGGCAACCGATAAATAATCCACACCCACCAATTTAACCCCGCGCTTTACCAGGTATTCCGCAGCCTCTGCATTTACCCCGACAAAATCCTCCTGGAACTTTCGCGGCTCCTTGGCCCACAACTTGGAATTTCGCGTGCGAATAAGAACGCGGCGCGTTCGGGGCGGAATTTCTGCGGCTTCCAGATCGGCAGGCGTGATGACATCCACATCGTCAGGCAGGTGGATGACATAGGCGCGCCCGATAAGGGTTTTGAGCGACATCTTTTCAACGGTGCTGCCATCCTGGAGGAAATGATAAGGAGCGTCGACGTGAGTACCGGTGTGCACGCTCATCGACATGTTGGAGCCGTTAGCGTTGCGGCCTTCCTCGATCTTGCTTACGCGTTCCAGTACGGGTTTCGGATCACCCGGCCAAACCGCCATGGCGGGATTAATAGTCAAAGAGATGTCGTAAGTCTTCATCAGTCTGCGTATGACTGGCGTGAGTATATAAAAGGCAGTTGTGAGCCGCCACAAAACGGGCTAATGAATTTGCAAGTTTACGTATTTCGGCGCGCCATTCGCTCTTGCATGGCGGCATGCCAATCAACCCCAGACAGATATTCGACCTTCTGGGAAAAGCGCGCCGGCATCAGGTGAAAGACCCGCGACATCGTATCCAAACTGCAGATACGATCAGTTGCGAGGTAATCGAGCCACAAGGTGGAGACCGGCAGCCGCGGCGCAAATACTCTGAGCAGGTTGCGCAGGATGCGCAAATAGGAAGGACGGAAAGGCAGCAGCCGCCTGTCTAGTCCTGCCTTCAACCTAACAAGCTCGATAATGTGGCGAAAACTGAGGTGTTCCGGTCCCCCCACCTCGATGGTCTGGCCGGAGGTTTCCTCGTCATCCAGGCACCAGGCCAGGCAGGACACCAGGTCCTCGACCCAAATTGGCTGCAACAGCATTCCACCATCACCGGGAATGGGGAAAACACGCGGGATATAAGCCATCAGCTTGGCCAGCGCAGTAGTGAAATGATCGCCCGGGCCAAATGCCAGACCCGAGCGCAGGATCGTGTAAGGGATTGGACTTTGACGGATGAATTCCTCGGCAATGCCTTTTGCCTTGAGCAAAGGAAAGGCCGCCGCGCGGTCGGCATCCAGGTGGCTGAGATAGACGATCCTCTTTACCTCGGCGTCTTGCGCGGCCTCCAGCAGATTGCGGGTCCCCTCGCTTTCACTGGCGCGCAGATTGGCTGCTGGGTCCGACCAGGTGACGCCGGCCAAATGGAACACGGTGTCCACGCCTACCAGCGCCGCACGCAAACCACGGGCGTCAGCCAGGCTGCTAATTGCAGCCTCCACCGGAACGCCAGGAGGCAGCCGCGGCGTGCGCGCCGAAGGACGGATCAGGGTGCGAATCACGCGTCCCTCGTCTACCAGGCGGCGAATGAGGCGCTGGCCAATGAAGCCAGCGCCACCAGTTACCAGAATCATCTTCCCCGTTTTACCACAGCCGCGTTGACTAAAAAGATTCCCTTAGCCTTATGCCCCATAGCTAAACCCGAGGGACAAATCTGGCACATCTCTTGCATCTTTTAGCTCAGCAATAAGGAGCCAACATGCAAACAGAAACTATCCGCGCCTATTATGAGAACGAATTCAACCGGCTAGCAGCCGGGGTTGAACAAAGCGAGGGGATTACCGCTACGTCAGCAACCGAAACCCCGGCACCTCAGCTTGAAACCGACCCGAAAAAACGTGTCGGCATCCATTATTTCCCTGACACCAACCATTACAACCATGCCGACCTGGAACGCTGGCTGCCGATACTGCAGACCCTGGGCGTCAACTGGGTTACTTTGCCTGCCCCCATCGATCGCGCCATCCCCCAGGAATTCATTGATGCCCTGATCGGTTCTGATATCAATCCTGTAATCCATTTCAACGCTTCTCTGGCCGAGCCCCCGAATGTCGAAGATCTGCGCCCAGTCCTAAAAGCATATGCGAACTGGGGTGTGCGTTATGTAGTGTTCTTCGACCGGCCCAATTTACGCAGCCAGTGGCCAATCAACGGCTGGACTCAGCGCGGCCTGGTGGCTCGCTTCCTCGACATTTTCCAGCCCTTTGCAATAGCCGCAATTGAAGCTGGGTTGACACCTGTGTTTCCCGCGCTGGAACCCGGTGGAGATTTCTGGGACACGGCTTTCTTGCGGGCGGCACTCGAGGCGCTCGCTGAAACCGGTGAAGGGACGCTGCGCGAGAGTCTCGCACTAGGCGCATACGCCTGGACAGAAGACAAATCCATGACCTGGGGCGCAGGCGGCCCCGAAAACTGGCCGGCCACCATGCCCTATCACACTCCGGAAAATAGCGAAGACCAGCGCGGTTTTCGCATTTTCGATTGGTACAACGCAATCAGCCGCGCGGTGTTGGGAAAAGAGCTGCCGATTATTCTCATTGCTGCTGGAGTGCAGCGCGAGAGCGGCAAGCCGCTCGATGCGCAACCGGGTACGCGCGCCATCAAAATGGCGGAGACCTTGAATCGCGAGCCAAATCCCGATAAGAACAACGCGGCTCCCGCAAATGTTTTGGCCTGCAACTTTTGGTTGCTGTCGGCTACGCCGGAAACGCCAGAAGCACCGCTGGCCTGGTACAAGATCAACGGCAAGCCCACCAAGATCGCCGAGGAATGGCTGGCTTGGAAGTTGGGCATTCCCGCGTCTAAGGCGGTCATTGGAGAACCGAAAACAACTCATTCAGTCCCTCCCCAACCAAGCGGTCGGCACGCAATCCTCCACTACTTGCTGCTGTCCGATACCACAGATTGGCCAATGGAAGTACTCCGCACCTTCGTAATGGAAACAAAAGCCACGATGGGCATTTCGGAGCAGGAAGCCGTAAACGCTGCGCGAGTAACCTTGGCCGGCGGTTTGGAATCGTTCTCAGATGAATTACTTCGCAAACTGATTAAGGCCGGCTGCCAGGTGGATTTGCTTTCAACAGAAAGCGCGGCGTAAGGAGCTCATGATGGAAGATACTAAGCCCAGCCAGACAACATTGGAACAGGGTCTGCGCGGACCTGTAATCAAGGTCCTCGGCCTCGGCGGAGGCGGCAGCAATGCTGTCGATCGCATGATTGAGCTCGGCTTGCCGGGCGTGGAATTCATCAGCGCCAACACAGATTATCAGGTACTGCAAACCAATTCGGCGCCCACGAAAATTCAGTTGGGCCCGCAGTTGACTCGCGGCTTGGGCGCAGGCGGAGACTACGAGATCGGTTATCGAGCCGCAAAAGAAAGCCGCGCCGAAATCGAAGAAGCTCTGCGCGGGGCGGACATGGTCTTCCTCACCGCGGGAATGGGCGGCGGAACCGGCACCGGAGCCATCGCCGTGGCCGGCGAAGTGGCGCGCTCTTTGGGCGCGGTCACGATCGCTGTAGTGACCATGCCCTTCAGTTTCGAGATGGGTCGGCGCCAGAAGAATGCCCGCGAGGGCCTGGCGCGCCTGCAACCGCATACCGACACGTTGATTGCTATTCCCAATGACCGGCTGTTGGTGGTGGCTCCGCAGAACTTGCCGCTGGATGTCGCCTTCCGCCTGGCGGATGATGTTTTGCGCCAAGCAGTGCAAGGCATTGCTGAGTTGGTGACGCAGCCAGGATTGATCAACGTGGACTTCGCCCACGTGCGAAATATGATGAAGCGCGGTGGTGGAGCGTTCATGGCGATCGGTCATGGGCAGGGAGAAGAGAAAACCTTCCATGCAATCCAGCAAGCGCTCAAACATCCTTTGCTTGAGTCGATTTCGCTGGAAGACGCCTCCGGTGTAATTGCCAACTTCAGCGGTGGCGATGACCTCAGCCTTTACGAAGTCGGCGAGGCTATTGGCCACATCCGCACGATGACTGGAGACGATGTAGACGTGGTCATGGGTATTACACACGACGAACGCATGCATGAGCGCGCCCAGGTGATCCTGGTGGTGACCGGATTGGGCGCGAAGGCCCAGCAGTTGAAAAAGGGAGCAGTGGAGAAAAAGGACAAGGTGGACAAGACCGAACCGAGCGCTGAATCTGTCACACCGGAAGTAATCGAGGAAAGCCGCGAAGCAGTACCCGTGGATATATTGAACGATTTAGACGTCCCCGCATTTATGCGCAAGCGGGCACGGGTGAACGCCAGATGGAATGAGTAGCTAAGGAGTAAATATGGACTCCAAAACAATCACTGGAATCAAGCAGCAGATTTATCGGCAATTCCCTGAAGTAGCTGGAGAAGAGCCAACCGTGAAGGCTCAAGCCGGGGCAAAAAGTCCCGGGCAATCCCCAACCTACCTGATCACGTTCAAAGGGCGAGCATCAGACCCGAATGGCCCCGCCTTCAGTCGAATGGTGCGCGTGGTAACCAACAACGAAGGCCGCATCCTTAAGGTAACTACGTCTCGATAGGCAACGCATATGGTCGCCCGAATCGGCGAATGGATTGAGTTGAGCTTATGGCAGGTCGCGGTGCGCGTACTAAGCGGCGCGCGGCCATTCAGCCATGGGTTCCATAAAATCCAGCATTTCATTGCCGCACGACCCACTGTACGCGTCATGGCCAACGGTTGGGTTCTCGCGGCAAGCGGATGGGTATTGGGCCTGATATTGGGGATCTGGATCACGGGTTGGAATTAGCATGACACTTTCCCCGCGTTTACTGTTTCTCAGTTTCCTTGGTTTAGGCCTCGTGACTGGGCTGTTTGTTGGCAGCCTTGGAGAAGCCATTGCGGCACCACCTGCGAAAAGCACACAACAGAACACGCTTTTTGTGTTGGTCGACGATCTGGGTGCAACTCACCCCACCCTCGAAGGTATTTGGCTGGCGGCTCGCAGTCAAGGGAGCGAAACCATCAATTGGGTGCCGGTTTACCCAGTGCCTTTGACAGACGCGAATGAAGAATTTGCTCAGCCTCATACTGCTTTCTATCTCCCTAATTCGGATTTCGATGACCCAGGCACTCTGCCACCGCTTCGCCAGCAGGGCGGGTGGTGGGACGAAGTGTTCTGGCTGGATGAAGCGGCCCTGGGGGTTCTGCAAGCCTTAGATAGTCGAACCCCACAAACCATCTCTGACCCTTGGGTAGAGCCGCAGCGAGCGCTTTACGAACAAGTACAGGTGCTCAACGCCCTGTGCCAAGCTGCGCCAACGCTTGCCGGCAACCATGCGTTGGACCAAATCCTCGCATTAATGTCCAACCATATCCGCAGTTCGGCCTCGCCGTTTGAGCTGATCACTCGTTGGGATACCTGGTCCCAAGAAGGTTTTCCATTCGGCTGCAGCCACCCCTGGGCGGACTGAGAAAGCACTCAGCTCTCAACTGTCAGCTTTCAGCAATCGGTTTTCAGCTATTCCCGATTGTAGATTTTCCGCAATTCGTCCTTCGCTTTATTCAGCACATTTTTGCGCTCAGCGGGCATGTTTTTGCCGGCGCGATTGATGTAGAAGTTCAGCATAGACATAGCCGATTGGAAGGGGCCGGCTTTGCGGGCTTTGCTCCTCTCAGCCGAGCGGGACAGCGAGCGGGCGATGCGCTTGGGATCTTTCCAGGTGAAGACACCTTCCTCAAGAGCCAAAGCGTGGCTGGTCTGGGTGACATGGGCCGACCAACGTTTGGGCTTCTTTGCAGGTCTGGATTTTTGCGTGGTCTTTTTGGGTGTTTTCGTAGGCATCACCTCGGAT
>CAYJMC010000019.1:0-39118 GCA_964371335.1 uncultured Anaerolineaceae bacterium
TGAAATGGTTTTTGGAATCGAAACCCGTTCCCTTTCCCTTTCACTCCGTTCAGGGTCAGGGCGGAGCCTGTCCCTACAGTTCGCGGGCTGGCAATAAATTGGCCGCAGTACAACTGCGGCCAGCCCAGCATACAACTGCTAGGCATCCAGAAAGGTTAACCACAAAGACAAAAAGAGCACAAAGAAAAATTATTAAGATAAAGTGTGTGAACCTGAGGAATTAGCTCGAGTTTCGGCGGCGAAGGTAAACCACCAGGCCAGCGATTATTAAAAGACCGGCAATAACCGACACACCAAGGATTAGTGACCCGCTGGTTTCAATTAGATGGCCTTTTTCCGGTTCTACCAGTTCGTCTTGGGCAATCTGTGTCGGGTGCGCAGTGGCCTGGGCGACTTCCTCAGTGCCAACCACGGCATTGTCGCCTCCAATGGGGATGAAGCCGGCATTTTCCGGGCCGAGTTCATCATATGGATTTTCATAGCCGTTCTCGCGCAGGAGATACGCGGTCAGCCGCCAGTAGACCTCAGATTCCAGGCTGCCAGGCTGATGCCAGGGCATGGACGCGCTGATGAATGCATACAGCACTGAAGCATCGGCAAATTTATTCAACGGGGCAGAGGGGCCAATCACCGGTGGAATTGCAGTGGGCAGCCTGAATCCATTCTCATAAGGATTGTTGCCATGGCAGCCAGATTGCCAGCAGGTCTGTTCTTCGGGCGGGTAGAGCAAGCGGAATTCATCGGTCAAGCCCTGGCCTTTGTCCCCATGGCATGGCAGACAATACAACCAATAATCCCGGGCGCCCAAGTCCGCTTGGGAAGGATCAGCCGGCATGGTTGGCTCGGCGAGACGACTGGGGTCAAAAGTTGGGGTTGAGGTTAGCTGGTCTTGCCCATAAAAAGGCCTTCCCTCTTGGAATGGCGCCAAAACCACCAGTGCAATCCCAAAAGGGAAGAACAACCAGCGCAAAAAGTTGCGCATGAAAGAAGTAACGACTAAGTCTTGCCGCGCATGCGGGGATCCAGCACATCACGCAGCGCGTCGCCAACCAGGTTCCAGCCCAGTACAAACAAGACCAGAGTAATGCCGGGAAATACCACGATATACCAGTAATCTGCAAGGCTGATGATCCAGTTGCGGGCAAAACTCAACACCTGCCCCCAATCTGCGTAGCCGATTTCCGTACCAATGCCCAAAAAGGAGAGTGCAGCAAAACTCAGCACCACATCGCCGATAGCCAGCGAAGCCAACACCAGAGAGGGGAAAATCGCATTCGGCAAAATATGTCGGAAAAGGATGCGCCCGTCACGGACGCCAATCACCCGCGCGGCCATGACAAAATCACGTTCCTTGATAGAGAGAATATCGCCGCGGATCACACGGGAATAACCCATCCAACCGAAGGTGATCAAGGCGATGATCGAAGGAATAAGGCTTCTGCCCATCGAAGGTGTTAATACCGCAGCCAGGATCAGCGCCGCCAAAATGAACGGCAGGGTAAGGAAAACGTCCACGATACGCATGATGATGTTATCGACTATTCCGCCGTAATAGGCGGAAATGGAACCAACGGTCATGCCGATGATAAAAGTGGTCACCACTACGATCATGCCGCTGGAAAGCGCACTGCGGGTCCCCCAAATGACTCCGTAGAAGATGTCGTATTGGCCCTGGGAAGTGCCCATGACATGGGTCCACTGATCCGTGCCCATGATGGGTTTCCACCAGAACGGCAGATCCGGAGCACCGCGCTCCCAAAGTGTCCCGGGTGGTTTGGGTTCAGCCTTATAACCATCCTGTGGGATGGAGTAGGGCTGGTTGGGATTGATAGGCGGAGCGATTACCGGCGCGGCAAGTGCAATGAAGATGAACATGGCAATCAAGAAGAAGCCAATAATCGAGGCAGGCGTCTTTAGTAATCCTGTCAGAACACGATAGTTCTCGGGTCCGAGGACCCTTTCAAAGGTTCCCACTTTTCTCATGCGGGAGATTTCTTCCTGGAGGCCCAGATCTTTCGGGGTTGTTGTAATTCCGGTCATACTCCACCTCAAGAAAAACGGATGCGCGGGTCGATCATGGCATAGATTATGTCAACTACCAGATTGGCAACGATCAAGATAAGACCATTGAAAAGCGCAAACCCGAGAACGGTCACTACATCCAAGTTTTGGGCTGCTTCTGCAGCTGCTTTACCGATCCCCGGGAAATCGAAGACTGTTTCCGTGATCACAACGCCGCCCATTAATCCCACGATCGAGAAACCAGCCAAAGTGATCACGGGGATCATTGCATTCGGCCGGGCATGCTTAAAGATGACGTCATGTTCGCGCAAACCCTTGGCGCGCGCCGTGGTCACGTAGTCCATGCGTAAGGTTTCCAACATGGAGGAACGTGTCACTCGCAGGAAGGTGGCCCACGTAAGATAGGAAAGCGTTAGGATGGGTAAAAGCATGTGTCTCAAAGCGTCAAGGAAAATATCGAAACGGCCATTGAGCAAGCTGTCGATAGTTAGCAATGAGGTATAGGAATTGAAATCGGGCGAATTGACGGCAATTTGCATTTGGGTGGATAGCCGGCCTGGGGGGAACCACTCCAGCTGCGCGTAGAAAACCATCAGGAATAACAAGCCGGCTACAAAGGTGGGGAAGGAAGCGCCGACTATGCTGAACATGCGCCCCGCCTGATCGATGAAGCCGTTGTGATGCACGGCTGCCTGAACGCCCAGCCAGATGCCCACTAAAATGACCGGCGCGATCGCCCATAGGGTTAAATCAAGAGTGTTGGGGAAACGTGAGGAGATTAAATTGGCGACTGGCTGGGATCCGGTTCGAGACCAGCCAAAATCGCCAAACAAAATCCCGCCTTCCCTTTCGCCATTCACCGGATTTGTCGTTCCGACCAGCCAGTTCCAATATTGGATCGGCAGCGGTTTATCGAGGCCATAGCGCAGGATAATTCCCGCTACCTGTCTCTCATTTCTTGGAAGATCGCGAACATATAGAGCAGACCGCTCGACCGGAGTTAAAAACTGCAGCATTGAGAAGATTAACACCGTAACACCAAACAGCAATACGGGTACAAGCATCAAACGCCGAATAATGTAAGTAGTCATCTCTTACGACCTCACATAATCATGTTGCCTGAAACACGGCAACCTTCAGTATTTGCCGCTTTTCGCGCCACAAGATTTGTACCGCTGGAGATTGCATGGGGGGCGTTGCCCCCCATGCAATTGTGTTCCAGAAAACTCGCTCTACTGTTCCGACAACGGATAGTAGTACATATTGCTCATCATTAGATTGGTCGCAATCCCCTCTATACCCTCGACATACTGCGGAATGTAGCCATGGCTGGTGGCCAAAACCCCGATGATACCTAGGGCGTTGTCGTACACCAGTTGGTTCAGCTCGCGGTAGATCTCGTTGCGGGCAGCCGGGTCGTTCTCAAGCACACCAGCGTTGACCAGGGGGATGAACTGATCCTGGATTTCAGCCGGGACGCTCTGGCGGCTTGCATAGAAGGTCACCAGATAGGGCACGTACCAGTTGTGCGGGTCGTGGATGTCTTCATGCCAACCAACGAAGAACAACGGGGCCAGTTTAGCGTTGATCGAGCGCAGGAAGGCCGGCCACGGCAGACCTACGGATTCGATGATGAACAGCTCGTTGATCGCGTTGACGTTGGAGGACAGCATTTCAACCCAGGTCTGGCGGGTGGTATTGCCCTGGTTGTAGGTGCCCGAGAAGCGGAAGCCTACGGTCCAGATGTCGCCTTCGGGGTCATCCCCAGCGGGGATGCCGTCTTTGTCAGCATCGGCCAGTTTGAATTCTTCTTCGCACTTGGCCAGATCACCTGTATACGTGGGGTCATCCTCGTTGTAGCCAGGCTGGCCCGGGACAGGCAGGGCCTTGGACTGCACCGCTTCGCCGCCAAACAGGTCACTGATAGAGGTTTCCCAGTCAAAGCAGTAGTTGAAGGCTTTGCGGATGTGGACGTCATTGAAGAAGTCGGCCGGGATACCGTTTCCATCCAACTCTCCCGAGCCCAGGTAGGTGTTGCTGCCATCCGGGTTACCCACGTTGAAGTTGAAGAAGATGTCCGAGCGGGTGTTGCCGGGGCGTCCCAGCCTCAAGCGGAAACGCTTGCTATTGTCTGGTTCTGCGCAGACGTTAGCCTCGGTGTCTGTCCCGGCATATGTTCCGGTGTCAGCGCACCAGTCGGTTACGGGCTGGCAACTGTAAGCATACGCAGCAGTGTCCCACACGCAGACTTCGCCAACAAGGGCGTCCATCTGAGCGCGGTTTTCGGGGGGTACTGCGCCAGCATCGGCATCACCAGCCTGCAACATAGCGAAGCGTGTGCTCCACTCGTCAACTTGCTGGATGATGATACGCTCAAGGGCAGCGGGTTCGCGCCAGTAGTTCTCATTGCGCACCATGACGATTTCCTCGCCAGGAGTCCAATGATCTAACGCAAAGGGTCCAGTGCCGTTGGCAATGTCGTAGATCGGGTCATTCTCAGGCTGCATAGCATAGAAAGGAGCCCAGGTTCCGCAGTCTCCATCCCATCCACCGTTAGCCGCTACCCAACCCTTGTCCATTGCAGAACTCCAGTAGTTGCCGATGGTCGGCAAGAAAGGAGCCCAGGGCAGGGCCAGGGTCATGGTCACGGTTCCGGAAGCATCGTCCGCAGTAAAGCGGCTGTACAGAGCCTCGCAAACGCCTGTCAGGATTTCGGGATCGACGGCCATCATCCCTTCGGTGTTGTCATACAGCTCGTAGGGGATCTGGCCGAGTTCCTCAGTGGACACGCCATCTGCCAGGGCTTCGAGTCCTAGCACCTGGGCCACTTCCACCATTTCAGAGATGTCAGTGGTTCCGAGTCCCCAGAAGGGTTCGATGATCAGGAATTGCGGCGAGCTGCCGCCACCCTGCAACATACCGCGCACGAAGGAATAGACCACATCTGTGGCTTCCAGGGTGGCGCCGTCGTGGAAGGTTACGCCATCGCGCAGGTTGAAGGTGTAGGTCAGGCCATCGTCAGAAAGCGAGTAGGTCTCAGCCAAAAGGCCTTCCATCTCGGTCTCAGAGTTGCCCACATAGGTCACCAGGGTCTCGTAGACGTTCTGGAGGACTTCGCCGCCAGCGGTCTCGTAGTCCAGCGCGGGGTCAAGCAGGTCCGGCTCACCAAAGGTCACGTACACAAAGGTGTTGGGGTCTTTGGAAGCTGGGGCGCCTTCACCACCGGTTGCGGCTTCGCCACCGGTGTCGCCGCCCGTATCGCCACCAGTGTCACCACCGGTAGTGGGGGCCGGCTGGCAGGCCGCCAACACGAAGCTGGCGATCACCAACAGGCTTAGAAAAAGATAAAGTTTACGCATCGTTCTTCTCTCCTCTTTCTTTCGAAAGGATAAACAAAGTTACTTGTGGACCAATGTGATCAGGTTATATCTTTGTCTGGCTTCACCTCCTTCCAATTTCCATAGATTTCTAATGCACAAACTGATCGGCAAAGTGGCAGGCCACGAAATGGCCAGGTTTAAGCTCGCGGAATTCGGGACGCACCTCAGCGCAGAGTTGTTCGGCAATCGGGCAGCGGGTGCGGAAGCGGCAACCCGAGGGCGGGTTCGCCGGCGATGGCACGTCTCCCTTTAATATAGTGCGTTTTCGTTTGGCGTCAACTAGCGGATCCGGAATGGGCACGGCGGATAGCAAGGCCTGGGTATAGGGATGGAGCGGATTTTCGTAAATATCCTGACGGTCAGCCAACTCCATGATCACGCCCAGGTACATGACAGCCACCCGGTCGCTGATGTGGCGCACCATGGAAAGGTCGTGAGCGATGAAGAGGTAGGTCAGGTCGAATTTATCCTGCAAGTCCTCCAATAGATTTACTACCTGTGCCTGGATGGAAACATCCAACGCGGAGATCGGCTCATCGCAGACGATAAAAGAGGGGTGCAGGGCCAGGGCGCGGGCTACGCCGATACGCTGGCGCTGCCCGCCGGAGAACTCATGCGGGTAGCGATCAATGAAGGACGGATTTAACTTGACCAGATTAAGCAATTCCTTGACCGTGGTCCGCCTCTCTTTGGCTGTGCCAACGTTATGCACCATGAGAGGTTCGCCCACGATATCACCCACCGTCATGCGCGGGTTCAGGCTGGCATAGGGGTCCTGAAAGATCATCTGCATCTTGCGCCGCATCTTGCGAAGCTGCTCGCCCTTCAAAGCTACCAGGTCCACCCCGTCAAAATGGACAGAACCGGCGGTGGGTTTGTAAAGTTGCAGGATGGTGCGGCCGGTCGTAGATTTACCGCAACCCGATTCCCCTACCAAACCGAGGGTTTCGCCCTTCTTAACACTGAAGCTAACCCCGTCCACGGCGCGTACGGCCCCTACCTTCCGGCGGATGACGCCGCGATAAACGGGGAAGTGCATGACCAAATTGTCGACTTCCAGCAACACTTCATTCTTGCCGTTCTTGGATGGCGTCATTGGCGCAACTTCCCTGTTTTTGTATCTACCCAGCAGGCTGCCGTATGGTTCGGCCCCACTTTGAGCAGGGGCGGGTTCTCGTTCCAGCATTTCGCCTGCACCCATTTGCAGCGAGGCGCAAAAGGGCAAGAAGTCGACCTTGCATACAGGATCGGCGGCATGCCTTCGAGCGCTTCAAGGGTGTGTTTGCCTTTTTCGTCTACACGGGGCAGGCTGCCGAGCAAGGCGAGGGTATAGGGGTGCTCCGGGTTACCGTACAATTCTTTGACCGGCGCCTCTTCGATGATGTAGCCGCCATACATCACGATCACGCGCTGGGCAATCCCAGCCACCACACCCAGATCGTGAGTGATCCAGATCACCGCCATGCCCAGTTCGTCGCGCAGACGCTTCACCAACTCGGTGATCTGCGCCTGGATGGTCACATCCAGCGCGGTGGTGGGTTCGTCGGCGATGAGAATCTGCGGGTTGCAGGACAGCGCCATGGCGATCATCACGCGCTGGCGCATGCCGCCCGAGAACTGATGGGGATAATCATCCAGGCGTTCAGCGGCGCTGGGGATGCCAACCATGCCAAGCAATTCGGCGGCACGGGCGCGGGCTTCCTTTTTCTTCATGCCCAAATGCAACATCAGCGGCTCTTCCAATTGCCTGCCGATAGTCAGCACCGGGTTCAGCGAAGTCATGGGATCCTGAAAGATCATACTGATCAGCGCGCCGCGAATATGGCGCAGCTCTTCGTTATTCATGTCCAGGAGATCCTGCCCGGCAAAATGCGCTTCTCCCGCTTTAACTTCGCCGGGCGGGTGGGGAATAAGGCCTAATATGGACAACATGGTAACGCTTTTACCACACCCGCTTTCGCCCACCACAGCCAAAGTTTCGCCCTCTTTTAGCTGGAACGAAACTCCGTTTACTGCATGAACGATTCCATCAGGTGTCTTGAAAGTCGTTTCTAATCCTTTGACATCCAGCAAGGCATCAGCCATCCAGTCTTCTATCCTTATCTTTTTTAAAATTAAGCGCCAAGTAAATGGCGCGTCGCATGAATAGAAATTATACCCGACTCCCCAGAGCCGTCAAACCAGGCGCTCGAAAGGATTAGTTTTTGCATATAGTTACTATTCAGAAACAACAATTTATAACCGGATCCGCGCCTGGAGCGAGAAAACCATACCAAAGCAATGGTTGAATGTTATCACAGGGCCCAGGTAGACGGTTTCAATGAAACCATCAGAGGGCAGGCGCAAAGTGTAATGACCCTGCGAGGATGCTTCCTGGCGCACAGCGCGCATCAGTTCATGTCGAACGCTCACAGGGGGATGCTGGCGTTCGGCCCAATGGGCTAGGTTTTGATGGAGCCGGCGATCCAGTTCGAGTTGGCGATTAATGGATTTAGGTAAATTCAAAGTTCAATTCCTTCTGGGTCAACTATTAGGTCCATTCTGGCGAAATTCTTGGAATTGCGGGGTCTTCCAGTACGCCACCGTGAACGTCCATATATTCCTTTAGGGTCAGGCGAGCATAGTGCAATCGGGATTTCACGGTGCCGGCAGGGATTTCCAGGATTTCAGAAATTTCCTGTAGAGAACAGTCATTAATATAGTAAAGAACAATCACCAAGCGTTGAGGGAAGGGGAGCCTGGAAACAGCCCGAGAGACTAAATCCCAGGTTTCGTGCTGCTCGGCAATCACGCTGGGTTGCATGCGCCCATCGCCTGCAAGCCAGTCAGCAATGTCTTCCAGCGGCTGCAGCCAGTGTCGCCGCTTGACCCAGGTGTAGGACAGATTTACAGTCATGCGATAGAGCCAGGGCTCCAGCGGGCGTTCGGGGTCAATCCGTTTGGCAAAGCGATAAAGGCGCAGGAAGACTTCCTGGAGCAGGTCGGCGGCGGTTTCGGTGTCCCCCAGAATGCCTAAGGCGGTTCGATAAACAAGGCGGTTGAAGAGGTCGTAGAGGCCACCCAGCGCTTCAGGACTTCCCCCTTGCAAGCTGAGGACGAGCTGTCTGGTGTCGGATGTGGTGTCCACGCTAGTGTGTACCTACAATCTCTGACTTATAAGTACCAAATAAGCCGTCAATAAGTTCATTACGAATGCCAAACCAGCGGCACAACGATGGGGCGGGATTCTAATCGGCGGTGTTACCCCCTGTCAATAGAAAAGAGCCGCTCTAATCTATTGAATCTTGGCGCAGGTTTTTATAGGAGTCGTATCGAGCCGGATGAATGCGGCCATCCTCCACAGCGGCACGGATAGCGCAGCCGGGCTCGTTCAAATGGGAACAGTTGCCGTATTTGCATTGGGAGACCAGGCCGCGCATTTCCGGGAAATAGCCATCCAGCTCTTCAGGCTGGATGTCCCACAAGGCCAGCGCTTTCAGTCCGGGGGTATCAGCCACGTATCCGCCCATATCTAATTTGAACAGCAAACGCTCCACGGTAGTATGTTTTCCTTTCCGGGACCCCTGCTGAATTTCGTTCACGCGCAGGCTCAAACCAGGTTGGATGGCATTCATCAATGTGGATTTTCCAGCCCCTGAAGGGCCCGCAAGGACTGTCAGCTTTCCTTGCAATGCATCTCGAAAATCCCGGATACCTTCGCCAGTCTTAGCTGAGGTATACAAAGTGGGATAACCAATATCTGCATAGTGCCCAAATAGGGAAAGCACTTCAGTCCGATTGAGCAAATCAACTTTGTTGGCAACAATCACAGCTGGAAACTTTTGCGCCTCTGCAACCACGAGGAAGCGGTCGAGCATGGGCAATTTAGGCGCCGGGTCCGCACAAGAAAATACAAATAATGCCTGGTCCAGGTTGGCAACGATGACCTGCTCGTAAAGGCCTTGCGGCCGAGGATCGCGGCGTACCAGCGCGCGGCTGCGCGGCTCCACCGATTCGATCATTGGTTCCTCGCCTTCAGCTTCGGTTACATGCACCCAGTCCCCTACAGCTACAAGGTCCCCTTTCGCCTTGCCCTGTTTCAATCGACCGCGCAGGCGCGCCATTAACACGCGGCCATCAGTCTCCACAGCGTAAAAGCCGGATTGCGAGCGGACCACCAATCCGCGGGTTATAGCCATGGGTGAGATTTTAGTTCAAGGAACAGGGGTTACTGCAGTGCCGCCCTCTTCGCCACCGGCTTCCGCCGTGGCAGTGGCTTCGGCTTGCAGCGTCTCATCGAAGTAGATGGGATCGATTACGCCGAATTCGGATTCCCACGGATACAGCGGACCCGGGCTGCCAAGGAAATAATAGCTGGCCACCCGGCGGAAAATCGGCGCGGCGAATTCCGAGCCATCGCCGACATTCTCCACCATGACAGCAATAGCGATATCCGGCAGATCTTCCCGGCCAGCATCGGTATATCCGATGAACCAGGCATGCGGGTCGACCCCTTCGGCCTCGGCAGCGGTTGCGGTGCCTGTCTTGGCAAAAACTGGAATGTTGAAACCAGTGAACCGCCGGTAAGCAGTGCCGCGCGCGTTGGCGACAACGAGGCGCATGCCGCTTTGAAGCGCTTGGAGAGTGGTTTCACTGACCGGCAATGTGCCGTTCACTTGCGGCTCGAATTGGAGCAGCGCGGTTCCATTGGCATCCACCACCCGATCCACCAACTGGGGCCGATAAAGCGTGCCTCCGTTTCCAATAGCGGCCACATAAACCGCGGCTTGCAGCGGGGTGATCGTCGTCGAACCCTGCCCAAAAGCTTGCTGGACAGCTTGCTGACGCCCCACCTCGGCGTTATCGACGCTAGGCGCGGAGAGAGTCCCAGCGACTTCAGGTAATTCTTGAATGCCAGTGGGGCTGCCCAATCCAAATCCGCGGGCCATCTCGGTCACTGCATCAGTAAATCCTGCGTTGTAGAGATCTAAACCGATCTGATAGAACCAGGGATTGCAGGAGCGCATGATCCCTTCAACCAGGGTCAGAGTTCCATCCGGCGGCAATTCCTTTACTACCGTCCAATTATCAAGAACGATATTGGCTAATCCATACCATTGGTTGGCGCAATCTAGAGTGGACTCGGGTTCGAAGAGCCCGCTTTCAAGCGCCGCGGAAAACGTGATCGGTTTGAAAATAGATCCCGGAGGATATTGGCCTTGCGTGGCGCGGTTGAAGAAGCGGCCTACCTCATCGGGGAAATAGGTGTCCCAAAAACTGTTATCGTTATTGGGATCAGCCCAGTTTTGATTAAAGCCTGGCGATGACACCATGGCCAGAACGCGACCCGTGTCCCGCTCCAACACCACAATGGCGCCGTTGAAATCTTTGATGGCTTCCTGGGCGCGTTGCTGCAGTTCAATGTCGATCGTGGTGTAAACCGAGGCGGCAGGTTGTGCCGCGGTTTCTGCCAATTTAGTCACCACTTCGCCCGCGGGATTCAGCACGTAGAGTGCGCCGCCGCGTGTTCCAGCCAAAAATTCTTCTGCCCACGCCTCGATACCCATGCGGCCGACTTTGTCGTCGCTTTGATATCCAAGCGGAATGTATTCGGGAACCTGCTCAGCGGGGATCGGGCCGTAAAAACCGATGGTTTGCGGGCCGGCGCTACCGAAATAAAGGCGCGTGTCATAAGCTCTGTAATAAATGCCGGTGCACTGGTCCCAATTGCCGGCGCGCGCTTCGAATTCTTCTGCCGACACCTCGACAATAGGCACGTAATAATTAGGTTCAGCATCCTCGGGAAAGATCAACTCATTGAGTTCTGCGGCAGGTCGCTGACTTACACGCGCCAACTCACTAATCACGTCGGGACCATCACCCTCGCAAATCAATGAGGGAATAACACCTATTGCCACCGCTTGGGTGTTGGCAGCCAGTGGTTCCCCGTTGTGGTCGTAGATGATCCCGCGGGTCGGAACAAAGCGTTCCAGGTTCAACACATTGCCACCGGCCAGTTCCGGCAGAATGATGCGATCATCCCACACCACGTGCCACAGACCACCTTCGAGCACTAGATCCATGTTCGTGTCCCGCGCGATTGCGCCAATGACAGCGGAGTTCAGGGTGACGCGATAACTCACTTGCGCAGACGCAGGATTGGTGAGCGTGGACAGGATCTCGTAATCGACGCGGAACAGGTTGGCCTGGGTAGCCACCGTGGCATACTTTGCCTGAAAATCCTCGATGGAAATGGCTTGCTGGCTGCCAGAGCTAAGCATGCCGTACATGCTCGTGTAGTCCGCCGAATTCCAAGCCGTCAGATAAGCGTTCACCGTACCTTCGACATCTGGGGCGGCGTTCACGCTGATCTGCGGGGTAGGCAGCTCGCCGGAAATCCCACCAGGTCCGCAGGCAGCCAAGACAAAGGCCAGGAAGATGATGAAATGAATGACTCGCTTCATATTTGCCAGGCCAGGATTTGGGAAGTCACAGGGCAATCATAGGAGAGATGCGCCTGACACGCCGAGGAGAGATCCCTATCAAAGGAAAGACCCCACTTCTGCAAGGAACGCTGCAGGTGGCAGAGAGGTAAGCCGATAACATTTGCTAAGCATCCTTGCATAAAGGCAACCGGGTGGAAGCCGGCATGTTGTATCGCATACGCGCCAGCTTTGTCTAGTGGGTCACCGCTAGCTACGTAAGCTTCGATCTCCTCGTCGCGGTAATACCGCATCGGGACTTCGGTGTCCGCAAAATCGGTGAGCAGCGCACGATCCGGAAGTCGTAAAAGGACAATGGCGGTGTATACCAGGTGTATCTTCCCTCTCAGTTCATTTAGCATCATTCTGGCTTCATCAGCATCTGCGGGTTTCCCAAGAATCCTGCCTTCATAAACCACTGTTGTATCTGCCGCCAGGATCAGGCCTTGTTGCCTGCCGATAACACCGGCAGCCGCCTCTGCTTTTTCCCGAGCCAGTCGCACAACATAATCCTTTGGGTTCTCGCCCTCCTGCGGAGTTTCATCTACCTCCGCGGGGATCACTCGATACCTTTGCCCGCCAAGCGATAGCAGTTCTTTCCGCCGTGGTGAATTCGAAGCGAGAATGAAATTCAAGATCATTAGTTAACAGCCTTGCGAAGGTTGGTCTTGAGTACTGCACGACTTAAATCCAACCTTCGCAAGGCTTAATCAAGGCGATTCTAGCATATCGCTCAATCGGTTTTATACTAGGTACTTGACCACAAAAATGCAAATACTCAAAGATCGCATTTTGCGTGACGGCCAAAACCTGGGTGGCGGCATCCTCAAAGTGGATGGCTTCATCAATCATCAGGTGGATGCCGCGCTTATGGACGCCTGCGGCAAAGAATTCGCCGAGCGATTTAAGGATGTAGGCGCCACCAAGGTGCTCACCGCCGAGATTTCCGGCATCGCCCCTGCTGTCAGCACGGCATTGCACCTTGGCATTCCCGTGGTCTACGCACGCAAGACCAAGCCGATCACGATGCCCGACCAAGTCTTTCTGACTCTGGCGCCTTCCCATACCAAGGGCCGCACTGTCGAACTCATCGTCTCGCCCGAATATCTGACCGCCAAGGAAAAAGTGCTCATTATCGATGACTTCCTCGCCAGCGGCGCTACTATTTTGGGCCTGGCGCGGTTGGCGCAGACCGCCGGCGCCCGCATCGTGGGTATCGGTGCGCTGGTCGAGAAGACATTCGAAAAGGGACGTGAGGCGCTACAGCCATTAGGAGTACCGGTCATCTCGCTGGTGGCCATCACCCGCATGGAAGGCAAAACGATCGAGTTCAAAGAATGATAGCCATCCTGGACTTTGGCTCGCAGACATCGCAACTAATCGCTCGTCGTCTGCGTGAGTCGAAGGTTTATTGCGAACTATTTCCCTGGAACGCGCCAAAGGAAAAAGTCCTGGCAAATTCTCCCGAGGGCTTCGTGCTCTCCGGCGGGCCGGCATCTGTATATGAAGCCGGGGCCCCTCAACTCCCTCAATACGTATTAAACAGCGGCAAACCAATCCTCGGAATCTGCTACGGAATGCAAGCGCTCACTAACGCGTTGGGCGGCGAGGTTGCCGCGTCCGCTCGCCGCGAATATGGGGCTGCCAGCATTCATAGTTCGGTTCCCAATCCAATTTTGACTGGCGATCAGCAAGTGTGGATGTCCCACGCCGATCGCATTGAGCAATTGCCCAAGGGCTTTACGGTTATCGCCAGCAGCGATAACGCGCCCAAGGCCGCCATGGCTGATCTTGCAAAGAAGCGCTTCGGCCTCCAGTTCCACCCCGAAGTAATTCACACCCCAGGTGGCTCCGAAATCCTGCGCCGCTTCGCAGTGGATATCTGCGCTGCCACTCAAGACTGGACACCGAAGAACATCGTCGAGCAATCTGTATCTCGCGTGCGCGAACAAGTAGGCAGTGAACAGGTCCTGGCTGCCATCAGCGGCGGGGTGGATTCCAGTGTGGCTGCGGCCCTGGTCAACCGCGCCATCGGCGACCAGCTGGTTGCCATCTTCGTGGACACCGGTTTGCTTCGCCAGGAGGAACGTGAGCAAGTGACCGCCGCCCTGCGCGCCACTCTTGAAAGCGAACTGGTGGTAGTGGACGCTTCCGTTGAATTCCTTAATGCTCTCAAGGGAATTAGCGATCCTGAACAAAAACGCAGCATCGTGGGTGAACATTTCATCCGCGTCTTTGAAGCCCAGGCCGCCGCGTTGGGTCATCCGCGTTTCTTGCTGCAAGGCACCATCTACCCCGACGTGATCGAATCGCGCGCCGCCGAGCGCGAGCACGCTCAGCGCATCAAGACTCACCACAATGTGGGCGGTTTACCGGAGCAGATGAACTTCGAGCTGGTGGAACCGCTGCGTTACCTGTTCAAAGACGAAGTTCGCCAAGTCGGTCTCAGCCTGGGGCTGCCCGGTTCGCTGGTCTGGCGGCAACCCTTTCCCGGACCCGGGTTAGCTGTCCGCTGCCTGGGTGAAGTCACCGAGGAGCGTCTGGCACGGCTGCGCGCCGCAGATGCCATCTTCACCGGCGAGCTGGAGGCTGCCGGGTTACTTGGTCACGAGAGCGCAGCCCTGGCGCAGGCTTTTGCCGTGCTACTACCCGTACGCAGCGTGGGGGTCATGGGCGATCAGCGCACCTACCAGGAGACCATCGCCCTGCGCGCCGTGACCAGCCAGGACTACATGACCGCCGACTGGGCGCGGCTGCCGGAGGACTTGCTAGCCCGGGTCTCCAGCCATATAGTGAATGAAGTGGATGGCGTGAACCGCGTCGTGTATGATGTAAGCAGCAAGCCGCCCGCAACAATCGAATGGGAGTAGCCAGGAGGCAACATGGACTTCGGAAAAGTTTTGACCCGCTCGTGGGAGATCATCTGGAAATACAAGGCGCTGTGGATCTTCGGCATCCTGGCGTCTTGTGGCAGCAATTTCAACTTCGGCGGCAACTTCAACTACAGTATTGACTCTGGCGACACCAGGAACCTTCCCCCGGAATTCGCCCGCTTCTTTGCCAACTGGGAACGCGGCTTCAACCAATTTTTCGACGAACGTGGTTGGGGCTTCATTGTCCTCCTCATTTGCTTAGCCATCCTGATCGGCCTTCTCTTCTGGGTCATTGGCGTCTTTGGCCAAGTGGGCCTTATCAAGGGCGTAGTGAATGCAGAATCAGGCAAGAAGGCTATTGGGTTCCGCTCCCTGGCAAGTGAAAGCTGGGCGCTGCTTGGCAAGGCCCTGGGATTGAGCATCCTCTTGTTCATAATTCCTTTTGGCGTCGTTCTGCTGCTAGGCCTTGCGGGCGCCGCACTCACTGTTGCCACTGTAGGCATAGCCCTGTTTTGTCTTATCCCGCTGGCCTGCTTATTGATTCCCATCTTCCTTCTCTACGTCATCTACATGGAAGTGGCCATCATCGCACTAGTAAAAGAAGGCTTAAGCGTTGGCGAGGCCTTGGCGCGTGGTTGGGAGGTCTTCCGCAGCTACCTGGGCAGCCTGATAGGAATGGGTTTGATCCTTTTGGTCGGCGGGATCCTGGTCGGCATCATCCTTGCCATTCCAGTTGCCGCCATTGCTGCCCCGGCGCTCTTCGGTTTCCTGGCGCAAGATCCTAATGCCTTTGGCAGCGGGCTAACAGTCAGCATCATCTTGTTTCTCGTGGCTCTGCCATTCCTAATTTTGATCAACGGAATCGTCCAGAGCTACATTCAGTCTGCATGGACGCTGACCTATGTGCAATTGACCGCCGCGAAGCCGAAGGTCAGAGCCCGAGCTTAATTTGTGGCGCCTTTTCTAAAACGTCTGTTGGATCCCTCCCGCCTGCTTCGCATTCGGCGCAATCACGGGCTGGAGCATGCCAGCATCCACGTGCTCACCGAAAAGGATCCACGCCGAGCGATCGCCGGTCATTCCGATTCGCACGGCTTTTGGCTTTTTGGCAACCTGAGCCTCGAAGAAACACGCGCAGCGGTGGAGGACGCTTTGCAACGCCTCCGCGCCGGCGAACATCAACTCGCGGTGCATCCCAATTGCGGGACCAATCTCGTGGTCTCAGGAGCCGCGGCGGGAATCTTCGGCGCCCTGTCGATGACGGGTGCCGGATCCAAGCGCACCGCCCTGCTGGAGCGCCTGCCACTAGCCATTTTGCTCAGCACGTTGGCGCTTGTGGCCGCGCGCCCGCTCGGGATGCGCCTGCAGGAAAAAATAACAACGTCCGGTGATCCTGGCCATTTGGAGATTCTCGAAATCCGTCAAAGCCGCAGTGGCAATCTGATCCTGCATCGCGTGGAGACGCGAAGTTAAGGGAAATAAAGACCTTGCGATGGTTTAATTTGTTGCCTGACTTCAGCAAGCTTAAACCATCGCAAGGTTGAAGGCGCGCAGCAAATGCCCGAGAGTCCGGTTGTTTATCTCTTTCACGGCGAGGACGAAACCGCCATGCATGACGCGGTAGCCGGCCTGCAGAGCAAGCTGGGCGATGCAACCACCGTGGAGATGAATTCCGCCCGCTTCGAAGCTCCTTCGATTTCACTCGATGCACTGCGCAATGCTGCGCAAGCGACGCCATTTTTAGCGGCGCGGCGCCTGGTCACCTTGAAAAATGCTAGCAGGGTATTTAATAGCGAAACTACACGTGAACTCTTGGCGCAATTTCTTGAACAAGTCCCCTCGACCACGGCGCTTGTCTTGTTGGAAATTCCTGAATTGAAGACGAATCATTGGCTGATCAAATGGACCCAGTCTGCTGGAGCGCGCGCCTTTACACGCATATACAACCTCCCCAAAGGCGCACAGATGGCAGCCTGGATTCGCGAGAAAGCCAAAGAGCTGGGCGGCGAACTGCAGCCCCAAGCGGCGGCTTCGCTGGCGCAACTCGTAGGCAATGACAAAGAAGCCGCCACCCGCGAGATCGAGAAGCTGCTGGCTTACGCAGCTTACCAGCGGCCGGTGGAAGCGGCCGATGTGGCCGCTCTCAGCCTGCCCAGCGGCGAACAAGGGGACTTTTTTGCATTGATCGATTCTTTGACCAGCGGCAACAGCGCCCGCGCCATGGAGATGCTTGAGTCACTCTTGGTGGAACGCGATCACATAATGCTTTTCTTCAGTCTGGTGGGGCATTTCCGTTTGCTGTTGCAAGCGCGCGAACTGGTGGAAACGGGACGCGGGGACGTGGACCTTGCCAAGGAATTGGGCATTCACCCCTACCGCGCGGAAAAACTCTCAGCGCAGGCGCGCCGCTTTACGATGGAAACGCTGGAAGCGATCTACCAGCGCTTATTGGATCTCGATCATCAAATGAAAACAGGGAAGATAGAGCCAGATCTGGCTATGGAAACGCTTGTTGCCGGCCTCAGCCCGCAAGCGGCATGATGGCCTCGTCCGCGGGAACCCCAATCCACAAATAATTTGGCAGCACGCTCTTTTTGGCCTCCAGGCGCAGGCGACCCAGGCGCTTCTGCCCGGCTTTCACCAGGCTGGGGTGCAGCATGACCAGCGTGGGTTGCTGGCCGTACTTCTTTTGGTAGCGTTCCGCCGCCCAAAGGACGCGTTCCTCCAGGTTCAACCGCTTGTCAGCAATGTAAAACAGTTCGCCAAAGTCCATAGGTTTCTCCGTACTAGAACTAACGTTCTAGTATATCCGACCAGCTATCAACGTCAAGGTCCACTTATAAGTAAACGGTTTGGAGATTCGAATGCTATCTGAGGAGAATCAGAGAAAGCTTAGAAAGGTGACGCCTCGAAATCCAGATGTATAAAGTCATGGAATCAAAAGAAAGTCGCGGATGAACACGGATAAACGCAGATCAAACAGCTTACGGCTTACAGCTTACGGCTAACAGCTAAAAGCTTCCCGGCCTCGGCCAAGGCAAAAACATCGGCGTGCGCGCCTTGTAATCTTGATACGCCTTACCGAAATACCTCTCCATCTTGCGCTCCTCAAAGAAGGCCCCAATAATGAAATACAAAGTCACAGCGACATTCAACGCGAAGAAATTGACGGATACTTCGGGGATCAACCATAAAAACAGCATACTGCCAGTATAAAGTGGGTGTCGCACCCATCGATACATGCCAGCGGTAACCAGCGGCGGCGAGTTGGTTTTGTTAACCAATTGGCGTAATCCGGCAAAATCGAGCGCATCCGTCTTGTTCAAAGCGGCGGCCAGGATGAGTACAGCAATGAACTGCCCCGCCAACATCAACGGTCGCCAGTTTGCAGAAACCGAATACAGCGGCCGATCTGGAAGCCACAGCATCAACAACAAAATTGGAATCAATGTGATGACGCCAACAAAATTGAAAAACAGACGATAGCTCTTAGCATATGTGCTTTCGCCCAATCGCCTGCGGGCCCAATCCTTCATCTTTCTCGATGCCAGAAATGAATGCAAAATGCCATAGAGAGCAAAGGAAAAGAAAATAATGACGGGGGAGGAGAGGGTCATGGCAAGGTGAGTTCCCAGAGGAGCCAGAATTCTTCCAAATATTTAGACGCCACCTCGGCGTCGTGTATTACCAAGACATTCTCGTCATTGCGCTTCTCGGCATTGGCGCTAAAGTTGTAGGATCCCGTCACCACAATTTCGCCATCAATGACAAGTACCTTATGATGGAGCCTGCCACCTTCTCCATCGAGTCGAACGTAAATGCCATTGCCGGTAAGGTTCCCGAATTCTCCGCCCGCATTTGCAGCTTGTGCCCTATCCATTACGCCGCGGACCTCCACGCCGCGCGTCTGAGCTGCAAGCAAAGCCTCTGCCAACCGGTCCGAAGTTAAGGAGTAAGTGAGCAAATAGATGCTCTCCTCGGCGGCGTTCACAAGCGCGACTAAGCGCGCCTCCACACCGTCTTCGGGTGAAAAATATGTCTCCACGTTCACCTCGTCGATAACGACTTGTGAGTTGGGGGTATTTGCAGGCGAGTGGGCGCCGAATAATTCTTGGGAAAACATTTCCTCGAACTCGGCCTCATAATTTTCGGCCAGCTGCGTTGAACGCAACATAATGAGATTGTTTCGGTTGCCGTACGCGTCCGACAGAGTGTAGTTCATCGAACCAGTCCACACTTCATAGCGATCGATTATCAGGAACTTATTATGCATCGAGTCAGAGTCGCCGTCTGCAATGACTGAAAGCCCCTCTGAGGTGAAGACAAGCAATTCTTCCGGAGTAAAGTTTTCCTTCTCGACCACCATGCGCACTACAACCCCGCGGTTTTGAGCTTCGATAAGCGCGTCTCGGATATTGTAGAGGTTCAAATCATAGATCGCCATATCGATGCTGATGCGGGCATCCTCGATGGCAGCTTGCAAAGCTTCGTCAGGGCTGCCGCGCGTGAATTCGGCGCCAGCCGCATTGGGGTCACTGAAAAAAACCTGGATATTCGAAGCATTGGGGGTTGGACTGATCGCCGCAGCCGGCGCGGCGCATGCGACCAGAAATCCGACAATAACCCATAACCACGCAGCGGAATCTCTACCCATCCGCGCCATTATAATGAGGGCAGCCTGAGGCCCGAGGGAGGCTGTCATGAACAAGACCTACCCCGTTGAAATTGCCGGATTAAAACGCGAACTTCCCCTGGTGGAAGTCGCTCCAGGAGTAACCATTGCGCTGCTCAACATCCTGGGCGACACGCTACTGGTGCGCGCCTGCGCCCACGCGCTGGCCAAGGAACTCGAAGGTGTCGGCTATGACGTCTTGGTCACCGCCGAAGCCAAGAGCATCCCCCTCATCCATGCCCTCTCAGAGGAGACCAGCAAGCCCTATGTGGTGTTGCGCAAGAGCTACAAGATTTACATGGGTGACGCAATCAAGACCGAGACAGTCTCCATTACCACCGGCAAACCTCAGACGCTCTACCTGGATGCCAAGGACCGCGACCTGGTCAATGGCAGCCGTGTAGTTTTAGTGGACGATGTTGTGAGCACTGGTTCGACACAACAGGGAATGCGCACGCTGATGGGGAAGGCCGGGGCCCAGGTTGTCGCCGAAGCGGCCATTTTTACCGAAGGCGATGAGGCCAAGTGGAAGAACATCATTGCGCTGGGGCATCTGCCGGTATTCTTATCCGAAAAAAGGGGTTAAACAAAATGTATTTCTTGGGGGGCTATTTTGGGGAACCCCTTGTCTATCTATTTATTCTTTGCAACGCGGGGGCAATACTCAAGGCTTGACCTGCCCCCAGGGCAACGCAATTTACCGGGTCGTCGACCAGATAAGTCGGCACACCCAGTTTCTGAGTCATCAGGCGGTCCATGCCACGCAGCAGCGCCCCTCCCCCACAGAGCGCTACCCCGCGATCGATAATGTCCGAGGCCAACTCAGGGGGAGTTTTCTCGAGGACGCGGTGAATCATGTCGAAAATTTCATCCAAAGCAGGTTGCACGGCTTCCACCACTTCGGAAGTCGTTAGCGTCAAGGGGCGCGGTAGACCACTTACCTGGTCTTGCCCCTGCAACTCCACGTTATGCTCTTCCTCCTGCGGAACTGCGGCACCCACGCGCAACTTCACCATCTCGGCGGTGCGTTGACCGATATGCAGGCCGTATTTGCGGCGAACGTAGCCAGTAATCGCATCGTCCAAGTCAAGTCCACCGACGCGCAAAGTCTCGCCTGATACCACATCATTCATAGAAATCACAGCCGCCTGAGTGCAGCCGCCACCCATGATGACCATCATGTTGCCCGTAGGGGTACCCACAGGCAAGTCGATGCCCAAGGCCGCCGCCACCGGCTGTGCCACTAAATTGGCGTCACCGACCTGCAGCGCGGCTTCGTGCACAGCGCGGCGCTCCACACTCGTGATGCCATGGGGGTGCGTGATCATGATGCGTGGCTTGAAGATGCGCACTGAGCCGCCGATTTTGCGCACCAGATGGTCGAGCAAGAGTTCAGTGAGTTCGTAGTAGGCAACCACACCTTTTTGCAAAGGGCGAATAACCTCAATGGATTCTTCGAGAACCCGGCCGACCATGCCAAGGGCTTCTTCGCCAACAGCCACGATCTTCTGCTCGTCAATATCAACGGCAACAATAGTAGGCTCTTGCAGCACGACTTGACCACCCTCGACGATGCGAATGAACATTGTGCCCAGGTCGATGCCTAGTTCACGAGATAAGACAGCCATATTCGGTGTATTCTACTCGTTGGAACTTTGAGTTGGTAGCTTGCCCTGGCGATGCGCCCGGCGAAAGCGTTGAGCCATCTCCAGGCGAAGTGTAGAACGATGCAACGCAGCTTCAGCGGCCAGCAGCGCCTCAGATCCAGGAGGAGGACCTTCGGCGAGGCGTTGCTCGGCGCGGCGTTTGGCCTCCTCGGCACGCGCGATGTCGATCTCCTCGATATTCTCGGCCGCATCCGCCAGAATGGTGACGATCTTAGGTTGCACTTCGACCAGGCCACCGGTAATGGTGAAATCCTGCTCTTCGCCACCCTGACGCACTTTCACCACGCCCATACGAATTGTAGATAGCAGGGGTGCATGATTGGGCAGAATGCCCATCTCGCCATCCGTGCCGGGGATGACGACGATGTCGACGTCACCTTCAAACACGGTGCGATCCTGGGATACGATTTCGCAGCGGATGGGCATCTAAAATTATTCTCCGGCCAGCGTCTTGGCTTTCTCAACAGCCTCGTCAATACCGCCCACCATCATAAAGGCCTGCTCGGGCAGGTCATCATGTTTTCCATCCAGGATTTCGCGGAAGCCGCGCACTGTTTCTGCCAATGTAACGTAGCGGCCGGGGATGCCGGTGAACTGTTCAGCGACAAAGAAAGGCTGCGAGAAAAAGCGTTCAACCTTGCGCGCCCGGGCGACGATGAGTTTGTCATCCTCGCTGAGCTCGTCAATACCCAGAATGGCGATGATGTCTTGCAAATCCTTGTAGCGTTGCAATACACGCTGCACTTCGCGCGCCGTGCGGTAATGATCTTCGCCGACCACGTTGACATCGAGAATGCGTGAAGTGGAGCCCAGTGGATCCACGGCCGGATAGATGCCTTTATCCGAGATGGAGCGTTCAAGAGCGATGGTGGCATCCAGGTGAGTGAAGGTGGCCACTGGCGCCGGATCGGAGTAATCGTCGGCAGGAACGTAAACTGCCTGCATCGAGGTAATCGAACCGGTTCGAGTGGAGGTGATGCGTTCCTGCAACTGGCCCATTTCAGTTGCCAGCGTGGGTTGATAACCTACAGCAGAAGGCATGCGGCCAAGGAGAGCAGAGACCTCCGAGCCGGACATGCTGAAGCGGAAGATGTTATCGATGAAGAGGAGTACGTCGCGGCCTTGATCGCGGAAATATTCGGCCATGGTGAGGGCGGTGAGAGCAACGCGCAGGCGGCTGCCAGCCGGCTCGTTCATCTGGCCGTAGACGAGTACCGTATCTTTAAGCACGCCTGATTCCATCATTTCCCGGTAAAGCTGCGTGCCTTCGCGGGTACGTTCGCCGACGCCGGCAAACACCGAATTGCCCTCATGCTCTTTGGCGATAGAGCGAATTAGCTCCATGATGATGATGGTTTTACCCACCCCTGCGCCACCGAAGATGCCGGTCTTGCCGCCCTTGGTGAATGGGGCGATCAGGTCGATGACTTTGACACCGGTTTCGAAAACCTCGACGCTGGTGGCTTGATCTTCAAACGTGGGTGCAGGGCGGTGAATGGGGTAATAAATATCGCTCTTCACCTCACCCAGACCATCGATCGGGTGGCCTAGCACATCGAACATACGGCCTAGTGTTGACGGACCAACGGGGACAGTGATAGGCGCACGCGTATTGACGATATCCATGCCACGCCGCAAGCCTTCGGTGGCATCCATGGCCACGCCGCGGACTTGCGAATCCCCCAAATGGTTTTGAACTTCCAGCACCACGGGTTTTTGTCCCGGTCGCTGGATCTCAATCGCGTCGTAGATTTCCGGCAGTTCGCCCTGGGGAAATTCTGCGTCCACCACACCGCCCAGGATCTGCACTACTTTTCCTCTTGTTTCAACCATCATTCCTCCGCGAACTGCCGGCTTGCGCCAGGGCTTCAGCGCCACCGGCGATATCCAGCATTTCATTTGTAATTCCTTGCTGGCGAACTTTGTTGTATTCCAGGGTCAGGGCGCCAGCCAATTCACTGGCGTTGTCGGTGGCATTCTTCATTGCCACCATGCGGGCGGCGTGCTCACTGGCAATCGATTCGAGCAGGGCCTGGTAGACCTGCAGCGCGGTGAAGCGCGGCACAATCTGGTCAAGGATCTCGACCTGGCCTGGTTCATAGATGTAGGCTGCAGATGGACCCTTTGGGCCGGCGCCGAATTCGGCCTGCACCAGGCCCTCGTGCGTCTCAAACTCCAGGGGCAGCAGCTTCTTCATCATCGGGACCTGGCGGATCATGTTTATGAAATCGGTGTAGACCAAATAAATCTCGTCAGCACGGCCTGCAAGGAACTCGTCGACGAGAATGCGCCCCACAGGGGAGGCGTCATTGAAATGCGGCTCAGCGGGCAGATCGGTAAATTGCGCCATCACGTTCAGCCCGCGGCGATGAAGGAGTTCGGAACCCTTGCGGCCAATGGGAATAAAGCGAACGGGAACCTGATAATCGCGGAAATGACCCAGAGTGAAGCGCAGGACATTTGTGTTGTATGGTCCCGCTAGGCCGCGGTCACCGCTCACCATTACCACGATCACGGACTTGATCTCTTTGCGAATTGAGAGCAGCGGGTGCAACGTAGCGCGCCCGGGTTGTCCGGCGATGTGCGTGAGCACCTGCCAAGCCTTGGTGGCGTAAGGTCGCGTGCGCTGCACGGCCTCCATGGCTTTGCGCACGCGGCTGGCGCTGACTGCCTGCAAAGCGCGCGTCACTTGAGCGATATTCTTGATGCTTCTTATTCTTAGACGAATTTCACGCGTATTGGCCATTAGTTAGTTCACAGTAGACAGTAGACAGCTGACAGATAATTGGACTAAATAGATCATCTTAGCTTCTTTAGCAAGCCAAAGAGCATCTTTCTTAATTCAAGCGCCAAGGTGAATGCTTTCTCCGCTTCACTTTCAGCAATGTATCCGAGCCTAATAGACAGTTCCAATTGAGTATCTATTTCGGCCAGCGATCCGAGAGCAATCCTGATAAACCTGCCAAATTCCGAGTGCGTCGCTCCCCGAGCCTGACCTTCAGCAATGTTAGAAGGAACAGAGACGGCAGCCCTTTGTATCTGACTTTTTAGACCATAGGTTTCTGACTTCGGAAATTTATCTGTCAGCAAATAGACTTGAACGACCAGATCCATCCCCTTTTGCCAAACCAGTAAATTTTTATAGTTCTGCCTGCTTTCTCGTCCGCTATTTGACGATGCTCTAGCAATAGGTTGGCGTACCTGTTTCATCACTTTTCACTGTCCACTGTCGTCTGTCTACTGTTTACGACCAAGTGCTATTGAAATCTTCGATCGCTTTGCGGAGATTGGCTTTCAACTCATCGCTTAGCGCTTTCTTCGCACGAATCTCTTTAAGCAAATCGGCACGCGAAGTATCCATGTAGCGCAGCAGGGCAGTTTCCCATTCGGTCATGCGTTCGATTTCGATCTTGTCGGCGAGACCACTGGTGCCTGCAAAAATCGCGACAACTTCGTGTTCCAGCGAGACCGGTTTGTATTGTGGCTGCTTGAGGATTTCTTGAAGGCGTTGGCCGCGGTTGAGTTGCGCCTGCGTTGCTTTGTCCAGACTTGAGCCGAACTGCGCAAAGGCGGCCAGCTCGCGGAATGAGGCCATGTCGAGGCGCAGACCGCCGGCAACCTGCTTCATCGCCTTGGTCTGCGCATCCCCGCCCACGCGCGAGACGGAGAGACCAGCATTGATGGCCGGGCGAATGCCGGCGTAGAACAGGTTGGCTTCGAGATAAATCTGGCCGTCGGTGATCGAGATCACGTTGGTGGGAACATACGCGGAAACGTCGCCCAGCAAGGTTTCAATGATTGGCAGCGCGGTGAGCGATCCGCCGGAACCGGCGAGCTTTACTGCTTTGTTTTTGCTTTCTTTTGCGGCTTGCTCGGCGTCGTGTTTGGCGAGCGGACCGCCATATACTTTCTTATCGACCGCGTCCGTTTCCGCAGCAAGATCTTCCTTAAAACTATTGGGAACGACTACATATTTCGTTGCCAGCCGCGCAGCGCGCTCCAGCAATCGGGAGTGAAGATAGAAAAGGTCGCCCGGGTAAGCTTCGCGCCCCGGTGGGCGGCGCAAAAGCAGTGAGACCTGGCGATAAGCCCAGGCGTGCTTGGAAAGATCATCATAGACAATGAGCGCGTCGCGCCCGGTCTCCATGAATTCTTCGCCAATGGCGCAACCCGCGTAGGGGGCAATATATTGCAACGCAGCCGGTTCCTCGGCGGAGGCAACCACGACCACGGTGTGATCCATGGCGCCATGCTCTTCCAAGATAGCGACAGTGCGGGCGATACCTGCCTTCTTCTGGCCGATGGCTACATAAATACAGATCAGGTCCTGACCTTTTTGATTGATGATGGTGTCGATGGCGAGGGCGGTCTTGCCCGTCTGCCGGTCGCCAATGATCAGTTCGCGCTGGCCGCGGCCAACGGGAGTCAGGGCATCGATGCCTTTGATGCCCGTTTGGACTGGGGTGTCCACGTCTTTGCGCTGGACCACGCCCGGGGCAATGCGCTCAATCGGGCGGTAATGGTCGGAGGCGACTGGGCCTTTGCCATCCACCGGCTCGCCGAGCGCGTTGACCACGCGCCCGATCATGCCGTCGCCTACGGGCACCGAAGCGATGCGGCCCGTTGTGCGCACCATCATGCCTTCTTCGATCCCGGAGAATTCGCCCATGATGATGATGCCTACGCTGTCCTGCTCCAGGTTGAAGGCGATGCCCATCACGCCGTTGTCGAATTGCACCAATTCCTGGGCCTGCACTTGGGCCAATCCGGATGCGCGGGCAATACCATCGCCAGCCTGGGTGACGGTGCCTACATCCCGAACTTCGAATTCAGGCTTGAAACCCTCAATTTGCTTTTGAAGGCTGGAGGAAATATCCTTGATTAGATCAGACATGAATCAATCTCCGCGGAAAAGGATTAGGCGAAGCGACGGATTGGATAATAACTGAAAGAAGAAACATTGTCCAGTAATTCACAAAGTAATTGCCGGAAATCCGGATTTTTTCATTGTTTTTGACCTCAGGGATGCAGATAGGTATAATTCATCTCTTGGGAAAGTGAAATGGCTAAAGCGAAGAGAGCTGCTTCGGCGAAAAAGACCACGAAAAAGAGCATTTCTTTACAAGTCGATGCCGAGATCGAAGGCCTGCATGCTCGGGTCTTGCGGCGCCGCGAATATTTAGACCTTTTGGAGACCGAACTCACCAATACCCGCGCAATCGTTCAAGAATTTACCCAACTATATAACCAGCGCATCGGGCCGCTTGAGGTTGAACAGAGGCGCCTAAGCCGCCTTCTGGAACAATGGTCTGCTGATCTAGAGCCTCCTGTCAACGGGTGGCAGGGCCGCGGCAAACGGGCCCAAAAACAGGTAGGGTCGAACGGCCACCGGCAGCAGGAAGCAGTTGAACAAAAGAAACGCGGGCGCCAGGTCGACCCGGATTACGAGCGCAAGGTGCGGGACCTTTTCCGCCGACTGGCCAAGCGATACCACCCTGACTTGGCTCAGGAGGGCGAAGATAAAAAGCAGTTTGAAAAGCTTATGTCTGAGATCAACCAGGCTTATATGGCTAAGGATTTAAAGGCACTAGAAGCATTGGCCGAAACTCACAGTGCGTACTTGAATGGGGGTTCGCGGTTGCCCGCTGCGGAGTTGGCACGTCTAAAGCTGGAACTGCGCCAACTGGACGGGATGATCTTCGAGATTGAGCAAACCATCCGCGAGTTGGACCTCTCCCCTGCCATGCAGATGCGCGGCGACTCCAACGATGGACGGCCACACCGGCGCGACGTATTGCGCGAAATGGAAGCCGACTATCGGGCGCGGATCAACGATTTACGCGAGCAGTTGATGGGATTGGGCGTAGAGATAGAATAGAACATGGGCTAACCAGTAGATCGGGAAACTAGTTGGACAGGGCTGAACCTCAAGTTATTTGAACTTAGAGGGAGTGAAAATGAAATCGATTAAAAGACTCTTATCAGGGGCTATCCTCTCCATTCTGCTACTTTCCTCCTGTGCACCCGCTGCCGTAGCCCAAGAAGATCTGGCGGGAACGCAATGGCTGCTGGTCAGCCTGGATCACGAAGATCAAATTGGCCCACGGTCTGCTAATGAGATGGCAGTCTTGATTGTTTTCGATTCCGACGGAACCATCAATGGTTCAGGCGGTTGCCCTGATTACACTGGCCTATACCACGCTGACGCGCATAAGGGTTTAATTGCGATTTCTGGAATCAACCCAAGAGTAATAGATTGTGGCGATGTGGGGCAGATCGACTCTCAGCTTTATTTCGAAGCTTTGACCAGCGCAAAGAGTTATACGGTTATGGGAGATGTACTCCGAATCTTTGCCGGGGAGCACACCCTTGTTTTCTTGCGAGGCGGATAAATTTTTGACTTGCTTGCAACCATTACTTAAAGTATCTAAGAGCTAACTTTAGTCGCTCTTCCAATTCAGCGGGCGCATCCTTGGGGATCGATTGTAAAGCGGCCTGCGACTCAACCACGGTGTAACCCAGACCGGTAAGCGCCTCCAGCAATTCGGTATCGCTCGTTTGCAGTTGCAAGGCCGATTCGTCGCCATCCACCAGCGCCAGGCGGTCAGCGAGATGGAGTACGATCTTCTGCGCCGTTTTGGAACCGACACCCGGCACCCTGCCCAGCACAGAACTCTGGCCGCTGAGAACTGCGGCGCGCAGTGCGGCCGGGGTCAAATGGGAAAGCATGGCTAGGGCCAACCGCGGTCCCACACGATCCACACCCAGCAGGGTCACGAAGAGATTGCGCGCCTCCATGGTGGGGAAACCATAAAGGCTCAGTTCGTTTTCCCGCACGACCAGATAAGTATGCAAGGAGAGCACCTGGCCAACGTGAGTTTCCGCCAGCAGCGGTCTGGGCACAGAAACCTTGAAACCAACACCGGAAATCTCCAGCATCAGACTGGTTTCATCTATATAGGCGACTCGACCACTAAGACTGGAAATCATGAGGCGCTCGCAATCGCTTGATGGGTGCGTTGCGTGTTGAGGTGACAAATGGCGACGGCCAGCGCGTCGGCGGCATCATCCGGTTTCGGCAACTCGGGTAGGTTCAGCAGGGTACGCACCATGGTTTGCATTTGTTTTTTATCGGCCGCGCCATATCCACTCACGGCTTGCTTTACCTGATTGGGGTTGTAATCGTAACTGGGGACTCCCGCCTGTTGAAGCGCCAGCAACACCACCCCGCGCGCTTGGCCGACACTCATTGCAGTACGAACGTTGCGTTGAAAAAAAATGGATTCGACCGCCGCACATTCCGGTTTATGCTGATGCAATATGTCAGTAAGTGATTGATAGATTTGGGCTAAGCGGTCGCTGGCGGACTGGCCGGCTGGTGTCAGAATTACCCCCCAATCCACGGCTAGTAACTCGCCCGCCTCGTTACGTCGAACAATGCCATAGCCGGTGATGGCGGTGCCGGGATCAATACCAATGGCCAGCATCCTACGCCAGCCCGGGTCTAGGCCACGGTGATCTTTTCGAGGGCTGCGTCACTGATCTTGAGGTTATAGGAGATGTTCTGCACATCGTCCAGCTCTTCCAAAGCTTCGATAGTGCGCATCACTTGCAGTGTTTCTTCAGGGCCGAGTTCGATTTCCTGGTTGGCCTGCATACGCAGCCCGGCGTCGTCCACTTTGATCCCCGCGTTCTTGAGCGCATCCCCAATGCGCTTGTAAGCCTCCACGGGCCCGGTAATCTCCACCTGACCGTTTTCGTACCAGACGTCGTCGGCGCCCGCATTCACCGCGAGCTCGAAGATTTCGTCCTCGCTCCGGCTGCCTGCGGAAAAAGCAAAGAACGCTACGCGAGTGAACTGCCAGGCCACCGAACCGCCTTCCCCAAGGGTACCGCCATAGCGTGTGAGTACATGGCGCAAGTCGGAAACCGTGCGGTTGCGGTTATCGGTAACGCATTCGATGACTACCGCCACACCATGAGGAGCAAAACCCTCATAGGTGACTTGTTCGAGGGCAGCAGCATCCTTGCCTTCGCCAGTGCCACGCTGGATGGCGCGCTCAATATTGGCGGCAGGCATACTCTCTGACTTGGCTTTTTCAATGGCAACGCGTAAAGCGAAATTGGTTTCCGGGCTTCCTCCGCCTTCGCGGGCGGCTATGGCAATCTCACGCGCCAAACGCGTAAAGGCTTGGCCTTTTTTGGCGTCAGTAACCGCTTTCTTTCGCTTGATTGTGGACCACTTGCTATGACCGGACATAATTCACCTGACGGAAAACATTTCAGAAAAAATTATACCATCGCGGTAAAAGGCGGTTTTGCATGTCGTGTAGCGCGTTATAATCTCGTTCCACGTCTTCGGGGCGTGGCGCAGCCCGGTTAGCGCGCACCGTTCGGGACGGTGAGGTCGAAGGTTCAAATCCTTTCGCCCCGACTCAAAGATCGCTTTCAGCGGTCTTTTATTTCCCAATTTTTCCACTACCTATCTGCTGGCAAACAGAGCATAATAAACTCACAATCGCCCTTTTATTCAGGAGTGGACACATGAAATTGTCGCTCGCTACGATTTTGCTAGCCTTGCTTACCGCCTGTGCGCCTGCCCAGACGCAATCCCAAGAATCGGGAGCCATACCCTTCCCGATGGAGGATGGGCTGTTCACAGGTGCGCCACAGGATTTCTTGCTGCGCGCTGAAGAACTGGGCGGACAATATGCGGCCGCTGATGCCGGCGCCGAGACTCCTAATAGCGTAGTGCTCGAAGGACGCTCCGATGGACAAGCCTACATCGAAGCCACAGGCCGCCTGAGCGGCTACCGCGTTCAGTTCGACCGCACTTCAGAAGGCAACACTCCCACTTATATCGTCAATGTGGTCAACATTTACGAACATGCCGAAGGCGCCCAACTCGTCCTTAGTCCGGAATGGCATCAAGATGTGTGGTCACGCATTGACAGTGGCGATCTGACACACCTGCCGGATATTCCCGGCTTGGCAGCGGAGCAACTGATTTGGAGGGACGCCGCCGACACCATTGGGGTAGAGATCGTTTACCGTAATCTTTACATATTCTTCACCGGACCCAGCGGAGGCGGGGACCAGTATCAGTTCTTTGCAGACCTGGTCAAGGGGCATCTTGAGTGGATAAAGGCGGGCGAGCAATAAACCTGACGCAGGCCGTTCGCAAATTCGTTGCAGCCAGCGCCGAAAGAGTCGCGCCTTTTCTATTTCTGTTCCTATGCCTCCTGGCATTTGGCTTATTCATCCCATTTTTGGGTTTCTATTGGGATGACTGGCCAACCATTTTCTATACATTCAACAACCGCATCGGCCAATTGATCAATCATTTCTCCTATGACCGCCCCTTCTCGGTGTGGGCCTATTGGCTGGTGGGCCGGCTGGGGACTTCACCCATAATCTGGCAGATCAGCGCATTGCTGACCAGATGGGCGGGCGTTGTGACTTTGGCCTGGGCTCTAAAGCCGTTGTGGAAAGAGCACTATAAAAAGATCCTGTATATCGGCTTGCTCTTCGCCATCTATCCTGGTTACTACGTTCAGCCCTCGTCAGTGATCTTCGTTCCCCACCTGGCCGCGCTCGCCTTGTTTTTGGTTTCCCTGGGCGCCATGGGGAGAGCGGTATCGGAAAAGTCGCGCGTTTACACCTTATTGGCCCTGGCAACGGCAGGCATGCAAATGTTTACCGTAGAGTATTTCGTGGGTTTGGAATTGCTGCGTCCACTTTATTTGTGGATCCTGCTCACCAATCAAGCCCCTCGGAAAAAGCCTGCTATCAGTGAAATCCTGAGGATCTGGGCGCCGTATGTGGCCCTATTCACCGTTTGGCTGATCTGGCGCCTTTTCCTGCTGAATTTGCCCTCAGAACCATATCCACTCGCCCTGTTATCGAATCTGCGTAGTGATTTTCTTTCGGCAATTGGGCAACTGCTTCTGGTCATCCTCAATGACGCGCAGTACACATTAATTCAGGTATGGATTGACCCGATCCGGTCAATGTTTGCCAGCTTATCAACGAGCTTTGGATTAATCGACGCGGCAATTTCCCTTGGCGCAGCCTCTATCCTCTTCGTTGTACTTTCTGCATTGCCATCTGCTAAGAAAGGGCGAAGAACCCGCGACGACCAATTCGCTAAGCAAGGATTTATTTTGGGCTTGGCCGGTTTCCTGCTCGGCATGTTCCCCATTTGGGCCATTGGAGAAACCGTCTCGCGAGGGGACTACAACCTGCGCTATATCCTGGTTGGCATGTTCGGCGCTTCGCTGATGGTGGCATCGGCGCTCATCCTCTTTGTTCCGAACCGACAACATCGCATACTTTTGTTTAGCCTGTTGGCGGCTTTCGCACTGGGTAGCCACATCGATACAGCCAACGAATACCGACGCGATTGGGAAGCGCAGCGCGCTTTCTTTTGGCAATTAACCTGGCGGGCGCCGGCCCTGGAAAGCAATACCGCACTGGTCTCCTCCGACCCGGTGTCTAAATATCTGGGTGACCCGATGACCGGCAACGCCCTCAACGTACTCTATCCGCTGAAAAGCAACCCTCCGGCGGTAGATCTGTGGAACTTCGAACTAAATCGTACACAGACGGTGAACCGAATTCAAAACGGAGAGCTTTTACAAAATGACTACCGCGGCCTGACCTTCAGCACAGGGTCGCCCGAGGACCTGGTCTTTTATTACCTGCCCGAAGGCGGTTGTCTTTGGATCCTTGATTCACTCGATGCGGAAAATGAATACCTGCCTATTGAAAACCGAGCGCTGGTAGCCCATTCAAACCCAGGCAACATCCTGCCTGCATCTGAAAGTCTCGACTTTCCTCCCCAGCACATTTTTGGCGGTGAACCACGACACGATTGGTGCTATTATTTCGAAAAGGCCGACTTGGCCAGCCAACAAAGGGATTGGCAACAAGTAATCGAGCTCATGACCGAGGCTGAGCGCAATGGGCTTGGCCCCAACTATGGCATCGAATGGCTGTCCCTAGTTGAGGCATACGCAGCCGTTGGGGATTGGGCGCAAGCGTTGGAAACCAGTCGTCAAATCCACGCCATGCATTCGCGCAACGATCCCATGCTCTGCGCTACCTGGGCAGTCGTTGTGCAGGCTGCTGAAGACCCAGACTCGATCCTTGAAACCACGAACCAGATCAACCAGTTAGCCGGTTGCGAAAATTAGATAATTATTGTTTCTGGCCAACAAAAACCCAATAAAAGTTAATTAATCATGCCTAGGAAACTTTCTAAGGAACGGTTGATCCAGAAATTAAATTTTAAGATGACCCGTTTGGCGAACAACAGGCTCGCAGCCCCTCTTGCCCTGTTTTTACTGTCCACACTCTGTTATGGGCTGTATTTGTCCTGGATGGGTTTCTATTGGGACGACTGGCCCATCTCCTGGCTTTCCTATGTCTCTGATTCCGAGAGCATCAAATGGTTCCAGTTCCAGAGGCCCCTTTCGGGTTGGGTGCTCTACATCGGTTCGAAACTTTTGGGTCAAGTACCCCTGTACTGGCAGATATTCACCTTTTTCCTTCGGTTTATATCCAGCATTGCGGTGTGGTGGCTCGTGAAGACCATCTGGCCGGAGAAGACCAACGGAGCCTTTGTAATCGCTGCTCTCTTCCTTGTTTTCCCCGGGTTTAGCCAACAATTTGTTTCGGTCAATAGCGCGCCCCATTTGGTGGCGATGATTCTTTTCATTTGCTCGCTTGCCTTGATGGTGGTAGCCGAACGGAAATCAAGTGCAAAACAAATCAGGGAAAAGTGGATCATAACCGGTCTATCGATTGGGTCGGGGCTGCTTGCCATGCTCACTACCGATTACTTCTACGGACTTGAATTGTTGAGACCCCTGATCTTATGGTTTGCAGCTGATGAAAAACGTAGGTCGCCCCGCTATTTAGTCAAAACCTGGCCGCCGTACCTGTTGCTGCTTGTTAGCGGAATCATATGGCGTTCCTACATGTCCCAGTTCGGAGCGTACCCACTTAGTTTACTTGACCACTTCAGGGAAGCTCCTGTCCAAACCGTCGTCACACTTGGCCAAACGATAATTCGGGACCTTGTCACGGCCACATGGGGAACCTGGGTGCGGATCTTTACAACTACCCCAGCCAAGTTCGGTGTATCCGTTTCACTTTATTTCTGGTTTTTGATAATCCTAGTGGCCGGGGCCACATTTGCATTACTAATGCTTAGGACCAGAGAGAAAACTGGAAACAAATGGGCATGGCATTGCATTTTGCTGGGATTGCTTGCCCTCCTCACAGGTGGTATTTCTTTTTGGGTACCGGGTCTTGCTCTTAAATTTACGTTTCCAAGCGATCGGTTGATGCTGCCAATGATGCTCGGTTCTGTTTTGGTGGTCGTGGGCCTTGTCAAACTGGTGATCCTCGGGGCGTGGGGCAGAGCATTGATTTTCTCTACTCTGCTTGGACTTGCGGTCGGAAGCCAATTCCTTAGTGCACTTGGTTATCGGGTAGATTGGGATAATCAGGTGCGGTTTGTGAATCAGCTTGCCTGGCGGGTTCCCGGTCTTCGATCCGGAACAACGCTGATCAGCGAAGAGCTCCCTTTTACTTATGAGACAGACAACTCATTCACCGCGGCAATCAATTGGATCTATGCGCCCGCTATGGTGGTCGATCCTGATTACTATGACTGGGAATACAAGATCGAATCATTTGCCGCACTGCCCTACATGCTTCGCTATCTCGACCTTCGATTGGGCTGGCAATTGCCTTATTTAGAAGAAAGCGCCGAGTATGTGGCGCCTTTTAGGTTTTTTCAGTTCCGCGGTTCCAGCGCTCAGGTGTTATTGCTTTACTTCGAACAGGGTGCATGTTTGCGAGTATTCGACCCCATCTACGATGAAGGTCATCCCGATCTGCTCAATAGTGCATATTACAAAGGACGGCCCGATCTTGAAGCGCCATCCAATTTCCATGAGCTGACGGCCTATGCCTTGCCGTACTCCGATCCCAATTTGATCCTGTCTGATCCAGGTCATTCGCCCCAACTGCCCGAGGAAATACTGGGGCCCGAGATCGCCCACGACTGGTGCTATTACTTTGAGAAAGCAGAATTAGCTCGACAAAATGGGGATTGGTCGCAGGTTGTGAAATTGGGAGATAAAGCATTCTCCGAGTTCGGAATTCCTGACGCAGTCTCCGAGCTTCCTGTGTTTATCGAGGCCTATGCCATCACAGGGAATTTGGAGAAAGCCATTGACCTCGCGAACGAAGCGATAAAAGTGGAACCGCGTATGGATATTATCTTGTGCAAAACCTGGGGACGAGTTGCCAACGCAATAGGAGAAGGAAACCGAGTTCTTATCGCCGAGCAATTGAACGCCCTCAATTGTGAATAAAAGCAGGCGCAAGTGTCCAGACGGCCATCAAGTAGAATACCTTCATGGCGGCCAAGCCAGTTTTTTCTGCGCGCACGTTTTCAGTTGTGCTAGCACTGTTCGGCCTTCAAGGCTTGGTTTGCTTAATTGCTCTGCTGCTGATCCCGACTGATCCCTCCAACACGGTGTTTTTTGGTTTCTCCGTAATACGACTGGCCATGGCATTGGCTCTGTTGATTGGGTCTGCCGCATTATTGACCAGTGCCGTCCTCATTTCGCGAAACAAAAATTTTTACGTATCCGTAAGCGGCATTTTGGCCAATTCACGGATTTTTCTTTTGCTTTTGGCAGCCGGCCTATTCGGGCTCGCTCTTTCGATGAATTGGCCGTTTGCGGCTCCTGAATTCTTGGCAGCGTACACTCGCGCTTTCCCCCTCATTCTTTTCATCACACTCTTTTGCGTACAGGGATCGGTTCTGCACTTGTTTTTGCCGGGTAAAGAAAAAGAAAGAAACCTGGCCCTGGCGGCACTGACAGGCTTACTAGTTCTCACTTACCTCCTGGCAACGACGCATTATTCACAAATCAATCGCGAACACTGGTTGAGCGATCAGGATGCCATGCTCCAATTTGTCCGCGCTCTAAAAGATTCAAAATATACCTACACGGGCTCCCGCGATTTCATGCCGGGTTTCCCCCTTCTTGCCAGCCCGTTCATGGATACAACACTCCCGGACGGTTCATTATTTGCCCAAGGGAAAGTAGTCAACATTTTGCTGTCACTAAGTTTTTTGTCCGGTATCTTCCTTTTCGTCAGAAAGTCTTTCAATTTACTTCTATCAACACTTTTCGTTTTCATTGTTGCATTTACTCTATTCATCTACAAGGCTCCTTACTTCCAGCCTGAATTGACCTATTATTTTTTAAGTTTTGGTGCGTTCGTGCTCATGCTGGAGGTCTTTCGTCGACCCAATTTCCTTCCAGCCGCGGGGGTGGGCCTCTTGCTCGCCTTGGCCCATTACACCAAAGCCTCTGCTTTACCAGCCATTGCCTTATTCTTTGTGGCGATGATTGCGCAGGGGTTCTACCTGGGATTTGTCCGGGATCGAAATTGGCGCGTGGCAACCCGGATCTTCGCGATCGCAATGACCGCCGCGCTTGCCTTTTTATTGCCCCTTTCCTCTTACCTCAGGGAAAGCAAGGAAACCTATGGGTCCTACTTCTACAATTTGAACAGTTCCTACTACGTTTGGTTCGACTCGTTCGGAAAAGCCAAAGCCAGCGACCAAACCTTCAATTACGCTTTTGGGAAACCGGATGTACCCGACTCCGAATTACCATCACTCCAGAACTATATACGTACGCACGACCTGGGTGAAATCCTGGATCGCTTCCAAAAGGGATTTGTAAATCAGGCCTCCAACTGGTTCTATACATTTGGTTTGGTAAGTTTTCCGCTGCTCTTCTTGGCCGCCCTGGGCGCGCTTCTGATCCAACGCAGGCAACGGACATGGGCTTTAATCAAAGAACAGCCTGTACTCACGCTATTCCTATTTTTCTTTTTCGCCGGCTACAGTACTTTGTTCGCCTGGTACGGCCCCATTGCTGATTACGCTGATAGACGATTCACGTACGGTTTATACCTTCCGTTACTCTTCTGTATTTTTCTCGCCATGCAGGCATTGGCGAAAAAGGACAAGCGCCAAACCAAGTCCTCCAGCCCGATTTGGCTGCCAGCCTTCTACGGCGGTGCGGCGATGCTGCTCGCTGTCGACCTGTTGTTGCGCGTGCCGTATCAATTCCTGGATTTTCACTGGTTTGGAAAATGATTCGCCTCAGGCAGTTTTTTACTCGGCTGCGAACTAACACCCACCTGGCCGACTGGCTTTCATTATTGGGAACCGGCGCTTACGGAATTCAGTCCCTTGTTTACATTTTCACTTCGCGGAGTATGCTGGATGAAGGCCTTTATCTAGTAAAGGGGTGGTATTTTGCCACGGGGCAATACACGCCCTTTCAAGATTACGGGGTGTTGACTAACCATATGCCCTTCGCCTTTCTAATCCCCGGATATGTGCTGAAGTTTTTCGGAGCCAATCTTCTTAGCGGACGTGTCTATGCAATAGCTCTCAGCCTGACGGCGCTAGCCGCGCTGTGGGTTCTAGCGCGCAGACTGGGAGGGGCCTGGTGGGGTAGTTTTGTCGTCTGGGCCCTGGCACTCAATGTCGCACAGGTTCGCATTTATAGCTTGGCTCTTTCACAGGTTCTGATCGCCGCGTTGGTAGCCGGCACACTGTTAATTTCCCTGCGCCGAGATATGCGCCCATGGCAGGTAATAGCGGCCGGGTTATTGATGGGTGCGCTCGTGATGGTACGGATCAATATGCTACCTTTGGCTATTTTGTGGCTTTTGTATGTGTGGTGGCAACATGGCCACAAACAAATGTTAATTGCAGTAGCCTCTTGTACGAGCATTGTCATTTTTTGCCATGTCCTCTACTGGCCAAACATTTTACGGCTGTGGGCTTATTGGATTCCCCAAGGATGGATCCCGGGGCTCGAGCCTTTCTACTCACCCTGGGACAAATTTACAGGCATCCAGATCACGTCTGGCTGGGCTTGGTTGACAAATTTGGATGACGTCACCTGGAACCCGATCATCAGTTTCTGGCAAGGAGTGCGATTCAATTTTGCAGTGATGATCGGGGTATTACTCAATCTCCTCCTATGGCCCGTTCATAAATCTTGGCCAGACAAATTCACATTTCGCGCCGCTATATTTCTAAATACTTCTTTCCTGGTGCTGCTACTGGTGCATATGTGGGCTGCCCTTGGCGAACAGTCGTGCACAGCATTTTGCTTTTCGGGGTACACCACATTTTTCAGTGGGATCGGTTTGCTGGCGATCGTGGTCACTGCACCCCATTGGCGCAGGAGCCTGCATTGGGTCCATCAAGGGCTCGTCGTATTAGTTCTATTAATTGTGGGAGCAGGTGTCGGCTTCGGTACTGCAGATAAGACCGGAAAGTTTTTAGCCGAGTTCCCTATTCCTAGACTTTCTGGTCCAGCGCCGCTATGGGGCTATTTCGAGAACAAATTCGGAGTAAGTTATCGGGATGCACGGAAGATTATCCCGGCCTTGGCCGGTTTCGTGACCGCATTAGGCTTGTTGGCCTTCGCAGTGCTCGCAGGATTACGGTGGAAATTGGCCAAATCATTTTCGCTTGCCAGCAGAGGGATGATGGCCCTCTTTGCGATAGGGTTCATGCTTTCCCCTACTCCAATTTTCTCCTTGGGCGATGAATCGCTGCAATGCGGAGGCAATTTAATACAAGCCTACCAAAAAGCGGGATCTGAACTTTTCCCCTTGATCCGATCTGGAGAAAGACTCTACTATCAAGGACCGAATTCACCTGCTATTTTGCTCTATTTGCCAAAGGTTGAAATCTATCCTCCCCAACTCAATAATGTTTTTTCTTTCAGTCTCGATGCGAATAACTCCGATTCAGACAAATTGCTTAAGTTTGGATATTGGAATCAAGCATTGAAGGTCCAATGGATGGCAGAAGCCGACTTGGTTTTGTTGGAAGCACGCCAATATGAGGATTGGAAATCACTGGTGGAAACGGGAATCCTGAATATCGCGTACGTCAGCGAACCCCTGGAACCTTGTAGGGGCAAAGACTCCGGCCTTGTTTTGTTGCGGCGAAATACAGAATGATATTCACTCGCCGTTTTTTGCAATAAAAGAAAAATCTGCCAAAAGCAAAAATCCTTAGGGAACTATTTTTCGGGGTGTTGAAGAATTGAATAGTTCTTGCCGCACCCCAATAACTATACTGTTTATTGTTTCGTTCATTTCTATACCCGATTTACCAAGCGAGGTAAGCAATGAAAAAATCCCAAATCCTCACAATGGCAATGTTGGTGGTTCTCCTTGCCGCCTGCGAGTTCAACATCAATATCAATACACCTCCCACACAGACAACGGCACCTACATCCGAAGTAACGCCTACAAGTTCTTCGGCCTTTCCGTGGCCGGACGAACCCGGCACCTGCTCTTTGACCACTGCTGGTTCCACCGTCCTCTACGATCGTCCGAGCGCCGAAGCCCAAGTCTTTAGCGAGGTGGGCGCTGACTTCAATGCGGTGGTGACCGGACGCACGGTCGACGGATGGGTAGGCTTCGACCCTGGAATCGCCCAAGCGGCCAACATCGGCGTTTTCCGCCTTCGCTGGGTTTTCTTCGATGATGTTTCGCTCAGCGGGAGTTGCGCAGATGTTCCCCAGCTTGTCTGGGCGCCTGAACCCGACCTGTGTTACACCATGCCTATGGATAGCGTGAACGTTTACACTGGCGCCAACACTTCAAGCTCGGTACTGGCTACTTTGAATATTGAGGAATTCGCCTCAGTGAACGGTTACACCAACGATAACTGGGCGCAAGTGGACCTAGGCGCCGGTAACACGGGCCTAACCGGCATCGGCTGGATGCAACAAGCAGACTTGAACGTGAACGGCGGCACCTGCGATGAATTACCCACGGTAGGTCCTTGAAGTTCTCGTCAGATAAAAAGCCCTATTGCGATTGATGGTTGCAATAGGGCTTTTATTATGTACAATGCAGCTGCTTATTCAGGCTTTGGCGAGTCTCGCTTGTACCGCCTTCGTACCCT
>CAYJMC010000020.1:0-14551 GCA_964371335.1 uncultured Anaerolineaceae bacterium
ACGAGATCACCGACGATGTCGCCGACGGGCCGCAGTCGCTGCTGTTCCCGCAGGCGCACAATCGCCTGCACGCGCAGAAGGCGCTGCTGTGGAAATTATTGGGATAGGTCCTAACAGCGCCCTATCTTTCTACCAAACCTTATAATCCTACTCATGATCAAGAAATATCTGGCGATTTCAGCGTTCATCCTGCTTGCGTTGCTGGCATGCTTCGTGGCCTATCGGCAACGGGATGTAGACCTAACCGATCAGGATATTTATTATTCATGGGTCGAAGGAACCAGGATAGCAAACGGGGAGAATCCATACAGCCGGATCCACCAAAGTAACATGAGGGAAAACGACAAATATGCGACGTATTTTCCTCTTTTCTATGAATTGTCGGCCTTGGCGATAATCGCCGGATTAAATCAATTTCCCGAGTGGCTTGAATTATGGCGAGCGGTTTTTCTTTTGTTTAACCTGGGGATAGGACTATTGATTTTTCTCAAATTCTACGCCAAGCAATGGTATTTAATTGGCTTGCTTGCATCCATATTGTGGTTTTTTAATAGGTGGACGCTTTTTGTGACCTATGTTGTGCATCTAGACATTCTGGCAATTTTTCCATTTTTACTCGCTTTAGAACTCTTTCCCAAACAACCGAAAATCAGCTTTGTTTCGTTTGGTTTTTCGCTCGCGATAAAGCAGATCGCGATTTTCGTAGTTCCTCTTTTTGTGGTTTGGTCCTTGTTGGAGGAGGGCGGAAGGAAACTGCGCACAACAATTCGCACTTTGGTCTTCCTAACCAGTGTCCCTCTTTTGAGCGCAATCCCCTTTTTGCTGCAAGACACGACTGGCCTTGTAAAATCCGTCCTGTTTTCAGTGACCCGAACGCCCTCCCGTGGACTGCGGGCAATCGATCTCAGCAGCTACTTGGAATTGGGCGGATTGGCAGCCCGGCTCCCACTGCTCATTGTGCTGGTGGTGATTCTGGCCATTGCGTGGAAACGAGGTCTCCCCAAATATACTTCGGCATTTCTGGTTATGGTGGCGTTCACCGAATTCAATCCGGTGAGTTTTTCGCAGTACATGGCCTGGCCTTTGGCCTTGTTGCCATTCGTGATTTTTGAATTATGCGAAATGTACCATAGACATAATAATAGTCACTTGAAGCCTGCATAGCGATTGTTCTTCCTGGCCGCGCCGGTGCAACCTCAGACGATTCACGGGCTCGCAGAGATGAAAACAAAACGGACGGCTCGAGCCGTCCGTTTGATTATTTCAGAACGGGGGGTGGTTAATCTTGAGACTCGTCTGTATAGGAAATCAGCGCCAGATGGCGGGCGCGCTTGATGGCACGGGCCAGCTTGCGCTGGTTGCGGGCGTTGACGCCGGTTTGACGTCGCGGCCTGATCTTGCCTTCGGGGGTTAGGAAACGCTTGAGCAACTCGACGTCTTTGTAATCGATCTTCAGCGTCTTATCGGCTTCGAAAGGATCGACCTTGGGTTTGCGGAAGTAACGGCCACCACGGCCGCCGCGTTCTTCCGCGCCCTCTTCGGCTTGCTCTTCCTGGTCGATGCGATTGTCTCTGTCTCGATCTCTGTCTCTCATACTCTAATAGCTCTTTCTATGGATAGATGTCATTCAATACGGGTTCATAAGCGCAAATGCAGCCACCTCGGCGGGAACAACCTTCCACCGGAAGTGCAGGCACTTCCATCTTGTTGTAAACGCCTTGCACCGTTTGAGCGGTACTGCAATTATCAGGTCCGGCCACCCGCACCAGTTCGACGCGAGGGTTGGCTTTCAACTTGGCCAGCAACGCCGATTGCTGGCGCGTCTTGTAAGCGATGTGCTCGCTTAGTTGATGCACTAGATGGTTCCCATCTTTAGGCAATGTCCTTCAGGGTCAAGCCGTTACTGCGCAAATAGGGCAGCAAGCCATGCTGGTCGATGCTGCGCAGATCGCGAGTGGATAAGCGAAGCTTCACGAAGCGGTTCAACTCGGGAACCCAGACGCGTTTATCGCGGAGATTGACGTCCCAGCGGCGGCGGGTCTTCTTCTTGGAGAAGGGTACGTTGTTGCCATAATTGGGCCCTTTTCCGGTAATGGCAGATCTTTTCGACATGAAAAACTTACTCCTTAACAGCCGCCGATTATACCAAGGAACCGCTGGCGGTTCCGCAGTTGCGTACGATGAAGCAACCCCCAATTTAGCGTGTCACTTCCCATGCAAGGTGCTGAAGCTCAGGAACAATGAGTTGCTCCCAGGCCAGGCGAACCGCGGCCGGCGACCCGGGCGTGGAAATGACCACCTTGCCGCGGTAAATACCTGCAGTGGCTCGCGAAAGCATGGCCGCAGCTCCCACCTGCTCCCAACTGAGCATACGGAAAAGCTCGCCAAAGCCGGGAAGCGTTTTTTCCAGGGTGCGGCTAAGGACGTCGTAAGTGGTGTCACGCGGCGAGATACCCGTTCCGCCGTTTAACAGCAATACCTGGGCTTCACCTCTACCTAGCTCCTCAAGCAGAGCAGCGATCTGCCCGGCGTCATCCTTCACGACGTGATAGGCGACGACGCGATGACCTAAACGCTCGATTTCTCCGCGGAGATATTGGCCATTGGTGTCTGTCTCCGGGGTGCGGGAATCGCTGATGGTGACGATAGCCAGCGACACGGGGCCGCGTTCCGAAGCAATTTCTTTATGTTGGCTGCTGGATGAGGATTTTGGCTGAACCATCCGAGCAATTGTACACGCAGCACGAACCGCGCGTATTTTCTATCGAAAGTTGCAAAACCTAACGGGGTCGCGTTTAACAACTAAGTGGTGGCGGCTGCCCAAAGTAACTTCAGCAAATTAGTAACGCTGGGATGATGCTGGTAGCGCGTGTCCTGGCGATAATAATGATAGCTGCGTTTGGCGGTCGCCGAATACGGGTCCGGCATGGAGATAAAAGGCGCGTAGATCACCGATTTCTCGGCTTCATCGAACATCAGCGGGTTATGGACCTTCCCCACCCCTGATTGAATATCGTACATATCGTGTCCTGGGGACGCCCCCCAGGGTGTTACAGCCATGTAATAGGCGATCGCGCCCCAGTGGTTGACGACCACGGAGCCATAGCGAAGATCGGCAATTGCCTTTTCTATGGCGGCGGCAATCAGCGGATCCGTACGCCTCTAAGCTTTATTTCGTGTCTGTGGATAAGATAGTGCGAAACGGACTATCCAATTTACAAACGAATATGTTATCTAGGAGTATCCGGCTGTTTTCAGCATAAGCAAACATGCCAATGTAGGCATCTACCACTGGGGATAAGGTTTCCGCATCCTGGAACATGGCCATTTTTTGCCCATCATTCCAGATCTCGATTGCGCTACCGAAAATGCTGATTTCAAGCAAGTGCCATTCGCCCATGGATGAGTCGGCCAACGATCTGACCGTTGTCTCTTCTTCCGGAGTAATGCGCCGCAATTGCGGAGGATTCTCACCCGGAGGACCCAAAATTATCTGATACCAATGATTACGTAGTTTACTGTTGAGTCCAATTGCCAAAGATACTTCGGTTTCAAGCCGAAAGCGGAGTCGCATAACAAAGTTCTCAGGTAATGTTGTGCTTGTTGAGCCAACCTCCTGATTCGGTGAACCAAGCATTTGAATGACAGTGTTTTCTGCGTTTTCAGGATCCTCAATGTAAGAAAACCCTGACGACCTTAAATCCATGTCCAGCCAATTGGAAGTTTGTCTGGCTTCAAAGTCATCGCTGAATGCCAAGACTTCAGCAGCCGTGCAACCCTCATCGGCGCCAGCTGAGAGAATTGACTGAGAGATCAAGCTGGGGTTTCCCTCTGCAGCAAGAGAGGACAGCAGAAATCTCACGGCTAGAAAAAGGATCAGGCCGAAGATTAATGCTGCGACCCACTGAGTGCTTCGGTTCTTTATCCGATTTGGATTGATTGCTTTTGAAGCTAGATTGGATTTTTCTGGAGATTTTTCAACTTGCGCGGATTGTGTTACCTGAGTCAGCAAGCTTTGCGTCTCTTGAGATGGGGAGACACCAAGCTCACTCTTAAGATCGGCGGCGCAACGCTGATACACGGCGACTGCGCTGGCGGTGTCGCCAAGAGCGGCATAAGCACGAATTAATGCTCGGTAGCCAACCTCAGTGCCTCTTCGATTGGCGATCCATTTTTCTCCCCATACAAGTACATCGCGCCACCGCTTTTCCTTCTCTAAGTCTTGCGTGGCCTGTGACATTTGCTGATCATAGATGCGTCCCAGGCGCTCCCGTTCGGGGATTATCCATTCATCGTAAAAACCTGGTAGCAGTTCACCGGCGTAAAGACTAAGCGCTTCAAGCCTTTTATCGAGCGCCGGAGATCCCTCCTGACTCTTGGCTAGCTGATCTGCATCCAGCGTGAATGGCGTCTCGGGGTTCACACCGACATTAATCTTGTCGGCAAGGATCAGCTCGACACCTAACGCCTTTTTAATCTGCCATAGCAATTGGCGCAAGTTGGCGCGTGCGCTAGCCTCTCGATCCTCAGGCCACAAAATACCCGCCAGGCCTTCTCGGCGGTGATTATTTCCTGGATTTAGCAGTAAGTAAGCCAGCAGCGATTGAGCGGGTCGAGATTTCAGGGTGAGAACCCGACTGCCGTCGCGAATTTCAAATTGCCCGAGAAAGCGAAATTCAAGCATGAATCACCTGCGCCAGGCGAAGCCTAGATTTTAGTTTAACACCTTTTTCCGGCAGGAATTTTGTGACGAACAAGAGACGATGAGTAGACGCTTCGCTCACGCTCGCAAAGTAATCTGCTTGGGTGGAGGCGCAAACGATGGACCTTTCTGGCCGCTGGAGATTTGAAAGTGGGATCCCTATTTTCGATGTAGTGCGCGAACCAGTTAACGCGGAGCGCTTTACATTTGAGCGCTTCGACGGTGAAAAAAGCAGTTTTCACGGCCACGGGATGATCGTTGATTGCCGCATCATCATGTCGTGGCGCAGCACACTCTGGCTGGGTCATGGCTCCGACGAGAGCAAAGAGATCAAGACTGACCGAATAACTGGAAAACCCATCGAGATCCGCTGGCAGGGCGGATCGCCGAGTTGGATGACCCTAAGCAACTGAGCGCCATTCGTGAAAATTCGAACTTAACTTGACATGTGGCTTTCAAATTTGTAATGTTTAAGTCGTTAATTAAATGGCCGGAGGGGAGCTTTCGCCTTTTCGCGCCAACACCCTGCGCTTTCGCCAAATTGCCAGACAATTCATAAACGGTGGCTTAAAGCGTCACCGGTTGATACGCAGTTTTTTTATTTTTAAAGGTTAGGCATTGGAGATACTTTATGGCTGATAAGAAAAGCAGTGGAACACCTCAGACAATCATAGAGCAAAAGGCCCCATTCAAGTGGTGGCTTGTATTGCTGATCATCGGCGTGCTTGCGGCGGCAGTTTTGCTTTTTGCTCAATTTTTCGCCACGCCGGCCGATCCATGTCCGCCACTATACCTGGCAGAAGAATCGATACCCAACCCGATAGATAACCTGCAGGGCGACCAGGCTTCCTTGGTCTTCCCATTAAGCGGCGGGGACATTCCGGCGGATATGGAATTCACCGCCTATTGGAACGTGCGCGTGCGCCACGTGATCGACTCCTATATCCGTCCATCCTCGGTCGCGTGCAGCGCGGATTATGAAGCAAATTCACTGACTTGCGCAGGACTGAGTTTCTATTTCCCGGATGGTGCGGACGAAGTTATTCCCGAGATTTCCATCGTCAGTAACAGTGCTGAATGTGGAAAGCACACCATTGTTGATCTCGAAACCGTGGTCGATCAATCTAGTCAGTTGTTGAAGATCTTACGTTACGGCGGTGAATTCACCCCGTCGGATTGATTGTTTTAGGAGGAAGAGATGCATTGTCCAAATTGTGGAGCCAAGAACACCGCCCGCGCCAAATTCTGCGTGAATTGTGGTGAGGAGCTTCCTCAACTCAAAAAGGGGAGGGCCGCCGCTGCCGCGCCCGCTCCTGCTGTTCAACAAATCGTCATTAAGCAAAAGACGAATTGGTTGAATGCGATCTTTGGAATTCTTTTGCTCGCTATCCTGTTTTGCGTAGGCTCCGTATTCCTGATGGATGCCACCGTAACTTCTGCCGCCACAGTCCAGGAAATGATCGCCGACCCCCAACTCTACTTCGATGGCCTTGGCCGGCTTACCGATCAATTTGTCACTGGCGCAAAGGTGGTGCTGGCGAATATTGGGGGTGGTGATGATGGCGGCAATGGGCAAGGGAATAGGAATGATGGGAATCTGACTCAAGCAAATGGCTGCCCGGTTTTTGCTGAGAATACTTATTTTATTTGTTTAGGAGGGGATGAAGGCGAGTGTTTTGATGGCAATCTTTCTTTCATACCGGGGATCGACTTTTCGAAACCGGAATTCGAGGATGCAGTGATTGCATACACGCCCATTTATGATGACGCTGCGACGCCGGGCAAGAGCTTTACTTGTACATTTGATGACAGTGTCATGGATTTTGACGGTGCCGATGGCCAGCCCTTCGGACCGGCTATCAACTGTCCGGATGTGCCTCACACCTTGGATGCTTATAGTGTAGACCGCTATGTTCTAAGTTACAAAACTGATACTTGCCAGGATTCGTTTTCCGGGATCGGTGGAAACGAGACCGCAGTTGTTCAAGACCAGGGAGGAGCCGGAGATAATCAACAGGGAGGAACAGGAAATAATGAGGTACTTTGCAACGAAGCCTTCTACCAGCCGCCAGCATTTCAAGCCATTAATTGGCTGCCAGCGGACACGCTGAATTTCAATGTCTCGCTGCCAGTACTTTTTGGTGGGGAAGATAATCCGCAGACCAATGCAATTGACAACTATCCTCCAAATTCCGCATTGGATAATTGGATGCTCGCAAATAATCTCGAGCTACAGGATTTGGCTAATTCAGTTAGGTTAGATGTTTCCGGAGCTCAATTTCAATACTGTAATGTTGATTCCGAAGGTGGTGAGCCATTTGATTATGCTGGTGACCCAAACATACCTTACTCAGAATCCTATGAGCAAGGGTTATACCTGACTTGCGCGGTTACCACCGACCGCGAGATCACCAGTTACGAACTCGTCAATGTTGATCTTTATGCCTTTGGATGTCCTTTACCTCTTGCCATCGATCAATTTTCGATTCCCCCCAAGGAACTCGAAGCTTACACGCCTCCTGAACAGGAAGCCGAGGCCTGTCCAGATGGGTACCGCCGAAATCTCAAGGGCAAGTGCGTGTCCAATGACCCCAGCCAAGAAGTGGGCGGATCCTGCAATTCCGGGGATGTGTATGTGAATTCGGAAGGAGTCTGTTGCGCTTCAGGAGATTACTGGACTGATGGTGTAGATGATTCCTGCAATGGGCCTTCCTATGCGCCCTAATGTGAAATCCTAAAAGTCGAGGACGAGATGTATTGTCCAAAATGCAGTCAGCAGTTTCCTAACTCGGCGAAGTGTTTAGGAATTGCTGCGAACCATTAACCTACGCTAGTTTCTACAACTCTCGCGACCCACCGTGATATAGGCCTTAAGGGAATAGCTATGTCAAGAAGAAGCAAGACTTGTAATGGCTGCGGCGGAATAAATCGGATTGACGCATTATTCTGTCAGGAGTGCGGTTCGGAACTGGCATCTGCGTCCCCCTCTTCAAGCAAAGCAGTACATTTTTGCCCAAACTGCGGGCAAAAATTACCAGGTTCAATAACTAATTGTGGAAAGTGCGGGTATCGCTTCGGCCAAAACGCCGCCGCAAACCCACCCCCGCATCCTTCACAACTGGTCATCGTGCGAACCGACAGTGGTAGCAATGTTGGGACGTGGTTCTTTCTCATAATTCTTCTTATCGGAGCGTTGTTAATCATTACGGGCTATGTCAAGATTCCCGACAACATCGTGGATCAAATAAGTAACTTACGCTACCGTATTGTTGCTTTTATCCAGGACAGCCAAACAACCATTTCACAAGATTCAAGCGGGTCAGGCGGATTGTCCTCAACAGGAGTTTACACAGGCGAAACAAATACAGGAACAGGAGCCGACCAGCTAGATGAGGAGCAATCTCAACAACAGCCGCCGTCGCGGGACGGTGTGATCGATGTACAGCCTGAGCCTGAAGAAAATCCACCTGCGCGCGATGGTGTGATCGAAGTGCAGCCTGAAGTCAATGAAGATCCGCCTGCCCGTGACGGAATTATCGAAGTTCAACCATATCCAGCGGATAACGAGACTATTACATTCACATTTGTTAACAACACGGATGAATGTATTTCGGCACTGTGGATTTCACCATCAGGAGGAACGGGACCTAGCCTTATCGATTCGCCAATTTTCGCCAATGGCGGCTCAGCGGTTATCACAATGGAAAGGTCCCCTGGAACCTACGATATTGCAGCAGAGGCTATCAACTGTATCGGTCTTGACTACATAACGACATATTTCAAAATCAGTGTTCCCATCAATCCAGATGAAACATACTCTTTTCGACCTTATTAAAAACCTTAACCTGAAGGAAACATGACTCCGTCAAAGAAAAGGTCAACGAGTAAAAAGGTTTGGGAAATTCGACTTAGGGATTTGAGCCCAGCAAGAATTCAGAGGCTTTACGATCAAAGAGTAGCAGAGGGGCTTAGGCTTGAGAACTGTATACAAGCTTCACTTCGTAATCCATGCCTCATTGAATTCGGCGATAAAGTTGGGTTTACTTGGCCGGAATCCGGACGATGCAACACAACCACCTAAGCTTGTTCGAAAAGAGATGAGATTTCTCAACGCCCCACAGGTCAAGAGCTGCATCGCTAATGCTCAACAACGGAGTGGATGTGCTAATTGCATCAAAGAGATTAGGACCTGCAAAGCCAAGCATTACACTCGATACCTACAGTCACCTAATTCCTTCAATGCAAACGCACGCTGCCCACGTACTCGAAGGGCTGCTGTCGGAAGAATATTTACCCCCGAATTACCCCCGATTTTGAAAATCGCCTTCAAAAGCAAACAAAACAATCAGAATTACGGGTAAAAAAAAGTGACTCCGGGGGGACTCGAACCCTCAACCAACTGATTAAGAGTCAGCTGCTCTACCATTGAGCTACGGAGCCTTGACGGTCCGAATTATAGCAATAAATTATTGGGATACAAAGTGCCCTAGTTCCTGGACAATATCGGATTCAATGGGAGCAAGTCAATGCGATATCCCGGTGAGAATTCTTTCATCAATCGCGCAGCTTCCCGCAACATGTTGGGGTCATGACCGAGTCTCAGCTTTTCTATCGCTTTTAGTGAAGGATGTTTTGGCGGTGCCCGCAGGTCGCGCAAGACGCGCAGTTGCAGCTGCCAGGCTTCCAGCTCACCGTAAACAGAGAGAGCGACGAACAATCCCTGCTGGTAATGTTTGGCTTCGTGGGCGATCCCCGAAAGCGCCCAGGTGTCCTTGCCCTTCTTGGTTCCTTCAACCTGGGCTGCATTGATTACGATTTCCGGAGGCCCGATGAGCATTCCCTTCAACGTCCATTTTGCGCCAGTGGTTTGCCGGCCAAAGGAAATTTTCCCATTCCTCTTAGTGAGGAAATCCACCGCCTGCTTGCCCGCAGAGCCCGATTTGCGCAGCCGGGATAGGATGTCGAGTTCCCAGGATTCCCGTCTTCTCGGCTTGAAGCGTGGCATAGATGTAGACTGATGGTAACAGAGTTTGAAACGCATAAATGGCTCAACGAGCTAAGGCTAACTAGAATTATAATAGAACGAACGTTCTTATGATTACTCATCTGGCAGCTCATTCCTATTACTCACTCCTGGCTGGAATCCCAAAGCCCAGCGAGCTGGCCGCGTCGGCGGCAGAAGCGGGCCAGTCCGCTATTGCGCTCGCCGACCATAACAGGCTGACGGGCGCCATTGAATTCACCTTGGCATGCCAGGCTGAAGGGGTCAAACCTATCTTGGGTATGGACGTTACATTGACACAAGACCAAGGTGCCGGGCATCCGCTGATCCTACTGGCAATGGATGCTGTCGGTTGGGCCAACCTATGCAGGCTGAGCTCCTGGTTGCAGCATGAGCAGCATGGAGAAGCGCGTCCCTTGCCATTGGATAAATTGCAGGAGCTTCAGGCGGGGTTGATTGTGCTCGCTTCCCAACAGGCGGACATCAATCTGTTGAAGTCAATGAAATCTACTTTTGGCGACCGCCTATACCTGCAATTGCTTGCGCCAACTGGCGACCGGGGGGCCGATCTTGCCAGGAAAGCAGCGGTCCCAGTCGTGGCGGTTTGGCCCATCTATTACATGCGGCCCGAGCAAGCTGAGCTCCAAAGGCTGCTGGCAGCCATACGTCTGAACACCACGATTGACAACCTGCCCACCGCCCCCGCACCTATCAAAAGTTATTTCCCCAGCAATGAGGAATGGCAAAAGCAATTCTCCAAATCCCCTCGGGCGGTGGCAGCCACAGCGGAAATCGCGGCACGCTGCAATTTCGGTTTGCCCATCGGCAATCCCATTTTTCCCGAATTGGAATTGCCAGAAGGGCAAACGCCAATCACCGCATTGCGCGACAAAGCCTATGCCGGCGCCCGAAAACTCTACGCTCAGATCACTCCGGAAATCTCCGCGCGATTGGAACACGAGCTGGAAGGGATTCAAAATAGCGGCTACACCACCTTGTTTCTGATCATGGACGAAATCGTCTCGTTCGCCCGTGAAGCCGATGTGCCGATATCTTCGCGGGGCTCAGCAGCATCTTCGCTGGTAGCCCATTGTTTGGGTATCACCACACCAGATCCAATACGGCTCAATCTTTATTTCGAGCGCTTCTTAAATCCGGCCCGCCCGACCCCGCCGGACGTGGATACAGACATCTGCTCGCGGCGACGCGACCTTGTGATTCACCATGTATACGAGAAATACGGGAATGACCGCGTCGCCATGGTCGCCACCATCAACCGCTTCCGACGCCGTTCCGCGTTACGAGAAGTAGCCAAAGCGCACGGCCTGTCACCGGCGGAAATCAAAGCGATGGTGGACAGGCTGCCTTATCGCTATTGGGGGCCACCCCGCTCGCGTTCAGAACAAGTCAAGTCGCCTTACGCGGAACTAGAGGAGCGGTACAACGACGAGAAACATAAGTCCATATTCCGGCAGGCGCAATCCGTGCTCGATATGCCCAACCATCTCTCCATCCATCCAGGCGGGATTGTGATTGGCGCCGGCCCGCTGAACGACCTAGTGCCCACGCAATTTTCCACTAAGGGCGTCACCATCACACAATATGATCTCGAAGGCGTACAGCAGACGGGATTGGTGAAAATGGATCTGCTCGGAATTCGCGGGTTGACCGTGTTGGGCGATGTGGCTGACCAGATCAGGATGCAGAATCCGGAATTAGGTGAGACCCGCCTGCAAGTGCTTGAGCGCATCCCAGTTCATGATCCGAAGGTTGCCGAATTGGTGCGCAACGGGCTTACCATCGGCTGCTTTCAAATCGAGAGCCCGGGTATGCGCGCTACGCTAAAGGAAGTGCAGGCGGATAGCGTCGACAATGTGATGGTAGCGCTGGCCCTTTATCGCCCGGGTCCCTTAAAGGGCGGCCTGAAAGACGCGTTCGTGCGCCGACATCTGGGGCAGGAAGAAGTAAATTATTTACATCCCGCGCTGGCGCCGCTGCTTGAGGAGACTCACGGCGTGTTCCTCTATCAAGAGCAGGTCTTGCGTGTCGCCCATGAGCTGGCCGGCTTCAGCCTGGCGGAGTCGGACCTTCTGCGCCGCGCCATGAGCCATTTTGATCCTGGCAAGCGCATGCAGATGTTGAAACAAAAATTCATCGCTGGCGCGGGGGAGATAAAACAAGTGCCGGCAGAAGTAGCCGAGCGCATCTGGGACATGATGGCCGCTTTCGCCGGCTATGGATTCCCCAAAGCGCACGCAGCCTCCTACGCTTTGACCGCCTGGCGCTCGGCCTGGTGCAAAACCTATTACCCGGCGGAGTTCATGGCGGCTGTGCTCGCCAACTGGGGAGGGTATTACAGCCAAAGCACCTACCTCACGGAAGCAAAGCGCATGGGCTTGAAGATCAGTTCCCCACACGTCAACCATTCCAAATCCCAATTCAGCGTCACGTACATCAATGGAGAACCTCAGCTCTTCACTGGTTTGGACGAAATCCGTGATCTGACAACGGACACCCAGCTAAAGATCCAACAAATGCAGCCATTCAACTCATTGGCGGATTTTCTAACCCGCGTCTACCCGCGGAAAACGGAGGCGAAAAAATTAATCCAGGCAGGCGCTTTGGATGGGCTGGGAAATATTCCCTCCTTACTCAACGAATTAGAGACCGGCGCATGGAAACGCGGTCAAATGCCGTTATTCGATACGGGAGACGAGGTCGGTAACCACTAATGACACCAGGTATCACTAGAGAAAAGCCGAAACCTCCTGGAGGAAAAAAGCAGTTAAAATCGCGGTACGGTCGCAAGATCGTCCGCATTGCTCGGTGGAGGATATAGATGAAAAAACGATCGTTTCCATGGGCCACGACAATAATTTCGATTATCGCCGTTGTTGCCATTGTCATATCCGTTTTGCCGTCCCTCGGCCTGTTCCCGGCTTCACCGACAGCCACCGCTCGGCCAACAATCACCCCATCGCAGACCCCGACCCAAGACGTATGCGCGCCGGCGAACGTACAGACTACTGCCCTGGATTTCAATACCTTTGCCAGAGAATTTGATGATCATTTCACTATCGCCCAAAACACACCTCGGCAAAATCTGGCGCCAAACATCGCCGAGCTACAACGGATTCGGCGAAACTCAGAAGACTTCTCCGTGCCGGACTGTTTGCGTACTCTCAGGGAATTGCAGTTGGCTTATATGAATACGTTGATCGATGCCCTGGTGACTCTATATTCGACGGCCACTGTTGAGGATCAGCCGTTGTCTGAAGAGGTCATTTTAGCCATCAATCAAGGCATCTCTCTTGGTGTTCATTATCACGAGCAATACCTCGATGAAATGGCGAGGATTATGGGTGTTACCCGTGTGCCTACTCCCACATTTGCTGAAGGCACCCAAACGCCTTCAGTCACTCCCTGAACCCCCGCGGTTCATCCTCGCAAAACGCCAGAGTCTGAGCAGCCCTCCTCTCTGCTAATTCGGTAGAATGGCCGTATGGCCAAGGGTTCAGCCACCGCTCTCGCCCATCCCAACATCGCCCTCATTAAATACTGGGGCAACCGAGACGACGGCTTGCGGTTGCCTGCCAACAGCTCGCTTTCTATGAATTTAAGCGACTTGCATACAATCGCCACGGTCCAATTTGATCGGGGCCGCGTGAAAGACGAGTTCTTATTTAATGGTGGGGAGGCCGCTCACGAGCAGACTGCCCGCGTATCGCAATTCCTCGATCTCGTGCGCCAGATGGCGAGTTCCAGCGAGTTTGCCAGGGTCGAGAGCCAAAACAATTTTCCCAGTGGCGCGGGGATAGCCTCGTCCTCCTCGGCCTTTGCGGCCCTTGCCCTGGCTGCCAGTTCAGCCGCCGGTTTGAGCCTGGACGAGCAAACTCTTTCGCGATTGGCGCGGCGCGGGTCGGGGTCGGCCAGCCGTTCAGTGCCCGGCGGTTTCGTGGAGTGGCGGGCGGCGGACAAGGACGAGGAAAGCTACGCGTTTTCCATCGCTCCTGAGGACCATTGGGATTTAGTTGATTGCATTACCATCGTTAGCGAGCAGCACAAGAGCGTCGGCTCGACACAAGGACATAGCTTGGCGGCCACCAGTCCGCTGCAGGCTGCCCGCGTGCAGGGTGCCGAAGCCCGCCTGGATATGGGCCGCGCCGCGGTAATGAACCGCGACTTCCAAGCGTTGGCCCAGGTGGTAGAACTGGATTGTCACATGATGCACGCCGTGATGATGACCTCGCAGCCGGCTTTGCACTACTGGTTGCCGGCTACGGTCGCGGTCATACAGGCGGTGAGAGAGTGGCGCTCTAGTGGTCTTGAGGTCTGCTACACCCTGGACGCGGGTCCCAACGTGCATGTCCTCTGCCCCGCCCACGGCGCCGAACGAGTCAGCCGCCAATTGCACCAAATCAATGGCGTAATCCGTGTCCTTAGCTCCCGACCCGGTGGCCCTGCACGTTCGATTGAGTAGCAGGGTTGTTTTCTGTCAGCTTGCTTGACTGGCCCTTGTTTATTCCTGTTTTCCGTGCATTAATGGCTGTCGTGGATCCACAATAGGGGTCAAAAGCTATGAGGTATTGCAGGTTGCGATCAATAGGAAAGATATTGTTACCCCTTAATCCCCGGGGTTCGCGGAATAATATCTTTTCGTCACGTGTTGCACTCAGATGAATTTACCTCTTATGCGCGTCAGGAGCTTGACAAAGATGTTTCGACTCCTTAAGCTCCCCGAAAAAAGCATGCCCTGAGCGGAGCGAATGGGTCGAAATATCTTTGCCTTTTCTTGCGATGCATTCCCAGGATGCGAAGGTACACTTTGTTCAATCCCCTTTGCCCAT
>CAYJMC010000020.1:14651-30087 GCA_964371335.1 uncultured Anaerolineaceae bacterium
TTGCGATGCATTCCCAGGATGCGAAGGTACACTTTGTTCAATCCCCTTTGCCCATCCGATATAATCGTTTCATTCGTTCGATACAGGTGAGAAAATGGATTTATTGGCTTCTCTGATCCCATTCATTATTGCTATTGCCGCACTCATTATTGTGCATGAGTTGGGGCACTTGCTGGCGGCCAAACTTTGCAAGATCAAAGTCCAGGAATTTGGTATTGGGTTCCCACCGCGGCTAGCCAAACTGTTTAAATGGGGCGAAACCGACATCACGTTGAACTGGGTCCCTTTTGGCGGCTTTGTGCGCCCAGTGGGCGAAAATGACCCGACGGTGGCTGGCGGCCTTCCCGCGGCTTCTCCCTGGGCGCGCCTTTTCGTTTACATTTCGGGACCTGCCATGAATTTGTTGGCGGCCTTATTGCTCTACGCCGTGATTTTCCTGCAGCTGGGCAAGCCCGATCTGAGTCGTGTCGAGATCATGGATGTCTCCGCCGACTCGCCGGCGCAGTCCGCTGGCTTGGAAGCGGGCGACATTGTGTTGAGTGTCAGCGGCGAGGAAATCAATAGCAGCGAAGAGCTGCGCAATCTGATCTATGCGAACCTGGGGGAATCGATAGAGATCACCTATGAGCGTGATGGCCAGGCGTTTACTACTTCTCTGGTTCCCCGCGACCCGCCGCCTGCCGACGGGGCCATCGGGATCGCCATGGGCCACCCGCTGGTGCCCATCAATCCGGCCGAAGCGCTCGTGGTGGGTGGGCAGGCCATCTACGAACAGGCCAATGCTTTGATTTCGCTGCCCGGACGTATGATCCGCGGCGAAGTGAGCGCCGATGAAGGCCGGCTGGTGGGCTATAAGGGCATGTACGATATCTATACCGAAGTGCGCGAAGCGGATTCGGCGCCTGACAGCACCCTGCCGCCCGGTATCAACACGCTTTCGTTCTTCGCTTCCATATCCGTTTCACTTGGCTTGCTGAATCTGCTCCCCGTCCCGGCTTTGGACGGAGGGCGTATTTTGTTCACCTTGCCGGAAATCTTGATAAGAAGGCGAATTCCAGCCGTGTACGAAAACGTGGTAAACGCGGTGGGTCTGGCTTTGTTGTTGTTCTTGCTTGTTTACATCAACCTGCAAGATTTCCTCAATCCCATCGTAATCCCTTAAGATGGCAGATACGGATTTGAACCAACCCGAACCCTCGTTTGACGAGGTTATCGCCGCGTTGCGCGATGAGGCAAAGCCATTCCCGGCTCGTTATCTGTACCGGCTCTCAGGCCTGGAAGGCGAGGAGTTGGGTTTGCTCACTCGTATCTGGCCCGATCTTTCAACGACCCGCAGGCTGGGCTTGCTCGAAGATTTGGAAATGTTGGCCGATAGCAACACGATGATGCATTTCGACGCGGTGAACCGCATTGCTCTTGGCGATGAGGACGCGCGCGTCCGCCTTACCGCGGTGCGCTCGCTGTGGCCTTCGGAGCAGCCTGCGCTGGTGCCCAGGCTCTTCGACCTGCTGGACCACGATGACAATACCGAGGTCCGCGCCCAGGCAGCCGCGGCTCTTGGGCGGTTCGTTTATCTCGGCGAAGTTGGCCACATCCCTGAAGCGACATTGAAGCAAATCGAAGATCGCTTACTCGACATCATGGAATCTGACGAAGATGAATTCGTGCAACGCCGCGCCCTGGAATCGCTGGGTTATTCCAGCCGCGCCGAAGTTCCTGATTTGATCGAGGAAGCTTACGAAAGCGACGATGACGAATGGATCGGCAGCGCACTGTTTGCCATGGGCCGCTCTGCCGACGACCGCTGGGCACCCGTGGTTATCGAACGTTTGGACGATCCCAGCGTTGAGCTGAGCCGCGAAGCAGCCCGCGCCGCCGGAGAACTGGAATTGGACGAGGCCTTGCCTGCTTTGGTTGATCTTTTGCAAGACGAAGATTCGGAAGTGCGGCTTGTCGCGGCCTGGTCCCTGTCTCAGATTGGCGGCAACGGCGTAGCTGAGGCGCTCGAAGAGTTGCTGGAACGCACGGAGGACGAGGACGAAACCGACCTGGTCGAGAACGCCATAGAAAACCTGGCATTGACTCAGGAGATGAATGACCTGAATTTACTGGATCTTTCGCCCGAAGACCTCGAGGATCTGGCTCATCCCGACGGGGATTTGGCAAACGGTGACGACCCTGCCGCAGAATAATTTCTAGTCAACCTAAAATCATTTACAATCAACACCGTCATTAACGGACGACAGGCATGTCGCGCCTCTCTCTACTTGGCTTTGTTTCTTTTCTGGCCGTAATGGTTGCTTCCCTGTTTCCATTCTCCACCCAGGCCCAACAATCGATTGAGATACTCGAACAACACGCTGACTATTTGTTTGACCGCTGGCTGCACTTTACGGTGCGCTTCAATAGCCCCGAAAAGATCGAAGAGGGTTTTGTGTTCTATCAATTGCCCGGCTTTGAACAACCGTTGGTGTATGAAGGGAAACTAGGGTCAGATCAAAGTCTGGATGCTGTAATTACCTTGACCGGCGAGAATAAACCCACGCCTTTCACCGAGATCACTTATTGGTATCGCTTTTCTACCGATCACAATGAAATCCTTGAGAGCCCGCGTTTTTCCTTGTATTACCAGGACAATCGTTACACCTGGCAAACAGCCGAACAAATTCCGTTCACTTTGCACTGGCATAACGGCGACACACAGTTTGCAGCTGCGATCCTGGATGCGGCCGAACTGGGCAGCCAGCGGGCGAAAGAGTTGGTGCCCCTATCTAACCCCGATCCGGTGACCGTCTGGGTCTATGACAACATAACGGATGTGCAGCTCGTCGCCGACCAGGCGGGGTTTGCCTGGCAGGCAGGCCACACGGACCCGGCCGCGGGGCTGATCCTGCTCTCACTGCCGCCGGGCCCGCAACAAAGCCTGGAAATCCAGCGCCAGGTTCCCCATGAGGTTGCCCACCTGATGCTTTATCAGGCGCTGGGCGCCGAGCGCTATAAGCGCTTGCCGATTTGGCTAGTCGAAGGGCTTGCTTCTAATGCGGAAATCTACTCTGATCCAGCCCGCACCGAATTGCTCGACCTTGCCAATTCAGGAGGCACACTGCTGCCCTTCTTTTCCCTTTGCGAAGCCTTTCCCCAAGACAGCGCCAGCGCCCGCCTGGCCTACGCGCAGGCAACCTCATTTATCGACTATTTGTTTTCGCGCTATGGTAAGGCTGGTCTTGGCACCTTGGTGGATGCGTACGCTGAAAACGGGGATTGCCTGAATGCACCTACGGCATCCTTTGGCACAGATCTGATCGGCCTCGAAAGCGACTGGCGAGCCTCTCTTGCGGATGAGCCGGGGCCTTTTGGCTGGCTCAGTGGAATCCCGTGGACTGCGATTCTCACCTCCGCATCACTTGCAGCAGTATTATTTTTGGCGATTCGTTTTCTGACCCGGAGCAGGACGCGCCCGCATGGCTGACCAAGTGAGATTACACGCCTGGATAGATGGACACGTTCAGGGAGTTGGTTTTCGTTATTTCGTGCGCGAAAGCGCCAGTGCGCTCCCGCTAACGGGTTGGGTGCGCAATCTGCATGACGGCCGCGTCGAACTCGTCGCCGAAGGCAAACGAGAAGATTTGGAGAAGTTGCTCAATGTGGTTCGGCAGGGTCCCCGCGGCTCACACGTGACCGATGTGCACGTGGAATGGGGAATAGCCAGCGGGGAATTCGACAACTTCCGAGTGCAGGTAACTGCTTAGCTGCGGGCGAACGCCGCGCCAATCCCTGCTTCGTTTTTTACAATTTCGTAATAGCGAGCCGCTTCGTTTGCCCGCGCGTTCAAGTCGAGGGATTGATCTGCATTTCCAAATTCGGTGATGAAAATCAATTGATCTGGGTAGTATCGCCTCAGAGTCGAATAATAGGCGCCTTTATCGTCGTCCAACATGGTTTGCGGACTGTTCCAATTGCAGATGGCGCCGATCCAATCTGAGTGCATCATCGCTTCGTCCGCGTCCTCCATGAAGATTGCCGCGTCCAGGCGCTGGCCGGTAATCTGTCCCCCGGGCGCCAAACCCGGGAAGCCGAATTTGGCCATTGGGAAATTAGCCTTCAACAAAGATACAGCATCCATCCACCAGCGGCCGAACTCCTTCCCAGATTTCCAATGCAAACCGCAGCCCTGGCTTGTTAGATTTGGGTCACGGAGAACGGCGAAATAACCGACTCCGGCTTCCGCATGGCGCTGGACCGATGGCCGCGCCCAGGCGGCCCATTCGGCAGCCGCAACCGGTTTGCTGGATTTGGGGAGGTGCAATTGAGTCATCAGAAAAAATGACGGATTCGATTTCCTGAGATTAGAAATACTTTCTTTGGTGGCGTCCATTTGAAGGAGTACTGCTTCAGGAACATATTTGCCGGATGCATCGATTGCCAAGGCTTCACCGTTTGCATGGATTCCTCCAAGGCAACGGCCCAGCGGCCAGGGATAGGCTGAGAAATCGCGCGGCTTGGCGGAGAACGACAAAAAGGGTGTGGGGTCGATGATATCGTCTGGGAAGTGGGTCAATCCTTTTGCGGTTGCACCTTGCTGCGTCAAGCTCAAGTGAATGTGTCCGCCAGTGGTTTGACCCGTGGGTCCCGCGTTACCGACGACGGCGCCAGCTTTTACCCTTTGCCCCTTTGTAACAGTCACGCTAGCCAGATGGCCATAGAGCGTTCGATATCTATCGCTGTGCAAAATGGTGGTGTAACGACCATAGGGATTGCCGTCGTCGGCACGAAGGTGCACGGTTTCAACGACGCCGTCGGCACAGGCGTAAACCTTGCTATTCATCGGGGCGCGGATATCAAGACCTTCGTGACCCGGTATGTTTCGGCCGAGATGGAGTTCGGGGTTGACTGCAAAAGCTTGGGTGACTACTACATAATCCGTCGGCCATTGCAGGTGAATAGGGTTGCCAAAGCTGCCTATGGCCTGTTGAACCGGCTCAACACTTTTTTTCGCGCTCGGTGGTTTAGTTGGTTCTTGCTTTTCGAAAAGGATGTTCTTGTCCATATCCTATCCGAATCCCAGTTTGCGTTCTTTCATTGAGGTGTAACGACCCTGGCCAATGACGAGGTGATCCAGTAATTCTATGTCCAATAGCAAACCGGCCTCGCGCACGGCTTTGGTCAAAGCCAGGTCGTCAGGGCTCGGGGTCGGATCTCCGCTGGGGTGGTTGTGCACCAGGATGATGGCGGCCGCATCTCGTCGAATGGCAGGTCGGAAAACTTCGCCGACCCGCACCGATGTGAAATTGATTGAGCCTTTATACAGCTCTTCGATCCCGATCACACGGTTGCGCGTGTCTACCATAATTTCGCGTAAATGTTCCTGCCCCAGGGCGCTCATTTCGTATTGCACCAGGGCGGCCGCGTCCGCAGGGCTGCTGATGGCGGGCCTGGAATCGGGACTCTGCACGCTAAGGCGCTGACCTAATTCAATAGCTGCCTTCAGTGATGTGGCCTTGGCCTCTCCCATACCATGCTGTGATTCCAGTTCGGCGTAGTCAGCGCGTTGCAAACCCGCCAAGCCGCCGAATTTTTGCAGCAACCGCTGCCCCAGTTGCACCGCACTCTCCCCGCTAACCCCGGTTCGAAACAGTACCGCCAGCAATTCTGCAGTGTTCAGCGCCGCGGGACCACTTTTTTTGAGTCGTTCCCGCGGGCGTTCATCTGGGGCTAAATCCGCGATTCGATAGCTAGCTTTTTCGTCTGCCACGACCATTAGTCTACAAGAAACGTGCCATGCAGGTGCAAAAACCTTGCGAAGGTTGGTCTTGAGATCAATGAGGCTTTAAATCCAACCTTCGCAAGGTTAGAAACGTGCCATGAGGTTGCCCTCATTGACACCCCTTTTTGCGCACGGTATAAACGCCTCCATGAGACGCAATGCCTGGCCTTTGCTGCTGGCGGCTTTGGCGCTGGCAGGCCAGGCCTGCAATCTGCAGCGAGTGCTCGACCCTTCGCTGCCCACCTCCACGGCCCAGTCCAGCCCCACAGCAACATCCAGCCCGACGCCGATATCCACTCCAGTACCGACCCTGACCAATCAGGCGCGCGTCGAAGCTGGCGATCTGGCCTTTTTCTATGGCGACTGGGACGGCGCCCTGGATGAATACCAGCGGGTCTTGGCCGAAAGCCAGGACGAGGAATTGCGCGCCGCCGCAACCCTGGGAGTTGGTCGTACCTACGCGGCGGTGGAGAATTTCTCCCTGGCGCGGTTGACCCTCGAGGGATTGATCGAGGCCTTTCCCGGTTCCGAAGCGCTTGCAGGTGCTTACTACACATTGGCATCGGTCTACGCTGAATTCAATGACTCACTCGCTTCCGCCGATGCCTACCAGCGCTACCTGGAACTGCGCCCTGGCTTGATCGATTCCTATGTGCAGGAAATGCGTGGCGATGAATTGCTGGCCGCATCGGACTATGACGGCGCCATTGCTGCTTACCAGTCTGGGTTGGGGGCAAACCGCCAGGGCGACGACTCGATCCTGAAGGTCAAAATCGGCAACGCTCAATTCCAGTCCGGCGATTTCGAAGCGGCGATTGCCGCCTATCAGGCGATCCTGGAGAGCACCACCAACGATTATCTAAAAGCAGACATGGATTTGTTGATCGGGCGAGCTTACATCGCATTGGAGCAAACCGAGCAAGCCTCTTCTTATTATCTGGACGCGGTGACCAACTATCCGCTGGCCTATTCCTCCTATGCTGCCTTGGTCGAACTGGTGAACGCAGGGGTGACCGTGGATGAACTGCAGCGCGGATTGATCGATTACAACACCGCCACCTTGACCACCGATGAGGAAAACCAACAGGAACTCTACGTAGTCGCTATCGCCGCCTTCGACCGCTACCTGGCGAATAACCCAGATGAGCACAACGACGTGGCTCACTATTATCGTGCGTTGGCTTTGCGCGCCAACGGGGATTACTCCGGCACTATTCAGGAATTCGATCACATAATCTCTGAGCATGGTTTCGACGACCATTGGGTGGACGCCTTCTCCGAGAAAGCGGCTACGCAATGGATTTACCTTGAGGATTACGAAGGCGCCATCGACACACTGCTCGGCTTCGTGGCCGCCACGCCCAGCCAGCCCGCATCCGCGGAATTCCTCTTCGATGCCGGGCGCATCGCCGAGCGCGGTGGCCGCCTGACCCGTTCCATAGAGATCTGGCCTCGCGTGGCTGATGAATATCCATCCTCTGAATTCGCTTACGATGCCGTTTTCCTTGCAGGTATTAGCACTTTTCGCCTTGAGGATTACGTCGGCGCGCAGAGCCTGTTCCTGCGCGCTTATCAAGCCGCATTAAGCCTGGAGCAGCAATCGCAATCGCTATTCTGGGTGGCCAAGGCGCTGCAGGCCCAGGGCGACGAGGACGGCGCTCGGAATGCCTGGCAACAAGCGGCGGCGGTAGATCCTACGGGCTATTACAGCGAACGAGCCAGCGATACCCTGGCCGGACATGACCCCTTTGAGCCGCCCGCCTCATATTCGTTTGACTACGACGTGGAAACTGAACGCCAGGAAGCCGAAGCCTGGATTCGCGACACCTTCGATTTGCCCCAGGAAACAGATCTCAGCGGCCCGGGGCCATTGCAGGGCGACCCACGCTTCCAGCGCGGCACAGAATTATGGCGCCTGGGTGAATATGAGCTAGCCCGCGCTGAATTTGAAGACCTACGCCTTAGCCTCGTAGCTGACCCAGCTAATTCTTATCGCCTGGCAAACTACCTGATCGACCTGGGTCTGTACCGCACAGGCATTTTTGCCGTGCGGGAAGTGCTGACCATGGCCGGGATGAGCGACGCGGCCACGATGAACGCTCCAACGTATTTCAATCGAATCCGTTTTGGCGCGTATTACCGCGACCTGGTCGAAAGGGAAACCAGATCGGAGGGGCTGGATCCATTGTTCTTTTACAGCATGATGCGCCAGGAAAGCCTATTTGAAGGCTTCGTCACATCGTCCGCCGGGGCCCGCGGCCTGCTGCAAATCATCCCCAGCACGGGGCAAGCGGCGGCAGATCTGGCGGGTTGGCCGCCGGATTTCGTCCCTGATGATCTGTATCGCCCGATTGTTAGCATCCGTTTGGGGGCGGACTACCTGGCTGTTCAAAACAATGCTTTCGATGGCGACCTTTATGTTGCATTGGCAGCCTACAATGCTGGCCCCGGCTGGGCTTCGTACTGGTCAAGCTTAGCAAACGACGATCAGGATCTATTTTTAGAAGTGATTCAGTTCGCAGAAACGCGCAATCACATTCGCAGCATCTACGAATTGTTCACTATTTACAGCAATCTATATTCAACGGAAGAATAGCCGCCCCGCGGCTGCATTTTAGGGCTGGGGAGTTGGATTCAACTCGCCGCTCTCGGGCTGAGCTGTGGGATCCAACTCCTCGGCCTGGCCGCGGGCAACCAGGAACCATTCGTTGATCGTCGCGAACCGGTCACTGGATTGGAAGATAGGGCCAACAGAAACGCCGCGCACCTGGGATGAAATTGCATAGTTGTAAATGGGGTAATACAAAAGCAACGCCGGCATTTCGCGGGCGAAGTGTGCCTGAAAGTTGCGATACAGGCGCGCCCGTTGGCTTTGATTGGTGGATACGCCGGGATAGGCGCGGGCTTGCTCCAGGTATTCGCTGGCCCGGCGGTCATTCCATTTCGAATAATTCTGTCCACCGGTGGCCTCTGCCTGATGCCAGAAGGGGTAAGGATCGGGGTCGGGTTCGTGCGTGAAATTCAAATCGACTAGCGCGGCTTCGTAAGCGCGCGGGTCTAAGTAATCGCTGATCAATTGCTCATAGGGGACGGCCACCAGGGTCACCTGCACACCGATCTGTGCCCAGTTGTCTCGGAGGCTTTCGGCAATCTGGGTATGCAAGGCGTCATCCGGATGGACTAAGTCGAACTCCAGGCTGATGCCTTCTTTGCTGCGCACCTGGCCGCCTTCTGCAGGAATGGTATAGCCGGCTTGCTTCAAAATGCTGATCGCGGTGTCGCTATCGTATGGGATGTGCGGCTGGGATTCGTTGTAAGCCCACGACCCGGGCAAGATGGGGCCATCGGCAATCGTTGCCTGCCCGCCCAGGAATTCATCAACAATCCATTGCCGGTTGATGCCATACATCAGAGCCTGCCGCACTTGCGTTTCTTGGAAGAAGGGCTTTTCGGCGTTGTCCAGATTCAGCAGCACTAGGCTTAGGCTTGGCATTTGAGTGCTGTAGACATTGAGAGTCGGGTCGGACAAAACCGTGGGCAACAGCTGTGCATCTACGTAACTGACGCCCAACAAATCCCCTTCCTGGTAGGCTTGGTACGCGGCCTCCGCAGTCTCGTAATAATGGAACACGACTTGATCGATGAATGGCCGCCCGGCGTAATACCCATCCCATGCATTCAGAACAACCCCCGTCACCTGATTGTTCTCGTTCAGCAACTCGCCAAAGCGGTATGGACCAGACCCCACCGGTTCCAGATTGTACGGCGCGTTCATCAGAGTGGCGGCGTCCATTTCCCCCAACAAATGTTGAGGAAGCACTCCAAAGCTGAGGTAATCCATGAAAGGCGCGTAAGGCGCGGGCAGCCGAAATTGAATGTGCAGATCGTCGAGGACGATTACTTCGATCGTTTCCCACAATGTGCGGATGTCTTCGTTAATTGGCAAGCTGGGGTTCTTAAATAGCTCAATGGTGAAAGCAATGTCCGCTGTAGTCAGGGGTTCCCCGTCGTGCCAGGTCAGGCCCTCGCGCAGGGTGAAGTTGTACAGCAAACCGTCAAGCGAGATGCCCCAGGTTTGCGCAAGGTCGGGTTGCGGGTTGCCACGGTCATCGGAACGCACCAGACCATTGAAAAGCAGACGATCCACATCCTGGTCAACGGCACTGGCTCTATCCAATAAAGGATTTAGGCGTCCAATACTCCCGACTAATCCTTCAATGTAGATACCGCCCCGTTCAGGCTGGGCAGTGAACGCTTGCAGCAGCGGTTGTTGGGCGAACAGCAGGATGGCAATCGCAACTAGTGCCAGTCCGACGAGAAGGAGCTGCCAGCGCAGTTTATTCATTCAATTTAAGGCAGTTGAAAGTTGATTGTTTAAGGTTCAACGTTGAACCTGCAACCTTGAACCTTGAACTGTTCGTAGTTAGCCGGATACGTAAACCGTATAAATGGCCAGCAAGAAGAAAAGCACGCTCAGAATAATAGTGACGCGGAACAAGGTCTTTTCCACGCCGCGGCGGGCTGAAAACGAACCACCAAAGTCACCACCGGCCAGGTTGCCAAGGCCGGCGCCTCTGCTTTGCAGAATGATGCTGAACACCAGGGCAGTTGACAATATGATCATTGCGATGTCTAAGAAATTTTCCATGGAATGCTTATGACCTTTCCTGAGAACGGGCGGATTATACCGTTTGCCAACGGCACCCGTCAATTAGCCCCAAAAAAGAAGGCGCTAACGAGAGGCGATTAACAACTTACAGCACGCCAGTTTGGATGACCTGCTACCTGCCATGTGCAATTTCCACACATCATCGTTGCAGGTTGACAACGGTTACCCAACGGGTACAAAAGTTTTAACTCCTGCAATACACAGTTTTCGTTAAAACTTGACCAGAAACGACAAGAACTCTTGCAGTGATGCGGGTCTGCCTAAAACATATTAATGCCACCTTTTGGGAAAAAAGGAGAAAATTCAGTCCTTTGTCAAGCTACTCTTCTCGAAGCAAAACTTTTGTTCTATAATGTCTATCCGATCAAAAAAATGACCCAGTTCAGACTCCAAGCCCCATTCCAACCAACCGGAGACCAACCGGAGGCTATTGCTCAACTGCTAGAGGGGATCAAAAAAGGTCACAAACAACAGGTTCTCCTGGGAGCCACCGGCACCGGCAAGACCTATACCATGGCCAACGTCATCGAGGCCATCCAAAAGCCCACCCTGGTGCTGGCGCACAACAAGACCCTGGTGGCGCAGCTCTATGCGGAGTTCAGGGAATTCTTCCCCGATAATGCGGTGGAGTTCTTCACCTCTTATTATGACTACTACCAGCCGGAAGCCTACGTCCCGCGCAGTGACCTCTACATCGAAAAGGAAACCGACATCAATGAGGAGATCGAACGTTTGCGACTGGCAGCCACCACCTCGCTGCTGTCGCGTCGGGACACCATCATCGTGGCTTCGGTGTCCTGCATCTATGGCCTCGGTAATCCCGAATCCTATGGGCGCGTGGTCATCAATCTAGATACCGGCAAACCTTACCGCCGCGAGACACTCCTTCGCCAATTAGTGGACAGCCATTACGAGCGCAAGGAAAGCGACCTGCAGCCGGGCGCTTTCCGCGTGCGCGGCGACACACTAGAAGTCGTGCCCGCCTACCAGGATAAGCTGGCCTATCGCATCACCTTCTTCGGCGACGACGTCGAGCGCATCGTGGAGATCCACACCGTCACCGGCGAGATCGTGCGCGAGATGGGGACGATCGCCATTTACCCTGCGCGCCACTTCATTACCGACGAAGAGAAAATGGCGGCGGCCATCCAGGGTATCGAAGACGAACTCATCGAGCGGCTCACCTTCCTCAAGAGCCACGACAAATTGTTGGAGGCGCAGCGCCTGGAACAGCGCACGCGCTACGACCTGGAAATGTTGCGCCAGGTAGGTTATTGCACCGGCATCGAAAACTATTCGCGCCACATGGACCAGCGCGCCCCCGGAACACCGCCGTGGACGCTGATCGATTACTTCCCCGCGGATTTCCTGATGATCATCGACGAGTCGCACATGACAATTCCCCAGGTGCGAGGTATGTACTTCGGCGACCGATCGCGTAAAGACATCCTGGTCGAATACGGATTCCGCCTGCCCTCGGCGGTGGACAACCGCCCGCTCACCTTCGACGAATTCGAGCGCCGCCTCGGCACGGTGTTGTACACGTCGGCGACACCGGCTGAATATGAAATGAAGAAAGCCGACCAGGTGGTCGAGCAGATCATCCGGCCCACTGGCCTGGTCGATCCGGAAGTCGAGGTGCGCCCCATTGAAGGCCAAATCGATGATTTGATCGGCGAGATCAACAAACGCGTGGAAATTGGCGAACGCGTGCTGGTGACTACGCTCACCAAGCGCATGGCGGAAGACCTCTCCGAATATCTATTGGAAATGGGCGTCAAAGTGCATTACCTCCACTCCGAGGTGGAGACCCTGGACCGCATCAGCATCTTACGCGATCTGCGCCTCGGGGTATTCGACGTGGTGGTGGGTATCAACCTGCTGCGCGAGGGGCTGGATCTTCCGGAGGTATCGTTGGTAGCAATCCTGGATGCGGATAAGCAGGGCTTCCTTCGCTCGGAGACTGCCTTGATCCAAACCATCGGGCGGGCGGCGCGGCATGTGCGCGGCCGCGTGATCATGTACGCGGATAAACAAACTGATTCGATGAACTACGCCATCCGCGAGACCAATCGCCGCCGCGAAAAACAAGTTGCTTACAACAAGGAACACGGGGTCGAACCCGTAGGCATTGTGAAAGCGGTGCGCGACCTCACTGACCAGCTCAAAGCTCGCGTGATTGCGGAAGACCGCGCCGAGTATCGCACGGATGGCGCCAGGCGCCTGCCGCGCAAAGAATTGCAGCGGCTGATCGATGAGCTGGAGAACCGCATGCGCGAAGCGGCGAAGAACCTGGAATTCGAGCAGGCGGCTATGCTGCGCGATCAGCTTTACGAGGTGCGCACATTATTAGCTGAAGAGGGCAACCTCAAACCCTGGGAGAAGATGCGCGTCATTGCGGGGTTAGACGAGGAACCGGACCAAGATTAACCACAAAGACACAAAGGACACTAAGATTCTAAATTGAAAGGCTGTGCCACACATTACCGTAGGGGCGAAGCATGCTTCGCCCGCCGCCAGCCTTGGCTGGCGGAAGATAGATTTGGCAGATCTCGGAAGATGAAAAGACCCAAATTTTCGATCAATCACAAAGACGATGAGATGCAGAAGCTGGTGAGCCAGACCGACCAGAAAACCCTGGCTCTTTGGGCAATCGATTGTGCCGAACGCGTAATGCCTTACTTTGAGGGAAATTTTCCGCAGGATCGTCGCCCGCGGCAGGCTCTAGAAATACTAAAGAACTGGATTGCCATGGGGGAATTCAAAATGTCCGTCATCCGCAAAGCGTCCCTCGACTCTCACGCCGCTGCCCGAGATGTAGGAACAGATAGCCCCGCCCGCTCGGCTGCCCGCGCCGCGGGCCAGGCGGTAGCTACCGCCCATGTCCCCCGGCATGCATATGGCCCGGCGGTCTATGCACAACAAGCGGTCTTTAGAGCATCCGAACCTGCGGAAGCTGAAGCCGCTGTCGCTAATGAACGAGATTGGCAATACAAGCGATTACTGGAGTTAGGCCGAAATCATTAAGGTGGTCCCGGATGGATTGCGGCACTGTATAATGAAAAAGCTTATGGAGCGAATATGACAGTAGATTTGAAGCTTACCGCTGTGTATCGCAAGGTGCCTGAAGGCTACATTGGGTTCGTTTCAGAGTTGCCCGGTGCTAACACGCAGTGCGCCACCTTGGAGGAAACCAAGGCAAACCTGGAAGAGGCAATCACCCTTGTATTGGAAGCCAATCGCGCCATTTCGGAAGAAGCCCTCAAAGGCCAGGACGTAATTCGAGAGTCGCTCAACTTATCCAAATAATCAGCCTTTTCATACGCAGACCGTTATATGAAGCGGCGGGATTTAATTCGGCATCTGGAAAAACAAGGCTTTGAGGGCGGTAACCATTCTGTTTACGTTAATCGAAAGGCACAGAAAACATCAACCATCCCCCGACATAATGAGATCAACCACTTTCTAGCTCGCAAGATTTGTAGAGACTTACACATCCCAACACCACCCGGCAGTAGATAAAAATTCCGATGCTCGTCACTAATAATCTCGCCTACGCAGTGGCCAACCAGAGTCAAACCTTGCGAAGGTTGGACTTGAAATCTGTGGTGCTTTAAATCCAGCCTTCGCAAGGTTAGTAATAATATGCCCATAACCAATAACCTCACCCGTATGCTGGCCGCCAAGGGCATTGCCTTTGAAGCCCACGAGCTGCCCGAAGAAAAGATCGGCGGCGTCGAAGCGGCCGCCATTCTCGGCGTCGATCCCCATCAAGTCTTCAAGACCATCGTGGCTTTGCGACCGGACGGCGGCAAACCCGTGCTGGCGTTGATCCCCGCGCCTGCGCAGCTCGACCTGAAAGCCATCGGTCGCCTGCTGGGCAGCAAAAAGCTGCAGCTTGCGACCCAGGCGCATGCAGAGAAGCTCACCGGCCTGGAGGCCGGTGGTATCTCGCCGCTGGCGCTGATTGGCAAAGGATTTGAAGTTGTGCTGGACGAGTCGGCACTAGGATTCGCGAAGATCTATTTGTCAGGTGGCCAGCGCGGGCTGAATTTATCTATGGCTCCTCGAGTGGTCAAAGATTTGACGAACGCGAAGGTGGGGGTGGTTAGTGACGCGGATGAACGCAGATAAAACACAGATTATAAGAAGCTAAATAATTTCAGATTGCTGATTTCAGATTAAGAATTACATATTTGAGGCGTGTAGGATTTCTTATCTCGTCATTGCGAGGAGGGCGAAAAGCGCCATTTTTAATTGGCGGTGCCCGACGTGGCAATCTGTCAGATATTTTTGGGAGGAAGATTGCCACGCTTCGCCACCTCCTCGCTCTGCTCGGAGGTTTGCTCGCTCGCAATGACGGAAAGGGAGAAGGTTAGGTTGCCTTGTCAGCAGAAAACGCCAAAGGACAAGTGCCCGGATAAGCTAAGCTGAATCTTAGTTGCGGGGGGACTCTTCGCGACGCCTTGGCGAAGCCAAGGCTGCTCAGACTGAAAAATGCCGGATTACTTTGTAGTGAGCTTCAGCTTTCCATCCAGGTAGCCGATCCCAAGTTTCAGGGCTTCTTCGGCCGCCTGTTCCTTAATAGACAAGCGTTCACCCTTGAAATTGAATTGACGCGTCCAGGCGCCATCCGGCGCGGAGACAGCCATCCAGACCAACCCGACCGGCTTTTCCGGCGTGCCGCCAGACGGACCGGCAATGCCGCTGACGGCGATGCCTACGTCTGCCGCCAGCGCCCGGCGTATGCCGCGGGCCATCTCGGTTACAGTTTCGGCGCTCACCGCGCCATGGGCTTCCAGGGTTTCCCAGCTTACGCCCAGCAGGCGCACCTTGGCTTCGTAGGCATAGGCCGTGACGCTGCCCATGTAATAGGTGGAAGAGCCGGCAATATTGGTCAGGCGGTGACCTACCAAGCCACCTGTGCAGGATTCGGCTATAGCTAATCGCAGTCCGCGGGCGCGGAGTTTCTCGCCGATTATTACTTCAATTTGTTTTGCCAT
>CAYJMC010000020.1:30187-37047 GCA_964371335.1 uncultured Anaerolineaceae bacterium
CGATAGAATATCTGTGCGATGGTTTTACCAGAGAAAATACAAGCCCAACTGGATACCCTGCCAAGCAAAACCGGCTGTTATCTGATGAAGGATCAGGGCGGCAAAGTAATTTATGTGGGGAAAGCCATTAACCTGCGCAGCCGGGTGCGCTCTTATTTCCACAGCGCGGCGCAGATCGACCCGAAGACTTTTCACCTATCCCAGCATATTGCGGACATCGAATGGATCGTAGTGGCTTCGGAGCTCGAGGCGCTGATCCTGGAGATGAACCTGATCAAGAAGCATCGCCCGCACTACAACGTGAGGCTCAAGGATGATAAGCGCTACCCCTACGTGAAAGTGCATTGGGCAGATGCCTTTCCCAAGGTTACCGTGACCCGCCGCATGGACGAAGATGGCTCGCGTTACTTCGGGCCTTATACCAGCGTCTGGGCGGTCCACAAGACCCTGGATGTGCTGCGCCGCATCTTTCCCTATCTGACTTGCGATCGAGTCATCACCGGGCAGGATGAGCGCGCCTGCCTGTACTTCGATATCAAGCTGTGCACCGCGCCCTGCATCGGCAAGGTGGACCAAGTCACCTATCGCCAAATGATCTCCGATCTGTGCGACTTCCTCAATGGGCGCACAGAGTCGATCGTGTCGCGCCTGAATGCGGAGATGGCACAGGCTTCCACCGACCTGCGTTTCGAGAAAGCCGCCGCCATCCGCGACCAATTGGAGGCCATCGAAAGCATTGTCGAGCGCCAGCGCGTAGTTTCTTCTGACTACGCCGACTCCGATGTGATCGCCATGGCACGTTCAGATCGGGAAGCCTGCGTGCAGGTCTTCTTCATCCGCAATGGCAAGCTCATCGGCCGGGAATATTTCATGATGGAGAACACGGCGGACACAACGGATGCGGATGTGATGGCCGAATTCATCAAGCAGTATTACGACCAGGCCGCCAATGTCCCGCCGGAGGTGCTCCTGCCTCACGAAGTCGAAGAGGCGCAGGTCATCCGCCAATGGCTCAGCAAACGCCGCGGCGACGGCGGCGTGGAGATCAAGATCCCACATAGCGGCCAGAAAGCCGAGCTGATCAAGATGGCGGCCGAGAATGCAGCCGAGACTCTGGCCGCGCTGCAAGCGCAGTGGCAAGTGGACACACATCGCCAGACCGAAGCGTTGGCCGAGATCCATACTGCGCTCAAGCTGCCGCGCGCGCCCGAACGCATCGAATGCTACGACATCTCGAATACTCAAGGCACTGCCGCAGTGGGCAGCATGGTGGTCTTCGAGCGCGGCGTCGCCAATAACAAGCTCTACCGCCGCTTCAATATCAAAACCGTGGTGGGGCCCGATGACTTCGCCAGTATGCAGGAGGTGCTCACCCGCCGCTTCAAGCGTTGGCAGGCCACTGACGAGGGCAGCCCGGTGCCGGGCTGCCACGCAGTGCCGGGTAAGAAACCGGATGCCGCGTTCTCTACTCTGCCTGATTTGGTTATCGTCGACGGCGGCAAAGGTCAGCTCGGTCGCGCCGAAGAGGTGTTCAGGGAATTCGGCCTCACAGATAAGGTTCCGCTCGCCGCACTCGCAAAGCAAAGTGAGGAACTCTTCATCCCCGGGCAGGAACGCGGCATTCTCTTGCCGCGCTCCTCGCAGGGCCTCTTCCTGCTTCAACGCATTCGTGACGAAGCCCACCGCTTCGCCATCACCGCCCACCGCGCCCGGCGCACCAAGAGCGGCATCGCATCGCAGTTGGATGAGATCCCGGGCATCGGGCCGAAGCGGCGGCGGGCGCTGCTGAAGACCTTCGGCAGCCTCGACGCGATGCGGCAGGCCAGCCTAGAGCAATTGACCGCGGTGCAAGGAGTGACGCCGGCACTGGCCGAATCAATTAAGACGCATTTGGGCTAAGAATAGACGTTTGCGCCTCACGGGTGTAAACTTGGTGGCGGTTTTCAAAGGTGTGCAATGGCAAAAGGTAAACGACGAAAGACAAACTTCAGCCAAATAATCTTTGCGGCTATCGCGATCATTGTGATCGCCACCATGATTATTGGCGCGGTTTATAGCTACTAAAAGGACGGGTCTTCGGTAGGGGCGAGGTGACCCCGCCTACACATCTTAAGGGCGACCCCGCCCCTACGCCACATTCCTGGGGAGCAGGAAGCTCCTTATGGGTACTGTTTTCACACTCAAGGCCAAAGGTATTTCATGATAAGTCCGTGCCTCGATTCCCCCGAACCGGAGTCGAGGCTTTAGCCGGGGATGAAGAAGACCCGGGCTGAACCCTCGACTCTATTTCGAACCGACCAAGCATCGCCAACTCCAGCGTTAATCTTGGATTAACCTAGCCAAGGGTGGAGATTGCTTCGGCTGCTAAGCAGCCTCGCAACCTGCGGGTTTTTGACAGGCCGCCAAGGGGATAAAGTGCCGAAACCGTGAGCATCTACCGGAGGGTACGAATGGCTAAGCGTGTCAGCACGAAGATATTGCGTCCGCAGTACCTGTTCCTCATTTCTCTCGCAATTGGCTGGATTTTCGATTTCCTCTTCTGGAAGAAAGCTGTCGGCATCTCGCTGCCGATATTCACATTTTTCATCATCGCGACTGGTCTTTGGATGGCACGGCGTGCGGGGCTAAGGGCGTCGCCCGACGCCCTCTGGTTGTTGCTGCCCATCGCATTCTTCTCGCTGGTGCCTGTGTTCCGGCTGGAGCCTTTCACGCGGTTCACCAGCATGGCGCTTGTGTTCGTTTTGCTGGCGGTATTCGCGCTGAGTTTCCTGGGCGGCCAGTGGACCCGATATGGGTTCGCCGACTACATCGCCAAGATCCTTGGGCTTGTGCCGAGTGGGTTGGGGCTGCTGCGGCAACCGGCAAGCAAGCAAAGCAAACAAAAAGCGGCGAGGTTCGGCATCCGGTCTTTGGCGCCGGTCCTGCGCGGCTTGCTTTTTGCGTTGCCGCTGCTGTGGTTCCTGGCGGCCTTGCTGGCTTCGGCTGACCCGGCGTTCTCCGCCTGGCTGGATTCTGTTTTCAGCTTCCTAAAAATCGATAACGCGGCTGAATATCTATTTCGAGGCTTCTACATCCTGATCCTGGGCTACGGATTGGCGGCAACCTACCTGGTGGCTTTCAACCAGAGTCAAAAGCAAAAGTTGATCGGGGAAGATACGCCACTTGCCGCGCCAATTCTTGGGTTCGGTGAAGCTGCCACTATGCTGACGGCAGTGAACCTTCTTTTTCTTACTTTTGTTGTCTTCCAGTTCAACTATTTTTTCGGGGGAACGACTAACATCGTCGATACTCCAACGGGTTTTACGTATTCCGAATATGCGGTGAGAGGATTCTGGGAGCTGGTCGTTGTTGCGATCACTTCTCTGGCATTCTTCATCGTCTTGAGTGCAATGAGCAAGCGGGAATCTCTGGGTAAGCAGAGATGGTTCTCCGCGCTGGGCATCGGATTGTTCGCTTTAGTGGCGGTGATCCTGGCATCCGCGTTCGAGCGCCTGCTGCTGTATGAACGCGTTTACGGTTTCACTCGCCTGCGTACCTATCCGCATGTGTTCATGATCTGGCTGGGACTCTTATTGCTGGCCATCGTGGTCCTGGAGGCGCTTGGGCGGCGGCGGACTTTTGCGCTGGCGACACTGGCAGCCGTAGCGGGATTTTCGATGACGCTTGCGGTGATCAATGTCGATGCCCTCATCGTGCGGAACAACATCGATCTCATACAGGAGGGACAGGAATTCGCTTCAAATCCGGATCGATTGCATGGCGGGTTGGATTACGTTTATTTAGGCACATTGTCAGATGACGCCGTGCCGGCCCTGGTACTGGCATACCTGGAAGGAGAAGCTGCTGGAGATGCTCAATTGACTCAACAGCTTGCGACTGCACTGACCTGCCATTTCAAGGTGATCAACGACCAGAAGGCAATTCCCTGGCAGTCATGGAACTTCGCTCGGCAGACGGCAGCGACCTTGTGGAACGAATTGAAGGCTGACCCAAATTTTCCGAAGATTGAGATCAGTGCAAGCAGCACTTTCTTAATGGCGGGGGAGGAATTCTCTTGTTACGGCTACTTTAGAGATTGAGCAAAAAAGGATTTCATCAAGGCCCTATGTAAGCTGCGTTGGAGATTGCCATTCGTTCCCCTTCCCCCTCACGTTGTTCGGGGTCAGGGTCAGGGCAAGCTCTGGGCTGCGCAGCTAAAGGCTGCGCAAAACGCCCTCCTCGCAATGACGGAAAGGCGGATGGTAAGATTCACCACCCGTGGAACAGCAAACCGCAAAATCGCGCACCAATCAAGACTGGCTGCAAGACCTGCGTGCGCCCGCCTCGCCTGAAGCGCTTGAAGAGCTGCGCTCTATCCTGATGCGCGGCTTGCGGTCTGCCCTGGCAGGCCGTGTCGATAGCGACGTAGACGCTCTGGCTGAGGATTTCGCCCAGGAGGCTTTGCTTAAGATCCTGGCCAGTCTGGAAACCTTCCGCGGCGAGAGCCGCTTTACCACCTGGGCGCAGCGCATCGCCATCCACATCGCCTTTTCGGAACTGCGCCGTCGCCGCTGGAAAGACGTGCCCCTTCAGACCTTTACACAAAGTCAGGATGGCAGTGAGTTAACTCCTGCGCTGCTCGCCTCGCCGCATTCATCTCCTGAGGCCCAGGCAGCCCGCCGGGATCTGCTGCGAAATGTGGAAAGCCTTATCTTCGATGAACTAACCGAAAAGCAGCGCACCGCGCTGCTCGCCATCGTTCAAGACGGCTTTCCGCTCCCGGTGGTAGCCGAGCGTATGCACACCAACCCCAACGCGCTCTACAAACTGCTCCATGACGCCCGCCAGAAGTTGAAGAAACGCCTGGAACAGAAGACTGGCCTCTCGGCGCAGGAGTTGCTGGCTTTGTTCGAGGAGACTAGGTAATAGCCGGGCTTAAGCCTGCGTCTGTAGGATGTAAGAAAATGACTAAGATTGAATCCGAAAGTTTGAAGAAATTAGTCCACCGCATCCTGACCACGCGCCCCGAGGAAATGGGTTGCGAGAGTTGCTGCGAGGAATTGGGCCTGCTTGCTGAGCTGGAATCACAGGGTGAGGATGCCGCCACCCTGCTTCCGCTGGTCCGCCTTCACCTCGAGAATTGCCAAAGCTGCAATGAGGAATATTCCGCATTGCTCATCGCACTCAAAGAGGTTCAATCCCCTGAGAGTTAGTAGAGATGGAAATTAGAGATTAGTTATTAGTTAATGGTTATTGGTAATTAGTCATTGGCCAAATTTACCCGTGGGTATAATTTCACCCGTGTCTGATCCAGAACCGATCGAAGCTACTGTCCCCAGTGCACCAAAAAAGGACAAGCACCCAAAAGATCCAGCCACCACCCAACGCGCCGAGCCCGCTTCTGACGCTGAACGCCCCAAGCGTTGGCGCTGGATATTGGCCGGCCTTGGCTTGTTTGTCTTGCTTTTGGGCCTGGGTGCCTGGGGCGGCTACCAGACCGCGGTATCTGCGCGCACCGCAGAAGAACAATTGCAGAGCGCCGTGGAGGCTAATTTCCAATTCCAGCTTGGGGTCGAAGACCTGCAAGCAGGCCTTTGCGACCGCGCTCGCGATCGTTTCATTTACGTGATCGAGCTGATCCCTGATTATCCTCAGGCGCAGGAGCAGCTCATCCAGGCCTCTTTGTGCGCAGGGGCAGGAGCCGCTCAGCCGGTGACCGCGCCGCAATCCGAAGCCACTGCGGGCCCCACGGCGACCCCTGACCTGCGCGGCGCCGAGCCAATCTACTCCGAAGCGCAGTCATTGGCTGCCGCTCAAAACTGGGACGCGCTGCTGCCTGCCCTCGACACCCTGCGCAAGAATTTCCCTGACTTCCAGCCCATCGAAATCGACCGCCTTTATTACATCGGCTTCCGCAACCGAGGCGTGCAGCGCATTATGCCTCCCGTCGGCGATTTGGAGCCCGGCATCTTCGACTTGAACCGCGCCGAACAAATTGGCCCGCTGGACGCGCAGGCGGCCAGCGTTCGCCAATGGGCGGTCTGGTACATCGTGGGCGCCAGTTTTTGGGAAGTGGATTGGCCGCAAGCGGTGCAATATTTTGAATACCTGGCCGGGCCTACTGGGGCCGCGCCTCAACTGCACGACTCGAATTTCTTCAGCGCCACCGACCGCCTGGCGCAGGCGGTGGTGTTCTATGCGCAGGATTTAATCCGTGAAGCCCAAACGCTTGCACTGGATAAGCAATGGTGCTCTGCCGAAGAGATGATGGCGCAGGCCAATACGTACAGCCCCCTGGATCCCGAAGGCCAGGACCTGTGGAATTCCTACATCGAGAGTTGCGCCCTGAACGGGAACGAAGTCCGCTAACTACCTTATAAGTCTTCGATGCCTATTCCACCTTTAGCCTTATTGCTGTCCTTCTGGCTACACATGATAGCTACTGTGGCCTGGGTGGGCGGGCTGGCCGCGCTGGCAATCCTCGTTTTGCCGCTGATGCGGCGCACGCTGAAGCCGCGTGAATTTGCCGCCTGGCTTACCGCCCTGAACCGGCGGCTGGACCCGATCGGATGGTTCAGCCTGGGCCTGCTCACTTTCACCGGCCTGGTGCAAATGGACGCCAATCCCAATTACGCTGGCTTCCTGGCGTTCTCGAATCCCTGGTCGCAAGCCATTTTATTCAAGCATATTGCTTTCCTCGGCATGATCGCCGTTTCGGCCTACATCACCTGGGGAGTTGCCCCCGCGCTGCAGCGCTCGGCGCTCCTGCACGCCCGCGGCCTCCGTGATGGCTCCGGGCCCCGTTGGCAAAACCGCCTGCAGCGCCTCATCGCCCTGAATCTATTCCTCGGATTCCTCATTCTCGCTTTCACCGCCCTGGC
>CAYJMC010000021.1:0-5942 GCA_964371335.1 uncultured Anaerolineaceae bacterium
GCTCGCAGTGGTTTAACGTGCTGTAGAACCCGCGGAGCGGGTATGGAGCGTTCCCCACGGAGACCGTGGGAACGAGATGATTGAAGTCTCCGTGCTTCTGTGTCCTCGTGGTTATTTGGGTTTTGAATCCATTCCCATTGGTATAATCCCTTTTCGCCTATGAAAACCAAGATTCGCAGACCGCGGCCGAAGAAGGCCGCCACGCGGGAGCACGCAATGACTTTGAAGAAAAATGACTATCTGGAGTTGTACCGCCAGATGGTCTTAATTCGCCGCCTCGAAGAGCGCTCGGCTGCGCTCTACCAGGAAGGGAAGATAGGCGGCTTTTTGCACTTATATATCGGCCAGGAGGCGGTAAGCACCGGCTTGATCTCTGTGCGCAGACCCGAAGACCGCGTGATCACGGCTTACCGCGACCATGGTGTCGCCATCAATGTTGGCATCCCCGCAAAACAAATTATGGCTGAACTGCTTGGCAAGGAGACCGGCATCTCCAAAGGCCGCGGCGGCTCGATGCACATGGCCGACGTGACCAAGAATTATTGGGGTGGGCACGCCATTGTGGGCGCGCATTTGCCTATCGCCGCGGGTATGGCGCTGGGCGACCAGTACCAGGGCAATAAAGGCGTCACCATCTGTATGTTCGGCGATGGCGCCATTAACATCGGTTTTTTCCATGAGGCGTTGAACCTCTCCAAGGCCTGGAAGCTGCCGGTGTTATGGGTTTGCGAGAATAACCAATATGGCATGGGCACTTCTGTGGACCGCGCCACCGGCATGAAGGAAGTCCACCAGCGCGCTGAAGGCTACGACATCCCGCATTCGCGTTTGGAAGATGGCATGGATGTAATGAAAGTGCGCGCGGCGGCCGAGGCGGCGCTGGAGTATGTGCGCAGCGGCAAAGGACCCTATTTCCTCGAGATCGCCACTTATCGTTTCCAGGGCCACTCCATGGGCGATCCGCAGCGCTACCGCAAGAAAGAAGAAGTCACCCAATGGGAGAAGACCGATCCCATTGGCATCTACAACCATTACCTGACCGCTGAAAAGATCGCTGCGAAAGACGATCTGGCCAAGATCGAAAAAGAAGTAGACCAGGAAGTGCAAGAGGCGGTCGACTTTGCCGATAAAAGCCCGGAACCATCAGTGGATACGTTGTTCGATTACGTGTACGCACCGGAGGATGGCAATGGCTGAGATCAACATGCGCCAGGCCATCTCCGATGCGCTGCGCGAAGAGATGCTGCGTGACGAAAAAGTCTTCATCATGGGCGAAGAAGTGGGCCTGTGGGGCGGCACCTACGCGGTGACCAAGGGCTTTTACGACGAATTTGGCGCCAAGCGCGTCAAAGACACGCCGATCTCGGAGGCCGCCATCGTAGGCGCCGGCATCGGCGCCGCATTGGTGGGCTTGCGCCCCGTCTCTGAATTGATGACGATCAACTTTGCCTTCGTGGCCATGGAATACATCGTCAACGAGGCGCCCAAGCTGCGCACCATGTTCGGCGGGCAGTTCAAGATCCCGCTGGTGATCCGCGCCCCCGGCGGCGGCGGGCGCCAGCTGGGCGCCACTCATTCGCAAACGCCTGACGCGATCTTTGCACATTTCCCCGGACTCAAAGTCGTTTCACCCGGAACGCCGCACGATGCGAAAGGATTGCTGAAATCCGCCATCCGCGGCGACAACCCCGTGCTCTTCCTCGAGCATGCCGCCATGTACCAAGTAAAGGGCGAAGTACCCGAGGATGATTTCACCGAACCCATTGGCGTTTCGAAGGTGCAGCGCGAGGGCAGCGACGTTACCATCGTGACCTATTGCCGCGGTTTGCAGCTCTCGATGCAGGCGGCTGACCAGCTCGCCGGCGAAGGCATCCAGGCGGAAATTGTGGATTTGCGCACTCTGCGCCCGCTGGATATGGGTCCCGTTTTGGAATCATTCAAGAAAACCAATCGCGCCGTCATCGTCGAAGAGGGCTGGCTGAGTTACGGAGTTGGCGCGGAAGTTTCGGCGCGACTTTATGAAGAAGCTTTTGATTACGCCGATGCGCCGATCCAACGCGTAGCGCAGAAGGAAGTGCCGCTGCCATACAACCGCATGTTGGAACAAGCGGCATTACCGCAGGTGGCCGATGTCGTGGCGGCAGTGAAAGAAGTGATGTGAATGGTAAGTATCGCCGCGATGTCCAGCTAATTTGATGTGCTGCAGCTGGTGCTGCGGATTGCGAGCGCCCAAAAAGATGGAGAAATCTATTTTAGCAATTGTCAGAACCGCTAACCACCTTGTCATTTCGACCGAGGCGGTTTGCGCCAGCATTTGGCGCAGCCGAGTGAGAAATCCCTTTGGATTCAGGAAACCCGGACGCCGGTTTCCTGAACGCGGGATTTCGTTCGCAAAGGGGTTTCTCCCCTCGTCGCCGAGACGCGGCTCGCTCGGGGCAGGCTCTGGGCTTCGCCCTCCTCGAAATGACATGGGGAACTGCAGATTTTTCAGGGCAGTTCTTCGAAAGGTATGCTGATGGCCGAAATCGTTACGATGCCTAAGCTGGGTTTCGACATGGCCGAGGGGACTCTGATTCGCTGGGTCAAGAAGGAAGGCGACAAGGTAGAAAAAGGCGAACTGCTGGCCGAGATCGAGACCGACAAAGCTACTGTTGAAGTGGAATCGCAATTCAGCGGCGTGGTGCTCAAGCATCTGGTTAAAGAAGGCACCGCGGTGCCTGTAAGCAAGCCGATTGCCGCGGTCGGGGAAGCGGGAGAAAAGGTCGATGAGACGGCGCTGGGAGGAGGGGAGCAGAAGGCAGTGGAACCCAAGGCCGAAGAAAAGAAAGCGGAACAATCAGTTAATCAAAAGCAATCGGTTAATCAAGAACAAGCGATTAACCGATTAACAGATCAGCAGATTGGCTCTCAGATCAAGCAACGGGTGGAAAAAACTACTGAGGGAAATGGCAAATTGCCAGCCGGTGTACGCGTGTCTCCATTGGCTCGGCGCCTGGCGCGCGAGCGCGGCATCGAGCTGCAGGCCGTACGCGGCAGCGGACCCATGGGACGCATCACCCGCAAAGATGTGGAAGCCGCGGCAGAAGGCGGAGCCGTATTGCCGGCGCTGCCCGGATTGGCGCTGGCCGATCTGGGACCCGTGCGCCCCGACGAACGCATTGCGCTCAGCCGCCTGCGGGCCGCTATCGGGCGGCGCATGACGCAGTCACGCCAGGAAGTGCCCCATTTCTACGTGACCCACGAATACGACATGGACCGCGTGATGGATGCGCGTGCCCAGGCTAACATGGCGCTGGAAGGCAGCGGCGAAAAGCTCTCGGTGAACGATTTCGTGATCAAGGCGGCTGCGTTGGCTCTGCGCCAGTATCCGAACCTGAACGCAAAACTGGATGGCGATGCGGTTCTACAATTTGGCCACATCAATATTGGTGTCGCCGTGGCTGTTGAAAAGGGTTTGCTGACTGTGGTGAGCAAGGACGCCGATCGCAAATCGCTGCGTCAGATCTCTGCCGAAGTGAAGCAGATGGCGGAACGTGTGCGCTCCGGCAAAGTGCAATCCGAGGATATCGAAGGTTCCACCTTCACCATCAGCAACCTGGGCATGTATGATGTATTCGAATTCGTGGCCATCATCAACCCGCCGGAAGCCGCCATCCTGGCGCTCGGTTCAGCGCTGCAGCAGGCGGTGGTGAGAGACGGGCAGGTGGTACCCGGCTGGCGCATGCGCGCCACCATTTCGGTGGACCATCGCGTCAGCGACGGCGCCGAAGCCGCGCAGTATTTGCAGGCAATGGGGCAGTATTTAGAGAATCCAGTCTCGCTGTTTATGCAATAGCTGATAGCTGTTAGCGTTTAGCTATTAGCTTTCAGGACACCCCGAAAACCATTGCGAGCGAGCGAAGCGAGCGTGGCAATCCCCAAGCCAATTTGCAAAGAGACATCGATTAATCCGTAGTGGCGGGTCCAAGCTTGCCCTGAGCGAAGCGAATGGGACCCCGCCCGCTTTTTTTCGTCATTGCGAGGAGGCGCCTTGCGCCGCTTTTAACGGCGCAGCCGACGTGGCAATCTCCACCAATGAATGAAAAATAGCTCACTAATAAATCTCATTTGCATTACGGGGTAGCTGGTATATGTGTTTCAAGTGCTCCATGACTCGTTTGTCATCTTCGCCGGGATAATCGAAACCATATTTGTTCGCAATTGGCATGGCGGTCTTCCTAAACAAATCGCACATTGTGAACAAGGCCTTCCAATTCTCGTCCTCATCCAAACCCGTATAAGTCTGATCCAGCATCTTGACCAATTCGGAATCAAGATATGTTCGAAAATATTTGCCTCCTTTACCCGGATTGACTCGGAAATCGGTTTGGATCCCGAAATGCCAGGTTAGCATCTTCATTAGTTGATCCCGCAAAGTGCAATCGAGCAGATCTTTCGCGTGGAAAAGGTTTCCCCGCCATAGGGCTTTGGCTACATAAATGGATACCCACCAAAATTCATTGGAGCAGTCTTCGAAAGCCTTGGGCGTGGGCGGTTTTGGCACATATCCCTTTTCGAATGACGCAGGCAAAGGGTCGATGATGCCATCCTTGTCCAGCAGCAAAACAGTGAGGCTATCCTCGTGGATTTTTTCCAACTGTGAAAGTGGACGCAATGACAGATCGATTCGATTTCCATCCGTGAATTGCATCAGGTACGAAAAATGTCCATCGCCTTCTGGCGCCGGTTCCCCCATGGCCTCCGGTGTCTGCAGGATCATGAGTTCGCCAAAGGGCGTGAGCCAACCGCGGTTTTCCACGAAAGGGGCAACGTCAGTGACAAAGTAAATGATGTCGAAGTCTTGAAATGGGTCACGGGGAGTATTTGGGTTTACCCGCGAGCCGTTCATCACCACCACGCGGACGGCGTCTTCCTTGCGGGCGATTTCCAAGATCAGATCAAGTATTTCTTTTTCGCTGCGCATGAAATTTCGCAATCACTATTGTACAATTTCCCATAAAAGTTGAAAACGTAGGGACAGGTTTAGAAACCTGTCCCTACTATCTATAATCCCGCCAACCATCCCAAAACATCATTTACAATGAAGGCAAATGACCCTTCAACGGAAATCCTCGCCGCGCTTGCAGGGATTCGATTACAGTACAACCGGCTACTATTTCATTACTATTTGCACTGCGGACAAAGGACCGCGCTTCGGATCTATAAATAATGGCCAAATGGTCTTGAATGATTCTGGAACGATTGTCGAGGATGCTTGGCGCGATTTGTCTAATCATTATGCCAACCTCCAATTAGACGAATTCATCGTCATGCCGAATCATTTTCATGCCATCGCTATTCTAGACCAAGGTAATGTGGACAGGTTTGAAAACCTGTCCCTACGAAATGACCATGATCTTCCCGAAATCGTGCGTGGTTTCAAGACGTGGTCGGCACGTCGAGTTAATGAACATGAGGGTAAGACAGGTACGCCACTCTGGCAGAGATCGTTTTACGATCACATCATTAGAGATGACAAAGACCTAGAGAGTATCCGTGAATACATTGTGAACAATCCCTTGAAGTGGGAATTGGACAAGGAAAACCCTAGGAATTTCTAAGATGTATCGCTCATCCGATCGCCGCTGGCTCCAGGCCGCTGTCCCCCAACTTAAAGATTATTTGCTTTCCAACGAAATCTTCTGGAATATCGGTTCTGATCCCCAGCTCACTTTAGGCAACTTGCTGTTGGCCGAAGCAAAGGTGAGAACCGCTGGCGGCGACAGGGAACTGTTGACCGAAATTGCCGCCCAGAAAAAGGAATGGCACAGCGCCTGGCAGAAGAAAGCCAAACGTGAGTTTGGCTCACGCCTACGGCAATGGACACAATACATGGCCGAACTGTCTGAAAACCCGGACCGCCACGCGGCGCAGTACAGGACTGAAGTGCGCGTGCGCACGCT
>CAYJMC010000021.1:6042-19930 GCA_964371335.1 uncultured Anaerolineaceae bacterium
CAGTAGACAGTTGACAGTTGGCAGCTGAGTCACGATCCGAAATTGCTATAACTGTTTTGTGTTGGGAGGATCACCTGAGCGCGGCTGCCGGGCTGCTGGCGGCCAGCAGCAGGGCGAGCAGTAAAGCGAAAGTCAGCCTTGCGAAGGTTTGTTTTAAGGAAGTGGTGATTACAAGTCCAACCTTCGCAAGGCTCTTGCTATTCCCACATCCTGTCATAGCCGCCCTCACGTATGATGGTCTGGAAACGGATTTGATTTGCTCTCATCCCCTCGCTTTTTTCTCGCCTGAATAAGTAAAAAACGCCCAGGCCAGGCCTGCGAGGAAAACGATCCCGCCCCAGAAAATAAATGCTCGCGTCCCGGATACACACCAACCGGTCTGCAGGGCGCAGACGTCAATTCCACTGTTAGTCAGGGATGGTTGTGCCGGGGTGAGCAACCCATACCAAAGCAGGATCAGACCGGGGATGACGGCGAGCAGCGATGTTATGCCCCAATTAAGCCAGCCTGTGGCCCGACCGCGTTTCAATTCGACGTATTGCTTGAGCCAGATCGTGCTGACCCACAAAAATAAAAGGCCGGTCACCAGTCGACCATAATTCAGGTCTGGCGTGAAGCTGGAGGCCACCAGCCAAATCCCCAGTGCGGATACGGCAAGTTTGATAATGGGGTTCCAAGGGATGAACATACGCACCTGAAAATAGTGATGGTTTGGGAAATGCCAGTTCTGTTTCTATGTTGATTCTACAAGGAACTCGAAATTTTGAGAACTATCTCTACCTCCTCCTGTGTTTTTTAGCAACCCTCTTCCGAGGCGTGGTAAGTTAAAAAATACTTGACCCATCTTTGTATGGAGGAGTCCAAGTGAAACCCCGCCATTCATTGCCTGCTCTGTTTATTGGCCTCGCCATCTTACTGGCCGCTTGCACTCGCCGATCACAGACGCTACCCTCGATAACCAGATCGCCACTTCTGGGGTGGGGTGTTGGTGGATACCTTTGCCACATTTTCAGTACCTTTTTGATGTGGCACACCCATGAAGCCTGGTTTCTGACCAAATTGAAAGGTTAAAAAATTTGCGGTAGGCCTTAAGTCCTCTAGCCCGTGCTTAGGGGGTTGTTATACTTTGTTGACGCGCCTTCCTGCGCGCTTTCTATGCGAATTAGTAAAATGATGGATATGAAACGGAAGGAACGCGGCCAGGGGGTTGTGGAATTCGCTTTGGCCGTCCCCATTTTGCTGGCCATACTCGTCGCCCTTTTTGAATTTGGGCGGGCAATTTGGGTCCTTTCCTCTGTGTATACCGCCAGCCGCGAAGCCACCCGTTATGCGATGACAGTTGGCCTCAGCGGAGGAGGCACACCCCATTACCTCGATTGCTCCGGTATTCGGGATATTGCCAAGGACTTCGGCGGCGCCGGGCAGGTGGCAGATGGCGACGTCACCATCTCGTACGACAGCGGACCGGGGACAGCCTCCATCGGTTCTTGCCCTGTGAATCCCAATGACCTGGCATCCGGAGACCGGATCATTGTGCAGGTGGTCGGGCACTTTACGCCGGCTGCTTTCGTCCCTCTACTCGACATCCCTACTTTTAATATCACCTCGGTCAACCGGCGCACCTTGATTCAAGAGGTGATCATCGAATGAACGCCAGATCCGAATCCGGGCAGGTGGTCGTATTCATCGTCCTTGGCCTGGCCGCCATCGTTGCCATCGTTGCCCTGGCTGTGGATGGCGGCCAATTGTTTGCCGAGCGGCGTACCGCGCAGAACGCCGCAGACAACGCGGCGCTGGCGGCGGCCTACGCGGTGTGCGGAGACGGTGACCCGAACGCAGCCGCGCTGAGTTCGGCGCTTGCCAACGGCTTCGACAATAACGGGACCACCAATACGGTCACCTTGAATCATCCCCCGGTCAGTGGACCCAACGCCGGTGATAATGAATACAGCGAGGCTATTATTACCAGCCAGAGGGATACCTTCTTTGCTCAGCTCATCGGCCAGGGAGATTTAGAAGTGACCACCAGGGCGGTTTCCCGATGCCGAGAGAGTTTTGAATATGCAGTGTTCGCTTTGAATGAGAGCAACGAGGTACGGGGCATTGAGGTCGTTGGGGGCGGCGACCTTATTGTCAATAACGGTGCAGTGCTATCGAACTCAACGCACCCCACCGAGGCGATTTATGAAAACTCCCAGGGCGGCGGCGCAGGGATGATCGTTGCGGAAGATATTCACGCCGTGGGCGGGGTCACATGCCCGAATTGTAGCCCGACTCCAGTTACGGGAGTGCAGCCGGTTCCCGATCCATTGGCCAGCCTGCCTCCGCCCACGAATCCCGGTGGGAGTTGCATCAACGCCAATTACAGCGGAACTCAAACCGTTACCCTCAACCCCGGCTTATATTGTGAACTCGTTGGAGACAGCAACGTAAACTTCATCCTAAACCCGGGCATTTACTACATCAATGGCCCCGGCGGGTTCGAGGCGACGGCCGGGAGCACCGTAAGCGGCACCGGTGTGATGATTTACCTGAGCCCAACCGCGGGGGACTCGAGCATGTCTGGAAATGCAGACGTCAATATTTCCGCCTGTGATCCTTTAAGTCCTGGTGCGTGGTGCGTGGGCTCCCTAGAGCAATACGCGGGTATGTTGTTTTATGCGGACAGGAGTTATACACAAAATATCAGCATGACAGGGAACTCAACCTGGAACGCCGTTGGAACCATTTATGCCGCGGGCTCGTTTCTCGATCTCTCCGGTAATGGGGATGTAAACAACCTGAGTTCCATGGTGGTCGCTGACACGATCCGAATAGGCGGGGCCAGTGATGTGGTAGTCAATTACGTTGCAGGGTTAAACGTCACCCCACCTGCCAGCGTCAGTCTTATCGATTAACCTCTCTCCTAATTTCAATCCTCATGCAGGGGGTTATTAGGCCCCGGCAGCTATCAAAAAAGCCATGAAATAGGTTGTAGTTAGTATTTTGTAGTACTTTTGGTGGATAGGGACTAACAATAATGATAGTAGAATACCTATAATCCTAAAACCTGAAATATTAACTCACATTTGTATGAGGATTGATGATTCACCGTACTGAAAAGGGACAAGCGATTGTCATTATTGCCCTGCTGTTGGTGGCCTTGTTTGCCATAGCCGCCGTAGCTGTGGATGGTACTCGCCTATTTGCCGCCCGGCGCTCGACCCAAAGCGGGGCGGACAACGCCGCCCTTTCGGCCGCCTTGGCGCTCTGTCTGGGCGGTGATCCCAATGCGGCGGCGCTGGATTCCGCATCCGATAATGCGTTCAACAATGACGGCGCGACCAATACGGTGGAAGTAAACCATCCTCCCCTTTCAGGTCCCAAGGCAGGCGACGACGAATTTGTTGAGGTGGTTATCACCTTGAATGTTGAAAGCTCCTTTTCACAAGTCATTTTTTCCGGGCCGCTTTCGGCCTCGGCGCGGGCAGTGGGGCACTGTTCCGGATCCGGCGGGCCACCCGGAGGAGATAACGGCATCATCGTGTTGGACAGTGATAATTCTTGCGCATTCAACGCCACGGGTAATGGAAGCATCACGGTGAACGGTGGCGGCATCCAAGTCGACTCGAACAATTTCACCAGCGCGGCTTGCGCCACCGGCAATGCGCAAGTGAACGCGGAAACTTCCATTTCCATTGTGGGAGGGGTGCGAACCACGGGTAATGCCGATTTCGATCCCACGCCGACCACCGGCGCCCCGGTGTTGGGTGATCCCCTCAGCGGGCTGGCTGCGCCGCCCAAGCCCGGCGGAAGCTGCACCTCTTTTTCCATCGGCTCGAACAATTCAGCCACCATTGATCCCGGGTTGTATTGTTCGGTCTCTGCGTCAGGCAATGCAATTCTGACCTTGAATCCGGGGATCTATTATGTGGATGGCGGCAATTTTAGTATTTCGGGCAATGCGAGCTTAACGGCAAACGAAGTCATGGTCTATATGGAAGACGGCGATTTCAGCATTAGCGGCAATGGAAATTTCGACATTAGCGCGCCGACGTCCGGAGACTATCAGGGAATGATGCTGTTTATGGCTCAGACTAACGTCAGCACAATTTCAATCACGGGGAATGGAATGGTCAGCACCACCGGGACGATCTATGGGGCCCTCTCCACGGGGAATTTGACCGGAAACGGCACCAACACGGTCTTGAACGCCCAATTGATTGTAAACACCCTCAATGTGACTGGAAATGGGGACCTTGCCTTGAATTACGACCCCGGCCAAATCTACGGGGGAGATGGCAACCCAGTCGTTTCGCTAGAAGAATAGACTAGGTTTATTTTGCTTCCTAAGAAAACTGCAAAGTCATCTGACCAATACCTTGCATTTTCGCAAGTTTATGGTATTATGTTGGTTAGAAATAGTCGAAAAACGGTTGAAAATTAGTAGAAAATATCGCCAGATATAACTAATTTTCGGATGATGCCTCCATGTATGGGGGTAACCTTGCAAAAAGGAAAGATTTGGTAGCAACCGCAAGCACAAAAATGGTAACCGAAAAAGAACTCTCAAACGTGCATGGTGCAAATGGCGCCGTCCAGGCTGCCGGCTTGGATTTGGATGCCGTCCAGGAACTGGGTGACCAGCGCGTGGTGCTGGTGGTGGAAGACGATCCCGACACGCTGAACCTGCTCAAGCTCACCTTGCGCCGCGCTGGGATGAACGTGGTGGGCGCCATGGATGGCAAGCAGGCTATCCGCAAATGGATGGAGACCAATCCCCATATCGTGCTGCTCGACCTGATGATGCCCCAGATGGATGGCTGGGAGACGCTCAGCCAATTGCGGGCGGTCACCAACGCGCCGATCATCATCCTTTCGGCGCTGACGCAAAAAGAAAGCGTGGTGCGCGGACTGAGGGAGGGCGCGGACGATTATGTCGCCAAGCCATTTAGCGGCGACGAAGTGGTGGCCCGCGTGGAGGCCGCTCTGCGCCGCTCAGGGCCCAAGGCGCCGGTGTCCAAACTGACCTTCCCGGAAAACGGCCTCACCATGGATCTGGAAACACACCAGGCTTTCTATCGCGACCAACTGATCGACTTGACCCCGCGTGAATTTGCCGTGCTCGAAGTACTGGGCAGGCAACATCCCAGGCCCGTTTCTTACGAGATGCTGGCCAAAGAAGTGTGGGGCGAGGACAATGAAAAAATTCGCGAGCGCATCAAGTGGATTGTGTATTTACTGCGGCAGAAGATGGAGAAAAACCCCGGCAAGCCCGAGTTGATTTTGAACAAGACTCGCTACGGGTACCAGTTGGCGGCGGAATAAATGAAAAACCTCATGTCAGGATTATCCAACAAGCTTCTTCTGGTACTGTCTGCCTTTGCCTTGGTCGTCATTATTTTGATCCTTCAGTTTGTCCCAACGAGTGCCGGGCAAGCTCTTGATAACGTGAAATGTTTTGACTTTTACTTTTTATATACCGACGGGCATGTAGATCAGGCTGACGATTTGTGCATGCAGGGGATGAACGTGGATAGAACCATTCTCCCTTCTTTGCATGTCAATGTCTTGCACGTCTCCTGCTCGGACCAGTTTACTGGCGGTTATTCTGACGGGGCAAGTGATCTGGCTGGACACCAAATTGCTGATTGGTGGATCGTTCGCGATGGCTCAAAGACTTGCGGAAGCAGCTCTAACCCGACTGCGACCCCAACCAATACAGCTACCCCCAAGCCAAGCAAGACACCCGAGCCTTCTAAAACACCCACGTCAACAGAAACCCCCAAATCCACCAAGACGCCCACGCCAACCAAAACACCTCACTCTTCTAAGACACCAACACCAACTAAAACACCGACACCAACTAAAACACCCAAGGCCTCGAAGACACCCACGCCATCTAAAACCCCCTCTCCAACAGTTGAATTCAATCCCAGCTGCGCGGATTTGGGTTATGGCCCGGTGGGAAAGAAGATCGAGCCGGTTAATAGTGGCACCTATGATCTCGGCAACGGTTATTCTGTAACGCTTTCCGTGAGCGGCGCCTACTTCGACTGGAGCGCGACTCTTGGAATAAACGCCGTGATTGTCAAAGGCGGTCCTAGTGCAAACATTTACACTTATTCGCCGCCGGCCACTTCAGATACCGGGTTGCATGCCCCAATTAATCCCAACAACGGGCAGCCTTATGGGTTGAGCCACGTCACTTTTTGTTATGGTTATCCGACCCCATCCAACACACCGACGCCGACCAATACACCTACGAATACACTGACACCATCGAATACACCAACTCCGACTAATACATTCACACCTACGTTCACGCCAAGCAATACTCCGACGCCAACCAACACCTTCACGCCTACCAACACTCCGACTAACACTTTGACGCCAAGCAAGACTCCGACGCCAACCAATACTCCCACGCCGACCAATACGCCGACGAGTACGAGCACGCCATCCAATACGCCAACGCCGACCAACACCTTCACACCAACCAATACGCCAACCAATACATCCACGCCGAGCAATACCCCGACGCCGACGAATACCAGCACACCTACTAATACAGCCACCAATACGCCGACGCCGTCAAATACACCCACGTCATCGAATACACCCACGCCCACGAGTACCAACACGGGTACGCTGAGCCCGACGCCGACGCCATCGAATACGCCTACTGCGTCGAACACACCTACTTCGTCCAACACGCCCACACCCTCGAATACTCCGACGTCATCCAACACGCCGACGCCATCGAACACGCCTACCAATACGCCGACCGGCAGCCTGACGCCGTCCAACACGCCTACTTCATCCAACACCCCAACCGCGTCGTTGACCCCGTCCATTACCTTTACGCCGTCGAGCACCTTTACACCTTCCAACACGCCGACGGCTACCTTTACCTTCACGCCTACAGCCACCGTCTTCATCCCCGTCACCGGCGGCCTGACCCTTCTCGAAGTGTGCACCAACAATCCGGGTGTGACGCTGAGCTGGCAGGTGAGTAACGCCAATGCTTACGCGCTGAACATCGTCTGGTGGGTGGTGGGCGGTTCGGCCTCCGGCGGCCCGCTGGTTGTGCCCGCCAACAGCGCCATCAACTTCGACCAGCCGATCGACGGGCCGCTGCCAAACACGCTGGCCATCATGTGGATCGATCCTGTGGATGGGACCACCAAGACCATCACCGGGACAAACAGTGGCGTGGCTTGCGGCGAGCAGCCCAGCCCGACGCCGACGCCAACCTCCACGCCCGAAGTGCTGATTCCGGTCACCGGCATCGAGTTGCCCGCCATCTTCCGGGACAGCATGTTCCTGAATCTCGGCCTTGGCGTCTTCGGGTTTGCCCTCATCCTGCTCGGCATCGGTATCAAGATGGACCGCAGCCATGACGATGAGGAAGATGAAGAGGAGTACGAAGACTGAGGTAGGCTTTTCACCGAACTAGGTCAACGGGGCATCATGAGCGCGATCCTCAGGCGCTCAGGTGCCCCGTTTCATTTGGAGTAACGTAAAATAGGGGCTGGTTCTGCCAGCAGCATTGCGAGGAGGGCTATAGCCCGACGAAGCAATCTCGCATTGACAGACTGCAAGTCCCTATAGTGTTCAAAACCAACCACGGAGCCACGGAGGCACATAGACCATTAATTAAAAACTCCGTCTCCCCTTGTCCCCGTGGTGGATCTTTTTAATGCAATCTTCTCCCCCTAAATCAACCAGCCGTTCGAACCAGGCAATCATCTTGCTGGTCTTCTTCGGCTTCCTGGTAGTGCTGTTTGCCTTTGGCAAAAGCATCGTCGACGTAATCGTGCTTCCCCGCACGCTCGACCTGGCTGCCGACGACCAGCAGGAAGCCGGCTTCCTTCCGGTCTATGAAGAGGAGGGGACGGCCGACCCAACCCTGGTGGCGGTGGAGCAGCCCGCGCAACCGTTCCCCACGCCCGAAGCCGAGGCTGACGGCGCCCAGCCCACAGCAGACCCGGGCCTTGCGCCCGATCGTATTGTGATCCCCAGAATCGAATTGGATGCGTCGGTGATTCCCGTTGAATCGGAGCCATTGCAATTCGAGGGTGAGGTTTACGCACAATGGCTGGCGCCCAATTACCGCGCCGTGGGATGGCATAACACATCGGTGGGGATGGGAGTGCCCGGCAACACAGTGTTGAACGGGCATCACAATATCAAGGGCGAAGTATTCCGCGATCTCTATCAACTGCAGACCGGCGACGAGATCGACTTATTTTCTGGCGATCGAGAATTCCGTTATGTTGTGGTTTACACCGCGGTACTGCCCGAAAGAAACCAACCGCTCGAGGTTCGCCTGGCAAACGCCGAGTGGATCCAGTCTACCGAAGACGAACGCATCACGCTGATCACCTGCTGGCCATACGAGAGCAACACTCACCGCGTGGTCGTGATAGCGGTGCCGATGAGAGCGACCAGCGCGCAATAATGGAACACCGACGGCAAAAGAAACCCAATAGCTCAACTGCTTACTGAAAAAACAAAAGATTCACCACAGAAACACAGAGACATGGAGAAATCTTAAGGTATAAAACTCCGTGCCACAGTGTCTCCGTGGTTTGTTTTGCCTTTTTTGAGGGACACAACAGCATTCATCCGCGTTCATCTGTGTTCATCTGTGGTTCGTCCCTTAAAGAAAAATCCCCGCCTCCTCAAGCGGGGATTTTATACAGTCCCGTCCTCGTAAACTTTGGGCCTCTTTGCCCAAAGTCGCTCAGCTCAGCGGGACTGCAATGACAAACAGCCGACCCCAGGTGCTGATGCCCTCATTGGCAATGCAGGTCTGCAGCACCACGGAGTTGTCGCTGTCGTACATCTGGTAAAAGAGATCTGATGCAGATAATTGCTGGTCGCTGTCCAGGTCCACGAAGTTGGACTGGGTGGAGTTGGGAGAGAGGGCCTGGAAGCGGCGAATGCTCTGGATTTGGAAGTCTGCTGTGCTGCCATCACCATAGACCAGGGTAATGGTGTCGCCCTCAGACAGAGTGAAGAAGGTGGCGCCGGCCAGGTAATTGTGCGCCAGGAAGGCCGTGCTGCCGTACTGGGCAGCCATGCCGAATTGTGTAACTTCACTGGGGCTGCTGGAAACATACGCGGCGTTGCCACTGGGCTGGCGTGTGACTGCATAAGCCAGCACATCCTCGACGTAAATTCCGGTCACCTGGCTGGTATTCCCGTTACTTACGGAAGCCACGAAGCTCTCAAATTCAGACGCTGCGTTTGCTTCGGCTTCTTGGGCGGCCAGGGCGCCTGCGGTATCCTTTTCAATATTGACGGTGAACGTGGTAACCAGGGCTGCGTCAGTTTCGGCTAGCTCAGCTTCGTTGCCAGCTTCCGCGACAACGGGCTCGCCGGCGGCCACTTCGCCGGTCAGGGGGGCGACTGGTTCGGAGGCCTGAGAAGCAACTTCCTGAGCGTTGGATTTTTCGGCTAAAACGGGGCTGACAGCAAAAATACCGCCGAGAGTAAGAGCGGTAAGCGTGCCGAGGAGGATGAGGATGCTGAGCGATTTCATATTTCTAACCTTCCTTCAAGTGGAGGAGCACTCGAATATTGGTTAGATTTTAGTTAGTATACGGTAATATAGATATGGGAAGAGGGTACCGCTTGCAAAGCTGTAAGGCAAGGAAAGCTCTGGTTTCCGCAGTTGCGAGCAGCCGAGCGCAAGCGAGGTGGAAGCAATCCTCGTCCGTAAAAGGTGGACCAGCCGGTAGGAATCAAAAAAGGCCCGAAAGGGCCTTTTTTTTCAAGCAAACCTTGCGAAGGTGGACTTGAATTCAATGTCGATTTAAATCCAACCTTCGCAAGGTTGGAAAAATGCTAATCTTTGTTAGTTCCCGCCAACTTACCGTATACTTGCCTAAAAAATGAGACCAGTCGCTACCTTTTCCATCGTTACTTATGACCCGGGCCGTGAAGAATGGGGCGTAGCCGTCCAATCCAAGTTCTTGGCGGTTGGCGCAGTAGTGGGTTGGGCGCGGGCAGGCGCCGGGGCGGTCGCCACCCAGTCCTACGCTAATGTTCTTTATGGCCCCCAGGGCTTAGACCTCATGGAAAAAGGCCATAGCGCGGAAGAGACCATCAAGTCGTTAGTCGATGCCGATGAGGGCCGCGACCAGCGCCAGGTGGGTATGGTGGATGCCAAGGGACAAGCAGCCGCTTACACCGGCATGGGGTGTTATGACTGGGCGGGCCACATTGTGGGCGCGGGTTTTAGCTGCCAGGGGAATATCCTCATTCCCGGCACGGTCGAGGCCATGGCCAAACGTTTCGAGCAGGTTCGCGGTGGCCAGGGCGAATTAGCCGATTGGCTGGTAGCAGCGCTGGAGGCAGGGCAACAGGCCGGCGGCGACAGCCGAGGACGGCAGTCGGCAGCTGTGCTGGTGGTCCGCACCGGGGGAGGCTACGGCGGCAACAATGACCATTACCTGGACCTGCGCGTGGATGATCACCCGGAACCCATCAAGGAATTGGCGCGCATCCTGCGCATCCATCACCTTTATTTCGGCGAGGTCAACACGGACGACCTTGTGCCATTAGCAGAAGTGGCCGCCGAGCTGCAGACGTTATTGAAGCGCACCGGCCACTACCAAGGCGCACAGACAGGCGCCTTTGACCCAGAAACGCGCAAGGCATTGCGCGCCCTGGTGGGCGCAGAGAATCTTGAAGAGCGCTGGAACGGCGAGGGCGACCAGATTGATCGCATGGCTTTAGATTTCCTGCGTGAGAAATTCGGCTAACGATTCGTTTTTGCTATCGAAAGGAGTATCGCAATGGCAGACAATTCTGTTTACAAGATCATCGAACTGGTGGGCACCAGTTCCGAATCCTGGGAGAAGGCCGCTGAGGCCGCGGTATCCCTGGCGGCCAAATCGCTTGAGGATCTGCGCATCGCCGAAGTCGAGACATTAGACTTGCAGATCGAAGATGGCAAAGTCTTGGCTTACCGTGCCAAGGTCAAGGTTTCATTCAAGTATCACAAGGAATAGCTAGGAGGCACCAGCCGAATCAAAGGGCGATGATGGCATGGATTAAGCTTTCTTGCTAATTAAAGAGGACAAAAAGGTTGGCGCGGAGCGCCAACCTTTTGTCCCTACTTAATTTGTCATTCCGAGGCGACAATAAAGGTCCACACTCGAATCGAGAATCAAGAAAGCCGAGGAATCCCTCTAGCGCAGTCTTCGGAATAACCTGGTTCATCAATTTAAGGCTCCGGTTGGTAGAAGGGGGAATTATTTACAACACTTGTATCGCCGCTTTGAGTGACTCTATTCTCGATTCAACTAACCGCGGAAAAGTATCCGCCACATAAAAAGGACCGCTGCCTTCAACGGACAGCGAGGCGATGGCCGCGCCTACCAGCATTGCGCGCTCTAAATCTTGGCTCTGCACTAATCCTGCCAGCAGGCCTCCGCACAGACTGCTGCCCTCATCGGTGATGTCATAACGGCGGGCCGGGAACGCGGGAAGATGGACTCGACGCTTGATTTCTGCTTCGTAGAGCCAAAACCCGCGGGCCGTTGACCATATTAAAACCGCGCCACAATTGAAACTCGTCAGGGTTTCCGCCATTTCCCATAATTCCTCACTGCGCTCGGAAAAAAGAGCCCTCAATTGTTCATCGCGCACGATAAAGAGTGTCAATCCGTTCACCAACTCAGGGATCTCATCCCAAAATTTAGGATGCATGTAATTTGCCCCCGCCTCCAGCGTGACCTGGGTTACGCCAATTTCTCGAAGAGCGACCGGCATCAAGTGGTGGCTGAAAAAATCGAGCGGGCAAAGGTGGGCGGCTTGTGCGCCACGATAATCTTCGGGTAAATCTTCTTTGCGCAGTGCAAGGATGGAGCGTTCCCGCTTTGAATCCAAATTCTGATTGAGCGGCTGGTAACCCAGCAAGGTTTTTGGGAACGGAAGACCTAAATTGGCAAAATGCTTTACGGGATTGTCCCAACGCGGCTTATCAATTTCTTTGTAGGCGATAAAACGGCGCAGATCTTGGGGTGCATCCAGCATGCGGATGCCGCGGGTATCCAGGCCGCGGGCCGCCAGGTTGCCAATCCATTCATCAGGGAAATCGCGGCCGACTCTGGCGATTAAGCCCGGGTTGGCTCCCCACAGGCGGCAAGCAGCCGCGGCATACAGCAGGTTTCCGCCGGGCTGGTCGATGCGTGCCTTGCCGTCAGAAGTGATGATCGTATCGCGGTGAAGGCGGCCGAGTATTAAACAATCGGGGTTTCTTGGGTGCACGTGGCGATTATAGCGGTGAGGCTTGGCTTACTTCCCCGCCAATGAAAGGAAGACATCTTCCAGGCTGGGTTCTACCGATTCTACCTTGACGATCTCAATGCCTGCCTCTAAAAGCTGCGCAGAGAACTTCTCGCGTTTTACACCTTTGCCAGTGATGACTCGCAGGCTATTTCCGGCAAGGCCTGCGTGCTGCACACCTGACTGCCCTTTGATTTTGTTGAGCCCCTGAAGCAGATCGGGCACCTCCACTTGCCAGGCCGCTCCATCGAGCGCCACTTGTTTCAATTGGGTTGGGGTGTCGAAGGCCAGCAACTTGCCGGCGCGCATAATGCCGACGCGCTGGCAATATTCGGCCTCGTCCATGTAGTGGGTGGTGGCAAAGATGGTGATGCCTTCATCAGCCAATTCGTAGATCAGGTCCCAGAAGGCCCGCCGTGCGTTAGGGTCTACGCCGCTGGTAGGCTCGTCCAGGAAGAGCAGCCGCGGCTGGTGCACTATGGCAGTGGCCAAGGCCAGCCGCTGGCGGAACCCGACAGGCAGGGCCCCGGCCAGTTCTTTTTCCTGGCCTTTGAGACCTAGTCGGTCGATGGTCTTGTGCAGGAGGCTTTGCTCGTGGACGCCATAAACGCCCGCGTAGAAAGCCAAATTCTCCCAAGCGGTTAGCTCGTCATACAGGGCGAATTTCTGGGACATGTAACCCGCCTGTCGGCGCACCTTTTCGGGCTCGCGTTGGATGTCCCAATCCAACACGCGTGCCTGCCCCGACGTGGGCAGCAGCAGCCCCAGCAACATACGGATCGTGGTCGTTTTGCCGGATCCGTTTGGCCCCAGGTAACCGACCACTTCCCTTTCGCTCACATCAAAAGAGACATGGTCCACGGCCACGAAGTCACCAAATTGTTTGGTGAGTTGGTCGGCGTGGATGACGGTCTTAGCCACCAACGTCTCCCGGCGAAGCTGCAATGAACACGTCTTCGAGCTGAGGTGCGATGATTGCCATGTGATCTATTTGCCAGCCTTTGCTCCGCGCCGCATCCTTGAGCGCCTTTTGCGCTTCATTGGCGCGGCCTGCTCGTACTCGCATATGCAAACGGTCCCCGAAGGCTTGCACATCCTCGATCTCCGGAATGGAAACAGCGAGCTGCCGGATCTTGGGCAAGGGCTTCCCCCGCGCTTCCAGAATGCGTTCGTTTAGCTGCGCACACAGTTCACTGGGCGCGCCTTGCATCAGAACTCGACCGCCAGAAAGTATGGCGACGTGGCCGCAGCGCGTGGCTTCATCCATGTAGGGAGTGCTGAGGAGAACTCCCACGCCTTCCTGGGCCACCAGGCGGATTATGAGCTGCCAGAAATCCTGGCGCGTCACCGGGTCTACGCCGCCAGTTGGTTCATCCAGCAGCAAGACCCGCGGCTTATGTACCAATGCTGACGCTAACCCCAATTTTTGCTTCATCCCGCCCGAAAGTTGGCCCGCGGGCCTGGCCGCGAAATCCGCCAACCCGACGAAATCCAGGATCTCAAGAGCCCTTGGTTTCCAGTTGGCGGCTGACAAACCGCGTACTTCGGCGAAAAAACGGATATTTTCCAGAACGGTGAGATCTTCGTATAGCGAGAATCGTTGCGA
>CAYJMC010000021.1:20030-32584 GCA_964371335.1 uncultured Anaerolineaceae bacterium
TCATCCAGCCTCAATTCGATGGCGAACACCGTGGTGCGGCGCCCTTCGCCGGTCTGCACGTTGCGCGGGGTGAACTCCGCTTCATCGGCGATGCGCACCACGGTCGCGGCGAATGTTTCGCCCGGAAATGAATCGACCTCGACTTCAGCTGTGTCGCCAAGATCCACCTGCCCATATCGATCTTCAGGGAGATATACAGTGATGGTCAGGCGATCGAGTTGCCCCAACACGATAAGCGTGGCAGAGGGTGAAGCGATTTCACCCGGCTGAATGTTGCGATACAAGACCGTTCCTGCTACCGGGGCGATTAACTGCGCCTTGGCGATCTGCAGGTCCGCGGACTCTAAAGCAGCTTCAGCCGCCGCCTGATTGGCGTGCGCGGCGTCCAAATGTGCCTGCGCCGTTTGCAGACGGTTTTCGGCCAGCGCCAGTTGGTCGGGGTTCGGGCCACTCTCCAGCGCGGCGTAATCCTCCTCAGTCTGTGCTAGCCGTGCGTTGGCCACCTCAAGTTCGGCCTGGGCCACCGAGAGGTCGATATCGTTAGTGCCGCCCAGCAAATTGTTCAGGTCGCGCACCGCATCGTCGTAAGCTCCCTGGGCAGCGGACAGGCGCAGTTGCATCGAAGCGCGAATCAGATTGTCTTCGGGTTTGTTGGCGTAATCCTCGTAATCCTCCCTGGCTTTGTCGAGGGCATCCCGTTTCAGTACGACATTGGCGCGTGCCGTGTCGATATCGGTTTGCTTGCCCGGTGAGCTCAGATTGTCGACCCTGTTCTCTGTATCCCGCGCCAAGTCGCGGGCCGTGGCCAGTTCTTCCAAGGCCATGGCGGTTGCCAGGTCCAACCCATCGAAAAGTTCGTCGTAACCTTGCTGCGCCGATTCCAGTTCCAGTTCGGCGGCTTCCACCGCGAACTCCGCCTGGGCTAAGCCGGCCACTGCCTGATCGCGTTGGTTCAGTAACAACGCGTCATCCAGGCGAAGCAAGGCTTGGCCTTCTTCCACCTGATCGCCTTCATCCACGAGCACTTCGGCGACCAGGCCGCCGATCTCAGGGCCGATGCGAACTTCAACCGCTTCTATGGTTCCGGACGAGGAAAGCGAACCATTGGCGTTGGCCGCGCCCACCAAATAGAGAACCGCGATGGTCACGATGCCTGCCCCAACTAGGATCGGGATAACCTGGCGAGCGCGGTTTTGGCCAGCGCTCTTCGCATGCCCACCGAATCGTTTTTGGATTTTTTTCCTGAGCTGTGCCAGTTTTGCGCGCATAGAAACCTCCTTGAAAATTCCTAGTCCAGGCGCTTGCGGAAACGCAGGGTCGCAAGCCCCATTAGTGCAGTTCCGAAGATGAGCAGCGCGATCACTTCGCCTTGAAGTTCAACGACCCCCGCGCCTTTCAATAGCAGCGAGCGAATGATGGTGAGGTAATACTTGAGCGGCACGGCATACGAAATCCACTGCAAGACCTTTGGCATGGCTGTAATGGGGAAGAAGAAGCCTGAAAGGAAGATGGAGGGCAACAAGGTGATAAACACCGTGAGGATGGCTTCTTGCTGCGTATTGGCTACTGTCGATGCCAGCAAACCTATCGCCAGGCTGGTCAACAAGAACAGCGCGGAAAGAAGGAAAATGAGAACCAGCGAACCGCGGATGGGCACGCCGAACCAAAACGTTCCAATCAGCAATACTTCCAATGTGTTGATCAAGGCCAGGATGCTATAAGGAAGCAGCTTACCCACCATTAACTCCCAGGGACGGATGGGGGTGACGATGAGTTGCTCAATGGTGCCGCGTTCGCGTTCCCTCACAATGGCCGAGGCGGTGAGAATAGAGGTCAATGCATATAACACCATGCCTGCAACGCCGGGAACCATGAAGTAAGAATCTTCCATGTCCGGGTTGTACCAAACCTGCGTACGCACCTCGATGGGCAGGCCGGCTGGCAAGCTGATGCCTAGATCTTCAAATCTTTCGATTTGAAGGTCTGTGGCGAAATCTTGGGCAATCAGCTGCCCTGCGGAGAGGGCGGTTGAGGCCACGGATGGATCGGAGCCATCGATGACGAATGCGATCGAGGCCTGGCCGCCAGTAGTTATCTGCGCCCCGTAATCCGGCGGGATAATGAGGCCGACGCCTACCTTGCCGCGATCCACCAGGTCGCGCAGCTCATCTTCGGAATCTACGTCGTAGGCCAGGTTGAAGTAGTCGGCCGCCCGGTAAGCGTCCAACAAGGCGCGAGATGCTGGGCTGCGATCCCTGTCGAGCACCGCCAGCGGAAGATTGCTCACTTCGCTGGTTGCCGCGTAACCCAACAGGAAAAGCTGGATGATGGGCATGAGGAGGGCGATCACTAATGTCCGCGGATCCCGCAGGATCTGCGTGAATTCTTTGCGCATCAATGCCATCAGTCGAGGGTTGTTCATCGGTATCTCATTCCGCCAGGATGCCATACAGGTAGATATCCAATGCATGATCGAAGTGTTTTTCTGCAAATGGGATTTTGATGTTCTTCAGGAACACCGATTCGATGATCCATTGGGACATGATCAGGCCGATCAGGGTTAGCAGGATGCTCGTTTCCGGTATTTTTCGGAATTGTCCTTTGCTCGATTTCAATCTGGCCAGGAAGGCGAAAATACTGGGCGACATACTGCGGAAGATTTGACCGAAATGACGACCCTCGAACTCGACCATTTCGATGAATATGATGTGCAGCAAGCCCTTCTGTTTACGAAGGATTTTGTACGCGCGCTGGGCCACTTCTCGCATCAACGCTTCCGCGTCTTCGCCTTCTGCAGTCTCAAGAATGGGCAGGATCTGGTGATAGGGATGGTGACGCAGCAAAACTTCTCGGAATATTTGCTCTTTGCCGTTGAAATGATTGTAGATACTGGCAGGCGTTAATCCGGCAGCCTCGGCAATCTGGCGCATGGACGTGCCGTGGTAGCCCTGGTTGCTGAAAAGCTGGAAAGCGGCTTGAACGATCTTGCCTTGGCTTTCGTCGCCTTTTCCCATACGCTCCCTCTTTTTATCCCGTCGCGCCCGCCGCGGCGCGTGATTGGTATTCCAAGCGGATGAAATCCCTGATGCGGTTTAGCTTTAGAAGAGCTCTTACAAATCCCGGGAACACGGGCAAACCCTCATTTGCGCTAATGTCCCGGACGGAGCTGATTTCGTACGTTTTCTCCCGCCAGATAACTGCGCACTTCCCATTGGCTTTGATGTTGCGGTACCAATCCACCTTGAGCCCATAAGTGAGGGCTACGATGAAGGCTTGCGGAATGGGGATGGCGACAACCGGCGTCTCATAGATCGTGCCGGTTTTGTAGCCCACATGTCGGATGAGCGCGAATGCCCCGTGCGCCTTTCCTGCAAAGCGGCGGCTGAACCGGTTGAAGTAGCGCTTATTGAAAATGCGTACTTTATCCAGAATCCTTTGCCTGAGCCTCATTAGTCTCCTTCGTTTCTAGAAACTAACGAACGTTCGTTTATAATTATACAACAAAAAGGCCTTTTTCAAAAAGGCCTTTTTGTCCTGGGAAGAACTGATTTATTTTTTATCCTCTTCTCCCAAGCGGGAGAGTTGGCGGAAAACGCCCAATAGCAGCAGTCCCAGGCTCACGCCTTCCCCTGCGGTGAGGGGAGGCCGGTCCTCCTGGTCTTCGACGCGTTTCAACAGGACGACGCCGGCGGCTAGCCCCAATACCGCTCCCAGAACGGCGCTGATGGCTAATACCTGGTTTTTGTTCCCTCGGGGGGCCATGGCTCCTCCTATCTCCTGCGGTGAAAAACACGGCTCAAGGCATTGCCCCAACTCTCCATCCACAGAAAGGGTTGCCGGGTTGTTCTGGAAATCCCGGAGATTCCGGAATTGATTTTTTGCGCCGCTTTTTGAATACGATAGCTTTGCGGCGGCAACCAAGCGATGAGTCGATTGATGCCTGAATTCAAGGCGATGAGGAGAAACAACAAGCCGAAACCGCTAAGCAGCAAAGGAATTGCCAGCAATATGCTGGCTGTCTGGGCGCTGCGCTCAATCCTTCCGGCTCCACCCTGGACGACTAAAGTAAAAAGAACAATAACAAAGGCAATGCCAAAAACCAAGGGAAGCAAAATCTGCCAGATCAGCTGCCACCGGTGAGCGCGGCGCGCTTGCTCATTGAAAGCAGGGTTTGTTTTTTTGGACTTTGGTGGCATGCGGGGATTCTAACATGCGCCATTCACGTTGCTGTATTGATAGGGGCCGGGCCTGTCCTGAGTGAGCCGCTCTGCGGCAGAGCCTGCCCTGAGCGACACCGAAGGGGGGGCGAATGGGAGGGATCACCCCGCTCGCACATGTCGAGGGCGAGGAGACCTCGCTACGCCAGATGAATTTTAGGAAAAGGGTCCCCCGTTTAGCTTTCCGAGGAGTTAAAAGAATTCGATTTGACGTGGCGGGGGACGCCTGAGGAAGAATGGCGAGAGCACCAAACCGATCACGAAACCGCCGATATGCGCCCACCAGGCAACGCCCTCCACGGCGCCAAGAGACGCTAATCCCGAGAACAGTTGGGTGACGAACCAGAAACCGATAAAGAGGACGGCCGGCACCTCGATCACGGTCAGCAAAAAGATAATCGGCACCAACGTGACCACCCTGGCCGATGGGAAGAGGAAAATGTATGCCCCCAGCACGCCGGCGATAGCGCCGCTGGCGCCCAGCACAGGTACGTCCGTACCCGTGCCGACGTACGTCTGCAGCAAGGCGGCCGCAACTCCGCCCAGCAAATAGAAGACCAGATATGGGATGGAGCCCATGCGGTCTTCTACGTTGTCCCCGAAGATGTACAAAATCCACATATTGCTCAGGATATGGAACCAGCCCGCATGCATGAACATGCTGGTAAAGATGGAGATGGCGTAGGTCGCCGGCTGGCCTTGCAGCCGCGACGGCACCAGCGCGTAATTATTGACAAAATCCTGAAGTTGGCCGCTGGACAATCCCAGTTCAAAGATGAACACCAGCAAGTTAACACCGATGAGGATCCAGTTCATCACCGGAAAATGACGGGAGCGGTTGGTATCGCGCAGCGGAATCATGGCATTCTGGCGAAGCTAACGTGAGCGCAGTATAGTCCATTCTGCAAGTTGACTACCCTCAACGGCCGCGAGTATACTCATCCCGCCCGGGGTGTAGCGCAGCCTGGTAGCGCACCGCGTTTGGGACGCGGTGGCCGTCGGTTCAAATCCGACCACCCCGACCTCCATGAAAAAACTCATCCCGGATCTCCCCGGGGTTAAAAAACCGACTACAGGTTTTAATCACATCGTTGAAGCCGGGAATTTTATTTTCCTCAGTAGCCAAATATCCGCGAACCTCGAAACCGGAGAAATTATTAAAGGGGACGTCAAAGAGCAACCAGAACGGCAATGGAGAATATAAAGTACTTACTATCAGAGTGCAATTGCACAATGGACGACATTGCGAGGGCAGTTATCTACTTTAGAAATCCCAATGATAGGCAAGAAATCAATGAAGTTTATAGCCAATATTTCACCAAAGGACAGGAGCCTGCAAAGAGTTCAATTCAGGCAGCCTCACCAATTGAAGGAATTGATATCGAGATAGAAGTAACCGCGTTTCTGAATTAGGTCAGAGACAAAGTTGCACTTACCTCCTATTATGGTCGATTCAATGAAAAGACCGCGCAAGCGACTCAAAAAAGTGGACGGCGTTATCGAGGCCGCCCACTTTACTCCGGATGGCAAACTGGCATGGGTGCGCGCTTACGAAAGGCGTGGGCCCACCTGGTCCGACACCGTTTTGCTGGACCGGGACACCTTGGTCCGGCGGCTCAAGAAACGCAAGCGTTTCTACGTTGGCACCCGCCGCGAATTCCTGGCCAGCGAGTTTGACCTGGGCGAACCCCTGCGCTTGATCGAGTTCTACCGCGGCGAAGCCTTGGTGACCGGCCGCGGTCAGGCTCGCCAGGATAAATTAGAGGGTATCCCGATCGTATAGTAGTCGTAGCCTTCACGGTTTGACTAGCCGGAGCAAAATAGTTATACTGGCCTCACGGAGACAGAAACAGCCCTTATGAGAGTGCTGGCTTTCACAAAGGTACCCGGATAAATGGTAAATCAAAAGCACGCGCAACGCGCGTGCTTTTTTATTTCACGCAAAGGAGAAAACGGCTATGGACACAGGAATGATGCGCAAATTTGAAAAGGCCAAGGCCTATGCGGAGGAGCGCAACCGCATGCACGTGGAATCCTTGGTGGTGCACTTCAGCGGCGTCAACAACCCGCACCGCGTGGAATTCAAAGATGGCATGTGGCATTGCGATTGCGAATTCTTCGTGGGACGCGATCGTTGCGCACATACCATGGCCTTGGAGCTCGTCCTGCAGGGCATGTTCGAAGCTGCCCCAGTCGCCTGATGAGAATCTAGTGGACGCGAAAAGCCCGGCTGTGCCGGGCTTTTGCTTTTTAAAGCCTTGCGAAGGTTAGACTTGTCGCCAAGATAGATTTCAAGGTCAACCTTCGCAAGGCTGGTGAAATTGTGTTCATCTGAGGTTTGTTATCTGTCTCCCCGATTCCACTTCATCCGCATGTAGACGTTCCCTTTTTCCAGCTCAGCCAAAATCTGGTTCAGGCGCTTTTGCCGCGTTTCTGCCCGCTTGGCGCGGTTGATCCAAGCGATGTAATCATTCTGCTGCTAAGGGGGTCGCAGCAGATATTTGTCAATCAGCCCGCGGCTTTCCAACGCCTGGCGCACATCAGGCGGCATGGGGTAGTGGGTGCGCTGGATTCTCGACCAATCTGGTTTGTTCATGGGGGCGATCATTTCTTTCCGAACGGCGCCAGCAAATCGACGCGTTGTTCGTGTTCCGACACGGCAATAAGCCTGTCGAGTCGTTTTTGTCTCGTTTCTTGACGTTTGGCGGCCATCACCCAAAAGGTAATTGTTCTCTGATATCCGGGTGGCTGCGAATTGAAAAAGTTCCACGCGTCTCTATGTTTCTTGAAAGCAACCTCGAGTTCCTTCGATAGACCTTTGCCGCGTTGCGCGTAGGAGTAGAGACGCGTCTTCTTTACATCGCGTTCCTCAAAAGCCTTGAGTCCCGCGGGTTGCATCAGGCCGCGTTTGATTAGCTCTTTGGCACGCCGGGTGTTCACCTCGCTCCACAGGCTACCCTTGCGACGCGGCGTGAAGCGCAGCACAAAACTGTCCGGGCCGGTATTTCGCAGGATCCCGTCGATCCACCCAAAACACAGCGCCTGCTCCACGGCTTCTTGAATAGTAAGGCTGGGCTTGCGGGATCCCTTTTCATAGAACTTGAGCAATATCTCGTCGGCTTTGTCGTGATTGGACGCCAACCATTTTCGATATTCACCGGCAGTGGCAAAGCGTGTCGCTTTCATTTGCTGTCTATCGCTGCTTGGATTTTCATCACTGTATTCCAATTGCGCGTGGTGATCTCCTTGCCAAATTCTTTTCCAAGGAAATCCATGACATCCGGGCTGGCCACTTTCGGACCCAAAACGCTGACCACATGGCGATCAGTGATTTCGCGTATCAAGTACTCGCCGCCCATGGATTTATACGGTGTCTTCAACTCCGAGGCTGGCGGCTGAGAAAGGAAAGTGATGTACAGCCGCGTCTGAGGTTTCACCTTCATGCCCTTGAAAGGGTCGCTTTTCACCAGCGCAGCGATCTCTTCCTGGTTGCGGATGATGATGTGCACGTCCATCGCAAATGTTTTTTTGATTGCAGTCTCGATCTCGGATTTCAGTTTTTTCTCGTCGCTTCCCTTGCTATCGAAGATCACGTTGCCGCTGGCAAGCAGGGTGCGCACGTTTGCGTACCCTAGCGATTCGAAAACCTTGCGGAGCGCGCTCATTTTGATGGTTTTTCCGCCCACATTGATACCGCGCAGCAAGGCAACGTACTTACTCATTCGATACGTAATCCTCAGCCTATCAAGATTTGCGCCAGTTTATCAAAGGACACGCTCCAGCCCAGGCATGTTGGAATGTGTCAGTGTCAAGATTTCGTCTTGCCATTCAGATCTTCGAAACGGACGGTCACTACCATTTTCTTCAGGGAAATCTTCGGAAAATCCATAATGGCTGACTGGCACCACGTTTCCGTTTTCATCGGCAATTTATCCCGAGTAATGGTGACATCACGAGTTTCTATTTCTGGCTCTGCCATGTTCAACCTTCTCCTGGTTTGTTAGCCTGGGGTCCCAAAACGTTTGGCCGCACGCGCCATGGCCCGCTGGGCGATCAGATCGCGGTCCCGTGGTGGGGCCTGGGTCACCAGGACGCTCAAAAGGGATTTGGAAACTGCGGCCACCTCGGTCACGGCGCGCTCGAAGGCCTCTTCATTGGCCTTGGAAGGTTTGGCGAATCCGGAGATCTTGCGCACGAACTGCAACGCGGCTGCGCGGATCTCCTCCTCGGTGGCCGGCGGCTCGAAATTGAATAGCGGTTTGATGTTGCGGCACATTCTTCCTCCTACCTCCCCTTGCTCGCGTTGAAAGCCACTGCGGTTTTCACCAGTTCCTTGAATCCCTTTTCATCTAACCTAGCACCCTCGTGGATATCTATAGCCCGCATGGCTTTGGCGTCCAACCCGGCGTTGAATAATTTTTTTGGATCTTTGATCGACGCGCCCTTGAAGAAATTGGCTTTGACATGGTCTTTGAAGGCCCCAATGCTGATCACCAATCCGCCGTTCGAAAATATCGGGCTGTCCCACTTCCATTCCTCTGTAATTTTGGGTTCGGCCTCATGGATCAGTTTGCGCAGTCGCGCCATAACCTTCCCGCGCCAATCTCTTGTCTCCGCGATGCGTTTATCGATGAGCTTGCTGGCATCCATTTTTTCTCCTATAGGGCGAATTTTCCTTATCCTACCACTCGGTAGACCCTAAAGGTTTTATTTACAGACGGGTACTCTAATTGCGGATTGGTCTTGCCCGCCATCTTCTAATCAACCAAACAACCTTTAGGGTCTTTGTGATTCGTCTGTCTGCATCTATCCGCGTTCATCGATTTCCTGCAACCGCGCCTGGAGTAACTTTTTAAGCACTGGAATTGTTATGGGATGATCCGGCTGGAAGTGGATGGCGCCTTTCGATGCCCGGAAGGCTGTGAGGCCCTTTTTCAATTTAGTAATCACCTTGCCGCTCATAGGGAAATATGAGCAGTGATCTTTATAGGATGCGTAACCGGCCAGGGGTTTGCCCTTGTATTTAAATGCAGGTAATCCATAACTGATGGCTTCAATTGCGTCGGGTACGGTTGCTCGGACAACTTCGCGGATCCTTTGCAGCGCAGCACGATGCCCTTTAGGCGCGGCTGCTAGAATGGCGTTTACTTTTTTCGTGGCCGATTCCGGCGCGGCTTTCGGTTTCGCGGGTAGCTTGCTTACCATTTCCTCTCCATTATTTTGTCGGCGGTATATTTTGGTTCAGCCGGAACAAGTTACTCGGGTCATACTTCTTTTTGATTTCAGACAACCGCTGCCAGGTGAAACCGGGGTAGGCGGCTCGGATGCGGGCTTCGCCTTCATTGCCCAGGAAGTTGACGTAAGCTCCAGTGTCCGTTTGCTTCAGCGCGTTCGCCGTTTCATTGGTCCAGGCTTGGTGCCGGCTGGCGTCCGCGGGATTCTCGTATAACGTAGCCACGTTGACCATGATCTTGCTCTTGCGGTGGGCGAATGCGGTTGCCATCACTGGCACGCGGGCCATGGCGCCACCCAGCACGCGTAACTGCGTTACGCGAATGGGCGCGTCATTTCTTTCGAGCCGATCGAGGATCAGCTGCGCATCCGAATGATCGATCTTGTCCACGAACATAGTCAGCGCCGAACCCGCGACCGGGTGCGGACCCTCGGGACCGGCGTAGATTTCCGGATACTTCTTCGGTCCTATCATGTCGCCGAGCGGCGTAGCCAACTTCTTGAACGGGGCGATCGCCTTTTCCCCAGCTTCACCGCTGCCTGCATACACCAGCATGGCAAAGATAATGGTCTTGCCAACGACCTCGGGCGGCAAAAAGGGCATAGGCGGCGCTGGCATAACGTTAGCAATGGTCGAGAGCTCGTCTGACGCCTCTTTTGCGGCTGACATGAATCCGCTGATCGTATCCGCCGTCGCCGGCAAAAAGAGCATACCGCCAACAATATCGCTTACCGGATGCAGTTTGAACTTGAAGCGCGTGACTACCCCAAAGTTTCCACCACCTCCACGTATTGCCCAGAACAGGTCCGGAGAGTTTTCTTCGTCTACACGCAATAGTTCGCCGTTGGCTGTCACGATATCGGCCGCCAGCAGGGAATCAATGGTGAGACCATATTTGCGCACCAGGTATCCGACTCCGCCACCTAGCGTCAATCCGCCAATGCCAACGGTTCCCGTATCACCAAATCCCGTTGCCATCCCATGTGCTCCGGTAACTTCCGTATATTTTCCGGCGGTCAGACCCGCTTCTGCCCATGCCGTTCGCGCAGATATATCGATATCCAGCCCTTGCATCCCGGACATATCCAGCGCTACACCGCCTTCGGAAAGGCTGTGCCCGGCGATGCTGTGCCCGCCGCCGTGAACGGCGAGTTCAATGCCGTTGTCGCGCGCGAAATTCACAACGGCTTTTACATCCTCGGCGTTGGCAGCTTTTACGATGACTCCGGGTTTCTTCGTCACCCAGCTGTAAAAAACGGATCGGGCTTCGTCATACCCCGCTTCCTCAGGTTGGATTACCTTGCCTTGAACTGAATTTCGCAATTTTGTGATGAGTTCTTTATCTGGCAAATTATTCGTCATCATTATCCTCGTTGGTATTTTACTCTTCACATATCGGCTCACAAAAAAGCTCACGTGGGTTCAGCTGTTCCACGTGAGCTTTTTTCGAAATGGATCACCTTGTTTATCCGCGGCTAGATTCTTTTTCCATGCTTTGCACCATCTCCTCGAAGCGATCCCAAAGCTCGCTGGCGCCGCTTTCCATTCCAGATTCGACCATGCCGTCACGATCTTCTTTGTTGTCGAAGCTCATCAGGTCGACTACTCTGGTCTTGCCGCCCACATCTTCAAAGGTGACGTGTTCTACGGCAATGTGTCCTGCCATAGGCTCGAATTCAAAGGTGTGGACCAGTTTCTCCGGTGCCTTTACCTCGCGGTATACACCGTTGAAGGCGAATTCATTGCCTTCTTCATCTTTCTGAATGAAGCGCCACACACCGCTGGGGCGGACGTCCATCTTATCCACCATGGTGGTGTATTTGCGCGGTCCCCAAAACTGTGGGATCGCCTTTGGGTCCGTGTAGGCGCGAAAGACTAGCTCTCGGGGCGCATCGACCATACGGGTCAGCAGGATCTCAGTGTCCGAAGGCAAGGTGACGACTAGTTTGTTTTTCTTGGTGTTCATTTCAATCTCCTTTGGGCGAATGTTTGTTTTTCAGGATTACTGATCATTGTTCACTAATCACCTTTTTTTCTTTTGCTTTTGTATCTTTTGCAGGTACTCATCCAAACGGTCGAAGGATTCTTCCCAATTCTTGCGGTAGCGCTCCAACCATTCCGAGACGTCCTTCAGCGGGGCTGCCTGCAGCCGCGCCGGCCGCCATTGGGCCTCTCGCCCGCGCTCGACCAGGCCCGCCTTCTCCAACACCTTGAGGTGTTTGGTGATCGCCGGCATACTGACCGCGAAGGGTGCCGCCAGCTCGGTCACCGAGGCTTCACCCTTTGCCAGGCGGGCGAGGATAGCCCGCCGGGTCGGATCGGCGAGGGCAGAAAAAGTAAGGCTGAGGGCATCATTCTGCATGTTATTTCACCAAATGGTTATATAACCTGCAGGTAAAATACACCAAAGTAAAAGAATTGTCAAGGGAAGAAAATAAACGATTTTGAAATTGGGTTTGTTGCAGAAATTATTTCAAGCGTTTCCGTATCCATCCAGCCGCTGTAATAGCCAACTCGTCGATCACATCTTTTTCCGTCCGCCCCGAGCTTTTGAGAACCTTAAAACTGTGATCGGCGCCCGCCACCATGTGAAGCGCGGCAGGTTCGCCCAGCTTCTTGACGATGGGATCGAGCAATTCCGGTGCGGCCAGCTTATCCCTCGGGCCCTGGAGAAAAAGCATTGGAATACCAACCTTGAACAGATGCCCAGCGCGTTCCGTGCCTGGCTTGCCCGGTGGGTGCAACGGGAAGGCGAAGAATACAATGCCGCGCACATTGGGCAGCGGCGATTGGCTGGCCGCCAGTGAAGTCATGCGGCCGCCAAAAGATCGCCCGCCGGCGAATAGCGGCAGATCGTCCGCCGCCTGATGGGCAGCTTCGGCCGCGGCGCGCACTGTGGCCGTCAATACCGATTTGTTGTTGGGTCCAGCCCCACCCGGTTTTTCCTTATATGGGAAGTTGTAACGAAATGTGGCAATTCCCTGGTCCGCCAGCGCTTGACTTAATTCTTCCATCGAGCGATGGCGCATATCGCTGCCGGCGCCGTGCGCCAGCAGCAACAGCGCTTCAGCTTCTTGTGGGCGCAGGAACAAAGCCGAGACCTC
>CAYJMC010000021.1:32684-35766 GCA_964371335.1 uncultured Anaerolineaceae bacterium
TCACCAAATTTTTTGTTCTTTGCTAATCGTTGTATAGATTTTTTGATCCTTTTTTGCCTGGTTTCTTCTGTCTTTGCAGTATTCACCCAATAAACATACGCCAGCTTAGCTGAGGGGGCAAAATTATCAAAGTGGTTCCAGGCCTTCTTGTTTTCAGCTAAAGCTTCTTTGAAATAATCGGGTACGGAAAAATTCTTACTAGACGGAACTCTTTTCTTGGCCTTTGTCCCCTCGTGGAATATATTAAATCCAAACCCTGTCATTTGTCCCTGTCTAATCATCTTCTTCGCTCGTTCCACATTTGATCTCTGACCAAAGGCTCCTGGATGTCCGGGGAGTATAGCGCTGCATGTATTTATCATCATCAATTTTCTTTATCTGTCCATCAATCCAACCAAAACAAATTGCTTCTTCAGCTGCCTCTGCATAGAGAACGGATGGCTTCATTGTGTGTTTTTTGTAATAAATCAGCCAAACACCATTTTTTGATTTATGATTTTTCTGCAGCCAGGACCGCCATTCGCGCGATTCCTGGCGTAGGTTGTTTCAACCTTTTCCATAAATTATTTATTCCTTTGTATCGGCGCAGCTAAAGGAACGGTTGCCCCCATAGGATCGGAAATCAGACAAACCCGCCCAAAATCAGGCACTTCATGGGGTGGCACCAATACTTTGCCTCCCAGTTCAATAGTTTGCGCAGCGCACTTATCAACATCATCAACGGCAATATAAGTTTGCCCAGCGCGATTGTTTAGTGGATGATCCTGGGGTTGGATTCATCATGCCGGCTACATCCTGCCCGTCTTTTTGGAAAATAGTGTAGGTGCCGAATTCGCCTGCATCCATCTCCTTAGGCGTCCAGCCAAGGAGCTTGCAAAAGAAGTCCCCGCTCCTTTTTTTGATCAGTAGTATCCAGTTCATTCCAGATAAAATTTCTTGCCGGTTCATGTTTTCCTCTCCTTTTCCCAACTAGCGGAGAGGGAGGGATTCGAACCCTCGGTGGCCCAAAGGACCACAACGGTTTTCGAGACCGCCCCATTCGTCCACTCTGGCACCTCTCCACCGAGGATTATAACTAGGCTCAGGCTTTACCTGAGCCGTATTGCGAGGAGGAGCCGGAGGATCCGACGAGGCAACCTCTGGGTCGAACGATTCTTATTTGATAACGCGGTATCTGATGTGGACTCCGCCACTCGGTAATTCCATCACCTTCGTTCTTTCCAGCTTTACTTGATTCAACCCCGGTTCTTCAAATGGCCGCAGTCCGCCCCCAAGGAAGATAGGCATGATATCCACCTGCACTTCGTCTGCAAGCCCCGCCACCAGACATTGATTTGCCACGCTGGCAGCCGAAACAACGGCAACATCCTTATCTCCCGCCGCGCCCTTCGCTTGCCGAACGGCGCTTTCGATCCCTGACGTGACAAACGTGAATTTCAATTTCTCTGTTTCTGTCGGATTTGTTTTAGGAGGATGGTGGGTGACGACGAAAATAGGAACCTGGAACTCGTAATTTGTCCAATCGTCGGGTCCCTCTGCCATGTCAAAAGACTTTCGCCCCATGACAACAGCTCCGGTGTTTTCAATCGCTTGTCTAATTGATTCCGTGTCCCGCAGCGTTGCCATGTCCGGATACAGAGGGTCCACATTCCCGCTGGGATCGTTTACGTACCCGTCCAGCGAAATCCTCGCGCCTACAATAACCTTGCCCACAATACCTCCTTGTTTCTTTGACGAAAGATGGAATATGGGCGCCATGCTGCTTCAATTTCCACTACAGGTCTGCTTTGGTTCCCCAGACCGGGTAATGCACCTTGTCGAACCCTTCTTTACCCAGTAACTCCGTCAGCGCTTGCGCCGGACCGGCTTCACCATGTACCAGGAAGATGTTCTTTACCTGCCCCTTGACTGCCTTTGCGTAATCGGCCAGCCCATCCTGCCCGGCGTGCGCCGAGAAGCCGTCGATGTGGGCCACGCGAATCTTGCGCTCGTATACCTCGCCGAAGATCTTGATGCGCGTCTCGCCTTCCACCAGCCGCCGTCCCAGAGTGTGCGGCGCCATCCACGACACGATCAGCACCACGCTGTTCGGATCGTTCACGTTCTGCTCCAGGTGGTGCAGCACCCGGCCGACTTCCAGCATCCCCGAGGCCGAGATGATAATCATCGGCTCTTTTCGCTCGTTGAGTGCCTTGGATTCCTCCACCGAACGGATGTAAGTCAACATCTCAAAACCTAGCGCTTCGCGGTGCTTGTCCGATTCGAGGAACTTGAGCGTTTCCTTGTCGAAACATTCCGGGTGGGCGCGGAAAATGTCGCTCACGTTGACGGCCAACGGGCTGTCCACGAACACCGGCGCCTGCGGCACTTCACCCGCGTCCATCATGCGATGCAAGTCGTAGACGATTTCTTGCGTGCGGCCAACCGCGAAGGCAGGGATGATTACCTTGCCGCCGCGACCTAAGGTGTCACTGACGATGCCGCGCAATTGCTCGTAAGCCTCCGCCGGGGAGGGATGACGCCGATCGCCATAGGTGCATTCCATCAACAAGTTATCCGTGTTCGAGGGCAATACTGGATCTTGGATCAGCGGTAGTTCTGGTCTTCCAACATCACCCGAAAACCAAAATCGTTGTTTACGGCCGTGCTCATCGATGTCCAGCACGATAGCCGCCGAACCGAGTATGTGCCCTGCATCCACGAAGCTTGCCAGCACGCCGGGCACTACTTCGAAGGCTTTGTTGTATTCCTTTTCGACAAACAGCGCATTGGTTTCCGCTGAATCCTTGGTGGTATACAACGGCTTGACCGGCGGTTCCCCACGCCTGGCGTGTTTGCGATTGATATGCTCGGCGTCGCTCTCCTGAATGTGCGCCGAATCCTCCAGCATGAGGCGCGTGAGGTGCGACGAAGCCCGCTGGGCGTAAATAGGACCCCGGTATCCGTTCTTCACCAGATTGGGCAGATTACCGCTGTGATCTATGTGCGCATGCGAGAGCACCACCGCGTCCAGCTCGCTCACCGGGAATTGGAAATTTCGATTCCGTTGGATGGCTTCCTGGCGCCGACCCTGGTACATCCC
>CAYJMC010000022.1:0-3016 GCA_964371335.1 uncultured Anaerolineaceae bacterium
CGACGGCGATCCCATGTCTCTGCCTCCGGTGGACCCGCACATCGTGCTACCCTGGTCTAGTTTCTACGGGCCCATGAGCAATGTAGGCGCCGTACGGGATGGTAATTTGGTAACTGTGAGTTACGGCGGCTTGGTTCTCGTGCCTTCGCGCGGCGACGAATCGGAGCAAACGCCTTACGTGCTGGAAGCCTGGGCCTGCCAGAACGGCGAATTCGTGTTCACTGCAGAAGGCTCATACAGCTACGCGATCGAAGTGGTGGATGAACCGGGCTGCGCCGAACCCTCGCATGGGCGCGTGGCCGCCGCCGAAAAACATGGCTACACGCCCTTCGTCGAGGTGCCCTGGCCGGCACCAGAAACCCAATAGTGAATTAGTTAATCGCCCGCGCTCGCGTTTGCGCGGCCGGGCCAGCGAATCTCATCCCCCAGGTAGGAAGCTGGATTGACATCCGAATAATCGCATAGGTCGGGGCGAATGGCTCCGCCTTGATAATCGGTTGAGGTGCATTGCAGACGGCCCACCAGCCAATGCCCGTAGAGCCATTCGATCAAGTAATATTTTTCGTCACCGGTCTTCAAAGTATCCAAACCCTGTAGGGACTCCGCCAGCAACCGTTCATAGATCGATCCCCCCACCGGACTGGTGATGCTCATCTGAATGAGCAGCACAGGGTCCCCGGCATCACTCACTGAATGATCGATGTTGACCACGTCCACCATTTCGAAATGATCTTCCAGGATCAGCGCCAGCGACTCCTCGGGGTCCCCGGATTGGGCAACTGGCGCTGGCGCAGCTGCCGCCAGCAGCGGTGAAAGCTGCGAACGCGTCCATGCGCCGATGGGCGCGGCAAACGGGGCAAATACACCCAGGATCACGATCCAGAAAACCAGGTATTTACGCAGCCTGCGCATGAATCTTCTCGATAATGTCGATGACTTCGCTGCCTTGCAGCTCATCGCGCTCGCGTAAGGCGGCGGCGACCGCGTCCAGTTCAGCGCGATGGGTTGAAAGGAATGTGCGCGCCTTAGCCATGCTGTCATCCATGTAGCGGTCGATCCGCTTCTGGTCGATGGCTTTGAGGATGTCGAAATCGCGCGGCAAGGCGCCGAACTCCAGGTGGGCGATGAGCACGGCAATCATGCGGCGCACGTTGTTCAGATCAGACGCCGCGCCCGTCCAGGGTTCGCCATACACGAGTTTTACGGCCTCGTGGCCGCACAGGCTGACCATGATGCCTTTCTTCAGGCGGGCGAGCGGAACAATGTAGCGATCTTCAGTTTCCACGTGCTGGACATAACCCATAGCCCCGCCGCGGCGCACGATGGAGGCCCAGCCGATATTGGCGTCGTCGCGCATGTAGTGGTAGACGGCCACTGCATGGCCTGCTTCGTGATAGCTCAATACTTCGCGCTGGCGCGGTTCTAGTTCGCCAACGGGTTGTGGGATTCCCATGGTGATCTCTTGCAAGGCCAGTTCGATGTCGCTCTGGCGAATCGATTTGCGGCCATCGAAAATGGCCAGGCGGGCCGAGTCCTTGGTGACTGCCGAGGCGATGAAGGCCTGCGAAACGCCGGGGGTAATGCGAACAAGGTAATCCACGTTGATCTTGCCATCGTGCTTGATCTTTTTCAGGTAGCCGTTGAACAGCGCCCGGCGATCGCCGCGGTCGGGCAGCGTGACTTCGATCTTGCGGTCGAAGCGACCGGGGCGCAGGATGGCCGGGTCGATCACATCCGGGCGATTGGTGCTGCCCATGACCAGCACCACACCGGGGTCAATCGTTGGCACGCCCAGCCAGGCCAGCATGCGGTTTTGGATGCGGTCGCGCAGTGGCACTTCGGTAATGCCATCCATTTCCACCAGCAAGCGGGAAAGCACACCCAGCCCGCCGCCCATGCCTCCAAATACCCCGCCCCCCATGGCGCCCGGTACCGGCTGGTTCGGGTCGCCAACTACAGCGCCGCGGCTGGAGGCGATGGCGTCGACTTCGTCAATGAACAAAATGCACGCGCCGTATTCCTTGGCCATGGCGCGCGCCTTGGAAAACATGCCGCGCACCTTGAGCACACCAATGCCAAAGAACATGCTCTGGAAATCGGAGCCGGACATGCCGATAAATGCGGCGTGGCTTTCGGTGCTGAGGCATTGCGCCAGCATGGTCTTGCCGGTGCCCGGCGGGCCGATCAGGAGAATGCCCGAGAGGCTGCGGCCGCCCATGGCATCCAGCTTGGATTTATCCACGGTGAGCAATTTCGTCCATTCGCGCATGAGCTGGACGAGATGCTTGGAACCGTAATAATCGTCGAAGGAGATCGCGCCCTTGTCGCCGGGGACTGTTTCGATAACGCGCGTGCGACTCAGGAACCAGAAGAGGCCGACGAACTGGACGAGGATGAAACCGAAACCAAAGATGAAGTTGGAGCCAAGGCTCAAGAGGGATAAGTAATTATCGAAGGACGTGAAATAGATAATCAAGCTGGAAATAAATATGAAATAGAAGGCAATTAACTTGGCCGTCCGGTTGCGCCAGAACTGAATCAGCAGTGAAAGGACAAAGGCAATGATTCCAGTGAGCCAGTAATGAAAGCGGTCGACAAAAGAGAGCCGCGGTTTGGATTGCGCGTTGGGTTTTACGGGAGTTCGGCGCCAAGGCAGGCGCCTGGCTTGGAGGGCCATTGTCTTAGGCGAAGATTGGACCTGCCTACATTATAGTCCACTAGGTTAAGGGAACCTGAGTGAGGTTTGTCGCTTCACCCGCATGAATTGCGAAGATTGGTCATCACTGGATATCAATTTCCAACTCCCCGCTCGGAAACAAGTTAAGGAAAGGCCGCCAACTTTGCTGGCGGCCTTTTTTGCGTCACTGTGACCGGTGCTTACGCAACGAGGGTTGCGAGCGATAGAACTGCTCGCTGGAGATTGCTACCGTGCTTTGCACGGTAACGCAACTCCACACTACGTTACGCCACAGGCGTCACGTCTTGGGCTTGGGGGCCTTTTTGGCCCTGGACCACG
>CAYJMC010000022.1:3116-11771 GCA_964371335.1 uncultured Anaerolineaceae bacterium
TTACGCCACAGGCGTCACGTCTTGGGCTTGGGGGCCTTTTTGGCCCTGGACCACGGTAAACTCAACACGCTGGCCCTCTTCCAAATTGCGGAAGCCCTCGCCACGGATAGCGCTGAAGTGCACGAACACATCTTCGCCGCCATCGCGGGAGATGAATCCGAAGCCTTTAGCGCCGTTGAACCATTTGACGGTTCCCTGCTCTCTGTCAGCCATGGGATTTGAAACTCCTTTCTTGACCCCAGCGTTTTTTGCTGGGTACAAATTCTCGGTCAAACAGGGTTCCAAATCCACACAACAAGGCCCCCAACTTCAGAACTACTGTCATACCAGAACTACAGATTACCATAAATCACATAAAAAGCATATGGACAAATGCAACATCTTGTAACTCAGTGCCGGGCTAGTTCACTGGCCGCGTCTGCATCTCACGCCGGGCGGGAGCTAAGCCGGCAGCCAACCCGAATATCGTCCCGGCCGCCAGGAATCCGAGGCCAATCAAGGTTAGCGCTGAATGCCACGCATCGGAATAGTTGATGCCTGCGATAGTATGCGTTGGCGCCATCCAGTATTGGATGGTCAGGATAAGCAGACCGCATGCAGCCAAGGTAATTGCCGCGGCAATCTTTCCCGAGGTGCCGCGCGTTTCCTGTCTGTCGAAGCCAACGCCTTGCCAGATGGCAGGAATGCGCAGGATCAGGAAAACGAGCAACGTGAAAACGGTCGTATAAACCACCATATCCACCGGTTGCGAAGAACCACGCAGGCTGCGTGAAACGACCATGTGAATGACACCCACCACGGTGCCCAAAGCGAGCGCAATCAACGAGTCCCGGTATCCATTTGCGCGTCCCCGAACCAGGAAGACGACCGCGCGGATACCCATCACCCCAATGGCAAGTGTAACCAGCACAAAAATCATGTACAGCCATTGATAAGGGGCGATGGCAGCCATCTTTTCCCCGAAGGTTTCGGCGGCCAACGCAACACAGGTCGTGCCCGCCCCGCTCAAAACTGTAAAGGTGGCCGTTAGGCCCATCAGGATGATAGCGGCGATTCGCAATGGTCTGAATCGATTGCTTTTCATCTGTTTCTTCTTACCTCACAAGGAATCATCCGAGTGCAAAACCAAGGACAAAAGCCGCCGTGGTCAGCAGTAAAAGACCGGGCAATATTTTCAGGATGACGGCCTGAGGAAGCATTGGCCTGCCCACCCTGAGAAAAGTTAGCAGCAGGCCGCCCAGCCCAATCAATGCCCCTCCCACGCCGACCAACGCGAAACCGGCGCCGACTTGCCCTGTCAAACTCAGGGCGATGGGGAGGAGGAAGATCACCAAACCAGCCACGCCATGGACAAGAGCTAATACCCAGCTTGCCAGCCTGCCCAGTTTGGTGAGCCGAGTAATGACAATCGCAAGGAAACCAACAACGACAAACAAAAGGTATGGAAATCGCCACCGGGGCAAATACTCCCATACCAAGCCGAGCGAGAGGCCAAAAGGGATCACCGTGGCCACGATGGCCACCACCGGCGTGTCCAGCGCCCCGAATCCCAAAATAATCATCAATAGTGCGGCCACCAACAAAACACCAAAGGCGATTGTGTAACTGATCATGGACAGCGTATTCAATCCCTCAACGCCGATCACCACCTGGTACGCAGCCAACAGACAGGTCCCCAGAAGCAAAACTCTATCCCAGACCTTCATACTTTTCATATCGCTTCGATCAGTAACAGCATCATGGATCCCAACATGTAGAGCGAGGCATACTTGAACAGGCCGAAATTGACACTCTCCGATGGCCGCGCCAGGCTGCTAACTGCCAGCACGAGCAATCCGCCCGACAGCACCACCAAAAGACGCAGGTAGCCCCAAGCAGTGCCGAGGCCAACTGCCGCCAGGCCGATTGCAAAAGCGGCAGCCACACTGGAGATTGCAATGATCAGTCGTGCGGTGCGGAATCCATAAACCGAAGGGAAGGTGGGAATGCCCGCCCGCTGATAATCAGCGTGATGACGCATGGTCAGGGTCATGATATGTGTCGGTATCCAAAGCAGTACGCCGAGCGCAAGCGAGATGCCGATCCAGTCGACCTGACCCGTACCCAGGGCGCGGCCGGCCAGGATAGGCATGCCGCCTGAAATCCCACCCCAGAGGATGGACCATGGCGTGCGTCGTTTTAGCCAGATGGTGTACACCACTACGTCGAAGAAGAAACCGGCGAAAACGATCAAACCATAGAGCGGATCCATGACTGCGGACAGGCCTACACCCATAATCGAAAGAACCAAGCCCAACCGCAAAACTTCGTTGGAAGAAACGGTTCCTTTGGCCAATGGACGAACGCGGGTGCGCTGCATTTTGGCATCGATATCGCGGTCGTACCACATATTGACCACCGTGCTGCCCACTATGGCCAGGAACAAGCTGACCGAAAGGCCGAGCAAAGTGGCCCAGTTCAACACCGGGCATCGTGCGCTCATGTATCCCACCAGACCCGTGGAGAGCAGCAGGCCTGTTTGCAAGGATTTTGTCAGCGGCCAGTAGAGGCGAAACTTATTTTTTAGGAAGCGGAATAGCCCCAAAATAAGTGGGGACAAGCCGGGCGATGTCTTTACAGTTGACACAATTTTTCCCGAAACAGGCTAAGGGTTCCGCGCACAACGGAAACCTACGCCCGGACTAAAGTAAGTCGGAGTGGCATTATTGCGCACCCATACGCGCAGGTCCATGTCGTAGGTATCTTTAGATCCCCCGCGCAGGAAGCGGTAGTGCATTCCCTCGTAGATGTCGCCAGTCCACTGCCAGACGTTGCCGGCCATGTCATAAAGACCATAGGGACTGACCGAGTCGAGCGTGGCGTAGCCATGGTAGGTCTGGCCGTTGTAAAAACCCACCGGGCTGGTGCGTGAACCAGCACCGCCCATGTCCTCAAAGGGATCTCGGCTGGAATAGAAATTGGCGTTGTTGCGAGCGATCTCCTCGCCCCAGGGGAAGGGACGGTCATCGCTGCCGCGGGCGGCTTTTTCCCACTCGATTTCCGTCGGCAAGCGCCAGCCGTAGTAGCCGCAGTAAGCCCAAGCTCCGAACCAACTCACGTTGGTCATCGGATGGGTTTCGTAGCCGGGCTCAACCTGGAAAGTCTTGCCATCAAAGCCGAATCGGGAAGCCGGATCGTTCAGGGGGACGATGACGTAATCTCCCGCGGCGATCTCGACCTCGTGCAACTCGCCGCGAAACTCATCGCCGGGGTAAAAGGAGACAATTCGATCGCCAACGGTTTTGATCGTCTCATCCATCAACACCGCGTTCAGGAAGGAAACAAATTGCTCCACGGTCACGTCGGTAATCATCATCTCGTAGTCGTAATCGACCGTGTTCTCTTCGCTGAATTGGCCTGACAGGAATTCTCCGGCGGGGATGACTGCCCAAACGTCCGCGTCCACGCCGGTCTCGTAGCTTTTTATGGGGGCGTCGAGATCGACGGGGGAGCAAGACGACATGAGGACACCGAACAAAAGAAGTAAGACAACAATGCGGCTCATGCCTTCACCTCCGCATGCAGTTCATGTTCAGCTTCCTCTGTCCATCTCCCTTTCTTTTTGAATAGGTCCCACAATCGCCACAGCAGCACCATCGCCAGAATGACGAGCAGCATTCCCAGACCGAAGTCCATAAGGACCATGATGGTGTTTACCAGCGGCTGCTGTGCAGCCTCGGAAATAAAGAGGCGTTTCATTTCGAAGATCGTGACGGATGCAAAGGCGATGTCGGAGAAGATGATGATCCCCCAGCCATAGAACTTGCGCAGTTTGCCCTGCAGGTCGATCATGTCTCCGTAGTACAGGAGGATGATAGTGGCAATAATGGCCGAAAGGACGTGCCAGTGGCCGGTCAATTCGATGCGCTCCTCGCGAGCCGGCCAGACGCGGAAGATCTCGTCCAATTTGACAGCCATCAGAATCCCGATGCCGCTGACCGTGAAGTTCATGAAGACCATCTGCCATAAAGGTCCAAAGCGAAGAGGGTCACGAAATAAGGCGCCGAATTTTTTCCCGATGGTGGGCTTTTTGATTCCCGCCACGCCTTCGCGAATCAATTTATCCCAACCAAAGATGACCAGCATCAACGCCGCCAACATGGACGGGGTCGCCCCGACATAAATGATCATATGAGCGATCGGCTCCAGCGGCGTTACTACGCCCCACACGCCCAGGTTGAGGACTATTGTTCCCAAGATCATCAGCGGCATGGCGATCTTTTGCAGGATTCCTTTGAAATCCAGCCAGCGCCCAATGATCAAGGTGATCATGATGGCGATTAGCGCCAACATGATGTGCAAATGGCCGATCACCGAATATTCCATTACGGTTTTTTCCGGATAGCGGATAATGTTTTCCGCAAGGAACACCTGGAAGCCATTGCCAAAATAAGAACCGGGAATCGCTCCAAAACCGGCCGAGATCAGCGTCGTAACGGCGGTGGCGAAAAAGGCCACGCGCTCCAGATCCACGCCTTTCCGGGTTCGCGAATAGGCTTTATCCTTCTGGTAGTAATCCTTGTTCCCTGGCCAAAGCGCAATGGCCAGCACAACGCCGGCTGCAAAGATCAGAGTCAATCCGGCGATATACAAACCGTGGAAAGCCCAATTGTGACCCCAGTAGGCGAAAGCCATGCCGAAGATCATTGCCATGAAGTAGCCAACGGTGATCAGAACGCGGGCGGCCATCTTATAAAAGTCCTTCATTTTCAACAGGCCGGTAATCATATAAACTTCTATGGCGACTACGGCCATGGCGATGGAGTGATAAAGGACAATGATGCGCCCCTCTCGCTCGGCCTGGACCAGGTCCATTCCAAATAGGCGCACAACGAAGTCGCGTACGCCGAAATCGGCCATCGGTCCGGAAAGCATCCCAAACAGGGCAGTCTCCAGCCCGATCATGGCGATGGCCGTAAGGATTAATCCTTTTGTGGAACTGAAGAGATAGCTAAGTCGTATTTTTAAGCCTTGCATATATGTCCTTGTCGAATGGATTCAAAATTGCGGAAGACCTGGCAGGCAATAAAAAGCCTGCCAGGTCTTGTAAAAACTATCCCTTTATGTCCTTTGTGAAGCCCCAGGTGAAAGCCAGGGTCATAAGTAAGAGGAGGCCAGCCAGGATCTTCATCACGAACTCAGGGCTGAAGAATAGCAATTGCGAATCGGCTGAAATGAAGGCCAATGCAATGCCGCCCAGCCCGATCAGCGCCCCACCGACGCCGACCCACCAGAAGCCCTTTGGAGCTTTCTTCGCAAAGAATGGTCCGAGGAAGATGACCAGTCCAGCCACCCCATGGAAGAGCGGAACGCTAATTTTCTTGAGGAGGCCGGCTTGTCCAATGCTGGTGATGGCGATGGCCAGAAAGCCGATTAGCGCAAACCACTTGAAGGCTTTCTTCCAAGAGGGGAAATATTCTTCGGCGATGCCCATTGAGATTCCCAAGGGAATCAGACTCGCCACTGTCAAGACATACGGCGAGCTTAGGATGCCGTAGCCAAGGAAGATCAGCAACAGGCCAGAAACGAGTAGAACAAAAAAGCCGAGCATGTAATACAGGTCAAAGATGGCTTTGCTTTTGCTGTAGCGCGTCCAGAAGCGCCACAACAGGTAGATGGCTACGAGGCCCGTAACCAACAACAGGATTTTGTCGAGCAGGGTCATGTGCATTCTCCTTTCGAGTCAAGACTCATAAAAATTATTGCACGCTCCCAACTCAAGAGCTAGTGACAGAAGTCGCAAATGCTGTTGCAGGAAAAGATTCGGGCGTGGATTTCCAAACCCGAATCTTTTCGCAGAATTAGGTGTCAGGCTTCCGTCTTGGCGCCAGTCCAACGCTGCCACAGATTTGGCCAAAGGAGCAGCACGAGGAGGATCAGGCTCGCTATCGGCGCCAGAGAAAACAGCGAAAAACGCCCCAACGCCTGGCCGGTGACTAAGGCCAATGGGACGCCCACAGCCAGCTCTGTGACTGCCGCGGAAATACCTACGACCCGCATCCACTCCTTGGGTTTCATTAAGATACCTACCGTTACCACGGCCCAGCCCAACATGGCAACTAAGTGCAGGCGCTGCACAAGCACAAAGATCGGCGCCCCCTGGGTGATGATGCGGCTGGTGCTGGAAACGCCATTCATCCAGCAGAAGATGTAGGCGACACCGGTAAGCAGGGCAAGCAGGGTGCGGCTCCACGATACTTTCCCCACCATAATCATGAAAAGGAAATAAAGGATTACATAGGGCCAGAAGAGGGGGAAGTAGATTGGAGGCAGGGAGGCAGCCATGTAAGGCACGTTGATAAACCAGCTGCCCAGCAACGCCAGGACGATGGCTACCACAGAGAGGAAGAAAGCCCAGTTCCTCTTGGTAAAGAATCCATAGGCGCTGACCGCGAACAGCACACCGCCCAGGATGCCAAAATCGGCCATCAAGGGATGGATGTACTTAAGCAGGATTTCACAGCCCGGTTCAGCAGACTGGGTGTGCATTCCTACCTCATACCAATTCAGGAACAGCCAGAAATGCCCAATGATTCCCATCAAGGCTGCGATGACAGCCAGGATGCCTCCTAAACGGAAATTCGTTTTCATATGATCTCTCCTTTTCGAAACCTTAGTTTTCTAAATGCACGTGCATGGAAACCCATTCACTCATGCATTTGAGGACAGTGAGGTCACTTCGATCCCTGGAGGGAGATCATGGGGACCCTCCACTTGTATGACAGGAAGAACAGCCGTTGTAATAGGCGGCATTGTTGTGATAAGCAACGTAAACTACTGTATCGGGCTGGACCGTAAGGTCGCACCCGTCAAGAAAATTTGGACCTTCTTCGTCTTTCCATTCAGCAACTTGAATATCGCAGGCGACGTAGACTGACCCGCTCCAGATATCGTTGCACACCGGACCATGGACCACTTGGTCCACTTCAATCTCTTTCCCACCGATAGAAACAAGCGTGGGCGCGATTGACGGCGAGGAGGAAGCCACGGCGGGGAATTCGGCTGCGTCCGCCACGTGTTCAACACTATCAGGCGGACACACTTCTTCCTGGCAGGCGGAAAGCAGTAAAGCCAGCAATACGATGAGCCGGGATAGGGAAGGCCTCATCTGTCCTCGCCTTCTTTGCTATGAGAAAGATCAAGATGGATGGTTCGAGAGGGGCTGGGTGCGCCGGGGGCTTCGATGCGGTTGATTACGCCGCGCACCCCGGGCACCTGCCCGGCAAGTTCTTCCGCTGCGGTGCGCATGGCCAGTGAATCGACCAAACCGGCCAGGTGGACAACGTGGTTCATTACCCCCACGCGCAGATCTGTTGAAGCGAAGCGACCGTCAGCCAAGAAGACGACCAATACCGCGACGCGCAGATCTTTATCTGGAATTGAAGCATGCTGTGTCATCGTTCTTCATGGAACACAGCCTGCGGGCTAATTCAGTGTAAGGGTTGCGGAGAATTTTTTGTACGACTTTTGTCTTACCCGTGCGTTTGCCAACGGCTAGTAGCTAAATGTTCATGCCAGTCCGTTTTTGCGTATCTGGACATAAATTAATCCCACAATGACCATCCAGACAACCAATCGTCGGGTCATGGCCTGGATACTGTCCGGGGCGACTACGCTGCGATAGGCAGTCTGCAGAAGGAGCATGACCAATGCATGAAGGCCCAATATCCCTAAAGACGCAAACGCGGCGAACCTGCTTTTATTCCAGATGAGGATGGCGATAAAAACTGCAAGGATCCCAGCTGTATAGTTATAAAGCGGTAGCCATTTAATCACGTAGTAGCCAGGGTCCGCGCCCAAGAGAACCCGCCCGCCTGCAATGATTGCCATGACACCGATAACCAAGGCGAGGATGGAGGCCGATTTGCCGAATATTGTTTTCATTTTTTCTTCTTCCTTAAAGTGAAGAAACCAGTACTTGCAGTATATAGTCCCGGCTTGTGGTGGTATACGACTTTAGTTGTAATCAGGAGTTGCCGCGTTCTGCCATCCCCGCTGGATCCAGGATGATGATCTCATGTCGGTCAACACGCAATAATCCCTCATCTTCCAATGTTTTGAGAGCGCGGCTCAGTACATCGCGCACCGTACCCAGGCGAGTTGCCATCTCGTCGAAAGTCGTCCAAGTCCTACGCGGAACCGCGAGATGGCCATTGGAAATAGCCGCGTGCTTGAGCAAGGTCTTAGCCAATCGCGCTTCGACGCTGCGCAGTGAGAGATCCTCGACCAGACCCAAATAATAAATAACCCGCTCCCCCAACCTGCGGATAACCGCCATGGCCAATTCCGGGCTCTGTTGAATCAGATTTAGGATAAATGATTTTTCAATAGCCAATACATCCACCGGCTCCAACGCGACCACGGTGCCCGGGTACGGCGAGTCGGTGAGCACGGCGATGTCGCCGAACACCTCCACGGCCCGCATAAACATCATGGCCTGCTCGCGCCCCTCCGGAGACATGCGCGTGGCTTTTACCCAGCCTGTTTCCAGGATGTACAGGACTTCTGCCGGTTCGCCTTCGACATAGATAACCTGGCCGGTATCGAAGTGGCGAGGGATGGCGGCGCTGGCAATGGCCTCCTTGACCACCAGCGGTAAGCCACTGAAATGGCGGA
>CAYJMC010000022.1:11871-14326 GCA_964371335.1 uncultured Anaerolineaceae bacterium
TATGAGCTCACCCGCGAAGAGGGCCGCGCCTCCACCAACGCGCTGGCGGAATATCTAAACGTTGCTCCCGCCTCGGTGACCGGCATGCTACAGAAGCTGGCGGCCACCCAGCCGCCGCTGCTCGAATACCAAAAGCATCGCGGCGTAAAGCTCACCAGGCAGGGCGAGAAAGTGGCGCTCGAAACAATCCGGCACCACCGCTTGTTGGAACTATTCCTTCACCAGATCCTTGGCTACGACTGGGACGAAGTGCACGACGAAGCTGATCGACTGGAGCACGTGATCTCAGAGCAATTCGAGGAACGCATCGCCGAGGCGCTCGGGGACCCGCGCCGCGACCCGCACGGCGACCCCATCCCCCGGCTGGACCTCAGCTTGCCGGATTCCTCCGAGACGCCGCTCAGCGCGCTGCGCCAGGGTCAGCGGGCTCGCGTGATCCGCGTTCGGGATACTGCGCCCGACCTTTTGCGCCACTTAAGCGAAATGGGCGTGGTCCCCAGCGCTGAACTTACTGCCAATGCTTACTCTGAATTTGACGGCAACCTCACCCTGCGCGTTGGTGGCATGGAAGAAGAAATCGTATTAGGTCCACGGGTAACCAACCAGGTTTACATAGAAATTATTTAGCGACTAAGTCAAGTTCAATTTAGAAAAAGCTGCCAAATTTTTTGTAAGCAGGTCGCCTAGGGGCGCCAGGCAGCATCAAAGTCATTCGCCGAGTCGTCGGTCAGTGGAGTCATTTGCCCTCCGCCAATTGTGGCAAGCCAAATGTCATGATTGGTGGTGTTTGGCCATCCCTCAAAAGCAAGCCAGGTTCCATCGGGTGACAGCGAGGCGTCTCGACTCGGAACGCCGGTGCCAAACAGCGCATTCTGGCTGAAGCCATTATCCGCGATTGTAGAAATATTTATTTGAGAAAATCCGCCGGATTGTGGGGTTAAATTGAAAAGTAATGATTTTCCATCCTGTGACCAGCTCGGGGAGGAAATCGATTTACCATCGGTTATTTCGGCGCGCTGGAATTGATTGCGCTGCACCGGATTGATGGTTGCCAGGTAAATTAATTCATCACCCAACGCGGTGGTCACATAGGCCATTTGATCGCCGTCTGGAGACCAAATTGGCTGGTATTCATATACCCCGGTCAGTGAGAACGGCCTTTCCGTTTTCGTGTTTATATCCACCAAATAGATCTGTGGACGATTGTTATTTCGCAAGGAAGTAAAGGCAATCGTGTTGCCATCTGGTGACCACTTCGGATCAAAATCGCCTGCTCCACCGGCAGTCAATAGTTGGACATTCCCAGACTGTAGATCGAGCAAATAAACGGCTGAGCCAGGATATGAGGATTGATTTTTGGCACATGGGGAAATGAACGCAAGCATTTGGCCATCCGGCGACCAGGCTGGCTGGCAAGCTGCTGCGGTCTGATCGGTTAGTGGTTGGGGATTATTCCCATCGATGTCGATCAGCCATATTTGCGAATCCCCACCGCGATTCGAAGCAAATGCAATCTGCCCAGAATGTCCGCCCCCAAATGCGGGAGGCTCAACGGTTTCCGTTGGCGGTTTCTGCGTTTGAGTCGCTGCGGGAATTATCGGTTGTGGCGTATTAGTCGACAGCAAAAGACGTGCAGCTTGCTGGGTCTGGCTAACCCCCAGGGCAATCGCCTGGGAAGGATCATCTCCCGTTGGATTAGTGAGGATCACCAAACCCAGGATGGCTGCCACCGCCAACGCTGCCGCAACCCAAACCCAAATGGGAACGCGTCGAGAGCTTCTCGCCTGGGAATCTGCAGCCTTTCCCTTTGCTGGCGCGGGGGACGACGCAGCCCCTTTGCGGTTTAGCAGCTGCCCGCAGTTACCACACACCTTGGCATTCTTAGGGACCTTGGCGCCGCAATTGGTGCAATACACTATTCTTCCTGATTAGGGTGTTCCAACTATTATTCGACAATTATCGTGCGGGTAAAAGTTTCCTTCCTGTCATAGATATCTAGGTTTCCGTCACCATCTAAATCAAATCCATCTTGAATTGGTCGTAAGTAGGTGATCGTCACAACCATTTTGTAGTTACCTGGCGCCAAGTTACCAAGAGAATATTTCCATATCACCGCGAAATCGGCGATACCATCGCCATCAATGTCGTCGCGTTCTTGAACCGATGACCAATACGCCATGGGTTCCGGCCATTTCGTGTCATCGATCCACACCTCCATTGCGATGGCATCTAAGTAATCGCTGGCGTAAGACGTTTCTTTGACCCCCCAGCCATAAGTGAGGGTAATTGAAGTCCCAGCGGGTGGTCGTGCCGTCTCTGAGTCGCTTATCAAAACATTAAAATTCTCACCAGACGGGTCCCCCTCCGTAGGATTCGGAATGTCCACTGCAGGCGGGGCCGCTTCCTCGACAAGGGATGAAGCTTCTATCTCATCAGCGGGTGGCGCAGCCACTGG
>CAYJMC010000022.1:14426-34738 GCA_964371335.1 uncultured Anaerolineaceae bacterium
GGCGGCGCCGGCGCCTCCCAATAAGGCAGCGAACCGGCATCCCCGCTGATTTCCGCATAACCGCCATACAGCCAGCAGGTGCCGCTGGCGCCATAGTTTTCGATCACCCAATAATCGCCGCCGGAATATTGCGCCACGATCTCCGCGGTTTCGCCCACCTGCAGATCGCCTATGGCATCATAATTACTGCCCGGTCCCTTGCGGCACATGGTGTTCTGTGAAACGGAAATCATCGGTGGGCCACCGTTTTCCGGTTGCTGAGCAGATGCAATTTGCTGAGCAGGAAATTCGAGCCAGCCTGCAGCGCAATCGGAGCGATCTTCAACCCAGACCCGCATTCTCTCAATGTCCTGTAATGTGAAGGCAGCCAACCCACTTTGCGGACGTGGTCCCTCGCACACCAAACCAATCCCATTATCACCAATCAGTTCAGCTTGACTGCATGTTTGAAAGGAAGCCTGATTTAACGCTTCCATGTTGTATTGGATCATCCACGGAGCGTCCTCGTATCCAACCCAACTAGGTGGAGTTTCATTCGGGCCGGTTTCTGTATCAATGTAAACAACATCAGGGAATTCTTCCCCAGAAATTTGCATACTTTCAAAGGTATCAGGAAGTATTTCGAGTTGAGAGAGGTCCGGGCAAGCTAGCTTACTGTTGGATGCGCCTGTATCGGGTTCCTGTAGAGGAGCCTCCGGAGGCGCTACACCGAATTGTTGATCATCCGCTGTATTATTTTCCTGCCTCGCAGTTTGGTCTCCACCAAAAATTTCATTCCACGCGGTGGTTACCCAGGTTGTGCCCTGTCTTACTCGGCGAAGGATGTCGGCCTCTTGCTGCCAGCGGCCAAAGGCGATAGCCGGGTCCTGTAATAAACCAGGCAGTTTGCGCGCCATTGCCGGAGTCACCTGAACCAAACTGGAAATTAGCGCGCACCCGAATAGTAAAAGTAGTAACAGCGCCAGCAGTCCCAACCAGCTCCGTCTCCGCTCAGGCTGCTGGATCACCACCACTTGAGGGACGGCTTGCGCAGGAGCGGCAATTCCCTCGAGTGCATTACCGCATTTAAAACAAAAACGGCTGCCCACTGCATTCCTGGAGCCGCAATTCGCGCAAAAGACAGTGGACTTGCCGCGCGGGGCTGGAGCCGAACTGAAATCATGCCCGCAGTTTTCGCAAAACTTTACACCGCGACGATTCTTAAAGCCACAGTTTGGGCAATTCATTCGGGCTCCTTATTCAACTAGATAGGCATGGGGGACATATTCTCCTTGGATTAGGCGTATGGAGATATTTTCAGCATTGTAAGGTGGGAGATTTTTCCACCCACAGGTCAAATGCCCCAAGAACTAAGTGGCTTTTGTCAGGGATATAGGCTGTATCTATGGCTGGCTCAATAAAGCTGCTATATCTATCTTTTTCTTGCTTTGTGTCTCTTTTCCCAACCCTACATCGCAAGTCACGGGTTGACAATAATTCCGTTATCCCCTAAAATAGCCTCACTAATTTAGTTTCGCCTAATTTTCAAATTAGATACTTCGCCTTTAAGGAGCGTTTTCATGGACAAATTATCCCGACGAGATTTTCTTAAAGCCGGGGTGCTTGGGCTGGCCGGCACCCTGGGTGCAGCGGCCAGTGTCAGGATGGCAGGTGGCGTTCAGCCTCCTCCGCCCGCCGACCCACACGAAGGGCACGAAGACCACATGGGGCCGCATGGCATGACCATGCCCAATGGCGAAGTCGACCACGAACGAAACGGCTTCAATCCAGATGACATTCTCACTGATTTTGATTACGGCAAAATCTCCAAATTGCCCAACGGTCAGCGGCTGCGCGAATATTGGGTGATTGCGCTCAACAAGACTATCGAAGTCATGCCAAATATCGATTTCCCCGCGTGGATGTATGCACCCGCCGACGAGAACTGGAAGAATCCCAGGCCGCGCATTCCCGGCCCCACCTTCCGAGCCACGGAGGGCGACCGCATCCGCATCCATTTTTTCAACGGCAGCGATCACCCACACACCATGCATTTTCACGGCATTCACCCATCCGAGATGGACGGAGTGCCGCCCCTCAATGTCCAACCAGGCACTGATTTCACCTATGAATTCGATGCGTTCCCGTTTGGATTGCACCTGTACCACTGCCACTCATTCCCGCTGGCGCGGCATATTGCCAAGGGGCTGTATGGCGCCTTCATCATCGATCCCAAAGAAGGACGCCCGGCCGTCGATCACGAATTCGTAATGGTAATGGCCGGCTTCGATGTGGACTTCGACGACGTCAACGATTTCTATCACGTCAACGGCATTCCTTTCCATTACCAATTGCACCCTATCCAGATCGGGTTGAATAAAAAGGTACGCATCTACCTGGTGAACACCCTGGAATTCGACTTGATCAATTCCTTTCACCTGCACGCCAATTTCTTCCATCACTACCCCACTGGCACGAGCTTGACGCCGACGGAATACACCGACACCATCATCCAGGGTCAGGCGCAGCGCGGCATCCTTGAATTCAGCTACAACTACCCAGGCATTTACATGTTCCATGCACACGTGACGGAATTTGCGGAACTAGGTTGGGCAGGCCACTTCGAGGTTGTGGGGTAAGCCATGGGTAAGAAAACCGTCAAACGTCCAAGGTCCAAGGTCGAAAACCCAAACCAGGGTTTGCGTATTTTCGTGCTATTTCTGATCCCAATTATTTTGTTGGTCGCGGTCATCGCCCTCTTCCTGCAAACGGGCGGCGGACTCAGTTTCAAGACCCCGGCGCCAGTGGAGAATCTCACCGTTGAACGCCTCATCCTCAGCGGGCCGCCCGAGAGCGTCTATCACATCCAACTCATTGTGCGCAACAATAGCCCACAGCCGGTCACCATCGCGCAAGTGGTGGTCAATGACGGCGTGCGACACTTCACCATGGAACCAAGCTTCACGATACCAAGGCTGGGCACCGCCAAAGTAGAGATTGACTACGGCTGGGTCGAAGGCGAAGCGTATTCGGTAACACTGTTCACCACCAATGCCATCACTTTCACCGCGGAGATTCCCGTGGCCTTCAAGACTCCACAGGGCAACGCGGGCAATCTGTTCGGTTTCACGTTAATCGGTCTATATGTCGGCGTGATCCCGATCTTCCTGGGAATCTTTTGGCTGCCAGCTCTGCGCCGACTCAGCCACTCGTGGATGACCTTCCTAACCGCTTTGACCGCGGGTCTGTTGGTCTTCCTCGGCGTTGACACCCTGGTTGAGGCTATCGATCAAGCCGCGTTCGTGCCGAATCCCTTCCAGGGCTTCGGACTCATCGCCATCGGTAGTGTGGGCATTTTCATGCTGTTGGCGGCCATCAGCGCGCGCGAAGCCAACCTGCGCCGCAGTGAAGGCGCCAAGCGTTTGGCAGTTGCCTACATGATCGCGCTGGGCATCGGCTTGCACAACCTAGGCGAAGGCTTGGCCATAGGCGCGGCCTACAACGTGGGCGAAATCGCCCTGGGCACCTTCCTGGTAGTGGGCTTCATCATCCAAAACATCACCGAAGGTCTGGGCATCATCGCCCCCATCCTGCGCGAGAAGACCTCAGTACGCGATCTCCTGCTGCTTGGTCTGCTCGGCGGGGCTCCGGCGATCGCCGGTACCTGGCTTGGCGGCCTGGCACCTTCGGCAACTCTGGCAGTGCTCTTCCTGGGAATCGGCGCCGGGGCCATCTTCGAGGTCATCTACGAGATCGCCAAGCTGCTGCAACGGGACACCGAAAAACATCCGGCGCCCATGCTGATCTTCAGCGGAGTGCTGGCCGGCATGTTGCTGCTCTGGGTGACGGGGCTTTTAGTCAAATAAGGTTTAAGGTTTAACGTTTAAGGTTGAAGGTTTTAACCTCCAACCTTCAACCTTAAACTTTCTACCTATAGTGCTGTCGATGTTCTTTTAGTTGGGGGAAACTGCCCCTAAAGTATAATTACCTCTCCCGCCTTAACTGGTGTTTCTATGCGCATTGTCTATTTCACGGAGACCTTTCTTCCCAAGATAGATGGCATCGTCGTTACCTTGATGCATTTGCTTGAATACTTGGAGAAAAATGGCCATACGAGCATTATGTTTGCTCCAAAAGCAGGCGTCTCTTCCTATGCCTCCACCCATGTAGTGCAGAAATTGAGCGTGCGCGTGCCGTTCTATCCGGAGGTACGCGTGGCACTGCCGCTCGCCCGCGTTGAAAAAGACGTCATCGATTTCAAACCTGACATTATTCATCTGGTGAACCCAACCTTCCTGGGGCTGGACGGTTTGCGCGTCGCTCGCCGGCATTCGATCCCCGTTGTGGCTTCCTACCACACGGACATGCCGGGCTTTGCCCGCCGCTGGCGGATGGGTTTTCTTTCTGAGTTCATCTACGGCTACTACCGGTGGATCCACAACCGCGCCGATCTGAATCTCACCCCTTCCCAATTTACACTTGAGCAACTGGAGGCCAAAGGTTTCAAGCGGCTGGCGGTCTGGAAGGGCGGAGTTGATGTAGCCCGCTTCCATCCGTCGAACCGATCGAAGGAATGGCGCGAGAAACTGTCGGGAGGGGAAGCGGAAAAACCGCTGATCCTATTTATCAGCCGGCTTTCGAAAGAAAAACGTGTCGATTGGCTGCTCCCCGTTGTTAAAGAGATCCCCGGCATCCGACTTGCTATCGTGGGCGACGGCCCCGATCGCCAACGCCTGGAGCGAGTCTTCGCTGGCACTCCGACCGTCTTTACCGGCTATCTGCGCGGCGCCGATCTCGCAGCTGCTTACGCGTCAGGAGACGTCTTCGCTTTCACCGGCGCAGAGGAAACCTACGGCAACGTGGTTGCTGAAGCCATGGCGTCAGGCTTACCTGTAGTCGCGCCCAGATCTGGCGGCGTCGTCGATCTGGTGGAAGACGGAGTCACAGGCTACCTTTACCCGCCCGAAGACAGCCGCGGCCTGCTCAAATGTGTAAAGGACCTAATAGGCAATCTCGACAAAGCCAAGCAGATGGGCGAAGCGGGGCAAAAGAAGGCGGAGCAATATGCTTGGGAGGCCACATTAGGTCCCTTGCTGGATTTATACGAAGACGTCATTAAGCAATCGAATAAATCAAAAAAACCGAAGACCAAAGTGCGGGGTTAATAGCTTTGTTGAAGGCTTCCGTGTCGAAACCATGCGCCTAGTTCTGTTGGCAATCGGGTCACGCGGGGATGTGCAACCGTACATCGCCTTGAGCCTTGGCTTGCAAAAAGCCGGGCACCAGGTGCGCCTGGTTGCCCCGGCGCTCTTCGATGATCTGATCAGCCAATACGATGTCGATTTCCACCCGCTGGACGTGGATACGCGGCAATTGATGGAAAGCGAGAAGGCCAAATCGCTGATCATCAGCGACCGCAATCCATTGGGGTTCTTGCTCATTTACAAGGATTTCGCCGATAAATTGCTGGGGGCAATGCATAGGGAATTCTGGGAAGCCTGCCAGAATTCTGATGGCATCATTTATTCGCCCTTTGGCGTCATTGCCCATTTTGTGGCGCAGAAATTGGGCATTCCGCGCTTCGCCACCGCGCTCCAGCCCCTGGGGCGTACTACGGAATACCCTAATATTATGCTTCCCGGCTGGCTCAAGCTGGGTGGTGGATTTAACTACACAAGCCATTTGGTTGCTGAACAGGTCCTCTGGCAGCCTATTCGCCGCCAGGTAAATGAAGGCTTGGTCAACAAATTAAATATTCCGCCCGTTCGATTGAGTGGTCCGTTTGTAGAATTATATGAAGAAAGGACCCCTGTACTCTACGGCTTTAGCCAACTGGTGGCGCCTCCCCCGCACGATTGGCCCTTAGAGCACCATGTCACCGGCTATTGGTTCCTGGACGCGCCTCCAAACTGGAGGCCCCCTCAAGAGCTCACCGATTTCCTCGAAGCCGGCCCACCGCCCGTTTACATCGGCTTCGGCAGCATGACTCATCGCAGCCCCGAGGAAAGCACGGAATTAATACTTGAGGCTTTGCGCCTTACGGGGCAGCGGGGAGTGCTCTTACATGGCTGGGGTGGCATGGCCCAGGCCAAGCTGCCGGATTCCGTCATCATGGTCGAATCGATACCCCATCAATGGTTATTTCCCCGCATGGCGGCCGTTGCCCACCACGGCGGCGCAGGCACGACGGCAGCCAGTTTGCGATCCGGTGTTCCCTCCATCATCGTGCCGCATTTCGCCGACCAGCCCTACTGGGGAGAACGCGTGGCGGCGCTCGGAGTCGGCCCGCGGCCGCGAGCTCGTGCTCGGCTCACCGCGCAAAAGTTGGCCGACTCCATCGACCAGGCATTGAACAACCAAACCATGCGCGAACGTGCCGCTAAACTGGGAGCCGCCCTCCGGGCGGAAGATGGGGTCGGCAACGCAGTCAAGATCATCGAACGCCACCTAAATCGATCATTAAACTAGGTGGGTTTGACGAATCGACCAATCTCCCCCCTTTCTTAAAATAAACGAAAATCACTTTTGAAGCGGGTAATGGAAATTCTTGTTTCCCAGTCACCAGATACGGCCTGTCTCGAATCAACAAACAACATATTAACAAATGGGGAACTCCGTCAGGCGGTCACAGAGCTGTCGCGATGCTATTGCTTGACAGAGCAACTATTTGACAGCCAAAGGTATACTTCCCGCCGTGAAAACGCAAACCATCTTCTTTGATCTAGATGGCACCTTATACCCTGATGTCAGCGGTGGGGTCTGGGAATCGATCCGGGGGCGAATTGAAGGTTATATGCTTGAGCGCGTCGGCATCCCCGAAGCCAAAGTTCAAGCGCTGCGCCAAAGCTATCTCGAGCAGTATGGCAGCACTCTCCGAGGCCTATCAGTCGATTACCATATCGACCCAGATGATTACCTGGTCTATGTGCACGACCTTCCCATCGAAGAAATGATCCGGCCGAATGGCAAACTGGGCGATCTGCTTTCCAAGCTAAGACAGCGCAAATGGGTGTTCACCAACTCCAGCCTGGAGCATACTCGTCGTGTGCTGGCCGCCCTGGGTATCGCGGCTCACTTCAACGGAATTATGGACATCAAGGCCATGGGTTATCGCAGCAAACCGGAACCAGGCTCCTATACGCTGGCCCTGGAGCGCGCTGGCGAAAAAAACGCGCTGGCCTCGTTATTCGTGGATGACCTGGGGAATAACCTCGATCCGGCCAAGCGTTTAGGCGCCAGCACTGTGTTAGTCGGCAGTCGCGAACCGCATCCCGCGGCCGATCACAGCATAGCCACAGTGGAAGAACTGCTGGCGGCCATGCCCGGATTGATAGAATAACCACATGCCAAACGGCAACATCTTGCTGGTAATCTGCCTTACGGCGCTAATTGGGTTGGGGGTGCCGGCCATGCTTTACGCTGGACTGCGCCGTCGGGGGACCATCGGGCAGATCGAGTTAATGCGCAGGGCAGCCAAACGCTCGCGGCAACCCTGGCAGCCCGAGGATTCACAGCTGAAAGAACTGGCGCAACGCGTGGCCAAACTGCGCCGGAAAACAAAAACCGATTGACCATTTATTCAACTCTAACAAATCTATGCTAATCTATCGAAGGAAGATCTCTTCGCCGAACCCTTCAGGAAAAATACAATGAAATCCAAAACCCTCGTTTATGTCATCGGCGCCCTGGTAGTTATTTTTGGCCTCTGCGCCTGCGTCGCCACCTCTGCATTTGCCACTTATTTCATCTTTCAGGATGAAATCAACGCAGTAATCAGCGATCCCTCTCTGCTTTGGCGGGAGACCAGATCTCAACCGCCGGCTCAAGAACCGCAGATTCCGGTTGGCGAGGAAATCAATCTCGCCGAATTGTTTAGCCCCATGTGGGAGTCTCGCCAATTTCTCCATGAGGATTTCGTGGAGCAACCGGTTGATGACGGTGCATTGGCCCAGGGTGCAATCGATGGGTTGAATGAGTTCTTCGATGCCCAGGGCGTGAATTTGGATGGAGTAGACGTCCCCAGTGATGCACCCAGCGCCGAATCTCTTTCGGCACAAGCAGGTACGCCGGCTGAAGTTGCGGAGGAATTCTCCGTCTTCTGGGAAGCCTGGCGAGCCGCTCAATATGGCGAAACCGGCACGATCACCAGTTATCAGGATCTTATGCATGCCTCCCTGCGCGGCATGGTAGATGGCCTGGGCGACGAAAATACAGCCTACCTGGATCCATTCGAATTGCAACAATCAGACCTATCGCTAGAAGGCAATTACGAAGGCATCGGCGCATGGGTGGATACCACCACAGAATATGTAACCATCATCGCTCCCATGGAAGGCTCGCCAGCTGAGGCAGCGGGCATATTGCCGGGAGACGTGGTGCTGGCCGTGGACGGCATGGATATGACCGGCGTGGACGGCAATGTGGTCATCAGCCATATCCTCGGACCTGCAGGGACCACAGTGGTGCTCACCATTCAACGTGAAGGTAAGCCCGAGCCATTCGATGTAGAGATAGTGCGGGCGGCCATCACGGTGCCCAGCGTGGAAAGTGAAATCCTTGATGGAGACATCGCTTATATTCAACTCTTTACTTTCGGAGCGGACTCGACTGCGGAAATGCGTGCAGCCTTGGAAGAAATGATGGCTCAAAACCCCAGCGGACTCATCCTTGATCTGCGGAACAATGGAGGCGGTTTCCTCAATACAGCTGTGCAAATCACGTCCGAATTTATCGGGGCTGGAGTAGTGCTGTATGAAGAACGTGGAGATGGCACCCGCGAAACCTATAATACTCAGGATGGTGGATTGGCCACCGACATTCCGCTCGTAGTGCTTGTGAACCAGGGTACAGCCTCGGCATCTGAGATTTTGGCCGGTGCCATCCAGGATTACGGGCGCGGCCAACTGGTAGGAGAGACCACCTTTGGAAAAGGATCGGTACAGATCTCGCGCATGCTTTCCGATAACCAAGGCGCGCTGCGCATTACCATCGCTCACTGGTTGACACCGAGCGAACGCCAGATCCATGGTATCGGCCTTGAGCCAGACGTCGTCGTGCCAATAACCGAAGAAGACCTGCAGGCCCAGCGCGATCCGCAGTTGGATCGGGCCATTGAACTATTACAGGCAAATACGAACAGTAATTGATCAGTCAGTAGAAGGAGAAACCGTGTTTTTCTACAATACCAGTTATCTAATCTTCATGCTGCCAGCCTTCATTCTAATGATGCTGGCACAGTGGTATGTCAGCTCCAGCTATGGACGCTGGAGCAAGGTAGCCAACGGCAGCGGACTTAGCGGCGCTGATGTTGCCCGCCGGCTGATTGAGCGCGGCGGTCTGAGCGGCGTCAGCGTGGAGCAGACCCAGGGGCGTCTGAGCGACCATTATGATCCGCGCGAAAAGGTCCTTCGTCTTTCGGCGGGTGTGGCGCAATCCTCTTCGGTGGCCGCGGCGGCTATTGCTGCCCACGAGTTGGGTCACGCCATGCAGGACCGTGAAGATTATTTTCCGCTGCGGCTGCGCGCCGCGCTGGTGCCTGCGGTAAACATCGGCTCTTACCTGGGCTGGATTTTATTGATGATTGGCATCTTTCTCCAGATGACCGAATTGGCCTGGTTGGGGGTGGCGGTGTTCGCTGGCGGCGCTGTGTTTGCCCTGGCGACGCTGCCCGTCGAGCTGAACGCCTCGGCGCGGGCCCGCGAACTGCTGAGCACCGCTGGCATTATCACGAACGAACAGGAACGCGGGGGCGTGAACACTGTGCTGAATGCGGCCGCGCTCACCTATGTGGCGGCCTTGTTCACCGCGATCTTGCAATTGTTGTATTTCGTTTCCATCGTAATGGGCATGGGCGGACGACGCCGATAACTAAAAGCCTCGCATTTTTTGCGAGGCTTTTTTTATCACTCACAAATCGAATTACTTACTCAAAATATCCTTCAGCGCGGGTTCTAAATCGGGGAAACGGAATTGGAAGCCTGCGTTCGAAATCCTGATGGGCACTACACGCTGGCCATCCATTACTACCGTAGCTACCTCGCCGAATGGGATTTCCAAGGCGAAACGCGGCACTGGGAAGAACGACGGCCGATGCATGACTTTGCCGATGGTGCGGGCGAACTCTCGATTGGTTACTGAATTGGGCGCGGAGAGATTATAAGGACCAGAGGATTTGGGATCATCAATCAAAAAACGAACTGCGGCGATGTAATCGTCGAAATTGATCCATGGATAAAACTGCCGCCCGCTGCCAAACGTGTTGCCAGCAAAGATCCTGAATGGCAGCACCAAAGACGGAAATGCCCCTCCTTTTAAGGTCAATGGCAGCCCGGTGCGCAGGATGACCAGTCGCACGCCTAGCCTTTCCACCTCTGCGGTGGACGCCTCCCATTCCTGGCATAGCCGGCCCAAGAAATCCGATCCTGCGGGCGTCTCCTCGGTCACGGGTTCGTCGCCGTGCGGGCCGTAATAGCCGACCGCCGAGGCTTGGACCAGCAGACGGGGTTTCTGGGTAGCTTGTTTGACGGCTTCGACTACCGCCCGGCCGGCTTCCAGTCGGCTTTGGCGGATGATTTCCTTTCGGCGCTTTGTCCAGCGGTGAGGCAAAAGTCCCTTGCCTTTAAGGTTTTCACCAGCCAGGTTGACAATGACCTCGCTGCCGTCGAGCCGACTACCCCAACCGGCCGCCGTTTGGGCGTCCCAGCCAATGGCAATAGCACCCGGGGGCAAACCAGTTACTTTTTCGGGGCTGCGGCTAAGGATGATGACCTTGTGGCCATCCTTGGCAAGGTTTGCGGTAAGGCCACGGCCGATAAGGCCAGAACCGCCAGCGATGATTACTTGCATGGTTGCCTCCTAATCATGTTAACGGCGAAATCGGCTGGGCGTACTCGGTTTAGGCCGTCTGCGATTGCTTTGCCCGCCGAAGGGCTTGTTTTTCATCTGCCGATAAAAAGGCTAACTTTAAGGCATTGTTTTGGGCTTGCCGAATTTGCGCCTGGCTGAGGCCTGCTTTGGGAGCCGCAACGTCGTATTCGTATGGCAGGGTGATATTGCTGATGCCTGGATCGTCGGAGTTTATGGTAGCCAGGATGCCGGCTTCCAGCATTGCCTTTAGCGGGTGCGCGGCATAGGATCGAACGGTGCTGGTCTGCACATTGCTGGTCAAGTTGACTTCAACTCCGATACGATGCTCAACCATGTAATCGATAAGTTGGGCATCGTCCAATACGCGGGTGCCATGACCGATTCGTTCTGCGCCCAAGTCGCGAATCGCCTGCCAAATACTTTCGGCGCCCGCGGCTTCGCCGGCATGCACCGTAATATGCCAGCCGGCATCACGCGCCATTCTAAAATGGTCAACGAAAAGATCGCCGGGAAAATTCGCTTCGTCTCCAGCCAAATCCAATCCAACAAAATCACTCTTGTGCGCTAGTAATGCGTTCAATTCGCGCATCGCTTCTCGCGGTCCAAAATGGCGCGAAAGAATACCAATTAAATTCGCTTTTACACCGGTTTCGGTTGTGCCCTGGCGCACACCTTCTGAGACGGCAGCAACGATGCCTACCGGATCTAGTCCGTGCGCCTGTGCCATGAACAACGGGCTAAACCGCAATTCGATGTAATCGATGCCTTCGGCCCGGGCATCCAGCATATTTTCGTAACCGATGCGACGACAAGCATCGTAATCAACCAAAATGCCCGTCATCCATTTAAATCGCTGGATGAACACCATGATGCCCGGCTGCGCTTCGGTAACTTGTACATACGGCCGCAGAGTTTCCAAATCCCACGCTGGCAAGGGTAGATTATGTTTTTTCCCCAGATCTAAAATAGTTTGCAGTCGCACACTGCCATCTAAATGGCGATGCAAATCAATCAACGGGAGATTTTCATCGATCACAAATGAATTATAAAGCCTTAAGAATTTAAAAACAAAGTAGCGGTGGAAAACCACCGCCACTTTGAGAAGCACAAAAACGAGAAGAGATTATCTCTTCTTCTTCTTTGTGGCCTTCTTCTTTGTTGCCTTTTTCTTAGTCTTTCGCTTAGCGGCCATTTTTCTCCTTCCGCGGATTGTCGCCAAATGAATGGCGAAGTTGATCCAGTATAGAATATAACTTGTATAAATGCTGTATAAAAACGCATGCAAATGTGTGCGAATTTACACTCTAATGTTCAAATACCGTGACAAATAAATATTTTTATGCTTCGGAGAATTTTCACAAAAATATTTTAGATTTATTTCTTTCCGAGAAATTTTTCGATAACTATTTTTACACGCAATACATTTCTAGAATAATCCGAACATTTCGAGAACTATTTGATGGATCGCATCCCAATTCGGTAACAATACCTGCGCACCGGCGTCGGTGATCCATGGAGTCACGGCTTCGCGTGGAATTGTTATCGCGTTGATGCCATCGAAAAGTACGGCGCGCAATAATGCGATGGACAGGCGCGGCCAATCCCAAATAGGAATGTTGGTATCAATAGCCTGCACCATGGCAAACATAGCGCCGGGAACACTCAACCAGGATATTGGATTGAGCATTTTATTGATTACTGCCATGATGAAAAGTTGACCATGCTGCATACGAAAGAAATCATCGCCAGTACGATTGCGGACGAAGGCCAGCGCCTGCTCACCATTCAAGACATGCTCACCCACAGGGTAACCTGCGGCTGCCTCGTCTAAAGTGATTTCGACGCCGCCGAGGGAATCGATGACATCTGCAAATCCCTCCAGACGGATACGCAAGTATTGACTTACACCTACCCCAAAATTGGATCGCACTGTAGCCAATGCCAACCGAGGACCAAAACCCGGTTGCTCCAATTCCCCAAAAGAATGGGCTGCGTTTATACGATTTTCCCCGTATCCCGGGATGGGAACCCAAAGATCCCGCGGGATCGACAGCATATTTGCTTGACCGGTAAACGCGTGGTAACCCATAAGGATGATGGTGTCGCTGCGACCAACGTCGGTACCCCCGGGGGTGCGATCGATGCCCAGGATGAGGACATTGCTGCGGAAGGGCGCGAACGTGTAGATGAGGAAGAGAAAAAGAACCCCGATGAAGATTCGCGAACAACCAGAGGAACGTCCGCGTCCGTTTTTTTTCTGAAGGGCAGGTTGAGTTTTGCCAACTAGATCACGGGAGGTGATTGGCTGAGTTGGTTCGAGATAGGAATCGTATTTATCCATAAGCGCGCAAAGAGGTGGATATTATGCCTCCTTGCAAAACGAGTGGGTATAGGGATTTAAGTCGCGGGCGCGAGACGACCTGCAAGGAATGGATCTTGATCCCGAGTCAATTCGTCGCGGAACTGTTGAGTGTAGAGATTGTAGTAATGTCCGCCCTGGCGCATCAGTTCTGCGTGGCTTCCGCTTTCGGTGATCTTGCCATTCTCGATCACGATGATTCGATCAGCGCGCTTGATCGTCGAGAGACGGTGGGCAATGATGAAACTGGTGCGGCCTTTCATCATGGTTTCCATGCCCTGCTGAATCAACGCTTCGGTGAGGGTGTCTACTGAACTTGTAGCTTCATCCATCACGAAAATTTCTGGGTCGGCGAGAACAGCGCGCGCCAAGCTAATCAACTGCTTCTGCCCCACAGACAAAAAGTTTCCGCCCTCTCCCACCTCGGCTTGATAGCCAACCTCCAGATCCATAATGAATCGATGCGCGCCGGCCAGTTTAGCTGCCTCTTCAATTTCCGCATTGGTCGCATTCAAGCGACCGTAGCGAATGTTCTCGAGCACACTACCGGAAAACAAGTGCGGAGTTTGCAGCACCACCCCGATGCGCGATTGGATTCCTTGCAAGGTGAATTCTTTGTAATCCGTACCGCCGATGAGGATGCGACCCGAGGTGGGCTCGAAGAAACGGCACACTAGATTCACAATGGTGCTCTTGCCGCCGCCCGTTGGACCGACCAACGCGATGGTTTCGCCCTGGTTTACCTGGAGGCTGAAATCCTCGAGTACGGATTCCTCCGGTTCATCATCGTAGGCAAAGGTTACGTTTTCAAAGACGATATCACCTTTCACTGTGCCCGGATTCTTCGCTCCAGGCAAATCCACCACAGAGGGAACCGCATCGATCATTGAAAAGATTCGTTCCGCGGAGGCAATGGCGTGCTGCAATTCTGCGTAGACGCGAGCCATTTCTTGGATGGGAAAGAGCATGAAGGTGATATACGAAACAAAAGCGGCTATGCCACCGATCGTCATATCCCCAAGTTGAGTTTGAATACCCCCATACCAAATGATGCCACCGAGCGCCACAGCAGTGATGAGTTGCACCACGGGAAGGAATAGCGCCGATAGCCAGGCGGCGCGGTAGCCAGCGCGAAACATCTCGCCAGTGAGGCCACTGAACTCGCGCAGATTGGCCTCCTCGCGGCCCAGGGATTTCACCACGCGCACGCCGGTGATATTCTCGTTGTAAGCGCCCGTGATCTTGGAATTGATTTTGCGTACTTCGCGGTACTCCCGGATAATCTTCTTCTGAAACCAGGAGGCCACCACGACCAAAATAGGGATGGCCGCGGATACCAGCAGCGCCAGGCGCCAGTTTATCAACGCCATAAAGAAGCCGGCAGTGATGATATTCATGATGCCCCAGGTAGTATCCAGCATGCCCCAGGTGACCAACTCAGCGACGCGATCGGAATCCGAGGTAACGCGTGAGATGATCCAGCCTACAGGCGTGCGGTTGTAGTAAGAGAGCGACAAATCCTGCAGGTGGCCGAACATCTTCTTACGCAGGTCATAGCGGACGCGCTCGCCCAACACGCCGGTGAGGTAAATGAAGGCGAACACGCCCACGGCCTGCACCAAAAGCAGCAGGGCATAAGGGATCATGATGTCCAACACCACCTGAATGTTATGCTGGCCAACACCCTCGTCGATGATCTGCTTGTTCAGGTAGGTGAAGTAAGAGTCCAACCATGAGACCCCGCTGATCATGACCAGGAATCCAAGCACCCACGGCCAATGCGGTTTCAGCTGCGCTAGGATGCGCAGGATGGTCTTGCCGTTAAAGGTCGTTGAAAATTCTTCTTCTTGAAATTCAGTAAAGTCTTCCATACCTTAGTCTTTTCTTATTGAGCGGAAGCTCCAGCGACTTCACGCTGGACTTCCTCTTCGATGCGGGTCTGGATCTCAAATACCTTACGGTAAATGCCATCCTGGGCCAGTAATTGCTTGTGCGTGCCTTGCTGCACAATGCGCCCTTCGTCAAAGACCAGGATGAGATCGGCCAACATTACGCTCTGGATACGATGAGCAATGATGAAGGTCGTGCGCCTCTGCATCAGCTTCTTAAGGGCCCTGCGGATTGAGGCTTCGGTTTCAGTGTCCACCGATGAGGTGGCGTCGTCAAGGATCAGAATGCTGGGATCCTTCAGCAAGGTGCGCGCCAGGGTGAGGCGCTGCTTCTGCCCGCCAGACAGAGTCACCCCCTTTTCACCAACCAGCATGTCGTACTGGCCGGGGAAGGTGCGGATCACGTCATGCACGGCGGCGGCTTTGGCGGCGGATTCGATTTCGGCTTCATCCACCTCGCGTCCAACCGAGTAACGGATATTCTCCCGAATCGAGCGCGAGAACAGGAAAGGTTCCTGCAGCACAATCCCAATGTTTTCGCGTAAGTACTTACGCGTGTAACGCTTCAATTCCACGCCATCCAACAGGATGCGGCCGCCGGTGTAATCGTAGAAACGTGGCAACAAGTTCACCAGACTCGTTTTTCCAGATCCGGTCGAGCCGAGCAAGGCCACGGCCTGGCCAGCCTCACAGCGGAAGCTGACGTGGTCAAGGACAAGTGAACCAGGTTCGTACTCGAAGCTCACATCCTCAAACACGATTTTGCCACGCGGCCTGCTTGCGGGCAGGTAATCGCCCTCGTCCAACGGTTCGCGCTCCTCCCGGATCATGCCGGTTACGCGACCAAAGGACACCAGCCCCTGGGACATCTGCACGATCACGCGGCCTAGATTGCGAATGGGCCAGATCAACCAGATCAGCACACTGACATAGGCCAAATAAGCGCCCGGGGTCATCTCGCCGTTGATGGTCATCAACGCGCCCATGAAAAAACCGAAAAGCATCTGGGCGCCGGTGATGATGTCAGATATTGGCCAGAATAAAGAATGCCAGACCAGCAGTTTCCGGCCACGAACGAATTTTTCCCAGTTCTCTTTCCCGAACTTGTTGCGTTCGTAATCCTGGCGTGCAAAAGCCTTCACTACGCGCACGCCGGTTAGATTCTCCTGCAATACCGAATTCAGCACTCCATCCTGATTCTGGAAGGCTTCGTAAGCCTTTGAGATCCGACCGAAGAAGAAATAGGACATGGTGACCGTGAACGGCACACAAATAATCGAGAGCCAAGCCAGTCGTACGTTCAGGCTGAGGAGAACGCCAAAATTGACCAGGAAGAGCATAAGGATGCGGCCGAATTCGGTGGCCTCTTGGGCGATGAAGCGACGCACGGCGTCCACGTCGGAAGTTACCTTCTGAATCAGCTCGCCTGTTTTGGTCTTATCGTGGAAGGTGAAGCTGAGACGCTGGATATGATCGTAAAGGTAGTTGCGCAGCCGCTGTGCCACCCTTTCACCTGTGCGCCCAGCCAAGGAGCCGCTGAGATAGGTGAAGGTCCCCTGCACCATGGCAAGTCCGACAAAGCCTAGCGCTACAACAAGCACTCGCTGGTTGAAATCGGGCGCGCCGAGGACTTCGTCCACAAAGTAGGCCAATAGCAAATAGACGCTGGATCGGCAAAGCGCGGAGACGCCCAGGCTGAGCGCGGCAAGAGCGTAGGCACCGCGTTGGCCCGCAAGCAGGCGCCATAAGCCCTTCCAGCGGCTTACGGGCACTACGGATTTCAAATCAATAAACTCAGAACCCAATTGCGTTGACACACTAAAATACTCCTGCTTTGTCTAAGACGAAGCAAATAAAAAGCTCCACCAAGTAGTGGGGTGAATAAATTATTGGGGCAAGAGGGCCAGACGCAAGAGCTGCCTTGCGAACAAAATCGTTCGCTTGCAGAACCGACGTGGGACAGTCTATACCAGACACGGGCAATTGTCAACAATCAGATTGATCTACAGAAATGGAGAGCCCCAACTCCACATGTTAGAATTCCGCGAGCCAATCTCCGGCTGCTCCCCCTAATGACCCATTTCGCCCGCTCCACCCTCATCATTGCCTTCTTCTTTGGAATCGACAAGGTCCTTGCATTCATCCGCCAATTGATAGTAAACAATCAATTCGGACTTTCCTACGAACTGGATGTATTCAACGCCGCCAATAACATTCCCGATTTGTTATCGGCGTTGATTTCCGGTGGAGCTTTAGGGGTGGCCCTAATTCCCGTTCTTTCGGACTATATGCAGAAAAGCGGTCGCTCTGCCGCCTGGGAATTGTTCGCCCGCATTTTGAATCTAGCCTTCATGGTCACCGCGACCTTGGCAATCGTCATCGCCTTGTTAGCCCCTTGGTTGATCGATGCCGTGATCGTACCCGGCTTCCTAGCGGAACAGAAAGCGCTTTCCGTTGAACTGATGCGCCTGGATTTGTTCGCTATCCTTGTCTTCTCGATAAGTGGATTGGCGATGGCAGGCTTGCAAGCCAACCAGCATTTCATTTTGCCGGCGCTGGCTCCGGCTCTTTACAACATTGGCCAGATATTTGGCGCCTTGGTGTTATCACCACAGACGGGTTACGAGATCGCAGGGATCAGCCTGCCGCATTTCAGTCTTGGAGTACACGGTTTAGTCTACGGGGTCATCATTGGCTCGTTGCTGCATTTATTAATCCAAGTACCCGGCCTTCTGCGCTACGGTTTTCGCTGGCAGCCATTTGTCGGATTGCGCACGCCAGGTGTGAAGCAGGTTCTTGCACTCATGGGTCCTCGTGTGCTGACTATGTTCTTTATCCAGATCTATTTCATCGCCCGCGACAATTTGGCCTCGGACCTGGGCGAAGGGTCGATCACGGCGCTCAACTTGGGCTGGTTCATTATGCAGGTGCCCGAGACCCTCCTTGGCAGCGCAATAGCCATTGCGTTGCTACCCAGCATCTCGGAAATCTTTGCGAGTGGTGATCGCGAGAAGTTCAAGGAGACAGTCAACGGCGCGGTGCGAGTACTTCTAGCTCTCACAATACCAGCCGCGGTGCTGCTAGCTGTTGGCTTACGCCCTGTCGTGGCACGCGCTTTCCCAGCCTTCGATGCCGGTGAAGTGGACCTGGTTGTTTGGGTCACGCGGTTGTACTTGGCCGGACTCATGGGTCACGCTCTGTTGGAAATCGCCTCCCGTTCATTCTACGCGCAGCAAAATGCGGTTGTGCCTTTCTATGCAGCCGCACTCAATTCTTTTGCATTTATCTTGCTGGCAATAGGTCTTACCTCTTTGATGGGTGCCGGGGGCATTGCGCTGGCTGGCACCATCGCTTTTACGGCCGAAGCGCTAGTCCTGCTGTGGCTGCTGGGACGTCGATTTCCAGGCCTGACGGCCAGCAGAGATACGCTGAAACGCGTCGGGCTTGCCACATTAGCCAGCGCTGCATTCGTGTACGCGGTCATTACCTGGGCACCGGTGCCGGCGCTCTTCGGCGCGCTGGGGGGAATGGCGGTGGGATTACTGGCGGTCCTGATTTTTATCCTCCCTGAATTGCGAACTTTTTTGCGCCTGGGCAGCCAGGTTGCAAGACAATAAAGACTATTACGCAGAAGTAAATTCAATACGTTCTTTGATCGCCTGGTAATCGCTATAGCTGCCACCATACTCGTTCAGTTCGCCTTCGTCCAATTCGAGGATGCGCGTGGCAACGCGATCCAAGAAATAGCGGTCGTGCGAGATAACCAGAACAGATCCCTGGAACTCGGCCAGCGCGTCTTCCAGAACTTCTGCAGAGGGGATATCCAAATTATTAGTGGGTTCATCGAGCAGCAGAAAATTCGCGCCGGTCAGCATGATCAAAATGAGCTGAAGCCGGCTGCGCTCACCGCCCGAAAGTGTGCCAACAGGGTTGCGCATCTGATCGTAAGCAAACAGGAATTTGCTCAGCAATTTCACCGCCGCAGGCTCGGAACTATTGGCTGCTCTGCGCACCGTATCAAGCAAGCTGATCGAATTCTCCAATGTCTCATGTTCCTGGGCGTAATAGCCAACCTGGATGCTTGGACCCAGCTTGATCTCGCCGGAATCTGGATTCTCCTTTCCAAGCAGAAGCCGGAAGAGCAGTGATTTGCCTGCACCATTTGGACCAATCAGGCCAACACGCTCCCCGTGCCAGAGAGTTAGGTTGAGGCTGTTTAGGATCTGGATCCAGTCATGATCCGGCTTACCAAAGCCTTTACTGATACTGGAAATTTCCAGGACTTTATTGCTCCCACGCCAACCAGTCAGTTGTAAATCCATGGTCCTGCGCTCGAGAACTGGTTTGTCAATCTTGTCCACGCGCTCGATCCGCTTCATCATCGATTTGGCTCGGCGGATCAGCTTTGGGTTATCGTGAGCACGACCCCAGATCAACATGCGTTTCGCCGACAGCTCAAGACGATTGATCTCGCTCTGCTGGACTTTGAAGTTATGCTGTTGCTGCAGCAATCGATTCTGTTTTTCAGCCGCGTATTCCGAGTAATTTCCGGAGTAAACGGTGAACTTGCCATCTTCTAGTTCGGCGATCTCATCGGCTACTACGTCGAGCAGGTAACGGTCATGTGAAACGATGACCACGCCACCGGGGTAAGAGCGAATATATGATTCCAGGAATTCCTTGGCCGCCAAATCCAAATGATTATCGGGTTCGTCCAGGAGTAAAAGATTTGGGCGGGTAACGAGCAATTTGGCAAGTCCGACCAATTTCTTCTGGCCGCCACTCAATACGGCAACCGGCAATTCGAACTCAGCTTCAGAAAATCCAAGGTTCAAGAGAGTGGCGCGTACTTGGCCTTCGTAACCAGGGCCTCCCAGGCGGGTATGTTCTTCGAGCAAACGCGCATGCTCCTCGATTTTCCGCGCCAATTTCTTTTCATTTCCATAGATCAATGGATCGCCCAGATCCGCTTCCACCTTGGCAATAGCCTGCTGCAAGACCGGAACCTGGGTGGATGCGGTGAGGGCTTCTTCGACCACGGTGCGCCTCGGGTCCAGGCGCGGTTCCTGGTGCAGGTTGCCGATGCTCAGCCTGCCGCGGGCGTTGGCAAAGCCGCCTTCGCTTTTCAGCTCACCGCTTATCAGGCGCAGCAGAGTGCTCTTGCCCGCGCCATTCGGACCGACCAAGCCCACGCAACGGTCGTTGTGGATATCCCAGGA
>CAYJMC010000023.1:0-1979 GCA_964371335.1 uncultured Anaerolineaceae bacterium
AAACCCGGTTTGGACGGCCACGACCGCGGCGCCAAGGTGATCGCTCGCGCCCTGCGTGACGCCGGCATGGAAGTCATCTACACCGGACTGCGCCAAACGCCGGAGATGATCGCCGAAGCCGCCCTGCAGGAAGACGTAGATGCCGTGGGCCTCTCCATCCTTTCAGGCGCCCACATGGCCCTGGTGCCGCGCGTCGTCGAACTGCTGCGCAAGAACGGCCAGGACAAGGTGCGCGTTTTCGTTGGCGGGATCATCCCGGATGAGGATGCACCCAAGCTGCAAGAGCTCGGCGTCGCAGGCATCTACGGACCCGGGTCTCCCACTCAGAAGATAATCGAAGACATCCGCAATTCTGTGCGCCAAGCGGCTTAGGCAAGGGTGGGGCGCATGATTCTGCAAGAGTCCGTTCTCCAAGGCGACCGGCTCGCACTGGCGCGCCTGCTTACGGAGATCGAAAACGAAAGCCCCGCCGGCCAGCAGGCGCTCAACGATCTTTTCAAGCACACGGGCAAAGCCCATCTCATCGGTGTCACCGGCGCACCGGGCACCGGCAAATCCTCCCTGGTAAATCAACTCGCGCTCCATTTTCGCCAGTCGGCAAACGGCGCACGCCGCGTGGCTGTCGTCGCGGTCGATCCCACCAGCCCGTTCACCGGCGGTGCAGTCCTCGGCGACCGGGTACGCATGCGTGAGCTTTCCGGCGACAACGGCGTCTTCATCCGTTCAATGGCGACCCGCGGTTCGCTGGGAGGCCTGGCGGCGGCTACCGCCGGCTTGGTGCAAGCCCTGGACGCGGCCGGATACGAAATCATCTTTATCGAGACGGTTGGCGCCGGCCAGACTGAAGTGGATATTGCCAAACTCGCCCATACCACTCTGGTAGTCAACGTGCCCGGCCTGGGCGATGACGTTCAGGCTATCAAAGCCGGCATCCTGGAGATCGCCGATATCCTGGTACTCAATAAGGCCGACCGCCCCGGTGTGGAAGCTGCCGAACGCGCCCTGCTCGGGATGTTGAAACTGGGCCATCCGACCAAGCGAACAATCATGCACCATGGCCAAGCGCAAACCGTTGAGTCCACTGATGCTGAGATCAGCGGTGATATGTGGATCCCGCCGATACGGCGAACCGTCGCTACAGATGGCAAAGGCATCGCCGAGTTGGCGGAGGCTATTGCGGGCCATCGCGTTCATCTGGAGAAGACAGGCGGCTGGCAACTGCGCGACCGCGCCCGGCTGGAGTCCGAGGTGGAGACTTTGTTGCAATCAAGCCTGATGTCGCGCTGGCGAGAAAATGTAAACGACAAAAAATACGAAGCCATGCTGGAAGAATTGTTGGCGCGTAAGCTCTCTCCGCGGCAGGCGGTGACCGCTTTGCTGAATGGAGATGCATCGCAATGATCTATGGCAAGCGCATCCGCTTTCGTGGCGCTGAACGCAGCGACCTGCCAAATTTTGTGCGCTGGGTTAATGATCCTGAAGTGCTGCAGGGTGTGAGCATGTTCTTGCCCATGTCCCTGGCGCGAGAAGAAAAATGGTTCGAAGGAATGCTGGCTCGGCCTCCCGAAGAACAGGTCCTGGTAATTGAAATCAAAAAAGGGGCCAAGTGGATCCCGATAGGCACTTGTGGTTTCCACGGGATCAATTGGAGGGATAGCCACGCCGAGATGGGTATTCTGATCGGGGAGAAAAAGTATTGGGGCAAAGGCTATGGACAAGAAGCCATGACTTTGCTGATGTCCCATGGTTTCGACACGCTGAACTTGCATCGCCTCGAGCTCAAAGTTTTCGAAGATAATCCCCGCGCCATTCACGCCTACGAAAAGATCGGCCTGGTTCACGAAGGTCGCTTGCGTCAGGCGGAATATAGCGATGGCGCTTATAAGGATGTATTATTGATGGGCATGCTTCGCTCCGAGTGGGACGCCCGTAAGAAATCCAGTCGATCAGGGAGAGCTGAATGAGCCCAAGCCCCAAGA
>CAYJMC010000023.1:2079-21817 GCA_964371335.1 uncultured Anaerolineaceae bacterium
TATACGGTGACATCAAATTATTCGCCGGTTCGGCGATACCGGAATTGGCGAAAAAGATCGCCGACTACCTGGAGACCCCGCTCAGCGGCCGCGACCTGATCCAATTCCCCAACGAAAATCTATTAGTGAAATTGCACGGCTCCGTGCGCGGCCAGGATGTGTACGTGATCCAATCCACGGCCAAGCCAGTGCACCGCAACTGGATGGAGCTGCTGATCATGCTGCAGACCCTGCGGCTGGATTCGGCGGCGCGCATCACTGCGGTGATCCCATTCATGAGCTATGCACGCTCCGATAAAAAGGATCAGCCGCGCGTGCCGATCGTGGCTCGATTGGTGGCCGACATGGTGGAGGTGGCCGGGGCTGACCGCTACATCACGCTAGACTTGCACGCGGGGCAGATCCAGGGCTTTTTCTCCATCCCGGGCGATGTGCTCACCACGTTCCATATCCTGTCGGATTACGCGCGCAAGCTGTGCAAGACGCTGAAGGACCCAGTGGTGGTCAGCGTTGACCTGGGCTTTGCAAAGCGCGCCCGTAATTTTGCGGAACGCATCAACGTGCCCCTGGCCCTGATCGAGAAGCGCCGCATTTCCAACGATGCTAAAGCCGAAGCGATGCGTCTGGTGGGGGATGTCGCCGGACACGACGTATTGTTGGTTGACGACGAAGTGGACACTGGCGGTTCGGTCAGCGAAGGCGTGGAGCTGCTGGTGAAGAGCGGGGCGCGCAAGATCTATTTGCTGTTCGTGCACCCGGTGCTATCCGATCCGGCAACGGAGCGCCTGGCCAAGCTGCCGCTGGCGGGCATTGTCACCACGGATACCATCCCCATCCCCGAAGATAAGCGCAAGCTATTGGGCGATAAGCTCACCATTTTGTCGGTTTCCTCACTGCTGGGGGAGGTGATTAAGCGGGCGCACGAGGGACGGTCGGTAGGGAAGATGTTCAACGAGTAAAGACGTGCGACGTCCCAAGTCCAACGTCAAAACTATCCGCGGATGAACGCGGATAAACGCTGATTAAAACCTTCTTTTTTGCCACCTTCACGCTTTGCTTTGGCAAATCCCAGGGCAGGCTCGGGCTCATTTCACTCGCCCTCCTGCAATGGTTTAAATAAAGGTATATGGATGCTAAGGAACATTTTTCAGTCAACTGTGAACTGTCTACTGTCTGCTGTCAACTGACTGATGCCCGAATTACCTGAAGTAGAGACGATCGCCCGCGGGCTTGCCTCTGGCGCCGATAATTTGATCGGCCGGCGGGTGGTGCGCGCCCACGTGGCGTGGCAGCGGACGGTGGCCAAGCCGGAGCCTGCCCTGAGCGAAGCGAATGGGGCGGCAGAGTTCGAGCGCCGCATCGTCGGGCAAACGGTGAAGGCAGTGGGGCGGCGAGGAAAGTTCGTGCGCATCGAACTTGACAAGGATGCGCTGCTAATCCATCTGCGCATGAGCGGGGACTTGTTGACGGGCTACTCGGATGAACCGCTTGGGTCGCATTCGCGATTGCAGATCTATTTTGAAGATGGGCTGCAGCTCAGCTTCCAGGACCCGCGCAAGTTTGGGCGCGCCTGGCTGGTGGCGGAGGCCGCCGAGGTGACCGGCGAACTGGGTACGGAACCGCTGGATTCGGCGCTCACGTCCAGCCGTTTCCATAAGATGTTGGCTGCCCGCAAGCGCCAGCTCAAACCGCTGCTGCTGGATCAGACCTTCCTCGCCGGCATCGGCAACATCTACGCCGACGAGGCGCTCTGGGAAGCCAAGCTGCACCCGCTGTCGCTGGCCAGCCGCGTCAGCCGCGAGAAGGCTGGCTCGCTGCTGCGCGGTATCCGCAAGGTGCTAAAAGCTGGAATAAAGAGAAATGGGGCCAGTATCGATTGGGTTTACCGAGGTGGGGAGTATCAGAACCACTTTAAGGTCTACCAGCGAACGGGCGAGCCCTGCCCGCGCTGTGGGGCGAAGATCAAACGTATCGTGCTGGGGCAGCGGGGGACGCATTTCTGCCCGCGTTGCCAGAGAAATCGTTCCTAAGCCCGCTAACGCTTGTTTGACAGTTTGATTCTTTTCTGCCTTCAACCTGACATTTGACCCTGACAAATGCCCATATCGAACCCTGGAACCAGGCGCGAAGATGTTGTCTACACATCTGTAAGTTGATTTGTCACAGGTAACCGGATGAAGGTTTACCCAAATCTGTGTACTCCCGTATTTACAAATAGATTCTATATAAGCTCAATCTTGCTGGATTCCCACGCCAAATTAGCCTTCTATCTAGATTCACTAGTCCAGATACAAACCTGATTGCCTGAATTGAAGGAGGAAACATGGGTAATTATCATAATTTCCAATGGCTGAAATCGACCGGCGTAATCGTAATTGTTACTACCTTAGCGGCGGTCACCGTTTTCCCTGGTTTTGCTTACCAAGGGCCTGATCTCTCCGATGCGATTCTTAGGCTGAATGACCTGCCCGAAGGTTTTGAAAATTTGCCTGCGAACCAGCGATCCAGCATGGAATCATTATTGGAAGGGTTCCAGCGCAGCCTGACCCGCGTTTCAGAAGCGCAAATGATCAATGTTGCTAGCTTCTGGAATGCGAATGCCAGCAATCCTCAATTTGTGGTCAGCGGGCTGATCACACCATTCACAGAAGATGAGCAATCCGAGCTCGACCGCCAGCTTGCTGATCCTGAAGCGCTATACAGTCAGCTTGAATCCGCCCTTGGCTCGGGTCAGGTGAGCGCACTTGGCGGAGCCGGATCTATTGGAGATACCAGGCTTGCTTTTTCAATGTCTATCGAGCTAGGCTCAAGGACCATGCTGCTTGACTACGTCGTCGCGCGCCGCGGACCTGTGCTTATTGAGTTAGCCTACATTTATATTCAGGGGAATGTGCCCGCGGCGCGTGCCGTTGACTTGGCGCGCATCCTGGATGATCGCGTGGCCGCCATTGTAGGGCGTGAAAGCGGGACGGCTTTCCGAGAGGGCGGTCCCCTGGTCCCGGAAATCACTCGATACATTCCCGCGCCGACAGACCTCTCTACCAGGCCGACGGTTATCGGCACCAATGTATTACTAGCCGCGCTCATGATGCTGCCGTTTGCCTTTGCCGCAGAAGTGCTTACGCGTACGATAAGCGAAAACGAGAGCGCTCTCAAAGAAAGGTTCGCGCCTTTGAAATGGGTAAGTCGAATGCAGCATTCGTTGTCGGATTATTTCAAGCGCCGAGTTGATGGAAATCCGCTCACAGGTATTTTTAAGGTCGCAGCGGTTATTGCTTTCTATGGCTTGGTCTTTTCAATGCTTGACCGAACTTGGAATCCTCTGAGCTCGCAAGGCATTGCATTATTTATTTATATGTGTGTGGCGTATGGACTTGTTGGTTTGGCCGGTGACTTTGCCCAATGGCGCCGTATTCGCAAATGGGGTTTGGCAGCCGAACTCAATGTGAAGCCGACAAATGTATTGTTGGCGGTGGTTTCTACAACCACCTCGCGCCTGCTGTCATTGGTTCCCGGGCTGATGTTTGGCACGCCTGACGCGTTGGAAACTCGCGTAGAACAATTCGATGAACCCAAGCGAAACGGACTATTGAAACTTAGCGCGCTGACTCTTGTAGTCGTCGGCTTGGTGGTCTGGTTGCCCACCATTCTGATGGAAATAATCCAAAGTGTGGCCACCTCGATCATCATTGCAGGCGTTGAAGCATTGCTGTTGACGGTTGCTGCTGTGGCTTTGGAGAATCTGTTCGTCAAACTGATCGGCTTGCCAGGCACTTTTGGGGAAACGCTTAAACGCAAGAACCGTTGGCTGTGGATGGGTGTGCTGGTGTTGGTGGCTTTCGTCTTCTATCACACACTGATCAATCCGCGCGGCGAATTGGCTGAGGCTATAACGGAAGGAAATGTTCTGTTGTTTTTGAGTATCACGGCAGCCTTTGTGCTCTTTACTTTTGGCCTTCGTTTCTATTTAGAGAGGAACAAAGGGGTGTTCGTCGAAAAGGCCGTATCACAAGCCGCTCCTGTTGCCGCTAAAAAGTATGCGACGGTGAAACCCTCATCGAAAGTTGCTTTGCGAGCACCTACATCTGATGACGGAATCATATTTTCCACGCTGAAGGGAGAAAAGGAATGTCCAGTCTGCCACAACATGATCAAAGGTGAGGCGCGCCTATGCCGACATTGCCGTGCTGCGTTCAACGTGTCGACCAAGGGCTACTGCATGACTGACCATGCAGTTGTGGATGTGGAGGGCGGTAAATGTGTGCTATGTGGTCTGGCGGCTAAGGATGTCCACCTCGAGAGCTTTCTGATAAAGGGAGCTGATGGTGCAAAGCTGAGAACGCCTGCAAAGGTGGAACCGACCAGGCAACAGAAACTTGCGGAAAAGACCGTTACCAAGCCTCCAGCTGGTGCCAAAAGGCCTCGCCCAACTAGAGTTACGGTATATGCCATATTCCTGTTGGTGGTAGGAGCCACAATGTTGCTTGCTCGAACATCTGCCCTTTTGGATTTGGGCTTTTCGGACCTTCTGCCTGATTTTGTAATGGTTATCTTAGGCCTCGCCCTATTGTTTAGCCCAGGGGGAGCTCTGGTTACGATACTCTTCCTCGGCCCTGGAGACATCCCGGTAACAGCTTTTGTTGCTGGAGGCACAGCAGCCGCGATCAATGCCATTGGACCTGGGATTTTGGATGTGCTGGATTGGATACCCTTTGTGCTCACAGGCATCTTGGCAGTTGCGGCTATTGGTCTGTTGATGCTCAAGAACTGGGCACGCGTTGCAATAATCGTCCTCTCTTGGTTGACTATCGCTTACCTTGCAGGCTCCATGGCTTATGTCGTTTATCTATATTTCGACCTACCGAATAGTGCCAGAGTCAGCTTAAGCCCTTCGATTATCGCAGCCATTGCAATATTGGGTATCCCAATGTCGGTTATTGACAGCTTCCGCCGGTGGTTCTCAAAGAATGCGTACTACTTCAAAGTGCAGCCGACTTTCCAAGAACCTAGTCCTGTCCCGGTATCCGCTTCGATAACCGAAAAGAAACTACCTCGAGCTACCGCACAAGCCCAGCCAAGTTCGGATCTCAAACGAGAGTTGCTCAAGAAGATGGAAGCTTATGCTGAAGGCATGCATTTCCTATCAACGTGTGGTGAATTTGACGCCAAGAAATTTGCTCAGCTGGATACCATCCTTGAAAAGGCCGGAGCAGCCTTCGGCCCTGCCAAGCGCGGCGAAATGATCATGCAATCCGCGCTCATGTTGCCAACCCGCTCCACAGGAGGACTTGCGGAACTCCATGTTCAGTTAGCTGATGGGCTATCTCAAGGCTTTACGGCTTTCAACGAATTATTGGTGAAGGTGTCGCCCACGGCGGAAACAGCCAGACAGGTTCAGAGAATCCTAGATAAATACCGGGTCAAGGCTTAGGGAGATGACCATGAAGACTAAAACAAAAAAGGTTCGACCGAGCAAGACTAATACCCAAAAGTGCCCACTTTGCGCCGAGACCATCTCTCTCACAGCGACTGTCTGCAAATACTGCGGCGCGCAATTTGAGGTACACAGCGCGGGTTATTGTTCCAACTGTCATCGCGTCCGCCAAGTCAGTGAAGACGGAGGCTGCATAGTTTGCGGCGGGGAACTGATCGACCTTAGCATTAAGAGCAAGATGAATGATCAATCAGCGGCTCAGCCTGATGTAAAAATGGTGGCTCGACCGTCGAATAGAAAGGCCTTGCTTTGGGCTGGTGCAGGAATTCTTGTCGTGGCGGCGATAGCAGTTGCAGTTGTTTTTCTACCCCCGATTCTTGGTGCATCGAGTGATGTTCGGATTTTGTCCCCCTACGCCACGAGTCTTGAGATCCTCAGTGCTGATCCCATGGACAAGAACCTTGGCTGGTCTTTAGGATGTAACAGTTTGTATCGGGATGGTGCCTTAGTTATTAATGGCGCGGATTGGTGTGAAGTGCAGAACCATACGATTATCAAGAATGGTCAGGGCATCATAGTTGATCTCACCTTCAGCCCGGACAAACCTGAATTCAGTGCTTTCTTACACAATGGAACTTGGGATAATCCTTCGTATGTCGAGTATGGTTTTCAAACAACATCCTATGGATTTATGGTCAACATATGTCTAGGTGAGAATGGCTATAAATGTTATCAATATGCCTTTGCTAGTTCTTTTGCCAATCGATTAACTATGGAAGCTGGAAAAACTTATTCCTACGCGGTGATGGCTGATGAAGGCGGTAGGTTTGTGGCTGTAATTTGGGATAAAGCTGATCCTTCGAAAATTATCAGTTATGACAAAATTCTAGGATTCAAGTGGGAAAGGGAATCTTGGCATTTCGCGATTGCGATCAATCGAGGAAAGGTTACGCTCGACAATTTCAGAATAGTTTCGTTTGAAAATATACAATAGCTGACCTTCGCTCTCTGCCCTAACCCTCCTACGCCCTCACCATCGTCAGCAGCATCTTAAACGCTGTCACCGCCTTCAGCGCGTGCGGCTTACCCGCTGGAAGCAAGATCACTTGCCTGCGGTGTGGGGCGAAGATCAAGCGCATAGTGCTGGGGCAGCGTGGCACGCATTTCTGCCTGAGGTGCCAGAAGAAGCTATAAGCCATAAGCTGTAAGCTATCAGCTTTCAGCAATCAGCTAGCAGCTATTGGGTTTCAATCCAGGCTGAAACGTACTGCGAAGTTGGCATTGAAAGGCGTGAATGCTGAAACAATTCCCAAGATGGTGGGGGAGATTGCCACGTCAGGCTGAGCCGCTAAAGGCGGCTCAAAGCGCCTTTCCCTCGTCGCCGCAAAGCGGCTCGCTCGGGACAGGCTCTCGCAATGACGGCGTAACGGGGCAGCGGGGGACGCATTTTTTGCTCACGGTGCCATAGAAGATCAAGTTAAAAAAGAAGCGAAATCCTGCTATCAATTTCACTTATCTCCAGATATAAATTTCGGTTTTATATTTTGTGATACTCATCCCTATCAACCCAGGGTGGTGAGCATTAGCCTGTATACGAGTCGAAAATTCTTACCTTGGTTGGCTAAATCACGGAGGAGAAATGACTACACGGGCTGATCCCAAACTGCTTTTAGAAATCAAAGAGTATGGCGCCGTAGGTATCGAAAAATGTTTTAACTGCGGCAGCTGTACGGCGATTTGCCCGCTGGCAGATGATAAGCATCTCTTCCCGCGCGACATGATTCGGTTCATTCAGTTGGGTCTAAAAGATCGTATCCTGCAGCGAACCGACGCCTGGCAGTGTTATTACTGCGGCAATTGTTCGCAGAGTTGTCCACGCGGCGCCGAGCCTGCAGAAACCATGATGGCAATTCGGCGTTGGCTGATCGGCCAATACGATGCAACCGGCCATAGTGCGAAACTATTCACGTCAACCCGGGCAATCCTATTTGCCATACTCAGGAGCGTGGGCATCAGTTTAGCACTGCTCCTCTTGCTGCATGCCTTCGGCATTGCCCGTCTGGTCACGGACCGCATGGAATTGAACACCGTGTTTCCCGTCATGTGGATCTGGGCGGCCGTGTTAGTTCACTTTTCATTCCTGGGCGCTCGAGTAATCAATAACATGGCGACGATGACTCGCTATGTCTTGAAGGAGGAGTTGCAGGCGAAAAACATATCCATTTCTTTGTTCTTGTCTGAATTCAAGAATTTTGTAGTCCATTTAATGACCCAGAAACGATGGCGGGAATGCGCTGAAAACAAGTCGGCATGGTTGAAGCACTTGCTGTTCATGTCAGGATATATGACCATGCTTATCTTGATCGTTCCATTCCTGTGGTGGTTTCAGACCGATAATATTTATCCTATCTTTCATCCACAGCGCTGGCTGGGTTACTACGCGGCTATTGTGCTGATCGGATACTCGGTGGACTCTTTAATCGGTCGGATCCGCAAACAAGAACAAAAACACCGCTTTTCACATCCCAGTGATTGGATGTTTCCGGCCTTGATTCTTTTTGGAGCCGTGTCCGGCCTCCTGGTGCATATATTCCGCTACCTGGGCGATGCCAATGTGATGCTGGTGTGGCCAACCTATATTTTGTACTTAGTGCATGTCCTGGCAATGGTGGCCATGTTAGACACGGAGGTTGGGGTTGGGAAGTGGATGCACATGATGTACCGTCCGCTTGCCCAATATCTCGAGGCCATTAAGAAAAAGGCTGAACAGCCTAGCGAAGAGTTGGCAGGCGCTGTCGTCAGGTCGGATTAATCAACCCCGCCCGGAGATCGTCTATTAGTCTGGCGCTCTCCCACTCTGCCTGGCAGAACAGAAAATATCCTGATTGGATGGATCGTGAATCCAGCTCCAAAAAACATCGCGGGCTTTGCAAGGTGCGCTATTGCGTTTGCGAACCATGTAAATAGTTCTTTGGAGGGTTACATCCTCGATCGGGATCTCCACGATATCTCCACCTGCTAACATGCAGGCTGATGCCTGAGTAGAGACGAAGGCAACGCCGTAACCACTAGCCACGGTTCTCACGATGGCTTCAGCGTTCCCAATTTCCATGAAGATGTTCAGGTCGTCGAGGCTGATGTCGTGTTTGGCGAATTCCTCCAACACAACACGCCGTGTTCCCGATGTTTCTTCGCGCATGATCAACGGTTCATCCAACAATTCCTGAGGCTCAAGGGAGGTTCGCGACGCCCAATGATGGCTGGCGGGAAGGATCAAGGTGATGGAATCCTGGAAGAAACTTTGCAATTCCAAGCATGGGTCGGTCACTTCGGTGCTGACCACGCCAATATGGGCTTCGCCGTCAAGCAGGTCCAGCGTGGCTTTTTCCGGACCGCAGGCGAAAATGCACACCTTGATCGCCGGGTGGAGCAAATGGAAACGAGATGCCAGTTGCGGCAGGATGTATTTGCCAACGGTGGTGCTGCAGGAAATACGCAAGTCGCCGACGATTTCCTCTTGCATGGAAGCAAGCATTTCACTTAGGTTGTGGGCGTCGTGAATTAGCCGTTCGACCCAGGGCAGCAGGAAACGACCTTCCTCGGTTAAAACCAGGCCGCGATTATTCCTAGTGAATAAGGCAAACCCCAATTCGTGCTCCATTAGTTTGATCCTTTGCGTCACGGCCGGCTGGCTCAGGTGAAGCCTTTTCGCCGCTTCGGAAAGGCTGTTGTTTTCGGCTGCACACAGAAAGGTCTCGAGTCTGTCGATGCTGATCACACTCGAGCCGTTGGACAATTTATTATTCAATGCCAACGCTTCCTTTCTTTTGGAAAAACGCGCCTCTGGCTGGTTCTAACGACACTAACATGAGGACGGTCATAAGAACTGCGGATGACAGACACCAGATGCATGTAGCGCCAATGACGAATGGCTCCAGGAAAGTAAGGTAGATCGAGAACAGTGTGCCAGTGGCAACCATGCCGAAAAGGCACAGGTTGGCTGCGTAAGCTGTTCGCCCATTCGCGAAGCGAGCAACTGACCAGGCGATCAGGATGGCTGCATATCCGAATAAGCCCAACAACCCAATAGGAAGCACGCCGAACAGCCGGGCGTATACACTTTGCTGAACTGTATTGCAATCTCCAACGGGACCGCAAACCGCGGTTACTTGGGCGACTTCGACATAGGAAAGATAGATCGCGATCACAGTGCCAATGAGACAGAGAAAGGGAATCGAACCGGACCATTGACCGTTAAGGGACGTACCATCGGTCCGGCGGAATTGCGTCGCGGCCCAGAAGACCGCGGCAATCATGCCTATAAGCACAATCATCGAAAGGGTGTTACCTGCCGGGTCGAGGCTAAACTTTTCTTGCCAGGTCGAATATTGCTCATCAGCAAGGCTCAAGACTGAATTATTCATGGGCGAAGGGGTATCTAGTGCAACGAATGCCGGCTCAGTACTGGCAGGGATGGGTGTGACTTGGGCAGGCGCCGTAGTGGCGGTCTCTGGTGGCAGAACTTCTTGTGCCAGCGCTTCTCCCAATCCAGGGATATCTGGCCAATCTACACCGCCCTGGGCAAGGAAATCCTCAATCAGGCCTGGTAGGTATTCGGGGATCTCCCATGAACCCACCAGAATTACGTCGCCGATGATAAGGGTGGGAACGCCTAGCCGATTATCTGGAATGCTAAAGTATTCCACAGCCGCCTGATACAAAGCGGTGCCGCCAGCCTGGGAAATGTCGATGACGACAAGTTCAAATTGCTCCCCATACTTTAGGTGAAGTGGTGGTAGATTCTGGGTGATAACCTGGTGGCAATGGGGGCAGGTAGGCGAATAGAACAAAACGGCCCGCACAATCGGCTTCTCCTGTGCGCAAACAGTCTGGGGTAAACAAAGGAGTCCGATGAGATTTACGAGAAAAATTGCGAAAATGGCTCGGCACCGAGGCATCATTTTCTGCTCCGCGTTTCATACCAGCCCGTCCGCGCTTCGGTGTAGGCATCGAACTCCGGCACATAGGGTTTGATATCCAATAAGGGGGTCCCATCCAGCGCGTCAACGCCCTCTACGGTCAGGTAATTTTCTTGGCGGAAGATGAGCTGGACAATGGAAAGCCCAATCGGATTCGGCCGGCAGGGATGGCGCGTGGTAAACAGGCCATGCTCGTGGTCGTCTAAAAGGGGTTTGACGTGCAATGAAAATCCCGATGAACAATGAAAGTTGTATAGCAGGAAAATGTGCGAGAAACTTTCTATGTCCTGCAGACCGTCAGCAAATTCTGGAAATAATTCAACCAGACCAATGACCTGAGAACGCGACGCCTGGATGGGAACCTGGCCTTTTTCAGTGAACGGTGAGTGGATAATCCCAATTGGGTGCATGATGATTTCCATAAGGTTATTTACTTTTCTTGTGAACTACTGTAATTAACTTCACACCTTCAACTTGTTGAAAAGAGGCTCCCTGACCAACTGTGCGAAGGACCGCTTGTTCATCCACCACCCTTACGCCTGAAAGAATGTCCACGCCATAATCAAAAAGAATTGGAGAAAGAGGTGTGGTCGGCCCTAGAACCATAATGGTCGCTTTAGTCGGGCAGAGACCCAATAGATCGTCCAAGGTGTGGTTAACTAGCGTGCTGCCCGTAATGGCGACTAAATCAGCCTGTGGCAACAAATCCATGGCTGACTGAAAAGGATGCTCTCCTTCAATTGGGTTCTTTTCGATAACCCAAAGCTGCTGTGTAGTTCGGCGTAACTGTTCAACAAAGGGAAAACGGCCGATTAGGGCAACTTTGTTTCCCTGCCCGAGGTCGGATAGCACCTTGAAGGCATTTATCTCCTGAGGCGCGGAAAAGGCCACGTCCAACATAGAATTGATTGCGGCCACGCCAATGCCGGCTTCAAGCGGTTCATCTGAGCGGGCAAGTTCCGTTAATTTGCGAGCGCTCATTTGCTGCAGGTGCCCCGCCTCTCGCACCTGTATGTGTCCATGCGGGTGGCTGGTCATCGGAGTGCCCGCCATGCCGCAGTGATGGCTGCAAACTACCGTCCAATGTACGCCGACGAGGATCGAGCGCACGGGTGCATCACTATTCAGACTATTCAGTAGGGCATCTATTATGGCCATCTAATAAGGCCATTCAAAAAGACGTGGTCGTGCTTGAAAATTGGCATTGATGCGGTAAAGTGAATTCAAGTTGAGCCTGTTGTATGGAAGAGGGCAATAGTGCCTATGCCAGCCAAAATAAAGATGAATTGATAAATACTCTGCCTGGTTTCAGTGTGGTCGTGAAGGCCAGGAATTAAATCGGCAATGGCAATATAGATAAAACTTGCCGCGGATATAGCCATGATGTAAGGGGTGTATATTTGCGAGGTGATCAAAAAATAATAGGCTAACAGGGCTCCTGGCAGGGTCGTGAGGCTTGAAAGGAGGTTATACATCACTGCCTGTCGGCGTGGATATCCACTTTTGAGCAAGATGGCAAAATCTCCCAGTTCTTGGGGTAATTCATGCGCCAGAACAGCCAAAGCAGTTGTTACCCCAACAGGGATTGAAGCAATGAAAGCCGCAGCGATGGCTAGGCCATCAACAAAATTGTGAATTGCATCTCCGATTAAGAGCAAGGTGCCCGCGTTGCTATGTCTCTGACAATTCAGGTCATGACAATGCCGCCAAATAACGATCTTTTCCATCAAAAAGAAAACTAGAATTCCTGCCAGCACAGTTGGGAAGATCAAGGTTGCTTGAGCATGTATCAGAGCGTGTGGGAGAAGCCCTAAAAACGCTGCACCTAATAATGTGCCCGTTGCGTAACTGACCAGGCACGTGATAAGGGTTTGCTGGATTCTGTCCGGGAATAAGAGGTAACCACCCGCCAAAGAGATCGCGCCTACACTCCCCAATAGGCTGAAGCAGATAACCCAAATTAGCAGCATTTGGCATCCAAGTTAGGTATGGTTTTTTCTCCGAGGGATTATTTCAATCCCAGTGAGTTTTTTTTCAGGAAAGTGTCCTAGCCCTGATGTCCAAAAGCGCTTTCCGTAACGTTCCACTACTTGGACCCTTCCGCTCGCAGCCAGCTTCGCCAACGCCTCGTCCACCTGGCCTGGTGTCCATTTTTCCAATGTGAGACGTAGATCATCCTCACGCATGGGGTGACGAGTAATAATGTCGACCAAAGCCTCGGACGGTGAGTCGTAGCCGCTTAGGTCAAAGATGCGCCTGGCTGGGCGAACAACGCGAGCGATGTCGCCAAAGATGGTGAGGGCGCGATTAAAGCCTGCTTCGTCCGGCAGCTGAACCCAGGTTTCAGCCGGGGGGCGGGTAGGCAGGTTGATATGTACCTCGTCGGGTTGGATTCGCTTCAATATTGCTGCGATCTCCAGCAAAGCGGCTTCCGTATCATTAAAGCCGCGTACCAGCATCACCTCCACCCAAAGCTGGCCGTGGTATTCCTGGCGGAAGGAAATCAACCCCGACACCAGGCGCTCGAAAGTAATCTGCGGATGTGGGCGGTTGATTTTTCGATACAGCTTGGCGTTGCCTGCATCCAGAGTGGGCAGCACCGCGTCGGCAGCGCTGAGCTCCTCCCGTACCCCAGGCAGGTAAAAGAGGGAGCCATTGGTGATGACGGCAACCGGCAGTTCGGTTAATTCCTTTACCCCCCGTATCAGCTCGCCCAAGCCGTTGTGCAAAGTTGGTTCGCCAGAGCCGACAAAGGTCACCCAATCGATTTCATCGGATGGGCGCGCTGCCAAGGCTTTCTTAACCTCGGCAAGAATGGCGTCTGACGGTATATATTGGCTCCGTTTGTTGGTTAAGGGGATAGTTCGGCCTAGCTGGCAATAAACACAATTCCAATTGCAGGTCTTAAACGGGATTGTGTCAATCCCTAAGGATTGGCCGAGGCGCCGGGAAGAAACTGGACCAAAGACGTATCTCATTAAGACACTCTATTGATTTTTTGCAGGCATTATCTGTTTGCCTGCCTCCCAACCTGAGCCCGAACCTGATTTAATGCAAACGTTCTTTGTGATCGACGATGCTGCCATCCAGGAAAGCCACAACCGCTTTATCAATCGAAGCCAGGTCAGTGATAATGGTGCGAATGCCAATCGCTCGCATATTGTCATAGGCACCCGAGCCCATGCCGCGGCAGAGCAACACCTGGCAATCTGCAATCACTTCCGCCATGCGGTGGTGACGGTGCTCCGCTACCGGTCCATAGCCGTGCCGTTGTCCCGAGCCCTCAAGATGCGCATGATTATTTTCTTTGAACTGGTCATGACCGGGCTTGGCACGTAACTCGGACATGGTTACTTTGCCGTCCTCTACAGTCAGGATTTTGTAGTTGGCCGCTCGCCCGAAATGCCGGCTGATCGTGGTGCCATCATCTGTGATCACTGCGATTTTCATTTTTCTTGCTCCTTCTTACCTTTTGTAATTCGCTTGGTTGCAAAGTAAATAATGATGACCAGGCCACTTAGACATAAGGGGGCAATGAACTCCATGGCCGAAATCCGGTCAACCCAACTGGTTCGTTCGAGGACCTGCGCCTCGAATATCCCTGACTCGGTTTTTAACCACTGTACCCACAGAATAGCTGCGAGACCCAGGATATGCACCACCTTGCTCATGTCCATCTCTCCTTGTTCAGAAACACAAACCCACTCATTTCATTGAAGGAAGTGCCGCTCCCTCGACTGGTCACGCTCGTCCATCGGGCACAAGACCAGTAAAGCCTGTGATGGAGTAGAGTCGATATTCTTCCAATGATGCGGCAAGTAGGCATCAAAGATCAGGCTGTCTCCCTGCTCCAGTAAATATTTCTCGTTGTCCACCGTGTATGCGATATGCCCTTCGAGGCAATACACGAACTCCCGGCCGGTATGGACAATGGGTTGTTTCCCGCTATCGGCGTTTGGTTCCAGCGTGACGATGATCGGTTCCGCCCCGATGCGCGGCATGCCAGCAGCCAGGTCCTCCATGGTGCTGTGCTCGAAAGCGACCCGAGGGCGCTGCCCCTTTTTTTGAAACACCAATTTTTTACTGCCGTGGTTTGTCTGGAAAAATTCAGTGATGGACACTTGCAGACCCTGCGCCAATTGCTGCAGGGTGCTTACGCTGGGTGAAGTGCGACCGTTTTCGATCAAACTCAGGGTATTGGTGTTCAGGCCGCTCAGATGGGCAAGCGCCCGCATTGAAAGCTTGCGTGTCGCTCGGATTTCCCGCAAACGCTGGCCAACGCTGGCCTCCTCTTTGGCCAGAGCGTCTGCAAAGGGCGTCCCGCTTTCAGGTGATGTATCCATTCTCCGATGCCGGTCATTTTTCCCTGATTTACGTACGTCAACCATGACAAATCCTCCGTTGGCCTAAAAATAACCAATAATATAGTACATAATACCATATATTGAGCAAAATGTACCAATATAATGGTGAATGCGACTATTTGGAAGCTAATCTTACTGATAGCCTTGGGCGATATTAATGCCGCCGAGGCTTTGTGAGAGGCAAGGGTGCATTCGTTAACGGAAGTCGACTAGGTAGTAAAATCAGAGCGTTCGCCTCACAACTGAGATCGACCATTCGCCAAAATGAGTGATCTGTTGGCAAACATACAGTTACGAGTGTTCCTGTTATGCGCAGCGGGTTCCTTTGCGCTGATTCTGCAGGGCTGCCAAACTGCAGCCGAACCAACCCCTGCGGCCAGCGAAACTCCAGCGGCCACGGAAGTCCCCGGACCCATTGGCGAATTCAACAACACAGCCGGGGAGCTGGAGCTTTCCTTCCAAAACCTGAATCAGCAAATTATTGACAATCCCGGCGAGACGGCCGCGGCGGCCATGCAACAGCTCGGGGCCGAGGACCAGTCTATTCGGTTCGCGGCACTCTACGCATTGGCCAACACAGCAGAAAGCGAAGAGCACCTGAATGCGCTGCGCGGATTCCTCGATTCCGCAGTCGCGGGTGAAAGGCTGCTGGCGGCCGAGGCTTTGTTGATGCGCGGGGACAAGATCGCAATCCCGGTGCTGATCGCGGCGCTCAATTCAGAGGAAGAACTGATCTATTCGCTGCCGGTACAGCAAGCCTGGGAGCGGGGGCGCGAATTGCTGCTGCTGTTCACCATCGAAGACTTCGGGCTGGCGGACGCGGAGTCGTTTACTTTGGTTGCCGCGGCGCAACCGGCCTGGCAAGATTGGTGGCAGCAAAATGGGGAAGGATTGCAATGGATCACTGAAGAGGGAGTGTACCGATGAAAACTCCAGGGGCGCGAATTGTGATCTTTGCGATAGTCACCGTACTTTTTCTGACCGCATTATTTCCTTTCCCGGTTGTGGCGCGCCCCGCCTCCCGCAACCAGGTGAACAAAGACGGCAACACGGTGACCATTACCGTGCCCATCGATCTGCACGGCGCCCTGGGGCGCAGTTTCCGCAACCGGCAGACCGGGCAAAACATCAACGCCCAGGGGTTGGCAGATTTTTGGGGCAGCGGCGCCGAAGGCATTTGGAATTCGGGCCTCAGCGCGTTCCTCTATCGCGGGTGCTATACGCTGCAAGTGGATATCCCCATCGATGTCATCCCGCCGGGTGAATCCGGTTCCTCAGACCACCATCACGTGTGGCTGATGTGGGTCGGTTACCGTTCGGAGGTGTATCGCGGCCGCGGCAGCCAGCGCGGCGCGGACAATTCGCTGCCCTATCAAAACTCTGCGGAGGGCTTTTGGGGGTACATCAGCCCGCGAACCGTGGCGCATGAAGTCGGCCACTTCCTGGGATTAACCGACGATTACAGCGACGTGACCAATGACCAGGGGCAGGTCACCGGCAGCCAAGCCAACGCCGGCCGCGAAGGAACGCTGTTGGCTAACGGTGCGAACGTGGACCAGGAAATCGTCGATCGGCTTGGGGATCTGGTCTCGGACCAGCTTGAACTGACTCCCTGTTTTCAGGGCACGGTGAGTATCGTGCAGGAAGAGCAGCAAGACACAGGGGAGCGCACGGCTACTTTGGATTTGGCGCTCAGCATCAGCCCCGATGAAGGCGGAAATCTAACCGGGTTGGCTACCGGAAACTTCTCGTTGAGCGGTGTGTACCGGTCGGGGGGTTGTGAATTCTCTTACGGCATGTCTGCCGGCATCCAGTTGGACTTGGAGGCCGAAGGCGAGGACGACGGCCCCTACACGGTGACGGCGACAGCTCCGCAAACCGTCGAGGAAACCCAGCGCTTTTATCTTTGCAACGATGCGGTCGATTTCACTATGCGCTGGGAGGTGTCGCTGGAGATCACAGACATCGTTTTCGAAGACGGATATTACAGCAAAAGCGAGGAAGGTTCTGACAGCGTCCTATTTTATTTTGGACACGAATAGATCGGTCGCAACCGACGGCTTCGAGTAAATGCAGTGCGGGGAAACACCAGCATCACGATGATGCTAGCGCAGGTTCATTCTCTCACCACGCTAATACGATGATAGATCGTTGCTCCCACAGGTAGTAATTCCAATCCAGAAAAATCATTCTTATCCCTTGCATCCGCAAGGTATGCATTGAATGAATCTTGTGCGCTCTCATCGGCTAAAACTGCTATGAGATCAGCCTTTAAACCAGATTCACCTAGTTGGCCGACATGAATTACAGATGACCAAACACCGTTGGCTTGAACATCCGCAGGAAGGTTTTGCGGGTAATAACGCCCGGTAGCTGGAAGGAATACCACAATCCAAATCACAGATCCGACAGGTATATTCTGACTATTTCCTTTGACCGTATCGGTTTGATCCACCTTTGCCTGATTGAGAGGCTGGCTGATTATCACCTCCGTGGGTATAGGAGTATTAGTCGGTGTGGACGTAAGAGTGGGTGTAACGGTAGATGTAGGTGTAAAAGATGGAGTGGGTGTTGATGTATGAGTCAATGTTAATGTCGGCGTAGGTGTTGCCTCGGGCGTTGGGAAACAAGCTGTGAACATTAGACTCAAGCTCATTGCAAGTATTGTGATTTTCCCGGAATTCATTTGCTCTCCTTGTGATCCCTTTATTACTCCTTGATGCCAGACATCTAACTTCTGGTTGTTGACTCGTTGGAATTAATATCTGAGGGCTGTCGTGCATCGATCTTTTGTTTTTCAAGAGATAGCAATCTGGGGTAAAGCCATACCCCCCAAAACATCTCGTAGATAGTAATAAGTATGACAGGTTCAAAAACAAGCAGTAGAAAAACGAATGGTTCAGTAAAGCGACTATGGTATTGAACTGCCCAATACATGTAGTACCACGTCACCATCCCAATCGGGATTATTTGGCTTGAAATCAAGACGAAATATTTCGTGGTCGGTCTTAATCTTGCCTTCAAACTCCTGAACTGAGTAATTAATTGTGTGACTGCTGCAAGAAATCCAGCGATCGCCAAAATTGACGCAGTAATAGGAGGAAGAAGAGAAAGCATAGCTTGTATGTTATCCATTCAATCCACCTTAGAGATTTCAGCGCCCCACGATTTGGATCAACGGCAGATGCCGGACCGGTATTAATTATCGCGCCATTTCTCCAAAACGCACAACAGCTCCTAAGACGACGCTGTTGGCTCTTTACACTGCCCAGGCTGGTCGCCTGTGTGAAGAGCCCCTGCTGGACGCCAGCTTACAGGCTGACGCCTGCCCGGCGGCGACTAATCTTTCAAGACAGTTAGAATTTAGTGTCGGTACTGCCGAAAGGAGATGCATGCCCGCTGTAACTCGTTGGTTCATCAAAAGCTCGCTGATCTACTTGGCCGCAGCCCTTGGGCTCGCTCTGTGGCTTGCAGGACAGTCTATTGGCTTTGCGGTTGTACCCGGGCTTTCGCCGGTATTCTTCCATTTCTTCCTGGTCGGCTGGGTGACGCAGATGATCATGGGGGTGGGTTACTGGTTCTTCCCCAAGTACAGTCCCGAGCAACCCAGGAGGAGTGAGCGCCTTGGGTGGACGGTTTTTGGGCTGCTGAATGCCGGGCTGCTGCTGCGAGGCATGGCGGAACCCTTGTTTTCCTTGGAGGCTGATGCCACCTGGGGAACAGCCCTGGTGATTTCCGCCGTTTTGCAATGGCTGGCGGGGTTTCTATTTGTGGTCAATACCTGGGGACGGATCAAAGAGCGCTAAATGCCCAAATTCAGCATTTGGGCAACCCGCATTGCCCTTTCTTACTTTCTGTTAGGGTTCACCTTCGGGGCCTTGTTGTTGATCAACAAGGCCGCCCCTTTCCACCCTGCCATCTGGGGGTTGCTCCCCCTGCATATTGAATTCCTGCTGATGGGGTGGATCGTGCAACTGGTTTTTGCGGTGGGCTACTGGATCTTTCCGCGCTTCAAGTTCGAGCCGAAAAGAGGGCGGCCGGGCTTCGCCTGGGCAGCCCTGGCGCTGTTGAACGCGGGGATCGGATCGGTGACTTTGGCTTCCGTTATCGGGCAGCCTGCCTGGGTGCTAGTCGGGCGCGTGCTTGAGGTTGGCGCGGTGGTGGTCTTCGCGGGCCAATTGTGGCTGCGGGCGAAGCCAACGGAGACGGGGGTGAAAGTTTAAACGCGAAGCAACTTATAAGACGGTGGGGGAGATTGCTCCCCTTCGCTGCGCTCAGGGTCGCAATGACGGGCGGGTTTCAAACCCGCCCCTACGGATGCAATTTCGGTCATCCGGTTGCAACTAATGCATGCTCCAAAGCTTCAATCAAATCTTCGGCAGCCTCAATCCCTACGGATAGCCGCAATAGATCGCGCGGCGTAGACGCTGATTCGCCGGCCACCGAGGCGCGGTGCTCGATCAGTGATTCCACGCTGCCAAGGCTGGTGGCCTGGGTGAACAGTTTGGTATTGGATGCCACTTTGCGCGCCGCGGCCTCTCCGGCGGCGATCTGGAAGGAAAGCATGCCGCCGAAAGCACTCATTTGCTTGCGGGCGATGGCGTGGTCGGGATGATCCGGCAGCCCGGGGTAATGCACGCGGCTGACGCCTGGGTGCGCTTGCAGGAACTCGGCGACCTTTAAAGCATTGGCGGATTGCGCTGCTACGCGCAAGGGCAGGGTGGCGAGGCCACGGCGGATGAGCCAGCAATCGAAGGGGGAGGGCACGGCGCCGGCAAGGCTCTGCTCTTCGCGGATGCGGGTGAAGAGTTCGTCCGCAGATTTCACGATCAATGCGCCACCGGTGACATCGCTGTGGCCCCCGAAATACTTGGTGCTGGAATGCACGCTGATATCTGCGCCCAGGTCCAGCGGGCGCTGGAGCACAGGGGTGGCGAGGGTGTTATCAACGACAACTTTGG
>CAYJMC010000023.1:21917-34590 GCA_964371335.1 uncultured Anaerolineaceae bacterium
ACCCAGGCGCGGCGTTCAAAGTGCACGGCAAAACTGGCCAGGTCATTCACGTAAAGGAGCGGGCGATCCCCGGTTTCGACGATGACGACCTGCAGCCCGCGGGTGTGGCCGGGCGCCACTACGCAGCGCACCTCTTTGGTCACCTGCGCGTCGCCGTGCAGCAGGCGGAAGCGCCCGGCTTGCCAAATGGGCACGTAGTTCTCCGGCAGGTAGGTCGCCCGGGTGCGATCGTCGGTGTGCATGGCATCGGCGAACTCCAGGCGCTGCAGCCAGTATTCGGCGTTGGGGAATGCCGGCACCAGCTTGCCGTCTTTCAGCGTGGTGTTGCCGCTGCAGTGATCGGAGTGCAAATGCGTATCGATCACGATATCCACGTCTTGAGGCTTTACATTGTGTTTGGCTAAATTTTCAAGGAGAGTGCCGTCGGGGTAATGCAGTCCCCATTGGCGGATTGCTTTTATATCCAGCTTGTCGCCCAAGCCATTGTCCACCAGGATGGTCTTGCCTTCGGAAAAAATCAGCAGGCAATTCATGCACATGGGGAGCAGGTTTTGTTCGTTGGGCGTCTGGTATTTGCTCCACAAGGTTTTCGGCACCAAGCCAAACGGGCCGCCCGGGTCTGCCCAGGTGGTGCCTGTGGGAATGATGTGCCAGGAAGCAGCCATTAGCTGTCAGCTTTAAGCTAAAAGAAAAAAAATATACGCGCGTTCGTCATTGCGAGGAGGCGTTCTTGAGCCACTGCAGCGGCTCAAGCCAGAGCCTGCACTGAGCGAAGCGAATGTGTGGCAATCTCCTAGACTGTCTTGGGGATTGCTTCGGGCGCGGAGTTTACACTGAGCGAAGCGAATGTGCGCCCTCGCAAAGACGATCAAAGTTTTATTTTCCGACATTATCCTCAATTCTTTCTTGCACAACTTTTCTAATCAGGTCCAGCGGCAGGGGCTTGTTGTGTGGGAATTGCAGTGTGGATTTTTCCGCGAAATAGGGCTGCATTTCCATTTTCAATTCGGGTGAGGGCGCATGCGGCAGCGGATACATGCCGATATGTTTTTTATATCCGGCAAAAGAGATCAGGTTGCCGTTGTAGACGAAGGTGGGGATGCCGTATTTGATGGCCTCCTTGGCTTCGGGGACTTCTTGGTCGATCAGCTTGCGGATCTGCCGCAAACGCGCGGCGACATCCTCGGGATATTTTGAAATGTATTCGTCGATGGCTTTAGGTTGTTTTTTGGTAGCAGGCATAATCAGATCCTATGCGACAATAACATTCTTGCCATTCTGAGCCAGCTAAGGCAGCGAGAAGCTGCCGTGCGCCGCGAAGAATCCATCCGATACATGGTAAAGCAAATAAGCTTTCATTGGAAGCATTGCTCAAGATGGATTCTTCGGTTCGCTGGGTTGCCTGCGGCTCCCCTTGCTCCTCAGAATGGCAAATTGGAATCGAATAGTTTGCAATCAATTTAGCAATAGATCAGTGCTTCTTACGCCTGCGGCGGCGTTTGCCGCCGGACCCTGTAGCTCCGCCAGGAGTCACCGTTTCTTTTTCTGCAGCTTCGGGCAGCGCGCCGTTTACTGCGCCTGTAGTCGCAGGAGCTGAAGGCAAGGCCGCGGCGCGGGCGGTCTGGCCGATGGGGCCGGGTTGGAACACGAACATGCGGTTCACCAGGCTGCTGCGCATGTCGGCGAACAGGTCCTGGAACATGCGGTACGCCTGGGATTTGTATTCGACCAGCGGGTCGCGCTGGGCGTAGGCTTCCAGGCGGATGGAGATGCGCAGCGCTTCCATGCGCGTCAGGTAATCGATCCACAGTTCGGAGATCACGCGCAATAAGAGCTGGCGGTAGCTTTCGGTGAGGCCGCGCTTGCCCAGGCTGGCGATGGCTTTCTGTTTGGCATCGGCGCTGAGTTCATTGAGCGGGCGACCGTTGAGGCTCTCATAGGTCTCGGAGCCGAGCGCTTCTTTTAATAGCGCCCGCCCAGCCTCGTTCACGTTTTCGGGAGTCCCACTCGCCATGCTTTCCCAGGCGCCCTGGCCCCAAATGGCCTGCATGGCTTTCTGGGCGTTCTTCAGGTGGGCAAGCACCTTCTCGGTGATCGCTTCGGCGTCCAATTTCTCGAGGAAGCGTGCGGCGTAGTAAGCGAAACTCAGACGCTTCCTGCGCTGAACGATCTGGCGGTGGGTCTTCTTGTCGAAGGCGGTCGTGCGCGTTTCAGGGATGGCTACCAGCGCGTTCAACAGATGGCCGTCATGGATTTGTCCTTCAACTTTGCCCAGGTTCTCGGCAAGCTCCTTGGCGATTTGGCCCTCATTGTTGGCACCGATCAGGCGCTCGCGGCGTTGCGCAAATTCATCGCGCACTACCCGGGATAGTTTCTCGCCGATTGCCTTCCACTCTTCTTTGGCAAGCTCGTCGGGTTTCAAGTTCACTTCGGTTTCGAGGCGGCGTTCCAGGGCGCCAATCAGGCGCAATACGGCCTGGGCGCGCAGACTCTCTTCGACGCGGTCGTGGATAATATCCGCGGCCTTGTCGGGATCGGCGCGCAGCGATTTCTGCTCGTCATTGCTGAGTTTCAGCGGCAGGTGCAGCAGCCCGCTGAGCTCGGAAAGCAATTGGCTGGGAGAGCGCTGCTGCCCCTCTTCTTCAAGACGCAGGCCCTGCATGAAGGTCTCGAGTGTTTCCAGCGTACTGTCCATCTGCTGCTCGAGGCGTTCCTCGTTGCTGTCCAGCAAGGTCTGCAGGCTGTGCAGTAAATGTTCTTCTTCGGTTTGCAGCGCCTGGCTGGCTACGTCCAGCAGTGCGGTTTGCGCCTGGGCGAGCGAGGTAATTTGTTGTTCTTTGAGATGATCGATCAAGGTTTGTAATGTGAACGAGGGCACCAACACACGGTTGACCACCAGGGTGGGCTGGATCTGCTCCAGCCAGGCCAGCAGCTTCCAAGGGCCATCGGCGTCGTCGAGGGCGACAGGCACGCGCAGGCGCACCTCCTCTTCGAGCATGCCGACCACATCTTCGGTGAGGTCTTGTTTGGTCATGATGCGATCGCGCTGCGCGTAAATGGTGGCGCGCTGCGTGTTCAATACGTCGTCGTATTCCAGCAGATGTTTGCGGGCGTCGAAGTTAGCGCCTTCCACGCGGGTCTGGGATTGCTCGATAATGCGCGTGACCAGGCCATACTCCAGCGGCACCGAGTCGTCCATGCGCATGCGCTGCATGGCGGCCTCCACCTGGGCGCCGCCGAACAGGCGCATCAAGTCGTCTTGCAATGAGAGATAGAAGCGCGAGGAGCCGGGGTCACCCTGGCGGGCGGAACGGCCGCGCAATTGGTTATCGATGCGTCGCGCTTCGTGGCGTTCGGAGCCGATCACATGCAGGCCGCCGAGTTCCTTCACTTTAGCCATCTCGTCGACGGACTTCAAGAAATATTCAATCTCCGCTCTGTAGATGCCATAATCTTCGGTCTTGAGCTTGAGGATGGCTTCTTTTTGCTCCTCAAGGGTCATATTCGAAGGTTCGACGTGGCCGGCTTTACGCAGCACGCGGCTTACCGCGGAGAGCACCTCTTCGGCAATCTCTCCACCCAGTTTGATGTCCACGCCACGGCCAGCCATGTTGGTGGCGATGGTCACCGCGCCGTAGGCGCCAGCGCCGGCGATGATCTGGCTTTCCTCGGTGTGCTTGCGGGCGTTCAATACATTGTGCGGCACGCCGCCTTGCAGGACTGCGCTCAGGCGCGGGCCATGCTCGGCTTCCAAGCCGAGCAGCCTCAGCAGGCGCGGCAGGTTTTCTTCGCTCTGCAAATTGAGCTGGATACCCAGGTCGCGGGCGCGCTGGCGCAGGTCGCCGGGATTCAGCTTTTCCAGCGGCTCGTAGAGCGGCTGCAATTCGGGGATGACGAAGCCGTCATCGGTTTTGTTGTTCTTCTCGAGCCAGACATCGCGCAACAAAACAGCCTGCAGTAGTTTCTGGATCGCTTCGGCGCGCAGGCGGTTGGAGATGAAGTCGGAAAGCTCGACCGAGGTGGTGCCGACCAGGATCGGGCGGCCGATAACGTGGATGGCGACGATCTCCTTGATCAAGGAGCGCATCTTGGCTTCTACCGTGCGGTAGACCACATCGGGGTAATCCTTACGCTTCCAAAGGATTGGCAGCTTCTGCGGGTCGTCTTTGCGTGTGTAATAAGTCACTTTGTAGCCGTGTTCATCTTTGCCTTCGACTTGCTCCAGTTCGGAATCTTTGCGCAGCGCGTTATATTCCAAGTTGGAGGGTAGGGCGATCACGTCCAGCTTGTAGATCTTGTCGAATTCCTCGGCTTCGGTGAGGGCCGTGCCGGTCATGCCGGCCAGTTTTTCGTACATGCGGAAATAATTCTGAATGGTGATAGTGGCGTAGGTGACGTTCTCTGCCTCCACCTTCACGCCTTCCTTGGCCTCCACGGCCTGGTGCAAACCATCGGACCAGCGGCGGCCGGGCATCAGGCGCCCGGTGAACTCATCGACGATGATCACCTGACCGCCTTGCACCAAATAATCCTTGTTGCGTTTGAACAGGTACTGGGCGCGCATGGCTTGCTCGATGAAACCCATCAGGCGGGCCTGCTCGGGGCTGATGTCTTCTGGACGTTCGGGGTCGCTCAACGGGGTGCCGAGCAATTGCTCCAGGTGCGTTTCGCCGAGTTCGGTCAGGGTCACGGTGCGGTCTTTTTCATTAATTTCGTAATCTTCGGGGTTCAGACGCTTGACCACTTCGGCGACGCGTTTATAGTGCTCGGCCTCATCGTGAGCGGGACCCGAAATGATCAACGGCGTCCGGGCCTCATCGATCAGGATGTTGTCCACTTCGTCGATGATGGCGTAATAATGGCCGCGCTGGACGGCTTCGCCCAGCCGCATCTTCATGTTATCGCGCAGGTAGTCGAAACCGAATTCGTTGTTGGTACCGTAGGTGATGTCGGCGGCGTAAGCTTGGGCGCGGGGCACCTGTTCCAACTGGTGCTGGTCTTCGTGGGTGGATTCTTTCTTGAGGTTGACCAGGTAACCGAAGCGGCCGCCCTCGGTGCGCGCACCCATCTGCAGCACGCCGACTTTGAGACCCAGCAGGTCGTAAATAGGCGCCATCCAGCGGGCGTCACGACGGGCCAGGTAATCGTTCACGGTGACCAGATGCACGCCGCGCTCGGTGAGCGCGTTCAGGTATAGCGGCATGGTGGCCACCAGCGTCTTGCCTTCACCGGTGCGCATTTCGGCCACCTTGCCCTGGTGCAGGGCCATGGCGCCGATCAGCTGCACGTCGTAGGGGCGCAGACCGATGCTGCGCTTGCTGGCCTCGCGCACCACGGCGAAGGCCTCGGGCATGATCTCGTCGAGGCTTTGGCCTTGGTCCAAGCGGTTTCGAAACTCGGCGGTCTTGGCGCGCAAAGCGTCATCGGAGAGGGCCTCGAACTGCGGTTCCAGCCCGTTGATGTAATCCACCATCTCCGAATAGGCTTGAATGGTTTGTTTAGTGGGATCGCCCCCGATCAATTTGGCGATATTTTTTAACATTCTGCTACGACTCCGCGGGCGATTATAGCATCAGGCATTTTTGGTTGACAGCGCGGCGAATAAGCTTACAATTAAAGTGTATTCGCCTCACCAGGTTAAGCTAATTTGGTAACTAACCAGCTTGATCGCAAGGAACGGCTGGGCCTTTCGGGGAAAAAAAGAGCCAGGTCAGGATATATTCTGATTGCCTTTTTGCTTTTTACGTCCAGCTGCGGTTTCATCGAAACCCAAGATCCTTCCTCAGCTATCGCAACCGGAGTCGCTCAAACCCAGCAGGCTGGCCAACCGTTGCCCTCTCAAGGGTTGCCCACGCAAACGCTGGAACCAGCGCAAATTACTCCTCCTCCCAGTTGTGAAGATACTGCCTACCCCGAGGGATTTGTAGAGCAGAACGGTCAATTACTTCTAAACGATCAACCTGCAGTGGTAGCACCTCACGTAAATGAGGACGGCAGCACCAGCCTGTGGATCTCTTTGGCGGACCGGCCTGACTGGCCGGTTTATGTTCAAGCCGAGGATTGCACTTGGGAACTGGGGGTGGAAGCGTGGACTGCCAAGATTACGATCGTAAATACCAACGAGGTGCCACTACTATTGAACATAACGCCGCAAGATGAGTCGCTGGGGGGCGGAGCCGAGTCCCAACCACAGGAACTCACGCCGTATGAATACTTTAATTTCACCAATATTCCTCCCGGCGTTTATCTGTTCTCTTTCTCATTCAACGCAGGCCAACCCATTGAACTGTCATGCAGAATTCGGTTCCTGGATTACTCGCATGTCTTATTCGTTGTGGTCCCCGAGGGTATCGCGGTAGTTGAAGAAAACTTCGAGCCCCAATCCGTCCAAGACATGGACGTGCGCACTTCCCCCCTGTGTGAAAATTGAAATGAATAGAAAAAAGCTGGCCTTCCCGACTCTAGTTCTCCTGCTCTCGATCCTTGCCTGTACGTCTGTTAATGTAGTCAACAATTCTTCAAATCGGGCCATCGTGCAGGGTAGTGTTGTAGGAGATTCGGGCGTGAAAGTAATACCACCGGGCGGGACCGGCGTTTGGGTTGCCTTAGCCGCTACGGACGGTTATCGAATATACGTGCTGCCCGACCAGCAATATATTGACGAATTAGACACCATGCGCATAGAAACAAGTCAGCTATTGGATTTGGCCAATCTGACGGGTCAGGCAGACACAGTTGAACTTCTCGCGTTAAAAACGAAATTATTCGCTCTGGAGTTTCGCATCAATCAGCTTAAGCAGGGGGCAGCCAATTGTTCCATATATGACCCAGAGGCGAACAGTGTAACCATCGTCATTGATTACGATATTCTTTCGGGAAGATGGTTTTGCGCTCAATGATTTAGTAATGGATTGATTCATTTCGATACCTTAAAACATCGATTGTTTTAAGGTTCGTTCATAGGTTGGGGAAGAGCTGAATGCTATAATCCGGCTGTCCAGTCAGCGAGCAATCGAAGATGTTGATTACCAATACCCAATTACTATTTACCTTCCCCCCGTCATTCACCTTTGCCTATGAGATTCGATTAAGCGAGCTTGACCTCATGTTTAGGCGGGAGATTGCTTCGTCGGCAGCGACGCTAAAGGCATCGCACGACGCCTCCTCGCAATGACGGACTAGATATGTCTTTCGTTCATCTTCACGTCCACACTGAATACTCGCTGCTGGATGGCTTCAGCAAGATTCCCCAATTGATTGAGCGCGCCAAGCAATTGGAGATGCCAGCCCTGGCCATTACCGACCACGGGGCGCTCTATGGCGTCATCGAGTTCTTCAATGCAGCCAAAGAAGCCGGGATCCACCCCGTGATCGGGGTGGAGGCTTATCTAGCCTCGCGCAGCATGCGCGACCGCGACCCCGAGGAAGACAAGAAGTCCTCGCACCTGCTTTTGCTGGCCGAGAACATGACCGGCTACCAGAACCTGCTCAAGATCGCTTCGGCGGCGCAACTGGAGGGGTTTTATTATTTTCCGCGCATCGACCGCGATTTCCTTGCCGCCCACGCCGAAGGCCTGATCGCCACTACGGGCTGCCTCTCCGCTGAGGTGCCGCGCGCCATCCTGCGCGAGAACCTGCCCGATGCCAAGGCCAAGCTGGATTGGTATTACGAAGTCTTCGGCCCGGACCGCTTTTTCTTCGAGTTGCAGCACCACGAAATCCCCGAACTGCATTCGATGAACCGCACCCTGCGCGAACTGGGGGACCGCTACCAGGCTCGCTACGTGGCCACCAACGATGTCCACTACGTGAACCAGGCCGACGCCCGCCTGCAAGACATTCTTCTTTGCGTGCAAACCGGCAGCCTGTTCACCGAGCCCCGCCGCATGCGCATGTCGGGCACCGATTTCTACCTGCGCAGCATGCCCGAGATGGAAGCCCTGTTCGCCGAGGTGCCCGAATCCCTCTCCAATACCCTGCTCATTGCCGAGCGCTGCCAGGTGGACCTGGGGCGCACCGGCTACCACCTGCCTAAATTCGAGGTACCGCAAGGCTACACCACGACAACTTATCTGCGCGAACTGTGCGAAGCAGGGCTGCTGCGCCGTTGCGGGGATCGCGCCCAGGATTCGGTGGTCCGTGAGCGCCTCGAATACGAGCTCGGCGTCATCGACAAAATGGGCTTTAACGCCTACTTCCTCATCGTCTGGGACCTGTGCCGTTACGCCAAGGAACAGAACATCTGGTACAACGCCCGCGGCTCTGCCGAAGGTTCCATTGTTGCCTACGGTCTGGACATTACCCTGCTCAACCCGCTCGACCACGGTCTCATTTTCGAGCGCTTCCTTAATATCGACCGCATCAGCATGCCCGACATCGACCTGGATTTCCAAGACGACAAGCGTTCGCGCATGATGGAATATTGCACCCAGAAATACGGCGAAGAGATGGTGGCCGCCATCATCACTTTCAACAAGCTCAAGGCGCGCGCCGCGGTGCGCGATGTGGGCCGCGTGCTGGACGTGCCGCTCAGTGAAGTGGACCGGGTCGCCAAGCTGATCCCCAATATCCCCGGCAAGCCCGTCACCATTGCCGAGGCGCTGGAAACCCAACCCGATTTCGCCGCCGAGTACAAAGGCAAGCCCTATGTCAAAGAGCTGATCGACACGGCCCAGCAGATGGAGGGGGTAGTGCGCGGAGCAGGCACCCATGCCGCCGGCGTGGTCATCGCCGACAAGCCGATCATCAAATATGTGCCCCTGAACCGGCCGACGGGTAACAACGCCGAAGAGACACCCATCAAGGTGCTCACCCAATTCGAAATGTCGACGCTGGAGTCGCTTGGGTTACTTAAGATCGATTTCCTCGGGCTCTCGACCCTCACCATCATGGAGCGCGCCTGCGCGCGGATTAAAGAGCGAAAAGGTGTGGAGCTAAACCTCTATAACATTCCATTGGATGACGCGGGCACTTATGAGCTGCTGGGCCGCGGCGAGACGGCCGGCGTCTTCCAGTTCGAAGGCGCGGGCATGCGCCGCTGGATGATGGCCATGAAGCCGACCTCGCTGGCCAACGCCGTCGCCATGGTGGCGCTGTTTCGCCCGGGCCCGATGGAATTCATCCCCAAGTACATCGACCGCATGCACGGCAAGGAAAAGGTGAGCTTCCCTCACCCGGCTCTTGAAAGCATTTTCGCCGAGACCTATGGCATCGCCGTATACCAGGAACAGCTCATGTCCGCGGTGATGCAGGTCGCCGGATACACCGCTGCTGAGGCAGACGATCTGCGCAAGGCCATCGCCAAGAAGATCGAGACGAAGCTAAAGAAACATCGCAAGAAATTCGTGGAGGGCGCGGTGAAGCAGGGCATCGAAGAGGCCACTGCCGACGCCATTTTTGAAGATTGGGAAAACTTCGCCCGCTACGGTTTCAACAAGGCCCACGCCGCCGATTACGGCGCGCTGGCTGTGCAGACCGCCTATCTCAAATTGCATTACCCCGTCGAATACATGACTGCGCTGCTCTCGGTGACGCTGGGCGACACAGACAAGGTCGCCTTCTACGTGGCCGATTGCCGCCGCATGGGCATATCCGTTCTGCCGCCCGACATCAACGCCAGCGTGTGGGGCTTTGCCATCCAGGACCTGCCCGAGGGCGCCGCCATCCGCTTTGGCCTGGGCGCCATCAAGAACGTAGGGCGGGGCGCCGTAGAAACCATTTTGGCTGGACGCGGTTCGCAGCCCTTTGAAAGTTTGGTGGATTTGGCCCGCCGCGTTGACCTGCGCCAGGTGGGCAAGCGTCCCTTGGAATATCTCACCAAAGCCGGCGCGCTGGACGCGCTGGGCAGCCGCCACGCCATCCTCGAAGTGCTCGACCAGATCGTTGCCATGAGCGCGGCGCACTTCCACGCCAAAGACGTGGGCCAGCTCACCTTCTTCGAAGGCGGCTCTGGGGCCGACCCCGAAATCGTGCTGGCTCTCACCGAAGGCGAGCACGAAGCCTTTCGCCGCGAACGGCTCAACTGGGAACGCGAGCTGATCGGCCTTTACGTGTCCGATCACCCGCTCAATCCGATGATGGCCGAACTCACCGCGGTGGTCACACATTTCTCCAGCCAGCTTTCCGTCGTAGACAGTGACGAGAAAGTTCGCGTCGCCGGCTTGGTGAAGAGTTTTCGCAGCTTCCCCACGAAGAAGGGCAAGATGATGGCCTTCGTCACCATCGAAGACCCGCAGGGCGTTATCGACCTGGTCGTGTTCCCCAGCACCTGGGAGCGCTTCAGCGGCCTGGTGCAGATCGAAAAGCTCATTGTGGTCGAAGGGCGCATGGATAGCCAGAACGGCGAAGGCAAGATCCTCGCCGATAAGATCGATAATAAATTGAATGTCACCACGCCAGTCGTTGGCTCTCCATCCCCGGGCGCTGTTGCTCCGGTGGCTCCTGCCACGCAATCTGGGAGCATCCCCGCTCCGGCGCTTCTTGCCGCGCAAGCGGCAAAGAAATCGATCCAGTATTCGCGCTTGGAGGAACCCGCGGAATTCTCATTGGCCGAGGTGCCCGAGCCGCCTGATCCCTTCCCGCCTGACTGGGAATTATCCGTCGAAGATCATTTCCCCCTGGTCGGCGAAACACCCCCTGAATCATCGGTAGGGGCGGGGTTACCCCGCCCAGGGCTGGGAGAGCCAGCCCCTAGCGAAGTACCCTCGCCGGTCGAACCGGTTCCTATTGCTGCCATGTCCGCTGATGATGACCCGCAGGATCCGCCTGCGCCGCCAACCAACTCCGTGGCCGGAGCGGTGACTGCCAGCCTGGGCGCGGTGGTCAGCCCTGCGCGTCGCGAGGCGGGCATCCCCTTCATGCCGCCGCGGCCCGCGCCGCGCGGCGGCGAGCGCCAGCCGCGCATGGTCACCATTTATCTGCGCAGCAAGGGAGACAAAGCTCGCGATATTCTCGCTATCCGCCGCGTGCACGGCGCGCTGATCTCGTATCCGGGAAATGACCGCTTCGCCTTCTATGTCTTCGAAGGCCGCAGCGGGTATCTGCTCGATTTCCCCAACGATTCTACGGATTTAAATGAGGGATTACTGGCGCGGCTGGAAGATATGGTGGGGGCGAATAATTTGCGCGTCGAGCCGATTCTTTTTCATTAATTTTTCTTCTACTTCGTTGCCCCTCAATTTCCCGCACGTAGGATTACAATTAATTCTTTGAAGCAATCTCCAGAAAGATCTGAACATGGCTAAGATCAAACGAATCGGCGTCCTGACTTCCGGCGGCGACGCGCCCGGCATGAACCCTTGCATCCGCGCCGTCGCCCGCACCGCGCTGTTCAACGGCTGCCAGGTCTACGGCATCCGTGAGGGCTTCGTAGGATTGCTGGCCGGGGACATGGCGCCGCTGGAACCTCGTGACGTAGGGGGCATCATCCAGCGCGGCGGCACGATGCTGGGCACTGCCCGCTCCGATGAGTTCTACGAAGAGAAGGGCCAGTTGGCCGCAGTGCGCATGCTCAACGAGAATGCCATTGACGCGCTGGTCATTATCGGCGGAGACGGCTCCATGCGCGGCGCCCGGGCGCTAGCCGACAAGGGCGTGCAGGTGACCGGCATCCCGGGCAGCATCGACAACGATATGTGGGGCACCAACATGTCCATCGGCGTGGACACGGCGCTCAATACCCTGTGCGACGCCATCGACAAGCTGCGCGACACGGCCTCGTCCCACCGGCGCGCTTTCCTTATAGAGACGATGGGCCGCAAATGCGGTTACCTGGCCGTGATGGCCGGCGTCATCGGCGGCGCCGAGGTGATCCTCATTCCCGAAGTGGAGATGACTATCGCCGAGGTGGCCGAGAAGGTGGAAGGCGCCTACAAGCGCGGCAAGACCCACTCAATCATCGTGGTTTCCGAAGGCGCCAATCTCAAGACCACCGAGCTCTCCAAAGCGCTGGACGCCATGAAGGTGGGCTTTACCACCCGGGTGACGATTTTGGGCCACATCCAGCGCGGCGGACGGCCTTCGGCCTTCGACCGCTTGTTAGCTACTCGCCTGGGCGTGAAAGCCGTGGACGGTCTGTTGGCCGGCAAGTCGGACGTGATGATGGCGTTGCGCGGCCGGGACATCGAACCGGTGCCTCTGAAGGAAGTCGTTGGCCGCCAGCGGGAAGCCAATCTCGAATATTACGAGATGGCGAAAATGCTGGCGTTTTAGCCTGGCCTTGCGCTACTCGGAAAACCCTAGTAGCAAACTCCCTCCGTTTTTAGGGAACAGCTTCGTCGTTGTCGTTGGCATTGCGGCACTCGCGGTCGCCGCCGCCGGTGGCGCTGTAATCGATCAAGCGGTCGCCATCATTATCAATGCCATCGCTGCATTGCGGCCGCGGCGCCGGTGGCGTGGGGGTTTCGGTCTCGCGGCCGTTGTCGCCCTCATCGATGTCCACGGTCGGCGTGGGGGTGGAGAAGGCCGGGCAGACCAGGGTAGCCACCATCTCATCGGTGATCTGATCGGCGCTGACCTCCTGGCCTTGGAAGGTCAAGGTCATGAGGGGAGTGCCTCCGCTGAGCGGTGGGGCGAAGCAGCGCTCGCCGAACGTGGGCCCGTCGAAAGCCAGGAAGCCCAGGACGGGATCCCAGCCCACCGGGGAGTAGGCGACGCCTTCCAGCAGCGTGTCGGC
>CAYJMC010000024.1:0-2213 GCA_964371335.1 uncultured Anaerolineaceae bacterium
CGGCTGCCCAGCAGATGACCGAAGATGGCTTTGGCAGCAAGCAATCCGGCGATGCAGAACACTGCAGTCGCCAAACCCAGCAGCAAGAAACCGAGCGTCAAAATCGGCCCGGCTAAATGGCCGAGCGAAATCATTCCAAACAGGATCGCCAGCAGGATGATGATCACCACTGCCAAGACAAAGGCGAACGGGAACAGGATCGCCGCGAGGAAACCCAGGCCCAGGCTGCGCCAAGTATGGCGGGTCATCTGATCTTCCACGCGTTCCATTTGGCGTGGCCACAAAAGGAACAGCAACGCGCCCACGATGAATAACGAAATGAATTCACCGATACGCGCAACTACCCAGGCTGCCACTGCGAATCCCCACAACGTTGGGGCACTGACGGGTACGTTCTGCGGACTCGGCGCCTGATATTCGACCACTTGAATATCGGTTTCGCCAGCAATTGTTCCAGCCGAAACGTCATAACCCGGTTGCATAATGGTGATATTGGCCGGCGTCCACCACATCCATGGACCAAAATCCACGTTCTGGTCGCCTTGAGGTTCACTGACTTCCGCCTTTAGATTGCGGCCCACGCTACCATCCATGCGCAGTGCCGATCCGAAGAAATTCAGGTCACGCGCCACCTGGCCCGAAATAATGGCCTGATAGGCAAAAGCGTAGAGGCTGCGGCCAACGAAACTGCCCGCTTCGCTCTGGACGGCGAAGGCAAAGCCATAAAAATTATCAGCCACCATGGCTGACGGCCCGGCGCTCGTCACATAGGAAAACGAGTACACGCTGCCATTGACGGTTCCATTGGTCATCACGACCTGGCCGCCAACAAACAGATTGCCATCGATGGTGCCGGTCACTTCCACCTGATTGCCGGCGGCAAACACATCGCCGTACACGGTACCTTCGATGCGCACGTTCTGGCCAGTGATGACCAGGTCGTCGTCGATGACTTGGTCGGCGGGCACGATGGCGTCTGGATCGCCAGTGATGATTTCGGCAGCGCGGGCCGGGCCGGCGAAGGTCAAAGCCAGGACCGACAGCAGAATTACCGAAATCGCAAAGATACTTATAATGCGTCGCGCGTTGGTGCTTTGCAACATAACTCCTCCTGACAGGTTAGGGTTTTTCATAGAGATATACGAAGATTAGGAGGTTGTAGTTGCCAGCTAAAGGGACAGATTACCCCTAGGGGCAGGGATTATGTCACAACTAGGGGTTTGCGTCTGCTTCTCTCAGAGTAAAACTATCCACAATTTCCCCTTCGATATTGATGAACTCAAACATTATCCATTCGCTGGTTGCTTGAACACGCATAGCCCCATGTAAATCGTTGTACCGGAAAAGACTGCTTGGCAGAATGTTCACAAAATCATACACAGCGCCATGGCCGCCCAGACCGTTGGTGAAAAAGACCAAGCCATCGACTTGCAATCGTTCGTAAAGATGGTCGTGTCCAGACAATACGGCGTCTGCCCCCCATTCGCCGAAAGGCCACTGCATCCACTCCGAAGAACCGTGTGGCCCCGAAGAATAGGGAGGATGGTGCATGACCACGATCTGCCAGGGCGCCGTTGACGCTTCCATGGCTTCTTGCAACCAGGCTGCCTGATCCGAGGAGGTACCCACTTTATCAGGCTCGTGCGGGTCGCTATCCAAGATGAATAAATGCACGGGTCCCTGCTCCAGGTCGTAATAACGTTCATTCCCCGGCAAGGTGAAATAGTTCAGGTAGGGATCGATGTTGCCACGTGACCAGTCATGGTTGCCCAGACTGGGAAAGAATCGGTTGGTCTCGGAGCCGCGGTTGTAATCACCTTTGTAGTCGCCGATGTAGCGATGATAGAACTGGCCGATGTTGTCGTCGATGGTTTTAGCCTCGCCGTCAGGATAGTTATTGTCTCCAGTGGTCACGATGAAATCCACTTTCCAACTGTCAATCATTTCTGCTACCCGGAACGCGTCGTCGCTTTCGGCCTGTCCATAATCGCCGATCACCGCGAACAGTAATACGTCCTCTGAACTGGGTGGAGCCTCCGGGGTGACCGAAGGCGCGGGTGTTGTCGTCTCGAATGAAAGCAGGGGAGCTAAGGTCCAAAAGGGGGAAGTCGTCGTTGTCTGCCCAGGTTCCGCACCCCGTGCCTGGCAGGTGGCTGTACTCACGACAACTAATAATAGAGAAACAATTTTGGCGAACTTCAACATTAAACTTT
>CAYJMC010000024.1:2313-33204 GCA_964371335.1 uncultured Anaerolineaceae bacterium
CTCACGACAACTAATAATAGAGAAACAATTTTGGCGAACTTCAACATTAAACTTTAAACCTTAACCACGCCTTGATTATTGCGCCGCCTGTAATTGATACAGCCCTCCTGCACGGTCCAATACATAAATCTCTCCAGCCTCGTCCAAACCAAAGGATGTAATTAGGAATCCCGTATGGAAGAGAACGCGACTTTCCCAGGACCCGTCGGCGTTATGCACTAATCCGAGAATTTCTCCGGAGCAATAGTCACCATAAAAATACACGCCTTGCCAGGCGGGCAGCGCCTGTCCGCGGTAAACATAACCGCCAGTCACCGAGCAGCGCCCGCCATGCTCATATTCGGCCACCGGAGCTGTCAAGCCCTGTGGTGCGGTCCCTTCATGGGAATGCAGGCCTTCCATAAAATCCCAACCGAAGTTCGTGCCCCCTGGGGCGCCAGCCGAAAGGAAATTCACTTCCTCCCATTGGCTCCCGCCCACGTCAGCGATGTACAGATCACCAGTGGCGCGATCGAAGCTGAAGCGCCAGGGATTGCGCAATCCGTAGGCCCAGATCTCCGGCAAACCACCGCCGGTTGCAAAGGGATTGTCGGCAGGGATCGCGTATGGGTCTCCGGAATTCACGTCGATGCGCAGGATTTTGGCCAAATAGGTTTCCAGTGACTGGCCATTCCCTTGCGGGTCCCCTTGGGAGCCGCCATCCCCCAGGCCTGCATACAAAAGGCCATCAGGGCTGAATTCAAGATGGCCTCCATTGTGGTTTGGATAAGGCTGGTCGACTTGCAATAGGATTTTTTGGCTGGAAGCGTCCGCCACATTGGCGTCTGCGGAGACCTGGAAGTGCGCAATGACCGTATCACCCTGAATATCGGTGTAATTAATATAGAAGAAGCCGTTGTGCTCGTAATCCGGATGAAATGCAAGTCCCAGCAAGCCCTGCTCATTACCATCGCTTCCAACCTGTTCATCGATATCCAGGAACGGGTCAGGCAAAATGGCGCCGTCGGCGAATACGCGTATCACGCCATTTTGTTCGACCACGAACAGCCGCCCGCTGCCGTCGCCGGCATGTATAGCCAACAACGGGCGTTGGAATCCATCGACAATAAGATTCCACGCGTAGCCAGTCGGATCCGGGAAGCTGGCTTGCGGCACCGCGGTAGGTTCGGGCGTGGGGGTTCCGCTGGGGAGTGGGGGTTCAGTTGCGCTGGCTTGCGCAATGAGTGGATTCTGATTCGCGGGCAAACCATTCGTGGTAGTGCGACCGCAAGAAATGAGTGATAGGGACAGGAAAACAAGGGGAAACAGAATTTTTTTCGGTTGGCGAATCTTCATCCTTTGCCTTTTTCCTTATACTTCGCATCAATGATGTCGTTGTCTTCGATCTTCTCCTGCTTCCGCTTTTGTTCCTCGGTGCGCTCCAGCATGGCGCGGTGCTCCTCAACGATCTCCGCCGGGCAAAGATCCAGGAACAATGTATTCGCCAGCCACAGCACAAAGGCATCATCAACGATGGGAATGGCGAAGTCCAATGGCGAGAATAAGTAGATCAACGAAAAAACAGGCAGGGCTTTTAGAAAGAAATTGATGCGTCTATCTGCCAGCAGGCGCACGATCAGACGGATTTGCATTCCGAAGCTGCCAAATAGATCGCCTTCATATTTAGAAACCAATCGACGTTTGGGGTTCATAGTCTCTCCCGTGGTTAACGAAGCACAACCGGATTCGATTATAGCCTGTTGCCATGTCGACCTTGCGCATAGTAAACCTTGCGAAGGGTTCATGAAAGGCGAAATGGATTGCAAGTCCAACCTTCGCAAGGTTGCTATTACCGCGGTTACAATCGCCGCCATGCCAGTTCGTCAAAGTCCACATTGGGCCGCTTACCTGGCGCTTTTCATCGGCATCCTCACCCTCGGTTTTTCAGCCATTTTTGCCCGTTGGGCGGCGGCACCCGGCCCGGTCTTCAGTTTCTATCGCATGGCCATTGGCACGGTTGCTTTAGCCATTCCATTTGCAACTCGGTTGAACCGTAAACGCGCCATCTCCAGCAGGGGTTTCCTGCTGGCTCTGTTCGCCGGCGTCTTCTTTGCGTTGGATTTGGCATCCTGGGCCACGGGTATTTCGCTGGCAGGCGCCACCATCCCCACTTTGCTGGGAAACATGGCGCCGGTAGTGGTGGCGCTCGGAGCGTGGTTGGTGTTCAAAGAGAAGTTGAAAGCCAGTTTCTGGCTCGGCCTGTTATTGGCCATCGGCGGGGTGATCACCGTGCTTAATCTGGATTTTAGCCAGGGTCTCGAACTGCGTCCGGGCACGTTGTTCGGTTTGGCTTCCGCGTTTTTCTATGGCGTGTATTTTCTTATCACCCAAAAGGGTCGCGACCAGTTGGACGCACTGAGTTTCTTTTGGCTCGCCACACTGAGCTCCACACTCACCCTGCTCGTCTTGAGCCTGTGGTTCAACCTTCCACTCACAGGCTATTCGACATTTACTTATGTGAATTTTCTGGCGGCGGGGCTTATTGTTCAAGGGGTCGGCTGGCTGGCGATCAACTATGCACAAGGTTACCTGCCCGCCTCATTGGTCGCGCCTACCCTGCTTTCACAGCCGGTGCTCACTGCCATCCTCGCCGGGCCATTGCTGGACGAGCGATTCTCGCTGGTGGAGTGGCTGGGCGTCGCAGTAGTTGTACTCGGAATTGTTATCGTTCACCGCAGCCATCAGATATCGAAGCCGGTCGAGCCCGGCCTCTAACTTCAAAGGAAACGTGACAAACCAATCTGAGAACCCATCGTCTGATCCGGCGCGGCTGGACCCGATGGGTCTCGGCAACCTGCTCGTTGTATATCTTGTATGGAGCAGCACTTATCTCGCCATCCGCCTTGCCGTACGCGAAGGCGCGGGATTCCCGCCATTTACGATGGGATTCATGCGCGCCGCGCTGGCCGGAATCCTGTTGCTGGCCTGGGCGTGGCTGCGCGGCCAGCAGTTGAAGCTCACCCGCCAGGAACTCATTACCCTGGCCGCATCCGGCGTGTTGCTGTGGGTCGGCGGAAACGGCCTGGTTACCTTTGCTGAACAACGCGCCGATTCCGGTTTAGCCGCGCTCATGGTAGCGGCTTCACCCATTTGGGCGGCGTTGCTGGAAGCAATTATCGACCGACGCCTGCCATCTTTTCAATTGGTCCTTGCACTGCTTGTTGGCTTCGCGGGTATCGCCTTGTTGACCGCGCCGGCTCTCATGTCCGGCGTTCGCGCAGACACCGTCGCCATTCTGGCATTGATCGGCGCGCCGCTCACCTGGGCCGCCGGGTCCGTGCTGCAAGCCCGGCGGCCTGTTAAACACAATCCTCGCGTCAGCTCGGCTTATCAAATGGCTTTCGGCGCCGTTGGGTTTGCAGTTGTAGTCTGGCTGCTAAAAGAACCGGTGCCCACGCCCACGCAGGAAGCCTGGTTGGCCTGGGCATATCTGGTTATCTTCGGGTCGCTCTTTGCCTTCACCGCCTACGTCACAGCTCTGCGCCTGCTTCCCACACGGATCGTAATGACCTACGCATACGTCAATCCGGTCCTGGCAATTCTGCTGGGCTACTTCGTCCTCAACGAATCCATCACTATTTGGACGATCGCCGGCACAGTTCTAGTTTTGCTGGGAGTAGCCGGAGTTTTCCGCGAACGCCAAGCGCAACGCAAAGGCGCCAGTCACTGAGAACCATCCGTCTATTTAGCGACCAGGTGAAACCAGGCCAAAAGCGGACTCGTATAATTACATTGGCTGCTTTTATTATGTACAGGAGGACGTATGGACGTTGATCGCAGATCTAATTTAGCCTTTGGCTTGATCCTATTGGTGATCGGCGGCTTTTTTCTTGCCGCCCAGTTATTCCCACAATTGAATGAAATGATTCGAATCGATTACGCCTGGCCTCTTTGGGTCGTTGGCATCGGCCTGATCTTCCTGGTCATAGCCATTGCCGTGCGCGCGCCGGGCCTGGCCGTGCCTGCCTCTATCATTTCCGGAATCGGAGCTATCCTTTATTATCAGAACAGCACAGGCAGGTGGGAATCTTGGGCGTACATGTGGACCTTAATTCCCGGCTTCGTCGGAGTCGGCGTCCTGATTATGAATCTGCTCGAAGGCCGCCCAGGCCAGGGATTAAGGGAGGGTTTCGGCATGATCCTGGTCAGCCTGGTCATGTTCGGCATTTTTGGCAGCTTCCTGGGTGGACCCGCCACCCTCAGCCAGCTCTGGCCGCTACTGCTGATTGGCTTGGGTGTATGGATCATGCTGCAAGGGCGGATCAACGTGCGCAGGGAAGCGAAAACGGAACGGAACGAAACCGAAGCAGAGTAGCGTAAACACCACGCTTGCCGCGATATAATTGATTTTGCAGTGAAGCATAGCGCTGGCGCAGTGACACTGCGCCAGTCGCTTTCAATAGAAATTGTCGCCATGAATCCAATCGACACCTTATCCAGGCCGCTCCACGATTTGCGCATCTCGGTCACCGACCGGTGCAACTTCCGCTGCACCTATTGCATGCCGCGGGAGGTCTTCGGGCGTGAATACGAGTTCCTGCCCCACGACCAGTTGTTAACCTTTGAGGAGATCGCCCGCGTAGCGCGCGCTTTTGTGGATCTGGGTGTGCGCAAAATTCGCCTCACCGGCGGAGAGCCGCTGATGCGACGCGAGCTGGAAAGTCTGGTTTCGATGCTGGCCGCAATCCCCGGCGTGGAAGATTTGGCCATGACCACCAACGGCTCGTTTCCCGTGAAACGTGTGCAATCACTCAAGGCGGCCGGCCTGAAGCGCATGTCCGTCAGTTTAGATTCTCTGGATGACGCCACGTTCAAACGGATGAACGATGCTGATTTTCCCGTGGCCGCAGTGCTCGAATGGATTGAAGCCAGCGCGGCCGCGGGTCTGGGCCCCATAAAAGTCAACATGGTGGTGCGGCGCGGTATCAACGAACATAGCCTTTTGCCCATGGCGCGATATTTCCGGGAGAAGGGGCACATCCTGCGCTTCATCGAATACATGGACGTGGGCCACAGCAACGGCTGGCGGTTGGATGATGTGGTAACCGCCCGCCAGGTGGGCGACATCATCAATGCCGAGCTGCCCATTGAATCCATAGAACCCAATTACCGCGGCGAAGTGGCTGAACGCTATCGTTACGTCGATGGCAGCGGCGAGATCGGATTGATCGCGTCGGTCTCGCAGCCTTTCTGTGGCGCTTGCAGCCGGGCACGGCTATCTGCGGATGGCCAACTTTTCACATGCCTGTTTGCGATCAAAGGTACGGACCTGCGCGGATTATTGCGGGATGGCGCAAATGATGGAGTATTGCGCGAGTCTATTCGCGCGGTGTGGCAAAAGCGCGCAGATCGATACTCGGAGCTGAGGTCTGCACGAACTGTAGACCTGCCGAAAGTAGAAATGTCCTACATCGGGGGCTAGCGGATGTTTTCGAAGCAAATTAGCACCATCATCTTCGATCTGGACGACACGCTGCGCTTCAACGACCCGCACGCGCACAACTTTTTCTGCGATTTTGCGGAAAAGCTGAGCGATCCCTTCGACAAAGAAAGGCGACGCGCAGCCCAGCGTTGGGAACATCAGTACTGGGCCAGTTCCGACGATTTGCAGGCAGACATCGAAACCCACACTCAAGGCAGCGAAGCATTCTGGCTGAATTACAGCAAGAGGCATTTGCAGGCACTTGGATTTCCACCCTTGGAAGCCGAGCACCTGGCGCCGTTGGCGCACGCCCACATGCGTGATGTCTACAAACCGGTCAGCCGCGTGCACGCGGAGACTATTGAGGCATTGAACGAATTCCGAAATTACGGCTACCTGCTTGGCGTAATTACCAACCGCAGTAAACCGATTTACAACGAAATGCATGAGATTGGGCTGGATTTGCACTTCGATTTTTATTTGACTGGCAGCCAATTGGGCGCCTACAAACCGCGCAAGGAAATCTTCGAAAACCTGGTGGCCTTCACCGGTCACTCCAAAGATGAACTGCTCTACGTCGGCGATAACTATTACGCCGATGTGCTCGGCGCCCGCAACGCAGGTATTGAGGCCGCCTTGCTCAACTGGAACGGCCTTTACAGCGATGTAGATTGCACAAGCATCCGAAAAATTCCGGAACTACTGACCCTGCTGCAGCCGCAGTTCGTTTCCTAATGGCCAGACGCCTACAGCGCGATTTCTTTGCCCAACCTACCCTGGAGGTGGCCCGTCAACTATTGGGTTGCATCCTGGTGCGCATCGAGAAGACCAACGGGCGCAACCGGCGGATCTCGGGCATCATCACGGAAACGGAAGCCTACTGTGGGGAGGAGGATCTGGGTTGCCATGCCAAAGCAGGCCGCACCAAGCGCACCGAGGTGATGTACGGTCCGTCCGGGCACGCCTATATCTACTTCACTTACGGCAACCATTGGCTTTTCAATTGCATCACTCAGGCCGAAGGCCAACCGCACGCCGTGCTTGTACGCGCCATTCAGCCTTTGGAGGGTCTGGACCTGATTGCCAGGCGACGCCGCGGGCAGCCTGAAGCCCGCTGGACGGATGGCCCCGGCAAGCTGACTAAAGCCTTGCGCCTGGACGGGAAATACAACGGCACGGACCTCACGGCTTCCAAAGCTATAATATTCGTTGAACTCAGCAAGCCAATCCCGGATTCTCAGGTAGTAATCGGCCCAAGGATCGGACTCTATACAGTTCCCGAGCCATGGAAAAGCAAACCCTGGCGGTTCTTAGCCAAATTGAATTAGCAATTTGGCTCGCCAATTTGCCAAAATAGTTGAGGAGCAGAAAATGAACAAATTGTTGGAAGGGAAGAACGCCTTGGTTTTTGGGGTAGCCAACGACCGTTCGATCGCCTGGGGTGTGACTAAGGCCCTGCACGAGCACGGCGCTAAGATCGGCCTAAGTTACGCGGGCGAAATCCTGAAGAAGCGCGTAATACCACTAGCCGAATCCATCGGTTCGACCTTTGTCGAGGAATGCGACGTCACCAAGGACGAAGACATCGCTAGAGTAGCGGAGAAAGCCAAGGCTGCATTCGGCGAGATTGACATCTTGGTGCATGCCATCGCCTTCGCCAACCGCGAAGAGCTGAGCGGCCCTTACTACGACACCAGCCGCGCTGGTTTCCATCTGGCTATGGATATCAGTGTGTACTCCTTTACCGCCCTGGCCAAAGCCTTCCAGCCTATGCTGAGACCGAGCGCTTCTCTGATGACCATGACCTACTACGGTTCACAGAAGGCCGTGCCCAGCTACAACGTGATGGGCGTCGCTAAAGCCGCCCTGGAAGCTTCTGTACGCTACATGGCGCGCGATTTTGGCCCGCAAAAGATCCGCGTGAATGCTATTTCCGCCGGGCCGATCCGCACATTGGCGGCTGCCGGCGTTTCCGGTTTCAAGGGAATGTACAGTCGCTTTGCGGAAGTTGCTCCGCTGCGTGAGAATGTGACCATAGAAGACGTTGGCAACGCGGGGCTCTTCCTTGCTTCCGATCTCTCTGCGAAAATTACCGGCGAAGTACTTTATGTAGATTCGGGGTTCAACATCATCGGTATTGCCGAAGATGAGGGCAAAGGAGAAGCAGCCAGCGCCTGATGTTCCGCCGCAAGTCGAAGGTCCCTCAACAGGCAGCTCCACAGCCCGTCGAACGCATCACCTCAGTGGTGGCTGATGGCGTGAGCCTGCGCGGCAAGCTCACCGGCGCCGGCGGAGTGCGGATCGAGGGCGCCTATGACGGCGAGATCGAGCTGGACGGCTTGCTGGTGATCGGGCCTACCGGCCGCGTCACCTGCCCGCAGGTGAAAGTTCGCCACATCATCGTGGCCGGCGCGTTGCGGGGCGATATTTTGGCGGAAAAAGTCGAAATCCGCGCCGGTGGCCGCGTCTGGGGAGACGTGACCACGGTTGCCATGTCCACCGAAGAAGGCGCATTCCTGCGCGGCCAAATCCAGATGGAAGAGAAGGTCCATCTGGGCATTACGCGCCCGGTAATCGAAGCCGCCCAGGCGGACAATGGGACTGAGGAGCAAGATATTGCGGCGCCAGCTTCCCAAGCTGATGGGAAAGAAACGGCACCTGCTCCTGGAGCCTCTGCCAACCAAGAACCCGCAAAATTCAAGCGCAAGGATAAGGGGAAGACGAAGGGTTAAGGTAAAGAAAATCCGCACCAAATGGCGCGGATTTTTATTGTGGGGGATTGTCTATCCTTCAGCGCGAATTAGCAACAACGGCCGATCGATCTTGTGCAGCACGCCACTGGTTACACTGCCATAAAACACGCGCTGCAGGCCGGTCCGGCCGTGGCTGGTCATGGCAATCAGATCGGCGTTCTTTTCACGGGCCACGTTAACCACAGTGTTCACGGGGTCGCCGCGCTGAACCACACGTTCGGTGGCGATACCTTTCTTCTCCAGCTCTTTTGCTTTGCCCTCGAGGTACTCGGCCGCGCCCTCCTCAGCGGCTTTCAGGCTCTTCCAGTAGAGTTCTAACTCCTGGGGTGGAGGCGTGACCATCATGCTCACGCTGGGGGTAAAGCCTGCCGCCGCCGGCTCGATGACCTCCAGCAAGATGACCGTGCTTTTGCTTTGCGAAGCCAAGGACTCAACGTGGGGCATTATTTTTTCGGCGCGGGTGGAACCATCCAGGGGAACCAAGATGCGTTTATACATAAGACCTCCTGCTCGGAAATCCAAACACCGTCTCCTTGCAGCATTGGATCGGCTCGGTATTTGAATATTGCGTCGCGAACGATGTCGTCAACATTGTACAGGAGATGTGGCGCAGAATGAAGCGATTTACCCGATTGGGACTACTTCTAGAAACGCCGGCTGAATTGTTGCTGTTATGGAAGGGCTAAGCTTTTATTCGTTGGAAACGTTCGTCTTCTTCTAAAGTGCGCTTGAGGCCATCTTCAAGTTTAGTGCGCGGCTGGAAGCCCAACATTTTGCCCGCCAGTGCCGTATCGGCGCACATGCGCGAGACACCAGGGTCGTTTCGGGGCGTGTACAAGATTTCCCCGTCGCTGTCAGCGGCATCCAGAATTGATTGCGCCAAGTCGCGCAACCTGGTTTCTGTGCCACTCCCCACGTTGATTACCAACTGGTCTACATCCGGTGCCGTAGCCGCAGCTATCAATGCGCGGACCACGTCGTTGACATAGATGAAATCGCGGGTCTGTTTGCCGTCTCCGTGGACAACCAGCGAGCCGCTGCGCGCCGCCTGGCGCAGCCAGTTGGGCACCACCGGTGGATGAGAAGGGGGCAAATGTTGGCCAGGACCATAAGCATTGAAGATGCGCAGGCACACGGTCTCGATGCCCCACAGGGCCCCGATGGTGCGCACGTAATATTCCGAAGCCAGCTTGGACACCGCGTACGGCGATTTGGGGAAGGGGGAAGCATCTTCCTGGAGCGGCTGCTCCTGCTGGTCACCATAGACCGCACCGGAGGAACTGAACACGACCCGGCGCACGCCCACATCGCGCATCGCTTCCATCAGGCTCACGGTGCCGCCCACATTGACCTCCGTGTATTCGCGCGGATAAAGCAGCGATTCGGCAACGCTGACTCGCGCGGCCAGGTGGTAGACGCAATCAATGTCTTGTAACAAGGTCCAAAGCTTGGGTCGATCGTTCACATCCCCACGAGTGAAGTGCACATCCTCATATAAGGCCTTAGGGTCCCCGCTGGAAAGATCATCCAGGCCGCGCACCAAATGCCCCTCCCGCGACAACTGGTTGGCCAGAGCCGAACCAAGGAAACCGGCCGCCCCGGTAATTAAAAAATTCATGGCGCGGATTATAGCATTCGGCTAGCTTGGATTGCTTCCCTACATTCAAGGCGGCCTCTGGCCTTCAAGCCTCCTCACATCAACGGGAAGCAAGGCTTACTTGTCTCAGCAAACCCTTATTTGACGAGCTCGCGGTGGGCCAAGTATGATGCCGCCATGCACCGTGTGGCGTTGATCGCCGCGTTGATCTTGGTGAGCCAGCTCATTATGGCGGCCAATCCCTTGCTCCAAGGGGCCGCTGAACAGGTGCGCGCTTACACCCGTTCCGTTGAATTCGATTACGTTGCGTGGACACTGGAGGCAGTCAGGGTGAAACTGCAGCAATCCGCGCTGGGGGCAGAACGATATCTGGGCCAGGAAGCGCAAAGCCAACTGGTGCGCGATTATGTGAAATTAGTGGAGCAGATACAAATCGGGGAATGGCAGCTCGGCAACTTACACGCTGATCCGGATCAGGGCGGCGTGGAGGGCGACATCGCCAGGCTCAACCAGCAATTAGTCCAACAATACGATCAACGCGAGCAAGCCGCGCCGCTGGCTGAAAGCATCTTGCAAACCCAAGTGCAAGGAGTACTCGATGAGTTTGGACTCACCAACCTGGGGCAGCCGCTACCGCCGATCTTCTATCACACCACCCCGCTGCCATGGGCGCTCATCGTGTCCCCACGTACGACCATCGCACAAGTGGCTAACATTTCTCTAGAAACAAGGCTGGGGCTGGAGGACCACATTGAATTGGAAGGCGCAGTAAGCGCAGGTTTGGACCTTTCGACTCTGGTCGTCCCGGTAGGGGGCGTAGGAACTTACCCAACCATGGTTGGGCAAAGCAGCGATTTGAATTGGCTGGCAGAAGTTGTGGCGCACGAGTGGGCACACAACTACCTCACCTGGCACCCGCTTGGATTGCTCTACCTGGAAAGCCGCGAACTGCAGACTATGAACGAGACCACCGCTAACATTGTCGGCAAAGAAATTGGCGCAGCCCTGATCGCCCGCTATTATCCGGAGCTTGTTCCGCCTGAACCTGTTGTCTCCTCGGCCTTGTCGGCGGAAGCGGCGGCGACCGCTCCGGTCTTCGATTTCCAAAAGGAGATGCACAGCACTCGCGTCCGCGTGGATGAATTGCTGGCGCAGGGAAAAGTGGAAGAAGCCGAACAATACATGGAGCATCGCCGCTTGCTGTTTTGGGAGCAGGGTTACTCCATTCGTAAGTTAAACCAAGCTTATTTCGCATTTTATGGCAGTTATGCGGATGTTCCCGTTGGCCCGGCAGGCGAAGATCCAGTCGGGGCGGCGGTGCGTGAATTGCGCGCTCGGAGCCATTCGCTGGCTGAATTCGTGCACTATATGTCAGGGCTCACGTCCTTCACTGCTCTACAAGAATTACTCAGCGATCTCGGAAAGTAAGCGGCACCCCACTGATAAAATACCCTCTATGCGCTTTCTTTTTGTCTTTGTTTCTATTGCACTCTTGCTTTCCGCCTGTTCCGGCGCAATTGCCACCACTCCTACCGCAGTCCCAACCACACTCCCTTCCCCAGCCGCCACTCTTCCCGCGTTTTCGTGCACGGCAGTAGGTTCCGCGGAACGGGAAAGCTACCTGGCCACTTCACCGTTCGAGCAAGTCAGCGAGGCCGATTGGACGCGCGGTCCGGCAGATGCGGCGGTTACTCTCATTGCATACAGCGATTTTCAATGCCCGTTCTGCGCCCAACTTGAAGACGCGCTAACTGAACTAGAAACCAAATATCCTGACGACTTTCGAGTTGTGTATCGCCACTTCCCGTTGATTGGCACACCGGAGGAGCCCTTGCACGAAAAGGCGGCGCTCGGCATGCAAGCCGCAGAGGCAGCAGGACGCCAGGGGAAATTCTGGGAGATGCACGATGCCTTGTTTGCGGGCCAAGCCGATTGGACAGGCCTGAGCCAAGAAGATTTCGAAGCCTGGCTGCAGGAGACGGCAGAGGCTCTTGACCTGGATGTGATGCAATTCACCCAGGATCTGCATGGCGACGAGTTGACCCAGATGGCGCAAGATGCCTGGGCAAAGGGTCAGGAATTGCAGATAGGATACACCCCGTTCATCCTGATCAACGGACTCCCCTATTCGGGGCCCAGCGATGTTTACAGCCTTGAACCAATCATCCAGCTGGAGATGCTTACCGAGCGCCAGTTCCACGAATGCCCTGAGATGATTTTGCAGCCGGGCGCCAGCTATACAGCCACCCTACATACCGAAAAGGGTGACATCGTGGTCGAGCTATACCCGCAGCTGGCGCCGATGGCGGTGAACAGTTTCGTCTTCCTGGCAGAAAATGACTGGTTCGACAACCTCACTTTCCACCGCGTGCTGCCCGGTTTTGTCGCACAAAGTGGTGATCCAACAGGGACAGGCTATGGCGGCCCGGGATACTCCTTTGCCATCGAAATCAATCCTCTGCTCCTCTTCGACCGCGCCGGTCTGCTTGCCATGGCAAATTCCGGACCAACCTCCAATGGCAGCCAGTTCTTTATCACGTTGGGGCCTGCAACGCACCTGAATAGCCAATATACGATCTTTGGCGAAGTGATCCAGGGCTTGGATGTGGCAGAGAGTTTAACGCCGCGTGATCCCTCTCAGGCTGTTGGGTTACCACCGGGCGATCTGATCCTAGACGTAAGCATCGAGGTTCATTGAGCGCGGGAGTTGTCGGCCGGCGATCGCCGAGCGGCATCCATTGGCCTTCGGTGTTTCAATTTGTCTTTAGCGGACTTGCGCTTTCCACGCTCTGGGGCCTCGCCTCCATTTCGATCCTGGACAATTTTCTAACCGCCAGTTTCGAACAGACTGATGCTTTCGGAGCCAATTGGTTTGCTTCATTTGGTTATTTTTTCTTCGGCCTGTTATTGCTGCCCTCTACAATCCTCGCGTTTCGCCGTATCCTGGGACACCGTTCCAGGGAAGTCAACATCCCAGGCGGACGTTTTAGCTTGAGCCTTCTCCTGGTTCCCATTGTGTTGGTGGCCGGCAATTGGTTGCTGGCAAACAATTTTTCCGGATGGGTGGCCCCACTCCATATTTTTGTCACCCTGCTGTCGGTTGGCTGGCTGCTCTGGTTGGCGATCCACAATCTGGAACCTGGCTCGGGCCAACGCTCCTGGGGCGCGCTGGGCAGCGGGCTAACGCTCACGCCCTTATTTGCAATATTCCTTGAAGTCATCGGCGCGCTCTTTTTGTTCTTGATCCTGGCCATTTACATCGGCACAAACGCGGAATTAACCCAGGCCCTGGAAAGAATCACTAGCCTCGCCGAGCCAATGAACCCCAATATGGAATTGATCGTCGAAAACTTGCAACCTTTTTTCAACGATCCTTTTGTTTTGGTCCTGGCCATAATTGGGCTGGGCGTTTTTGTGCCTTTGATTGAAGAGTTGCTCAAACCCCTTGGCGTCATGCTGCTGCTTGGGCGCAAACTGACCCCGGCGCAGGGCTTTGCCCTCGGGGCCATCTGTGGCGCAGGTTACGCACTGGCGGAAAACCTGACGGTTGGCTTGGATGGCGAAACCTGGGCGCTGATCTCCATCGGGCGCTTTGGCACCAGCGCCATGCACATCCTCACCACTGCGCTGAGCGGTTATGCTTTGGTGCGCGCCAAAAACGAAAAGCGTTACCTGGCGTTATTCGGCATCTATCTATTGAATGTTGCCATTCACGGGATCTGGAATGCCCTGGTGGTACTCACCAGTGCAGCCGTGTTAGCCAATTCCGAGACTGGCGGTTTATTGCCCTCGGAAATAATCCTCATTGCTCCCGTTCTCCTGTTTACGGTGGCATTAGCCTGTATATTCTTTTTGCACCGGTATAATCACCTCCTCAGCGACGCCTTCAACTCCAGGTTCGCAATGCCACTACCAAAGATCGAATCACTGTAAGGAGCTTCATCTCACATGGATTTCATTCTGTCTGCCATAGATTTTTTTCTACATCTCGATGTGTATTTAGGCGAAATCATCTCCGCCTACGGTTTGTGGACTTACTTAATCCTCTTCGCCATTATTTTTGCGGAGACAGGGTTTGTGGTTACGCCATTTCTTCCCGGAGATTCCTTGATTTTCGCTGCGGCCACTTTTGCCGGCCTTGGCTTATTAAATCCGGTGCTGCTATTCATTTTATTGACTTTTGCCGCTATTCTGGGTGACAGCGTCAATTACGCGATTGGACATGCAATCGGACCGCGGGTCTTCCGTGAGGACGTCCGTTTCCTAAAACGCGAATACCTGGATCGCACTCACGCATTCTTCGAAAAATACGGCGGCAAGACCATCATCCTGGCGCGCTTCATGCCCATCATCCGAACGTTCGCGCCTTTTGTGGCCGGTGTCGGCGCGATGACTTATGGTAAGTTCCTGCTCTACAACGTCATTGGCGGGCTGCTTTGGGTGGGGCTCTTCACCATTTTGGGTTATTTCTTTGGCAATATTCCTGCGGTGCAAGAAAATTTCACTTTTGTGATTTTGGGCATTATTTTTATCTCCATCCTGCCGCCCATCATTGAATTTTTCCGCGAACGAAGCAAGGCTAAACGCCTTGCCACCGAATAAAAAAGCGGGCTGCATATTGCAGCCCGCTTTTTTATTCTTCACTAGTTTGCGGGGACTAAGATCAGGTGATCTTCTGACTCGGCTTCGATTATTGACCGGTCCCAGTGCATCGGCAGATATTCGACAGCAGCCCACAGCGGCGCCAGGTCGATATAGTTGGGGTGGTATGCGTGGCCAGATTGACCCGTGGTGCCGATTTGCAAAGAATTCTCCCAGTTGCTCAGGTCCATGATACTGCGCTTTGAAGGCAAGCTGCCCACGGAGAAATCGCCGTTGGCCGCGTCCCAATTGGTGGCATTCACCGTCGCGCTGCCGCCGGAAACCGGGAATGGTCCTCGATTGAACAGGCTACCGATAACGGGAAAGTTGTCCATGGTTTGGTGTACAAAGGTGATTGCGTGCAGGTCGCCCCAGGTCCATTGATTGGGGTCAGCGCTCTGGCGGCTTTTGAGTTCGATGACGGCCGCGGCAAACGCGTCTTGCAGTATGCCATCGCGCCTCTCAACTGCTTCGGTAGCGACATTGTCCCACCATGCAGACTCGGGATCGGTGAGCAGGTTTTCAACAACGACATACCATAGCGAATTGCCACTGGGCCAGTAGGCCTCGGGCAACTCATCGTTAAAAGTGGTTTTGAGCAGTTGCATCCAAAAGGTATTGAACAAGGCGGCTTCGGCCGAATCCACAGATTGGTTTCCGTCCCATGTCAGCAACCGGTCTCGGAGCGAAGCGGTTCCAGCATCGCTGAATTCAAGTGAGGAGAGTGCCGGGATGATCTCCAGCGCCCCGAGGTTCACCGAATCGGCCTGCATCTGTCGGTAATAGGCTGAGTCAATGGGGCCGCCGGCCGCCAGGATGAGCTGTTCAACACGTTGGGCACGATATCCGTAATCCCAGAAATCGGCGATCAAGTACGGATAGTCTGTACTTACCACGGCATTGTTGGCCGCAATGATATACCCTGAGGATGGGTTGAAACCGTATGGCAATTCATCGAAGGGGATAAAGCCTTGCCAGGCATACTCATCCGTCCAACCAGGGATTGGGTATTTGCCATCGGTTTGGTTGCGCATGGGAATATGACCCGGCATCTGGTAACCGATGTTTCCATCCACATCGGCATAGAGTAGGCTCTGCGAAGGAACGACAAAATCGCGGGCCGCTTCGCGGAACTCGTCAAAATTCTGAGCGCGGTTGATCTTCAATATAGACTGTAAGGTATTGCCAGGGTCCAGCGCAGTCCAACGCAAGGCGATAGCGTAGTTATCGGGCAGTTCCAGTCCGGAGGTTTGGTCGAAATCAGCTAGGTCACCAAACGCATCAGAAATGATCGGTCCGAATTGAGTGATGCGCACGGAAAGGGTTATGGTTTGCTCGCCAGCCACCCTGATGTCCTCGTCGACAATCTGCATGTCAATCCATTTGCCGTTCATTTCATACTGGTTGGAGTTGTCTGGGTTGACCTTGATGATGTACAGGTCCATGACGTCTGCGCCGACGTTGGTGAGTCCCCAGGCGATACGACCGTTGTGGCCAATGATTATGCCAGGGGTCCCCACAAAGGAAACGCCCACAGTCTCATAAGAGCAATCAGGCCCCTGCGGTGCACAGTGTAAGCCCACCTGATACCAGATGGAAGGAATACTGGCATCCAGGTGTGGATCATTAGCCAGCAACGGTGCGCCGGTGGCCGAAAGCTCGCCGGATATCACCCAACTGTTGGAGCCGAGTTCAGCGGCCGGGTCGCCGCCAAGAACTTCGTCCGCAGCAGTCACCTGTTCGTCAAGTTGAGAAAAAAGCTGCGCTACGCCGCTCGGCAATGCGGGTACAGCGCCCGGCGAAGCCGCGCTCTGAAAAGAGAATTCATAGTCGGGCAAAATGATGGGGCGATTGTCTTGATAGGCTGGGAACAATTCTTCGACGCGCTCGGCTGGCAGGGTAGCCAGCAGGATGGCGCGCTCAATTTCATTGTCCATGTTGTCGCGTAAATCCCAGGCCATGGCTTTGGCCCAGGTCAAGGTATTCAGCGGTTCCCAATCAGCCGGTTGGTAATCGCTATTCAGCAAGCCCAGGAACAGATATTCCAAGCTAAGGTCAGTCCCATCGTGCTCGGCAAGGTAAGCGTTCACCCCAGCCGAGTAAGCCTCCAGCATGGAAAGGCTTTGAGCATCAAGCATTTCCAATTCCTGGCGCGCCACACGTTCCCAGCCCAGGGTGCGCAGGAAGGTATCGATATCCAAGGTGGCATCGCCCAGCATCTCAGAAAGACGCCCGGCACTGGCGTGCCGCTGAAAATCCATCTGCCAGAAGCGGTCCTGGGCATGGATGTAGCCTTCAGCGAAAAAGAGATCGTGTTCCGTACTGGCGTAAATGTGGGGAATGCCGGCTTGATCGCGATAAATGTCCACCGGGCCGTCCAGCTCTCCGAGAGTTATTTCTCCATCGGTTTGAGGAAACGAATCATCGACGGCAGCATAAACATAAATGCCTGCTCCAAGGACGATAAGGACAACGAGAGCAAGCAGACCTAGCAAAATAAAACCCAGGATACGCAACATTGATACTCCTTAGATTTAGGCGGAGGTGCAAGAATTGGCGGATTATAAACCGACCCTAGGAGGCCACTACAAAGGCCAGAGCGTGTTCGTGGGTATGGCTGAGTGAGATAGCCCAATGAGTGATGCCGCGCCGTTCGGCAAGCTGCTTCGCTTCACCGAATAAGTGCAAAACAGGTTCCCGCGCCGGGCCGCGCAGAATCTCGATCTCCAACCAGCTTACCGGCCCGATGCCGGTGGCCAGGGCTTTGGCCACTGCTTCCTTGCCGGCGAAACGCGCCGCCAGCGAAGGCAGATTCCCTTTGATCTGCTCCAACTCTCGACGGGTATACACGCGAGTAAGGAAACGATCGCCATGGCGCTCGATGGCAGCTTCCAGCCGTTTTACTTCCAGCATATCCACGCCAGTCAAAAGGTTGTCCATCAGGTCTCTGAGCGTTTGGGGCCGGCAACGGCCACAGCCATCTTGTCGTTCGGTAAATATCTGGCAGCCGCCTCGCGGATTTGCTCGCGGGTGATGGATCTAATTTCGTCGGGGAAACGGCGATAATAATCCAATCCAAGTTTGTATCGTTCCACATTCAGCAACGCTTCCGCTACCCCGCCGTTGGTCTCCAAAGAAAGCGGCATACTGCCGATGAAATTGGACTGGCTGTCGCTCAATTCTTCCTCGGTGACCAGCTCATCGGTGAAGCGGGCCAGTTCCTTGAAAATCAGTTCCGCCGCCTTTTCTTCGTTGGCCGGGTTCACGCCGGCCGCTACAGCCCAGGGCGCGGGCCCGCTGCCGCCGCCCAGATTGCTGTACGCATAATACGCCAATCCGGCTTGCTCGCGCACCACGTCGCCGACACGACCCATCAAGCCAAAGTGGCCCAGAATATTGTTGCCCAGGTTCGCGGCCATGTAATCGGGAGCCTTACGCGGCGGCCCGGCGGTGCCGATGATGAGGTCGCTTTGGCTCTTGCCGGGAATGGCGTGACGTTTATTGACCCGCGCCGGCAGAGGCTCCCAGGCGGGCAAATCAGGCAGCGGGGGTTGTTGCGGGTTCTGCCAATCCTCCAAGGTAGCACGCACTTCGTCGATTGCCTTTTCGGCTTCGATGCCGCCAACCACCGCGAGCACCATCCCGCGCGGCCCGTAGTGTTGCTTGTGGAAATTCGCCAGATCATCCACCGTAATCGCACCCACGGTTTGAGGGTGACCCTCTTCGGGGCGCGCATAGGGATGCTGGCGATAGACCAATTCGTCAAAAATGAGTGAGGCCATGTCGCGCGTGTCTTGGGCGCGCAGCGCCAGCCCGGTAAGCAACTGTGCCCGTAATTTTTCCACTTGTGGGCTTGGAAAAACAGGATGGCGCAAGCCCTCATTGAGCAGGTCGAGCAATAATGGCAAGTCCTCTGCCAATGAGCGGCCGCCAAAGCCTGCAGTATGCGTGCCTCCGCTGAATCCAAAGCTGGCGCCTACCGATTCGAGCGAATCGTAGATAGCCTGGAATTCGCGTTTCGCTGTACCGCGCATCAGTGCGGAGGCGACAAAATCGGCCAAGCCCAATTTGTCGTCCGGATCGAAAAGGCTGCCGGCTATAAGATAGCCGCGCAGCGTCACTGCCTGACTATTGGGATTTTCGCGCGCCAGCATCACAATTCCATTCGTCAGCTCGACGCGGGTGATGTCATCAGCTCCAGGGATCGAGGATAAAGGCAACTTTTGTTTGGGCGGACTGGTGACAGCGCTCATTAATCCCCATCCGTTGGGCGTCCGTCAGGCTGGTATACGCCGAGGACGCGACGTTCCGGCCGCAGATACTTTTGCGCCGCTTGCTGTACTTGTTCGGGAGTCACGGCTTCCAATCGTTCCAGGTAAGTCAAAAACCAGTTATAGGTATCGAAGATTTCAGCAAAGCCCAGCCAGAACGCCTGATTGGTAATACTCTCAGTTCCATAGGCAAACAGCGCCTGCGCTTGTTTGACCGCTCGGGCTAATTCTGCGGGCTTGGGCGGACTATCCTGCAGGCGAGCGATCTCTTCATCCAGAGGACCGATGACATCCTCAACCTTTTTGTTGGGATGCACGGTGATGGTGAGATCATAGAGATACGGGTCAATGGTAGCCTGCAATCCACCGCTGACGCTGACGGCTAATTCGTTCTCCACCAGCCGTTGGTAGAGCCGCGAGGTTTTGTTTGAGATGCCGCCGCTAAACAAATTCAGATTGCTGGGTCCTGCCAGCAGGCTGTCGGCCACGCTGAGCGCGAAAAAATCCGGGTCGGTGGCGCGCAATGAGCGATAGGCGGCGCGCACGAAAATAGTCTCGCCGGGGCCCCTGGTCACCACGCGGCGTTCCCGAGCGGGTTCGGGCTCTTCCTTTGCAACGCGTGTTGGCACGGGGCCGCTAGGGATTGCTCCATACAGGTCTTGAATACGCGCCAACATGGCCTTGCTGTCGAAGTCTCCGGCAATGGCCAGGATGGCGTTGTTGGGGGTGTAAAACTTCTTGTAATGGCCGTACAAGTCATCGCGCGACATGGCCTGGAGGTCAGCCATGGTACCGATGACTTCATGTTTATAAGGATGGCTGACAAAGGCCGCAGTTTGCACGTCCTCGTCGAGTAAAAACATTGGATTATTCTCATTACCCTGACGTTCCGAAATAATTACAGTACGTTCCGAGGCGACCTCCTCGGGCTTGAAAATACTGTTCACCAGCCGATCCGCTTCCAGACGAAGCGCTAAGTCGATCTTGTTGGCGGGCATGGTTTCGAAATACGCCGTCCAGTCGATGTAAGTCATGGCGTTCCAATAGCCCCCATCCCGAGAAATATCCTTATCCAACTTCCCGGCCGGGAAATTCGGCGTACCCTTGAACTGCATGTGCTCCACCCAGTGGGAAACCCCAGTCACCCCCGGCAATTCGTCGCGCGACCCCACCCGCACCCACAGCCATTGACTAATAATCGGCGTGGTATGGATCTCTTTTAATAGGATTTTCAAGCCATTCGACAGGGTAGTTTGCAGGACATCCATACCTTACGTTCCCGGGGAAAACGCCACAAACTATAGCATACACACCCTCGTTTGGGTGCTGTACACACCCTCGTTTGGGTGCTGTCGGCCTTGCGTTAGCATCAGCTACAGCACCTTTTTTATGTAGAATGCGGACGGGTAGTGATTTAAGATACAATCCCCCGCGTTTGCCGGAAGGACTATGGAAAGCAAAAAATTGGATAACTACAGTGTAGCTGTCGTCGGGGCCGGACCTGCGGGGCTCTTTGCCGCCCGTGAGTTGGCACAAGCCGGAGTGCAGGTGGCGTTGATCAACCGCGACATCAAAGCCGGCGGCCTAGCCGAATATGGCATTTACCCCAGCAAACTAAAGATGAAGGATGGTTTGCGACGGCAATTCCAGCAGGTATTAGGGCTGCCCAACATCGAATATTTTGGGCACCTGAGCGTCAGCCTGGATGATGAGCTGACCCTTTCTGAATTGCAGGAGATGGGCTTCGACGCCATTTTGGTAACGGTCGGCGCCCAGGGCACCAAGAAATTGGGCTTGCCCGGGGAAGACCTGAGGGGCGTTTATCACGCCAAAGATATCGTCTATCACTACAACCGGCTGCCACCGTTTGCCCAGCAACAGTATGCCATTGGCAGGCACATTGTTTGCATCGGCGTGGGCAACGTGATGGCAGACATTGCCCACTGGGCGATCCGCGAACTTAAAGTGGATCAATTTACTGCCATTGCTCGCCGCGGGCCAGGCGACGTGAAGTTCACCAAGAAGGAACTGGAATCCGTGATCCGCAACCTGGACCAGGCCGCGCTGGATGCCGAATTCGAGCGCACCGGTCCTATCATGCGCGCCGTAGGCCAGGACCCCGAGGCTGCCAAGGCGTTCATTCTCTCCGCGCTGGAGGGAGCTGAGGAACCGGTTTCTCAGACGCGCTTCTCTTTCCAATTCCTGGCCTCGCCTCACCGGATGTTGGACGACGGCAAAGGCGGTGTACGGGCCATCGAGGTGGAAGAAACCACCTTGGCTGCGCGCCCCGACGGAGGCACCACGGCGAATGGGCTGGGTACCTATCACGAAATTCCCGCGGACACCGTGATTTTCTCTATCGGCGACCGCGTGGACACGGGAATGGGACTGCCGCTGGACAAATGGGGCGATTTTGCTAAAAACCCCGAACCGCGCTTCCCCATTAACGAGATATCTTTCGAAGCGTACAACCCTGAAATGAAACAACCTGTCGAAGGAATCTTCCTGGCAGGATGGGCTCGGGAAGCCAGCGTAGGCCTGGTAGGCACGGCTCGCAAAGACGGCACCAACGCCGCGCAGGCTGTGATGAGTTATCTCAACACGGTACAGCCCAAGATGGAGCTGCCTCTTGAGGCGTTGAATGCGAAAGTGGAGATGCTGCAGAAACCCGTGGTGCGCGCTGCAGATTTAAAGAAGCTGGAAGCCGCCGAAGCCGCGCACGCCGCGGAATTCGGTTTGCCCGAATACAAGTTCGCCTCCAATGACGAGATGCTGGCCGTGATGGGGCTGGCGCGCCAGCGCGAAACGAGTTAGGTACTTTCGATATACAAAAAAGCGCCCCGTGGGGCGCTTTTTTTCATTACGGCTTTTTATTCTCAGCGCGCCGACCCCAAAAGGGCGACATCATCACCAATCCAATAATAATTACGATCTCGCCAATCAACACGCCGCGGCCCTGCCAGTAACCAAAGAACGGCACCGAGGGCAGCGGCCGCGTGCCAAGGCCGAAGACGTCGGCCATGCCCGAGGCCAGCGCGATCACATAACCGGTGCCCACCAGCCGCGCACCCAATTCCGTGACGATGAGCTTGGGGCGGTCGTGCCACAAGCCCTCCATAGTCATATAGCCACCCGCTGAAATCAAGCCCAAACCCATGGTGAAAACACCGATCTGCACAAAACCGACCACGGGGCTGCGATCGAGGCCGAACCATTGCGGCGCGGCGCCCAGCAAAAACACCAGCATTCCAATGATCAAGATGGCAATGCCAATGCGTTTGCGCAGTGTGCGGCTTGTGGTGGGAGACTGAACTGTCGCCATGTAGATAGATTCTAACCCTGCAAGCTTTCCATATCCGTTTCGTGATCAACATCACAATTAAGCATCTTTCTTCTTTTCCTCATACAAATCCTGGTCAGCCTTAAGCATCAGATCAGCAGGCTCGGTGGCGTCCTGTGGGAAAGAAGCAGCACCGATTGACAAGGTGAAACTATCTACCTTATCGCCGGGCAGATACAACTGACAGGTTTTTGCTGCCTGGCGAAGCTTCTGCGCAATGGACCCTTCGTCGCCCGTTTTAGTTTCCGGAAGAATCAGGACAAACTCATCGCCGCCGAAGCGAGCCATGAAGTCGGTATCCCGCACGCTGCGGCGTAAGCAGCGCGCAATTTCACGCAGCGCCGTGTCACCCACGATGTGGCCGTGAGTATCGTTAATGCGTTTAAAATCATCCAAATCCACCATAAGCACAGTGAAAATGTGGTTGTAGCGTGCGGAGCGGCGCACCTCTTCCGCCAGGCGCAAATCGAAGGCGCGCCGGTTAGGCATGCCTGTAAGCGGGTCAGTCAGCGCTTCGTTCTGAACAATGGTGTGCAGGCGGGCGTTTTCCACGGCGATGGCAGCCTGGTCAGCGAGCAATTCCATAGCATGGAGTTCCTGTTGATCGAAATGGCGCGGTTGGGGCCAGGCAATGTTCATCACACCAAGTAACTTGCCGCCGTATGTCAACGGCAATCCGATGATCGCCCCGTGCCATTCCCTGGGCGCAGTTTGAAAAAGCGGATGGGTTTTCATGTCCTCGATAGCCAAAACTTTTTCGCTGCGCGCCACAGTGTTGGTGAGCCCGTCCTGGCGCGGTTCGGCCCAGGGTTTTCCCCGCCTGCCATCTTCAAATATGGCGGCGCCAAAGGACAGTTTTCCACCTTCATATAAGAAAATGTTCGCATCGTGGGTGTCACCGACCAGCTTGAATGCGCTCTCCAGGAGCGCATACAGAACTTCTTGCAGATCCAGACTCGAGGTGAGCTGAAGGCTGGCTTGCCTGAGAACTTCAAGATACCTGACTGACTTTTCCAGGCGGTCAACCAGTTCAGGGTTTCGCGAACCTTTGTTTTCTTCGGTATCCATTAATCCTACTCTGAGCCCCCTACTCAGAAAACTCAAAGGCCGCTTTGATGATACCTTGCGAACCTTTCTGCGCAAGGTCGGCCAGGGCGCGCTGGTAATCGCGCAAGGAATATTTCCGGCTTACCAACCAGCCAAGATCGAGCTGGCCCCTGGACATCAAGTGGATCGCCAAGTCGAAGGCGCGCCAGGCCTTGCCCTGATATAGCTCGGCGTCGTGGAACTGCCGGGCTGCCAGCAAGGTAAGCTCCTGGGCAAAGATGGCGGTCCAATCGACGCCTTTGGCGATGCCCGGAATACCTACGAGAACCACTTTCCCTCCACTGCGCGCCAATCGGTTGGCATCATCCAACGAGTGGCTCGTGCCCACGCATTCATAGACGCGGTCTACACCGCCTTCGACCACGAGTTTTCCCAGCAGCGGTTTTAGGATCCTGGCTCCGGTGCGCTCGGCAACCTCCTGGTACAGGTTACTGGGCAATACTTCGGTGGCCCCCAGGCGCTGAGCAGCCTCCACTTGATTGGCATAACGCGCCGAAACAAGGATGCGGGCCTTGCTTCCCAGAGCCCGCAAGGCTGCCAGGGTCACCAATCCCATGGTGCCTGCTCCCAGGATCAGGATAGTTTCATCATCCTTGGGAAAGTCAATCAGCACGGCATGCTGTCCGCAGGCGTAGGGTTCGATCATGACGGCGTTCTCGTCACTGATGCTTTCGGGAACAGCATAGAGCTGGCTCTCGTGCGCCAAAAAGTATGCGCTCCATGAGCCGCCGGTGTCGCGCATGGTTCCGAGCATGATGCCGGGGGCCAATTGGCCTTCGGTGAAGCGTTGGCAGCGATTGATCTCGCCGCGGGCGCAGAATTCGCAGAGGTCGCCGAAGCCGCGCGTGGCGCAGCTGAGGATGGGATTCACCACCACGCGCTGGCCGAGTTCCCATCCCTTCACGTTGGTACCGATTTCGGCAAGGGTGCCTACATTTTCGTGACCAAAGGTGAAGGGGAAGGAACTGTACGGGGAATAATAAGGGCTGGTCTTGAGATAGATGGCGCCAAGGTCCGTGCCACAAACGCCGGCAAGACGGGTCTTGACCTTTACCCATTCGGGACCCGGCAGACTGGGTTCGGGCACCTCGCGCATGACGGTGCAGGAGGCGCCGCTCCAAAGCACGGAAGGGAACCAATGGCCGAGAGCAAGGCCCAGGGCGTAGCGGGGGTACGAGAAGGTGAACTGGACGGCTTTCATATAAGACCGAGGATTATAAGGTCATCCTACCTGCTATGTGTAATGTGTAAATTTCCGGACACCGCCGCATTAAACCTTGACAACATTACATCACTCACTTGGGGATTGCCACGCCCGCTACGCGGGCTCGCAATGGGCGAGGGGCGGGGTTTCCCCGCCCCTACCGAAGGTGATTATTCGCCTTTGGCGATGTCTTCGTAGGCGCGGGCGAGGAAGGCGTCCACGCTGATGGCGCCCAGGTCTTCTCCAGAGCGCAAGCGCAGGGCAACAGCGCTGGATTCCATTTCCTTGTCGCCGAGCACCAGCATGTAAGGCACTTTCTGGTTCTGGGCGTCGCGGATCTTGGCGCTCATGCGATCAGAGCCGGCGTTCACTTCGACGCGCAGGCCGACGGCCTTGAGCTGCTCGGCCACTTTCTGCGCGTAGGCGTTATGGCGGTCGGCGATGGGAACGAGCACAGCCTGCACGGGCGCCAGCCAGACCGGGAAGGCGCCGGCAAAATGCTCGATGATCACCGCCAAAAAGCGTTCCGTCGAACCCATTACGGCACGATGGATCACCACCGGCGTGTGCTCCTGGTTGTCCTCGGCGATGTAGGTGAGTCCCAGCCGCGCCGGCTGAATGAAATCCACCTGGATGGTGGAGAGCTGCCACTCGCGGCCGAGCACGTCGTGGGCGAGGAAGTCTGCCTTGGGACCGTAGAAGGCGGCTTCGCCTTCGGCTTCCCAGTAGTCCACCTTATTCTTGTCGAGCGCAGCGCGCAAGGCGGCTTCGGCCTTGTCCCACCTTTCCGGGTCATTGACATATTTGCCTTCTTCGCCGCGCAAGGATAAACGCACGGAGTAGTCCGTGAACTTGTAGCGGTCCAACACTTCACGGATTACGTTGAGGCAGAGAGTGAATTCCTGCTCGATCTGGTCTTCCGTGCAGAATGTGTGGCAATCGTCCTGCGTGACGGCGCGGACGCGCGCCAGGCCGGAGAGCTCGCCGGATTTCTCGTAGCGATACAGCGTGGCGAACTCGCTGAAGCGCAGCGGCAGCTCGCGGTAGGAGTGCAGCCCCATCTCTTTGTACAGGGTCATGTGGCTGGGGCAGTTCATGGGCTTGAGGCGCAGAGAAATGCCCTCGTCCACCATGGGTGGGAACATGACGTCGCGATAGTTGTCATAGTGGCCGGACTTTTTATAGAGATCTTCTTTCACCAGGTGGCCCGTCCACACGTGCTGAAAACCGTAGCGCGTCTGCGTTTCGCGCACGTAGTCTTCCATCACATGGCGCAGCATTTCGCCTTTAGGCGTGAAGAGCGGGATACCGGGGCCGATGTCGTCGGAGAAATGGAACAGGCCCAGCTCCTTGCCCAGCTTGCGATGGTCGCGCTTCTTGGCTTCCTCCTGGCGCCAAAGATATTCCTCCAGCTGCTGGGCCGTTTCCCAGGCCGTGCCATAAATGCGCTGCAGTTGCTTGTTCTTCTCGTCGCCGCGCCAGTAGGCGCCGGCGATATTCATCAGCTTGAACGCCTCGGGGTTGATCTGGCCCGTGTTGGCGACGTGCGGACCGCGGCAAAGATCGGTGAAGCCGTTGTGCGTATAAAACGAGATCTCCGGCTTCTCTTTGAGCGGGTTACCGTATTCATCCAGGCCGCCCTTCTCCAGGCCTTCGATGAGTTCCAGTTTGTAGGGCTGGTCCTTGAATTCTTTTTTAGCTTCAGCAGCGGAGACGACGCGTTTTTTGAACTCGTACTTTTCGTCGAAGATCTGTCGCATCCGTTTTTCAATGGCGGGGAAATCTTCCGGCTTGAGCTGGCGCGGCAGATCGAAGTCGTAGTAAAAGCCGTCCTCGATGGGCGGGCCGATGGCGACCTTGGCGTCGCCGGGCGGGAACATCTCAGTGACGGCCTGGGCCATGACATGCGCGGCCGAATGGCGGATCTTGTATAAGTCCGAGTCTTCGTAGCGGGATACTTGTTTCTTAGCCATTCTTACTCCTATTCTTAACACTCGCTGGAGTTGCGTTACTCGGCGAAGCCGAGTAGCACACTCCTAAAGCAGCGCAGATTTTGCTTTTTGCGCTGCGTATTAAACACAAAGCGCTCGCTATCACTAGGGCGAGCACTTGATTCGCGGTTCCACCTAATTTAATCTTAATCCGTTAATCGCTTAATCAGATTAACTGATTAACGGATTAACCGATTTTCCGATCATCTCTTAGCTCTGTAAGGGGAGCTCCCCGTTCCCTTATTAGGCATTGCCGTTCAGGGTTCCGCTCGCGGGTGGTTTTCATGCATTGCTACCGGCTGAGGCTCGCAATCTAGTGCCTCGGCTTCCTGGCGGAGCGTGGACGGGTTTTACCCGTCCTAAGCATTACTCTTCCCGGTCGACGCGGTGATCTAAGCTGTAGAAAAGAATTATACGGCGAAGGGATGAGGATAGCAAGCGGAAGAAAGTGGTAGGTACGGATTATCTCATTATGCGGGTAACCAGTTTACTAATTGCAGAACATGGCTTTTCCAAAGACCGCGCATTATGGATCCCTCACTGGTGGGGCTTCTTCCTTGGGTATTACTGGCAAAAGCCGCTCGGGATGACAAGAAAAAGGGCACACAAAAGCGCAAAAGAAGCGCTTTTGTGTGCGCCCATTCGAGTTTCCTTATTATTAGGGTGCATCACCTCGTAGTATGATTGCGAAAATCGAGGTATGAGGAGGAACGATGGCAGAGATCGCCGTTGCCGTACGTGATCCTGGCGGGCACCGCTTCGCCCAATCGCTTCATGAGGATTTGCCTGTCCGCGAACTGACCCTCATCCTTGCAGACCGCCTCGATCTCCCCAAGAAGCTCAATTATCAATTGATCAACCTGGCAAACGGCAAAGCGCTGGATGCCGGAAAAACGCTGCAAGCCGCCAAGATCTCGGCGGGGGCTGAGCTGCAACTCAAGCCGATCCGTGACAAAGCCTTCGACACCCTGGTCAAAGTGCTCAAAGATCAAGCCGAAGGAGAACTCAAGGACGAGGCCAGGAAAGAGGCCAAGGAAACCCTGGGCCGCTTGCTCGCAGAACAAAGCGCGGCGGGCGGCTCTTCGGCTGCCAGCCAGCCGGCCCCCGAGCCACGCGGCGCGGAAACCTCTGGACAAAAAGTCGAACCGGCCAAGGCGTCATCCTCCTGTTCCAGGGTGGGCTGCGCGCTGGTGCTGCTGGCCGCCCTGGCAGCGGTTGCGGTGGGAGTGGTCTATTACGATGATTACATCAAGCCGATACTGGGCCGAGTGATCCCCGGCATCGTGTCCACAGAACCGCAGTTGGGCACCGGCGACGTGCAGGTGACCCTGCGCTGGGAGACCCCGGTGGATCTCGACCTGCACGTGATTGACCCGTCGGGTGAGGAGATCTGGTTTCAAAATTCGAATTCAGCCAGCGGTGGCACGCTGGATGTGGATGCAAACGCATCCTGCAACAACGAAGCGCCGGTGGAAAACATCTATTGGCCCACAGGCGGCGCGCCATTTGGAACCTACCAGGTCTACGTGGTGTATTACCAAAGCTGCGGGTACACGGGCCTCAACGCTTATACCGTGACCATCCTGGTGGATGGGCAAAGCATGGGGCCGTATCAGGCTGTGCTACCCAATGTAGGGGAAGAGCAGGTTATTACGAGCTTTAGCAGATAGAACATGTTGGCGCCCATTTCAGAGTCGCTCAACAAATTGTTACGCCTTTACAGTGCGTCAAGCAAAATAATGGTTGAATATCACTAGGAAAGTGACGGATGAAGCAACACGAGGCGGTCATTAAGGTAATGGAGGAAAATAATGGTTTTGCCACATTAGGTTATCTTTACCAAGAAGTATTGAAGGTACCGGATGTTCACTGGGGGACGAAAACGCCTTTTGCAAGCATCCGCCGAATAGTTCAAGACGAGAGGGTTTTTTTCAAAATCAAGCCTGGATTATGGGCTTTATTAACTTATAAGAATAGGCTGCCACGCCATGTTCAACCAGAGGATCGAATTCCCAAATCAACCCAAGAGAAATTCACCCATAGCTATTACCAAGGGCTACTAGTTGAAATTGGAAACCTGAAGAATTTTGAAACTTTCGTCCCAAACCAAGATCAAAACAAGCATTTCTTGGGAAAAAAGCTTGGCGAAATATGTTCAACGCATAATATTTATGATTTTGGATATAAGCAATTTGTCCGCAGAGCAAGGACTGTTGACGTATGCTGGTTCAATTCGCGGATGATGCCAAAAAAGCTGTTTGAAGTCGAGTTTTCAACCGACATTCAAAATTCACTGTTGAAATTCATGGATTTGCAAGATTTCAACACAGATTTTTTCATAATTGCAAACAAGGTCAGAGAACGAGAATACCAATACAAGCTTAGATTTAGTGCATTCGAACCAATTAAGGGACGGGTCCAGTTTATGGACTACGATAAGTTATCAGAGTGGCATACAAAAACACATGAAATCGTCGCTTTAGAAAACAGTCTACCTCTGTAACTTCAAATTCACTTTGCACACCAGCGCCTCGGAGAAATCCAAACTCGGGAGACAATAGATGAGAACCTACAAAGTTAAGATATTAGTTGAATTAGAAAAGATCTTTGAAGAAGATGCGGAGGCTAGTGTTGGTGTTGACGAGATGAGTTATGAAATCCAAGCCTATCTCGAGTCGATGAAACATGCAGTTGAACCATTATGGCAGGAGTGTTCATTGGTTAATGTAAAAGGAGCTTTTAACAAGCAACAAGTAAAATAACATCAGTCATTATCTTTCGCCATAAGGAGCCACCTCATGTCCCAAGTCCGCGTTCTCGTAGGCACTCATAAAGGCGCATTCGTCCTGACATCGGACGGGAAGCGCAAAGATTGGAAGGTCGAGGGTCCGCATTTCGGCGGGCTGGAGATCTACCACCTCAAAGGCTCGCCCATCGAGCCGGACCGCCTCTACGCCTCGCAGGCAGGCGACTGGTTCGGGCAGGTGGTGCACCGCAGCGATGACGGCGGAAAGACCTGGGAGGCGGTGGGCAACGAGTTCAAGTATGCCGGCACACTGGGCACGCACCAATGGTACGACGGCACTCCGCACCCCTGGGAGTTCAAGCGCGTCTGGCACTTTGAGCCCTCGCCGCACGACGCGGATACCGTCTTCGCCGGCGTGGAAGACGCCGCGCTGTTCAAGTCCACTGATGGCGGGGTGACCTGGGCGGAACTTGCCGGGCTGCGCGAGCACAGCACCGGCTCGCAGTGGGCGCCAGGCGCCGGCGGCCTCTGCCTGCACACCATCATCCTCGACCCGAAAAATCCCGATCGCATCGTGACTGCCATCTCGGCGGCGGGCGCCTTCCGCAGCGACGACGGCGGCCAGACCTGGAAGACGATCACCAAGGGATTGAAATCCGATTTTCTTCCCAACCCGACCGCCGAAGTGGGTCATTGCGTGCACCATGTGGCCATGCATCCTTCGAACCCCAACGTGCTCTTCATGCAAAAGCACTGGGACGTGATGCGCAGCGACGACGCCGGCGACAATTGGCGCGAGGTGAGCGGCAACCTGCCCAGCGATTTCGGTTTCGTGATCGACGTGCACGCGCACGACCCGCAGACGATCTATGTGGTGCCGATCAAGAGCGATAGCGAACATTACCCGCCGGATGGCAAATTACGCGTCTATCGCAGCAAGGGCGGGAACGAGTGGGAAGCGCTGACCAAGGGGCTGCCGCAGAAGGACTGCTACGTGAACGTGCTGCGGGATGCCATGGCGGTGGACACCATGGACGAGTGCGGCATCTATTTCGGAACCACAGGCGGCCAGGTGTACGCGTCCGCGGATTCCGGCGACACGTGGAACGCCATCGTGCGCGACCTGCCGGCGGTGAAGTCGGTGGAAGTGCAAACACTCAAATGACGTGGAGACGTCCCACGTCCAACGTCAAAAGAAGGGAAACATCGTAGGGGCAGGTCTTAGACCCTCCCCTACGAAAGCAAACAATTATTGTTATGGTCCGAGTAAAGCTACCCCTTTTTAACTCCGTCATTGCGAGGAGTGCGTTGCGTAGCAACGACGACGAAGCAATCTCCGAGATCGCCAACAAATCCGTCTTGGGATTGCCACGCTCGCCTTCGGCTCGCTCGCAATGGTTTAACTAGCTATGGTTCGAGTAAAGCTTCCTTATCACCTGCAAAACTTGGCGCACACAGGTTCGATCGTTGATGTCGAAGTCACTGGCGCGGTGACGCATCGCAGCGTGCTGGACGCGGTGGAAGCCAAATACCCGATGCTGCGCGGAACGATCCGCGAGCACGAGAGCGGGAAGCGGCGCGCCTACCTGCGTTTCTTCGCCTGCCAGGAAGATCTCTCGCACGAGTCGCCGGACGCGGCGCTGCCGGAGGCGGTGGCGAAAGGCGAAGAGGTCTTTATGATCGTGGGGGCAATTGCGGGAGGGTAACCGCGCAGGCCAGCCAGGAGATTGCCACGTCGGGCTTCGCCGCTAAAGGCGGCTCAAAACGCCCTCCTCGCAAT
>CAYJMC010000025.1:0-2246 GCA_964371335.1 uncultured Anaerolineaceae bacterium
GGTGATCCTGGTGATGAGCTTGCCGCGCAGTTTATCGGCGCGCAGGGCGAGAAGCTCGCCGTAGGCGAGGGATTCGTCTTTTGGCTGGAGTTCCAGTTGCGCGTCGAGGGCAAGCATGGCGGCGGCAAACGGGGAACGGCCGCCAGCGGCCACCAGGGAACCAGCAACGGTGGCCACCTGGCGCAGGTTGTATGTCGCTTCATGCTGGATGGCAGCAATCAGCGCAGACTGGATGCCTTCCGTATCGAGTAGCGCTTGCAGCGTCGCGGTGGCGCCGATATGCAGGTTCTTGCCGCGCAATGAAATTTTGTTGAGCTTGAGGGCTTGCAGGTCAACCACGGCTACCGCATTGCCGCCAGGCGCAGAGAGCACGGTACCGCCGCCTAGCGGCCGGGTAACCGGCTGCTTGCGGCGCAGCAGCTTGAGGGCGGCTTCGAGAGTGGCGGGGCGGTGGTATTCGGTGATCATTGCTTATCTGCTTCGCAGAACGCTTAATCAGGATACACGCGCCAGCCCAACTCTTGCAAGTCCACGGCAACGTCCTCAGGCGGTAGGGCGACCAGCAGTGCTTCGCCTTCGGCGAGAAGGTCGCCATTGGGGCCGAAGATGAGGCCTCGAGCCTCGGCGGTGCGGCCTTTGTCTTTGATTGCTCGTGCGGTGATCTTCAATTCTTGCTGAACAGGAACATGTCTTCGCAAGCGAGTGGTCAGCTTCCCCGTGTACATGAAACGATTGTGGTCACGAACCATATAAACACGGCTTACAGCCTCATCTAATATCGAAGCGACTACCCCACCGTGAGCAATGCCAGGGTACCCCTCGAAATGTTTGGGGATAGAGTAATGACCCTCAACACTTCCATCAGGTTGAGCGTAAAAGAGAAGCTTCAGGCCAATTGGATTCTCAAGGCCACAAGCAAAACAATTTTTGGAGTTAGGGAGCTTATTCATCTAGGGATTATCACCATAAGTATTTCGTTTGGTTTGCCGAAAGTGGTTATACGGAAGATTGCACTACAGGGATTCCTCACTGGTCTTCACCAACATTGGGTACGATCTCGTCAACCCGTTCGGAATGACAAGGTAAGGAGGGAACGAAGCGGTCAGCCAATCAGAGAGGAAGATTGCTTCGTTCGGCCTCATTTCATTCGGCCTCCTCGCAATGACGGAGGGCTTAGTTTGCGAACGTATCAATCAGCAGTCGTACATCGCCGCCTACCGGGTAGAGGATCGGGCAGGTAGCGCCGCGCTTGATATATTCCTGAACCTTAGCGCGGGCTTCGTCGGGAGTCCCTGACGCAGTGATGCGGTGGATGAGTTCTTCGGGCACGAGATGTTTGGCTTTCTCGATCTGTTCATGGGTGGCGGGCCAGCCGAGGATGGCCTGAATCTTCTTGACGACATCTTCAGCGACGCCTGAGGCCTTGGCAATGTGCGGCTGCTGCGCCAGATATTGGCACAGCAGGCCACGAGTGGTGTCTATGGCCTTCTCGCGGTCGGGGTCCACGGAGCAAACGATAAGCTGCGGGCGGTCGATGTCGTCCAGCTTGCGGCCGGCCAGCTTGGCGCCGGTTTCCAACTGTTTCATGGCTTCGTCGTTGTATTCGGGCGGCACACAATAATTGAGCACCGCGCCGTCGGCGATCTCGCCGGCCAGTTCCATCATCTTGCCGCCGGTAGCGCCGATCATGATCTTCACATCGCGCGGCTCACGGCGGCCGTGCACTACATCGAGCTCAATGCCATCCACATGATGGAATTCACCGTGGAAGGTGACGCGTTCCATATTGAGAAGGCGGCGCAACACTTCCACCGTTTCACGCATGGCTTGCAGCGGTTTGCGGCGTTCGATGCCCACGTTCTTTGCGAGCGGATCCCACCATGCGCCCATCCCGCAGATGATGCGGCCGGGAGCCAGATCGTCGAGAGTGAGGAAAGTCGCAGCCAGCAAGCCGATATTGCGCGTCCAGTTATTGATGACCCCCGAGCCGACCTTGATGCGCTCCGTGACCGCGGCGTAAGCGGCCATAGGCACAATGGCGTCGCGGACCAGGCGCGACTCCGCTTGCCAGACGGCTTCGAAACCGCGCTGCTCGGCATAGCGCACATAATCCAGACCATCACGCAGGTCATGGGCATCTTGCAAATACAGGGCAACACGTTTGGGCATGGGACTCCTTTGTAATTGGTAACTGGTAATTAGTAACCAGGTCTCAGCAGTCAGCTTTCAGCAATCAGCTTTTAGCT
>CAYJMC010000025.1:2346-32608 GCA_964371335.1 uncultured Anaerolineaceae bacterium
TCAAGAGTCAAAAAACCAAGGTCCTCTGGCACGTCAACATCACGCGCTAAAGAATGTAATTCCAGAATCTTAAGCACGGCGCCGGCTTTGTGAGCACGGTCGCAATGGCGTTGAAATGAGCCGGGACCAAAATCGTATTCGATGATGCCGGCAGGGTTCATGAAGAGCGCGTTGGTGCCTTCGTGGTGATGATCGGGGGCGATCACCACTACGGGTGGCAGGCGGCCAGCATCCAGCATGGCGCTAACATCCTCGGCGCTGAGCTGCGGCAGATCGGCCGGCAGCACCAGAACGGAGTCAGCGTTATAGCTGCGCGCCACGACGGTGGCGCGTTCCAAGGCAAGGTTGAGGTGCGGCGCGCCGTCTTCTTGCAGGGTGCGAGCACCGTGGTCGCGAGCCAAGGCCAGCGCTTCGGAATCGCGGCTGACCACCAGGACATCAACGATTTCGGGGAGTTGTTTCAGCAAGTCGACCGTGCGCAAGAGCAAACGTTGATTAAGTTCGGCGCGATCGTCCTCGGAAAGGACGGAAGCCAGGCGGGACTTGCCGCGCCGTAACGGTTTCACCGGTACGATAGCCCAAAGCGCCATATTCAATTGCTCCTTGGTCGGGAAAGGCAGGCGGATTTCATATGCTAGCCAGCAGACCGCCAGCGAAATCGATCACTTCGCCAGCCAGTCTGGCGCGATCAGCCCGGTCTTGCATCAGGGTGGCCGTCGCGAGGGGCATTATACCGAGTCCTTGGATAGAGGTCGAATAAGCCGAATCGACTTCGTCGAAGACAAAACCTTTCAAAAGACTTCCATAGTATTGTGCTACCGCCAACGCACTAGGTTCAATGCCGAGTTCGCTGAACATCTTGGCCGCGGGACCCTTCACTGCCCTGCCGCCGATGATGGGAGAGACGGCGATCACAACTTTTTTTGCGATAGCCTCGCGGATTCCGGAAACAGCCAAAATCGGGGCGACGCTGACCCAAGGATTCGATGGGCAGATCAGGACGAGGTCGGCGGCGACAACTGCGTCCAGCAGACCGGGCGCGGGTTGCGCTTGCTCGGGGCCAGCGAAGCGAAAGCCGCGCACGTGCGGCTTGCAGGCGCGGGCAACGAAATATTCCTGGAAGGGCAATTCCCCTTCATCGGTATCCACCATAGTACGCACCGGTTGATCGCTCATCGGCAGTACGCGGGTGAGCACACCCCAAGCGCGGCAGAAATCGGCGGTGATGGCGCTGAGCCCCTCGCCGGCTTTCAAGCGGCGAGTGCGTTCGAGGTGAGTGCCCAGGTCGCGGTCGCCCAGCCAAAACCAGGTGGGGCCGCCAAGGACTTCGACGCTGTGCAATGCGTTCTGGGTCTCGCCGACGCGCCCCCAGCCCGTTTCCGGATTGGCAAGCCCGGCCAGGGTGTAGCAAACCGTGTCCAAGTCGGGGCAAATGTTAAGGCCGAAATGCTCGAAGTCATCGCCGGTGTTGACAATGACGGCGAAGTCGGCGGCAGGCAAGATCTGTGCGAGGCCATCGACCATTTTGGCGCCGCCCACCCCGCCAGCCAGAGCGACGACTCTCATATGGTCTTTTTTACTTCTGAAAGAAAATTGCGAGGCCGCTGTTCCGGGACCTTTACCGGAATCCCTAACAATATCAATCCTTGCGCTTGCCAAGATTCCGGCAACCCAAGCGCTCCTGCTACTTCAGCTGGAGTGAAGAGCGGCGCACAGATCCACACGCCGGCCAGACCTTCGGCGTGGGCGGCGAGCAGCAATTGGCCGCCGGCCAGCGCCACACTCTGGACGCCCATCAGGTATTCACCCTGCGTGCGGGCCGGGTCTTCATATTTATCGAGCACATCAATATCGAGGCAAAGCAGGATAGCTTCAGGCGCCTCCAGGATGCGCGCCCGAGAACGCTCCAGTTGTGCGGAAATCTCGTCAGCGGTTAGGCCTTCGGCGTGCAGTGTCTTCTGGAACTCCGCGCCCATGGCGCCAGCCAGCGCCTCTCGGCTTTCGCGGGAAGAAAGCTGCACGAAGCGCCAGGGTTGGCGGTTGTGGGCGTTGGGCGCCCAGGTGGCGGTTTCCAGGATGCGAGTGACGGTCTCGGCGGGAACGGGATCCGGGCGGAAGCGGCGCACGGAGCGGCGCGAGCGCAGCCAGGCGTGGAGGTCTTGGGGAGTCAGATTTGGAGCCGGCACACAGTCTCAGTCTTCCGTGCTGACAAATTCCGGCAGGATCTTGTAGGTCACACGCACCTGCCCCTTTGGAATATCGAAGTCGTGGCCGCGGTATTTGCGCGAAAGAACACTGATGTGTTCTGCAGCACCTTCCTCGGTGATCTCGACAACCGGGCCGCGGATCTGCAGATAACGGTAAGGCCGCGTAGGATCCATGATGGTCATGGCAACGCGCGGCCGGGCGCGCATGTTCCTGTCTTTTTGCCGGCCCTTGGCAGAATTTATAGTGATGTAATCACCTTGAATATTGAACCAAACCGGAGTCACCTGCGGAGACCCGTTTGCCATTATGGTGCCGAGAATCGCAAAAGCCTTGGTTTCGTCTTTCAATAAATCCTGAAACGGTTTAGGGATGGCTTTCATCTAAAAGTATCCAGTTCTTTGGGCCGCAACAATTCGGACAGTCGTCCTTCTCGGAGCGGATAAGGGAAGCCGCGCACATGCACGGCCGGGCAGCCTTCGCCGGCCTGGCCCATCACAACGGAAGCAGCCGCCGCCAGTTCGTCGGCGGCGCCCACGGTGGTGGCGAGCAACTCGCGGCCGTAGAGGTCTCGGCGGCCGCGCAAGTCGACGACGCCAGGGAGACCTGAGACGCCGATCGCAATGCCCACAACGCCCTGACGCCAGGCGCGACCGTGTGAATCGATGATTAGCACGCCGAGCCGTGCTCGCACGCCAAGCCGTGATCTCTCACCCAGGCGGGCGCTGCCAGCTTCTTCGAAACGAGTGCGCATCGCATCCGCGGAGGCATCGGGATCCTCTGGGAGAAGGAGCACCCAACCTTCGCGTTCGTCGACGTTCGAGTGGTCAATGCCGGCATTGGCACTGACGAAGCCGAGGCGATGTTCCACCACGATGAGACCGGGACGGGCGCGCAGGATTTCGGCGCTCTCGTCCAGGATCAATTGCACCAGGCGCGGGTCCTTATCGGTTTTCGCGGCCAGCTCTTTGGCATGCGTACTCGGCTTGACCGAACCCAGGAAGACCCGCCGACCTTCGGCCTTGGACACAATTTTCTGCGCCAGCACCAGGATATCGCCATTGAGCAACTCGAGGTTGTGACGCTTCAAGGCGTCCAGGATTAGGCCCACCAGGTCATCCCCTTCCCGGATCAACGGAATCCCTTCAAGTGGAGTGATGACGAGTGGTTTCAAGACTTCTGCGCGGGAATGCCGGCCACCTTTAAAGTGCCGTGACGGCTTTTGTAATATTTATTCATGGAGACCAGAATGGAAGTGAGGCCTTCCACTACTATGGCTTTTTCGAGAGTGCCAGCGAAATAAGCCTGTAAGCCTGCACCCCGCGCCAACGCCATTACGGTCTCGGCAGTTGTGGGATCATCAGCGCAAACCAGAACATCAGAATCAAGCGGCTGCGAGAAATTCTTGCGCAGAGATGCGGCCGGCACCGTTTGGAACGCGGCCGCCACACGGACTTCACTGCCCAACAGATCCTGAGCGATTTTGGCGGCGGCCGGCGGTGAAGGCGGCGTCAGATCAGGAAAGCTGACGCGAGCGGTAGTGTCAATGAGAATCTTGCCTTGTAATTCACCCTTAACCGATTCCAGCGCGGGCAGGTGGGCATTCTGTTCAACGGTCAGCACGCAGAGATCCGCTAGGCGTGCTGCCTCTGCATTCTCTTTGCCCACGATCAACTCCTGGCCAAATTCGGCATTCAGTTCAGCGGCCACGCCTTGAGCTTTCTCGGCCTGGCGCGAGCCGATGATGACATGATGGCCAGCGTGAGCCCAACGCAGGGCCAGCCCCGGGCCCAATTGGCCGGTGCCTCCCAAGATCGCAATAGTTTTTACATCAGTGACCAAGTTTCTCCTCATTCATTGCAGCTTGGGCAAATTGCGCGTAGCGCGCCCAGACTTCAGGCGCCAGCTCGAGCGCCTTAGCGGCAATTTCAGCTTCGTCAATTTGGAGCAATCTGCGCTCGCGCATCAGAACTTTCCCGTCCACCATGGTCATCGTGACCATGCGCTCCTGGAAACCAAAAACAATCTGCCAAGGGAGATTGCCGGCCGTCAAAGGAGTGAAGGGGTGATAGTCCACTAGGATCAGGTCGGCGCGCGCCCCAACGGAGACCTCACCAATCGAGGCACCGGGGAAGGATTGGGCGGCCAGGGCGGCATTGTTTTGCGCGGCGATCTTTGCCAGATCGGCTCCGTTCATCTTGCGTGGATCGCGGTGCCAGACTTTGTGCAATAAATAGGCGGCCTTCCATTCAGCCCACATGTCCTGCGTGAAGCCATCATTGCCCAGGCAGACCTGGATACCGGCGGTGGTCAGCGCGTCGATATCGGCCGCCCCCACCCCGTTGTTCATGTTGGAGCGCGGCTGGTGGCTGAGCCATACGCCGCTCGCTGCCAGCATCTCGATCTCGGCGGCGTCCACGTGCACGCCGTGGGCTGCGATACTGCGCGGCCCCAGGATGCCATGCTTGACCAGGCGCGGCACCACGCGCAGGCCGCTCTTGGCAAGGCTATCCTCCTGATCGGCCTCGTGCTCAGCGACATGTATGTGGAAACCGGAGTCTGTGGGGAGCGCATCACGGCAGGCGTGCAGTGTTTCGTCGGAAAGGGTCAAGCTCGCATGCAAGCCAAACAGCGCGGCCAGACGGCCCCCCGCAGGTTTTTCTTTGCGGAGGCGCTCGATGAAGCGCACATTCTCGCGGATGCCGGCTTGCGCTTTCGCATCACCGTCGCGGTCGGTGACTTCGTAGCAGAGCACGGCACGCAGGCCTGTTTGCTCGATTGTTTCGGCGATAACGTCCAAGGAGCCATCGATGAAATTGGGCGAAGCGTGGTGGTCGAATAGCGTGGTAGTGCCGCATTTGATGGCATCAATCAGGTGAACCAGTGCGGATGCCCGAACAGACTTTTCGTCCAGCGCCTTATCCAGCGGCCACCACAAGCGCTTGAGGATTTCGGGGAAATCCCTGGGCGCAGGGCCCGGGATCGCCATGCCGCGTGCGTAGGCGCCGTAGAAATGGGTGTGTGCACAGATGTTGCCGGGCATCAGGAGTTGCCCGCCGGCATCCAGTTTTTCGGCTTGTGTATATTTCTTCAGGATTTCTGCGTCAGGCCCAATTGCCGCTATCAAGCCATCTTCTATGTAGACAGCATGATTGGGTAAGACGGCGTTTTGTTTGCCCCAGGTGATGACGGTCGCGTTATGGATGAGCATCGCATATTTGTCTTTGCGAGCCCGTGCAACGGGCGAAGCAATCCCCAAAGATCAATCTTGGAGATTGCCACGTCGGGCAGCGCCGTTAAAAGCGGCGCTAAGCGCCCTCCTCGCAATGACGAGAAGTGTGTGGCATTCTAACATGACGGTTTGGACGACTATAATGCGTCCGATGAACGCTTCGGAAATCATCATCGAAGAATTCCATAGCAAAGCACTCGAAGGAAACCCTCTTGGCGACCCGGCCACCCGGAAAGTGCCCGTTTACTTGCCAGCAGGATATGACCCGACGAAACATTACCCAAGCCTGTATCTGCTGGCTGGATTCGGCAGCCGCGGCCTGCGGTTCCTCAATGACGACCTGTGGGAAGAAAACATTCCGAAGCAATTGGACCGCCTGATCGGCGGGGGCAGCATGCAGCCGCTGATCGCGGTGATGCCCGATGCCAGCACGCGATACGGCGGTTCGCAATACGTGAATTCTTCGGCGATCGGCAATTACGAAGACCATATCCTCGAACTAGTCGCTCATGTCGATAGCAAATATCCGACGATTCCAGACTCTAACCATCGAGCCATTGCCGGACATTCATCCGGCGGTTTCGGGGCATTGCGCTTTGGCATGCTGCATGCGGGCACCTTTGGCCTGGTAGCGGATCACAGCGGCGACAAATATTTCGAGATGGGGTTTAAGCCCAATTTCGGTGAATTGCTGCGTTATTGCGAGCGCGTTGGGGAAGCGGGCATTGCGGCCTGGCTTAAGAACCCGGGCCTGGGGCTGCGCAGCGGTGCTCCCCATGAGGCGCTAAGCCTGCTGGCGGCTGCCGCGGCCTACTCGCCGAATGCGAATTCCCCGCTTGGGTTCGACTTACCAGTCGACCTGCGCACCGGCGAGTTGCGCCCAGATGTCTGGGCGCGTTGGTTGGCCTTCGACCCCGCGGAAATCGTGGAGCAACACGAAGCGGCTTTGCGCTCGTTGCGGCTTCTCTACCTCGATTGCGGGCGCTTCGACGAGTATAATTTGCTCTACGGCGCGCGACTGTTCACGAAAAAATTGAGCGCGCTGGGGATCCCATTTCGTTACGAAGAATACGACGGCAGCCATCGTTATATGAGACATCGCTACGACGTTTCTTTCTCGGCCCTCTCGGCCGCGATGTCCACCTGAAAGGAAACCATGACCGACTCACGCAGCAAGGCTCTCAAATTCGCGCAAGACAACCGTTCGCGCTTTCTGGACGAGCTCAAGGAACTGGTAGCTATCCCTTCGATCTCCGCCGATTCGGCCTATAAGCCGGATATCCAACGCGCCTCGGCTTGGCTGGTCGCAAAACTGAAGGCGCTGGGTTTCGAGAACGTCAGGAGCATGGAAACCGGCGGCCATCCCATTGTGTACGGTGATTTTATGAAGGCGGGGCCTAAGGCGCCCACCATGCTGATCTATGGCCATTACGACGTGCAGCCCGCCGACCCCCTGGAACTTTGGGAAAGCAAACCGTTCGAGGCGGTGAAAAAAGGCGACTATCTTGTCGGCCGAGGCGCTTCTGACATGAAGGGTCAAGTGATCGCCAGCCTGGCGGCAGTCGAGTCGGGTTTGAAGGCGGGCGATGTGCCGCTCAACATCAAGTGGATGATTGAAGGTGAAGAAGAAATGGGATCCGGGAGCATGGCCGATTTCATCAAGGCCAACGAAAAGACATTTGCCTGCGATTTCGCGCTCAACCCCGACGCGGGCATGTTAGCCCCAGACCAGCCGACGCTAACTTACGGCCTACGCGGCCTGGCTTATTTCGAGATCCACCTCACCGGCCCGGACAAAGACCTGCACTCCGGATTCTATGGTGGCACGGTGCGCAACCCCGGCAACGAACTGGCGCGCCTGATCAGTGGCATGCACGATGAGAAGAATCGCGTCACGCTTCCCGGTTTCTACGACAGCGTGCGTTCGTTGAGCAAAGAAGAACGCGAAGGATTCAAGCGTATTCCCCACATTAGCGATGCGGATTACGCAAGGGAGGCGGGCGTCAGCGGGTTGTGGGGCGAAGAGGGCTTTACCGCATTCGAGCGAGCTACCTCGCGGCCTACCCTGGAAGTGAACGGCATGTTGAGCGGTTACACGGGCGAAGGCCCCAAGACAGTACTTCCCGCCAAGGCCATGGCGAAAATCTCTTGCCGCCTGGTAGCGGATCAGAAACCCAAGCAGGTCGAGCAGCAGATGATTGCTTACGTGAAAGAACATTGCCATCCCGCAGTGAAATGGGAAGTGAAGATGATCTCTGATGCGGACCCATCGATCTCGAAGACCAACTCGCGGGAAATGAAAGCCATGGGCAAGGCCCTGGAGACGGTTTGGGGCAAGAAGGCCATCTACCGCCGCGAAGGAGGAAGCATTCCCGTGGTTGCCTATTTGCAAAACGTGCTAGGTGCTGAATGCGTGAACACCGGTTTCGGGCTGCCGGATGATCTGATCCATTCCCCCAACGAACACCTGCACCTGCCCACCTGGGAAAAAGGCATCGACGCGCTGATCCACTTCATCTACAACCTGGGCGAAAATTAGCAAGCCTTGCGAAGGTTAAACTAATCAGTGACTAACAAGACTAAACCTTCGCAAGGCCGGAGATCTAAAAAAGTTCGCCGCAAGATCGCCACAAAAACGGAGCAGAAAATTCAGTTATATGGGGGCCAGGCCGTCCTCGAGGGCGTGATGATGCGCGGCCGTAGCTACATGGCTATCGCCATGCGCGCTCCAAATGGCAAGATCGTCCTGCACAGCGAGCCGCTTAGCCCCATCTACCAGAGTTCAATGGCGCGTATCCCGTTTTTGCGCGGTTTGGTGCTGCTGTGGGATGCACTGGCGCTGGGCGCGCGGGCGCTCACCATCTCGGCCAACACACAGGCAGGCGAGGACGAGCAGAAGTTAGAGGGCGCACCACTGGCTATCACCATGATTATTTCACTAGGCTTGGCTATCGGGCTGTTCTTTGTGGCGCCGGCCGGACTCAGCCATCTTATCGAGGGTTGGCTAGGGCTTCCGCCAGTCTGGGGCTCGGTCCTCGAGGGCGGGTTGCGCCTGAGCGTACTAATCGGTTACCTGGCCCTCATCGGCCGCGTGGAGGAGATCCGCCGCGTGTATGGCTATCACGGTGCGGAGCACAAGACCATCAACGCGTTCGAAGCCGCAGCCAAACTAACGCCAGCGGAGGTCGACAAGTTTCCCCGCGAACATCCGCGGTGCGGTACGGCATTTCTGTTGACCGTGGTCGTTTTCTCGATTTTGTTGTTTGCCCTTATCGGGCCCATGCCCCTACTACCGCGTTTAGCCCTGAGGATCCTACTTATCCCGCTGCTGGCGAGCATCGCTTATGAATATCTCCGCTGGTCGGCGGCTCACTTCAACAATCCGATCGTGCGCGTGCTGGTGGCGCCCAACCTGGCGCTGCAGCGGCTCACCACTAAACCACCGGATAAAAAGATGCTCGAAGTGGGCATCGCCGCGTTTAAGGAAATGAAGAGGCTGGAAGATAAATCAGGGGATTGACCCTGACGCCATTTCTATTAGTCAAAAGATAAAATCTTCACTCCATGTTGGATCGCAAAGTTTTCCAAATGAAACCAGCATTCTGGTTGGTTGCATTGTTGGCTGTCGTCCTGCTCACCAGCCTCGCCTGCGACCTCAGCGGGCTGAATCCCACCAATGTTCAAATCGGACAGCCGGAGCCAGAAAAGCGGCAGCTTTTCCAGGGAATTACCTACGAGCGCATCGTAAGACAGGATCCGCGGCCGATGGTCATCCATGTTGTCACCATTGATCTTAAGGCCAATGGCATAAAGACTCTGGTTACTCAGGGCGATCCGCACCAGACGCGACCGCTTTCCGCGAAGACGACCTCGCAATTCCTGGAAGATAACAATTTGCAACTCGCCATTAATGGAGACACCTTCACGCCCTGGCAAGACCTCGGGCCGCTGGGTTACTCGCCCAAGCCGGGCGAGCGCGTTACGCCCACCGGGTTTGCCGCCTCCAAGGGCGTGGTCTATTCGCAGGACACGGATGAGCAGCCGACCCTTTACATCTATCAAAACAACAAGGCCAGCATGAACGCCCTGACCGGCAAGGTTTACAACGCCGTGTCGGGATTTCCATTACTGCTGTGGAATGGCAACCCTGTGGACGGATTGAACAATTCTGATACCGACCCGCGAACGGCAGTGGGACTCAATCGCGCAGGGAATAAACTCATTATCGTGATCGTGGATGGCCGCCAACCCGGCTACAGCGAAGGCGCTACATACGCCGAATTAGCGCAAATCCTGCTTGAACACAGGGCCTGGTCAGGGATGAACCTGGACGGTGGCGGCTCTTCGACGCTGGTCATCGAGGGCGAGAACGGCGAGTCAGAGGTATTGAACTCGCCCGTTCATCAAGGCATACCGGGTAACGAGCGCCCGGTGGGCAACCATCTCGGTTTCAGCGCTAGATAGCCATGCTGCCTAACCCTTCGCTGCTCTCCGGGGAAGCCCTGCCTGTTGCCCAGTGGCGCCTGTTGCGCCAACCTGCCCAACCTGGCGCCCGGAATATGGCGGTGGATGCGGCCATTCTGGAGAACGTCATCGCCGGCCAGTCTCCCCCCACCCTGCGATTTTACGATTGGGATCCCGCCTGCCTTTCATTGGGCTTTGCTCAGCTTTATGCAGACGTGGATGAACACGCGCTGAGCGAACATGGATGGCATGTAGTGCGTCGCCCCACCGGAGGACGCGCCATCCTGCACACCGACGAGCTAACCTATTCGGTCATCGGACCGTCGGATGAGCCGCGGCTGGTTGGCAGTGTGCTGGAATCCTACAAGCGACTTTCGGAAGGATTAATGCAATCGCTGTTGTTGCTTGGCTTACCGGTCGAGCGGCAACCTATGCGTGGCGTTGAGGAAGCACGCCTGGGCAATGGCTTTGGCGCACTGGATAATCCTGTTTGCTTTGAGGTGCCATCCGACTACGAGATCACACTACATGGCAAGAAGATCATCGGCAGCGCGCAGGCGCGGAAAAAAGGCGGTGTGCTGCAGCATGGCAGCTTGCCGCTGTTTGGCGACATCGCCCGGATCACTGAAATCCTGCGCTACCCGAATGAAGAGGTGCGTCACCAGGCGGCAGAGCGCGTACGTGCCCGCGCCGCCACAGTCGAAGAGGGGCTGGGCCGCCGCGTAAGCTGGGAAGAAGCCGGCGCTTCCTTCGTGCGCGGCTTCAGCGAGGCTTTGAATATCGAATTCGTCGAAGGGGAGTTAAGCGAAGCCGAGAGAATGGCTGCGGAGCGCTGGATGGCAGAGCGTTACGGCGCCGCCGTTTGGACGCAACGCGCTTAATTAGTTTTCGAAGATTACTTCTGGAAATCCTAAATTCAATAGCAAACGCAGCATGTAGGATTCCGCATTGGCCTGCGCTTGATCCAAAATGCCGTCTTCGAGAGCGGCGTTTAGGATCTCCTGCTCCGCTGCTTGACGAGCTTCGGTCTCAAGGTTTTGATTGCCGCGCGTGAAAACGCCGGTTTCGCGATCGTAAATGTAAGACTCTTCATTATCGAGTGAGTAACTTAAAACCTCTGCCTCAGGCAAGTTCACGTAAAGCACCCCGTCCTCAACGCGTAAATCGTCGGGGCTTAACTTTTCAAGATCAACACCAGCGATTACTGTACCGTGAGCTACGAAGAGGATGCGATCGCCAAAAAGGGGCCCCAACAAACCTTGACCGCTTTCGGCCGTAATGATTTTTTCGACAGAGTATTGGATTGTTTCCAACCGGGCAAGGCTGCGCACTTGATGAATGATAGTGACTGGATCCGGGATGATGGTTGGCGTGGGGTGCAGCACGTTAGCCACCTGCGTGCTGACCGAGTCTGCCATCTCGCCCACGCGGCTAATCCCACTGGCAGTGAAGTCGCGCGCGACCGTATAGAACTGGAAGGCAAGAATACAGGGGATTGCGATAAGGATAAGGATGCCAACGGCAACCAGCCAAGGCAGCCACGGGCGAAGTCTTTCCATGGAGAGATTATACTAAAATGAAACCTTGCGAAGGCCAGGAAAGCCTGCTTTCCGATGTTGCGAGGAGTGCATTGCTTAGCAATGCCGACGAAGCAATCCCCCATGACCTTTGGCAAATAATCTTGGGGATTGCCGCGCTCGCTTACGCTTCGCTCGCAATGGTTAACAGGATGGAATGAAAATCGCCATATTACGCATGCATGTCCAATTCCCGGGGTCCGATTCGCTCAAGGCCAAACGCCGCCGGCTCAAGCCGCTGCTGGCACGCCTGCATCGCGAGTTCAATATCTCGGTGGCCGAGGTGGATTTCCTGGATCGCTGGCGAGAATCGCTGCTGTGTTGCGCCATTGTAAATACGGACATTGGTCGTGCGCAGAGTTCTTTGCAGGAGGTGGCGCGCTGGGTCGTGACCCATTGGCCTGACGCGATACTGGTGGAAGAAAACATCGAGGTGCTGCAATGAGTCGCCCCCGCAATTGCTGCTCGCAATGCGATGGGATAGAGCAGACTTTCGACGAAGAACACGTCGATGAAGACCTGCGCTTGTACCGCGCCGAGGGATTGGATGAGACTACCGGTTGGCTGGTGGATGAGCTCATTGAGCGCGGCGTGGAAGGGATGACGCTGCTCGATATTGGCGGCGGGGTCGGTGCCATCCAGCATGTGTTGTTGAGCCATGGAGCTGTTGCTGCGGTGCACGTTGATGCGTCCAGCGCTTATATCGCGGGGGCAAAGCGGGAGGCCAAGCGCCGCAAATTGGCCGACAAGATCGCATGGCACTTCGGCAACTTCGTGGAGATGGCCTCAGAGCTCCAGGCTACGGATATCGTTACCCTGGATAAGGTAATCTGCTGCTACGACGATATGCCCTCTCTGGTGCGAAAGAGCGCAAAGCTGGCCAAGCGCTTCTATGGCATCGTGCTGCCGCGGGACACATGGTGGCTGCGAGCCGCCGCTCGGGCGCGTAATTTCGTTCAGGATCTATTCCGCAATCCCCATCACCTTTTCGTTCACCCCCAGGAGCAGATTGACCGCATCATCGGCCGGGCAGGGTTGAAGCGCGTTTTTGAGCGGCGCAATTGGCTGTGGCAGGTCGTACTGTATTCGCGGTAAGCGCCGGGTTTTAGATCGTTAATCGGCATACAAAGCAAGAAAATTCACTTTCGCAGGCGCTTTTCCAAAAAGGACTTGAGCACAAGGGCGCTGTTGCGTTTTGTGTCGCGAGCGCTGTACAGCAGGGTCACGTCGCCGCGGCGCGCTGCCTCCGCGATGGGTTTCCAGGCGCTCGGATTGCTAGCCAATTCGGCTCGATACCGCTTTTGGAATTCAGGCCATTTGAGCGGATCATGCCGATACCAGCGCCGTAAACTGGCGCTGGGGGAAACATCCTTCAGCCATGTTTCCATGGTTAGGCTCTCTTTCTTCATCCCACGCGGCCACAACCTTTCGACCAGAAATCGAACCCCATCGCTGGCATCTGCACTTTCGTAAACGCGTTTTATCTTCAGCATGGCTATTTATCTAGTTTATGAATAGACCGGGGCTAATTTTATCCGTACGGATTATGCTTTCCCCACTCCCCAGAGTCGGATTGACAGTTCCGACTTCAACTAAAAAATTTAATTACGGATTCTGAAAACCAGCATCTTGACGAATGCCTCTTCCTGATGCCTTTTGTAAAGTGCCCCCACGGGGATTCGAACCCCGGTTTTAGCCTTGAAAGGGCCACGTCCTGGGCCTCTAGACGATGGGGGCGTGCGAGCTGCGATGTAACCTAATTTTAGTCCAGTGTTTTTTCGCCGCTCGCCATGGAGTTTCTAGCTTGCTTCGCACGCCACGAAACTCCAGCTTCTTTTTTAATCCGCAAATATTTGTTCGCGGGGCGTGCGAGCGGCCTTGTAAAACTCTAGATTCTTCAACAACGCATGCGGCCATCTTGCTCGCGATGGAAATTTCCGTTTGCGGGCAAGCGGTGGATTTTACCATGCAAGGGAACAGGAACTTAAGGCGAGGCGAGGGCCAGGTCTGGGTGTTCAACGACGCCCATGTTTGTAAAAGGCCAATAACGGAAAATGGCCCGGCCGATTATTTCATCGATTTTCAACGGGCCCCAAGAACGCGAGTCAGAGGATTCATTGCGGTTATCGCCCATTACGTAAACATAACTCTCCGGTACGATGAACTCCGCAAGGTCGGAGCGCGGTTGTTCGGCTATATAGGGTTCTATTAGGGGCTGGCCGTTCACATATACGGCTCCACCGTAGATGGCCACACGATCGCCAGGCAGCCCGATGACACGCTTGATGTAATCGTCCTCTGGTTCCAAAGGATATGGGAACACGATCACGTCGCCCCGCTGAATGTCGCCGAGGCGATAGGCCATGCGATTCACAATAACGTAATCGCCATCATGGAAATTAGGTTCCATGCTGGACCCGTCCACGCGGATACGGGCGGTGAGGAAGTTAATGGCCACAAACAGCACTAGCGCCAGGATGATGGTTTCGATGATTTCGAGCAGAATGCGGCGTGCAGGAGAGGGCGGCGCCTCTTCGAGAGCGACTACATTTTGTTTGTCGAGCGGACTGACTTCGGGATTAGGTGGAATTAGGGTCATAAGGCTAAAGCGGCGGAATTATACAGCCTGCCCTTTGAGCAGGGATGCACAAATCATACACTCAGACAGATTTAACCGAACGCTGGGATTGCTAACGAATCGACGATACCGACAATCACAGAGATGACGCAGGCATCTGGGTTTCCGAGAGCCTGCCGGGCGCCGTTGCCCTCGCGGTTCACGAGCACGGTGTCCCCCACCCCAGCGTGCGTATTGTCCAGGGCGATGAAGTCGCCAGTGGGCTGGTCACCGGGCAGCATCAATGGCTGCACAACCAGCAGCCGACGGTTTTTGTAGTCGGGATGGCTGATGGTGGTGACAATGGTGCCGGTGACTTTGCCGAGTATCATGCTAACTGTATCGGGTGTTACCCTGTTTTAAAGTGAAATCGAATTCCCCATCGGGACGCACTTTGAGTTCATCCACCAAGCCGATTAGCGCTAAATCCACTGGGACGAATTTGTTATCGGGCATGGCCAGCGCGGCTTCGCGAGAACGGACCATGACGCAGAGATCGCCTTGGTTGGCTTCCACCACGTCCACGGCCACCTGCAGAGGACCAGTCGGCTCAAGCTTTTTGTTGAGGGGCTCAACCACCAGCAAGCGATATCCCTTGATCTCGGGATATTTCAGCGTGCTGATGGCCACGCCGCGCACGCGCCCAAACAGCATCAGCCGCGCCCCAGGCTCTTCAATACGCGCTTGACGATGGTGCGCAGAAGGGCGTCATCTACCTGATCGCCAAGCTTGCCCTTGACCGCGGAATACACCCGCGATTCAAGATCGCTGCCACTGTCAGCTGTTTTCGGGGCGGGGGCACTGGCGGCAGGCGAGGGAATCTCCGAAATATACGGACGCGCAGGTGCACTAGCCGGGCGGCTATCGCGCTCGCTTAGCAGTTCAACGCCCAGGCGGCGTGCTTTCTCCCGCGCCAGATCGGTGACGACCACGTCTTCGCCCACGATCAGGGACTTAACTCCCTGGCGAGCCAGGTCTTCGATATCGCGCTCGGTATAAAAGACTTTTGCCATAACTACTCCATCTTGGGGATTGCCACGCTCGCTGGTGTTCGCTCGCAATGGTTTATCCCTCCAGTTAACCGTCAATGCCGTCAATTGCGTTCAGCGCCTGTGTCGCCGCTTCATTGGCGGTGACGATCTCGGATTCAGAACCGCTCAGCCACATGCGGCCAAAGCGTCCCACTGAGGAAACGTGCATGACCTTGATGCTGGCTGTCTTCTCGGCCTCATTGCAGGCCAGGTTGATGTAAGCCGCAGGCGCGCATTCGAGCACCAGCATGGTTTCGCCGGGCACCAGCATACTGCCGCGGCGAAAGCGGTTGAGCAGTTGGGCCTGATAGGGGTCCACGTTGGTGATGATTTGCATCGAGGCGATCTTGGGCCGAATGCGGTCCTGCACCTTCAGACCTAAACGATCGAGCACAGCTTTGCCGGCTTCCTTGACTGCGGCCTGATTGTGCGAATGCACTTCGAACATGCCGAATTCGCGTTCTACGAGTTGGGCGCCGGGCTTCGCCTCGGTGGCCTTCACGGCGATATCCACCATGCGGAAAGCTTCGTTGCCAGGTGCCATCTCCACGTAGAGCGAGGCCATACCCTCAGTGGGTAAATCGCCTTGGGTGATAGTCCCCACGAAGGCCGCGTACTGCGGCTGCATGCGGTCGAGGTAACAGTAACAGCGTAACGAGAATTTTTCTTCTGCCATAAAGTAGTCCTTAGTCCGAAGTCCGAGATTCGAGGCCCCAAGATCCGATGTCGTGATGTCTGGCAATCGTAAACGGCTGTGTGTCGTGCAAAGCAATTCCAATCGGGGTCACAAACATCGGGCGTTCAGGAACCTGCGCATTGATGCCGGTGTATTCCTGTACCACTTCTCCCATCCCTGGGAACGCCGAGGTGCCGCCTACCAGGGTAAGTTGTTGGACGGCCTTGCCGCTTTGCAACTCATATTCCGCGACATGCCGACGTGTGATGCTGGCTACCTTCTCGATCACTGGACGCACCACGGGCATCAGGCGCTGCTGTTGTGAAGGGTCGAGTTTCATCTCCTCAGCCTGTTCAAACGAGATGTCATGCGCACCGGCGATGACCAAGCTGAAGTGCGTGCCTCCGGTGGCTTCGTCGGCAGTGTAGACCACCCTGCCATCTTCGATGATGGCAATGCCGGTCGTCCCGCCGCCCACATCGATCACTGCGCCCTGCCGCAGACCCAGCAAGGCGTTAGCGGCGCTGGGTTCGTCGATCAGGTCCAGGCAATGCATACCAGCAGCTTCCACAACGTTAGCGGTAGCCTGCACTTCGGCACGCGGCACACCAGGCGGGTACGCGCTGGCGGCGTGGGTCAACTCGCGGCCTAATCGATTTTCCACTCGCGCTCTCATGGCCGTCAACCGATCTACTGCGCCCACGTAGTCCACCACCAGGCCATCCCGCACGACTTGAGCAAACTGGTATTCGCCAGCCAGGGGATTGCCCTGCTGGTCCAGCACCACGAGCACCAGATAAGCGGTGCCCAGGTCCACACCTACTCGCAGAGCACCCTGAGGGGGCGATGGCAGCGGCGGCAGTTCCGGGTCGCCCACCCTGCGGAGAACCTGTTCGGCGCGCGCCAGTATGGCGGTGGGGTCCAATGTGTGAGGCTGCGCAAGCGATCTGGCTCGCGTTGGCCTGGACCTGACTTTATGTAGGCGCGTTTTAGTCATGGAGATTGCTTCGTCGGGCGCAAGCGCCCTCCTCGCAACTGCGTCAAGCAAAATCAGCTTGACTTAGCCCCGCCGCTGCGGCCACCAATAGCACCGCGGCTTTTTTGCGGCAGGATCATCTCAACGTTTTCGTGCGGGCGCGGGATCACGTGCACGGAAACGAGTTCGCCGATGCGCTTGGCAGCGGCAGCCCCGGCATCGGTGGCGGCTTTCACCGCGCCGACGTCGCCACGCACCATCACGGTCACGTAGCCTCCGCCGACATATTCCGAGCCGATGAGCACCACGTTGGCGGCTTTGACCATTGCATCAGCCGCCTCCACAGCGCCCACCAAGCCACGGGTCTCCACCATGCCCAGAGCGATAAAACCTAAGTCTTGTGCCATTTTTTTCTCCTTCTACTCAAGTGATTATTGGATCGTGAATAGTGATTAGGAAGCGCCTCATGTGCGCATTATCTGTGTAACCACATCTTGAACGATCTTTTCCAACTGTTGCGGGTCGGGACCGAATAACGGGCCCGCGGCAACCGAGCCCGGCCGCAATGCGGTTTCGGGCGGGGCCACAGTTTCGTAAGCCAGCCGCTTTACATTGAATAAGTGATATACGGTGATGTTGTCACCGGTGATAGAACCGCCAATGCCTCCGGAACCCAGAGTCATCGAAGGCATCACGCCAGTGGTAAGGCCGATCGCTCCCAGAGTCGCCATCGTGTTCACAGCAATACGGAAGACGGGTTTTTCCAGGCCGAAAGACATGATAACTTTTTCGTCAGTGGCATGAATGATGAGGCTGTGCCCGCGACCGCCAAACTGAATCATCTCGATGCAGCGATCACAGCCGGCTTCCCAGCCATCCACTTCGTACCAACTTAGCACTGTGGTCAGCTTCTCGCGAGAGAGCGGCTCTTCGCGGCCCACTTTGCGCAGCTTGGCCACCAGAATGCGCGCCGAGCTCGGCACACTGATGCCGGCCATGCCGGCCAGCACTTGCGGTGATTTGCCCACGGTAGCAGTGTTGATACTGCCATCAGGATTGAACAGTGTCTGGCGCATGGCCTGGGTCTGCGCCTCATCCATGAAGTGGGCGCCCTCGTTCTTCATTAATTGTTCGAGACGAGCGGCAATCGGACGGTCGGTTACGACAGCCTGCTCGGTAGCGCAAATAACGGAATAATCGAAAGCCTTGCTGGCTACTATGTAGCGCGCGGCCTTCTCGAGATCGGCACTGCGGTCCACGTAGACCGGCACATTACCGGGTCCTACGCCATAGGCGGGCTTACCCTGCGAGTGGGCGGCGCGCACCATGGGGCTGCCGCCGGTCGCCAAGATCACCGCGGTGTGGCGGTGGCTCATCAACTCGTTGGTGCCAGGCAAGCTCACTTCGGACATGCAATGAATCAGGCCAGCCGGGGCGCCGGCCTGTACGGCAGCTGCGGACATCAGCTTGGCTGTCTCGACGCAGCAATTCACCGCGGCCGGGTGCGGGGCTACCACTACCCCGTTGCGCGCTTTCACCGAAATGAGGATCTTGTTTATCACCGTTGAGGTGGGATTAGTGCTGGGGGTCAGCGCCGCCACCACGCCCATGGGCCAGGCAATTTCGTAAACTCGGGTGTTGGGATCATGGCGGAGTACGCCGACGGTCTTGATATTTTTAATGCTCTGCCATACGTGCCTGGAGGCAAATTCGTTCTTGAGCTTTTTGTGTTCAGGAACCCCATAGCCGGTTTCTTCGCTAGCCATGCGGCCCAGGCGCTCGGCAGCCTGGAAGGCGACATTGACCATAGCTTCGCAGACGCGGTCCACCTGTTCCTGGGTGGCTTTGGCCCAGATCTTCTGGGCGGCGTAGGCCGACTCCACCATGGAGCGGGCTTGCTGGATCGAGGAAAGGTCTTTATCGAATTCGGCCATAGCGCCTCGCTAACTCTTACGGAACACGACTTCGCCGTCGACTTGTAGAGAATCGATCACAGCCATAATCACCGCATCCACCGGTGAGTCTTTAGTCTGCGCGGTCTGGCGGCCACTGGAACCGTGAGCGGTGAGCACCAGATCACCAACGCCGGCGTCTACCGTGTCCACCGCTACGTAGGGTTTACCAGTAGCCTTGCCGGTCTCGTCGGTTTCGCGGCAGATGAGCAATTTGCGGCCTTCAAGTTTCTGATCTTTGATTGTGGCGACTGTGGTGCCGATAACTTTCGCAATTAGCATGATGCTCCTAATAAGCCTTTGCCGGTTCGGGGACAGACTGGACGCGCATGGTGGCCATCTCTTTTTCGCCAGCGACGATCTTGACCCCGGCGCTGGCCCCAATGCGCGTGGCGCCAGCTTCCACCATGCTCTTGGCATCTGCGTAATCCTTGACGCCACCGGAAGCCTTAACGCCCATCTCTGGTCCAACCACACGGCGCATCAGGGCCACATCGGCCACGGTGGCGCCGCCACCGGAGAAACCCGTGGAAGTCTTGACATAATCCGCGCCGGCCTCCTTAGCCAATAAACTGGCAGTGATTTTTTCTTCTTCGCTCAAGAGCGCGGTTTCAATAATTACTTTCACCAACGCGCCGGCAGCATGCGCCAGTTTGACTACGCCGGCAATATCGCGGGCCACCAGGGTGTAATCCCGCCCCTTCAGCGCGCCGATATTGATGACCATGTCGATCTCGGTGGCGCCATCGCGCAACGCAGTCTCTGTTTCAAAGGCTTTCACGTCCGGGGCCGAAGCGCCCAACGGGAAACCGATCACCGTGCACACTTTTACGTTGGTGCCTTTCAATAAATCGGAGCAGAGTTTTACGTGCGTGGGATTTACGCAAACAGAGGCGAAGCCATACGTGCGAGCTTCGTAACAGAGTTGGGCGATCTGATCTGGAGTGGCATCCGGTTTGAGAAGAGTGTGGTCAATGAGTTTAGCCACGCTAGGATCCGATGGGATGCCGCCCAGGGTTGAAGTCAAGCGCTCGGCGCCGGCGCTGATCACATGTCCGACGCGATCAAAGCAAGTTTTCACGCAAATGCCATCGGCGCACTCCTGTGTACAGTTCTCCCCTTCGGCATGCTGGTGGCGATGTTCGTCTTCGGCGAGAGCCAACAGAACCTCGCGGGTGACGACCTCGACTATCTGACGGACCTGATGATTATCTGGCATAGGCATGACTCTCAATCGCCATAATCTTGTCGACTCGTTTGGCATGGCGGCCGCCGCCGAACTCTGTGCGGAGCCAGGTATCTACGATTTGTTTGGCCAGCGCAAGGCCAATCAGGCCGGCGCCCAGTGTGAGCACGTTGGCATCGTTGTGTTCACGGCTGTTGACCGCGGTGGCGTGGTCGTAACACATTGCAGCGCGCACACCGAGCACTTTGTTAGCAGCCATACAAGAGCCGATGCCGGCGCCGTCAACAACAATGCCGCGCCAGGCTTCGCCGTTGGCGACTTTGCCTGCCACCGCCACTGCGAAATCGGGATAGTCCACGGCTTCGGTGCTGTTGGTGCCGCAGTCGAGCACTTGGTATCCACTGCTTTGCAGATGCTGGATCAACTCAGCTTTCAGCGCAAAACCTCCGTGATCGGAACCGATGGCCACAAGCTTGCTTGGAGAGGAAGGCGCCTTTACAACAGGCGAAGATCCTTCTTCATGGAGGCGCGCAACGACCCGTTGAACAATTTGCTGGATCTCGGAGTCGGACAATTCGGTCATCATGGTCGACATTAGGTTCGGGCTAAGGGCTGCACAACGTTCATCAGCTAAAAATCAACTGCCATCAACGGTCGCCTTAATGGGCAGGCGGCGAAAGCCGATTTCCTGCACGGGCGCGTGGAGTTTGAGATTGGTATAGAAGCGGAACTGGTCGGCGCGAACCTCGGAATCCACATATTCGATCACGCGCCCATCGGCCAGGCGCGTTTCGCGATGGAAGACAAAGACAACCGCTGGCAGAGACAATCCGAGCAATTCGGCGACTTGCGGGGTCGCCAGACTGGCTTCGATTTCCTGTTCGGCGTGGTCTGGCCGGCAACCATATTCGTCGGCCAGAACCTGATACAACGAAGTGGTTGAGAAATCCCGAGAAAGTATTCCGGGACAGAATTCGTGAGGCAGATGAGCGCGTTCAATGGCTGTTGGCTGGCCGTCCATCAGGCGGACGCGGGAGAGATACACAACTTCGGCGCCCAGCTGGATCTGCAATCGCCGAGCGAGGAAGGGGTCGGCGGGGATGAGGCGGGCTTCCAGTACACGGCTACCCACCTGCTTACCCTGCATTTGCATTTCTTGAGTAAATCCCAGGAGGTATTCGGCGGTTTTGCTGACCCGCTCACCAACAACGAAGGTGCCAACTCCCTGAACCGTCTTCAGGAAGCCGCGAGCGGTCAGGTCCGCCAGAGCATGGCGAACCGTGTTTCGCCCCACTCCGAAGAGGGAGCCAAGAGCACTTTCGGATGGGATGAGTTGGTTTGGCCTCCACTCTCCACCTTGGATTCGGTCTAATATGGAATCGGAAACAGCCTGATACAGAGGTTTTCCAGCCAAGGATTTTTCGAAGTCAGGGCTCATTGTGAAAATATATACACATTCCTACATGTACCAACATGTTCTATCGGCTATAGGATACTACGATTCAAGGTCCGGAGTCAAGCCCGAATAACGACTAAAGCTTAGTTCCGTTGTCCGAAATAGAAACTCAAGTCAGGAGGATCGATGAAAACCAAGGTTAAGGGCAAAGCAGCCAAATCCAGGGATGTGGAAGTGCACACCAACCGCCTCATCCACAGTAAGGACGGCAAAGAACTCGGGAAGATCGTAGAAGTTGTGTACACGCCCGATCGATCGAAAATCCGGTATGCGGTTATCGATTTCGGAGAACCCTACATCAGCCAAAAAAGGCTTTTTGCCGTTTCCTGGGATGCAATCGAGTTCAGCAAAACCGGCTTTGGCGTCCTGGACTTCGACGTAGATCCCGACATCCTGGCCGAGGCTTTGCCGTTGGACCAGGAAAATGCCGAGGAAGTGGAGATGCAAAAACGGTTGAAAGATGTGTCTTTACTCTTCCTCCAACGCACCAAACCATTGTAAAGAAGGAGTCCACCATACTTAGTTGGTCTGTCACCTTCTTGATCATTGCGCTGATCGCAGGAATTCTAGGATTCGGAGTGGTGCAGGACTTGCCGCCGAAATCGCTAAGATCCCTTTTGTCCTGTTCCCTATTCCTGTTGTCGCCTTTTATTGGGCGGCGAACGGCAGCTTAATCCAGGCCGGTAAAAAGCAAGAGCCCGCTTTTGCGGGCTCTTGAGGTTTAATGAGAACTTGCGTGACTGAATTCCTAACGTGCCAAGGGGATCACGTAAAAAAGAATGGCAAAGTAATGAAAAATACTGCCCAACAGAACGAAGCCATGCCAAATAGCGTGATTAAAGGGCAGCCGTTTCCAAATATAAAAGATGCTACCGAGGGTGTAGGCTAACCCACCGGCCAATAAGAGCAACAATCCACCCGGGGCAACCGTGGATAGCAAAGGCTTGACCGCTATTACCACCAGCCAGCCCATCGCCATGTACGGAATGGCGTTGATCCAGCTACGCTGCTTGAGCATAAAACCTTGTAGTGCGATTCCGAATATAGCCAATCCCCAAACCATGCCGAAAAGCGTCCAGCCCCAGACACCCCGAAGATTAACCAACGCAAACGGTGTGTAAGTTCCTGCGATCAACAGGTAGATGGCCGAATGGTCCAATGTGCGCAGTACCTTCTTGGTCCGTTCAATGGGAATGCTGTGATAGAGCGTCGAGGCTGTGTACATCAAGATCTGCGATGTGCTGTAAATGCTGCAACTCACTATATGCCAGACGGTGCCAACCAGACTCGCGAAACTGACCATCACGGCCAGGCCGATAATGGAAAGCAGGATACCCAGGCCATGGATAATACTGTTGGCAATTTCCTCGGTGCGGCTATAGCGGTTAGCGTTAATATTAACGACCATCGACTCAATTATATGGATTTTTGCCCAGGACTAATGAAGACGCAAGACCTTCCGATTATTCTCGGTTTTTGAATACGAGATGGATCGGCGTTCCTAAATATCCATGCAATTTGCGCAACTGATTTTCAAGGAAACGCTGATAAGTGAAATGTACCAACTTGTAATCGTTCACGTAGATCAGGAAGGTGGGCGGGTCTGAGCGCACCTGGGTTCCGTAGAAAATATTGAGCCTTCGCCCGGAGCGCGTGGGCGGGGGCTGGCGGTCTTGTGCCTCGGCAAGGACACGGTTAATCTGGGAGGTACTCAAGCGGACGACACGCTCCTCACCTACTCGGGCAGCCATTGGCAGTACTTCCGAAATCTTGTAACCAGTCTTGGCTGAGATGAAGAGCAATGGGGCGTAATCGATGAAGTTCAAATCCTGACGGACCTGCGCGGTCAAAGATTCCATTGCGGCGCGGTCTTTGCTCATTGCGTCCCACTTATTCACGATAATTACGGCGCTCTTCCTGGCCTCCTGGATGTAGCCGGCGATGTGTGCATCCTGCGCGGTCAGCCCGGCCAGGGCGTCGATCACCAGCAGAATCACATCGGCGCGCTCGATGGCTTTCAGCGTGCGAATGCTGCTGTACTTCTCCACCCCGGGCTCGATCTTGCCGCGCTTGCGCAAGCCCGCGGTATCGATTAGGCGAACTTTCAATCCTTGCCAATCGATCAGCGTGTCCACAGCATCTCGCGTGGTGCCCGGGATATCGCTGACGATCACCCGTTCTTCTCCAATCAGCGCATTGAATAATGTGGACTTGCCTACATTGGGTTTCCCCAGAATGGCTATCGACAAATCCTGTTCCCCATCTGTTTCAACTTCGCTTGGAAGAGCCTTGAGGGCTTTGATCAGTTCGTCCAGCAAATCTCCTGTACCGGTCCCGTGAACCGCGGATATAGGGAACGGTTCGCCCATTCCCAATTCGTAGAATGATGGCACCTGGTCGCGGCGCAAGTTCGAGTCGACCTTGTTGACCACCAGCAGGATCGGCGGTCGCAGATTGCCATCGACCTTGCGTTGCTCGCGGCGAAGGATATCGGCCACCTCGGAATCAGAGGGGGTAACGCCATCGGCGACATCCACGACGAAGAGCACCGCGTCCGCTTCGCGGACAGCTTGGCGGGCCTGATCGCGGATCTGCTCCACGAAATCCGCCGATCCGATTGAGAGCGGCTCCCGCCCGCTGCCTTGCGCAACCTTGGTGGGGTCGATGCCGCCGGTATCCACAACAATGAAATTGACACCGTTCCAATCGGCTTCAGCGTGCAACCGGTCTCGGGTGGTGCCAGGGACTTCGTCGACTACAGCCAAGCGCTCGCCAGCCAGGCGGTTAAATAGGGAACTCTTGCCAACATTGGGGCGGCCAACGATGGCGACGATGGGTTTGGGCATGACTAGGGGGTGGTACTGCGCGTAATAGTCACTTCGATGGAGCTGGGGGTGATGGCTAGCAGCTGCACATCTTCGGGCAGAATCTCGACCTGGGGTTCCAGCAGATGGGTGCCACTCAGCAAACCGCTCAGATCCACAAAGAAGCGTACGTCATCGGCGCTCAGGCTCTGCAGGATGGAAAGCGGCCCAGAAAGGATTACGCTCACCGTTTGAGGGGATAAGTCCGCCGCATAGCCATTCGCCAACCCGATCGTTTCCACGGGAAGGCTGAGCAGGATACTGGTCTCGATGGGGGCGATCCCGATGGTGACTTCGACATTTTGTTCCTCACCAATCACGATCACACCCTGGGGCAAAGCCAGCGCCAATCGGGTCTGCAAATTCTCCTCGGTATTTGTGAGATCCAATGGGACTGTGCTTACAAAGCCGGGCAGGCTGGCAATGATCTCAGGCTCGGTGGAGAACAGCGTAACGATGGGCGGGGTTACCGAGATATTCGTTACGCGAAAGCCCGTTGCTGGCTGTCCGATGGTTTCGACTTTCACCGCCACCTCCCGGTAACCACCCGCTTGGCGGATGGCCAGGTCGATGGTGGCTCGCTCGGGATCAATAGTGACGCCGCTAAGCACGGCGCCATTTTCGTCGACGGCTTGGAGTGAGACGGTCGTGCTGATCGAATCGCGGGCATCGGTGATATCCAGCATGGCGAGGACAGAATCTACTTCATTGATGAGGTCCGAGGGCCCAGACACTATGGCAACTTGGGGATCGACTTCGAGCCCTTCGGCTTGGAAGCCCAACGCAGGCGCGCCTACAATCTCGGCTATCACTGAGAATTCGCGAACCGCCAGGGGCGCCAGCTGGAAGGTGACTTCAGCCGGCGTAACCTGCATGACACGGAACGGTCGCAATTCGGATTCGACTTCTACGGGCAAGGTGTACTCACCCGGCCCAAGATTGCCTAAATCGATATACGCGGTCACAGTCTCGACGCCACTGGTCAGACGGTCCCACAAAGAAACCGGCGCGCTAAGGCGCAGCACGACTTCAGTAGGAATATCGCCCACCAGGATTAATCCCGACGACATGCCTCGCACTTCGAGCGGCAGCGGTGTGGGGAAGTCGCGCTCTGCGCTCGGGTCAGCGGCCACCACGGCAGAGACCCAAACGGCGAACGCCAGCGCAAAGGAGAGCAATAGTGTGCCCAGACTCGACCAAATACGCGACATCGAGCTCTTCAGCATCTAGACCTCGGTTGAATCCTTTGGCTTGGGCAATAGAAAGGGGAAATAATGCATGATGAATTGCTCGATTGGGTTCTGCGGTTGGATGGGTTTGTAGAAAGCGCGCAGCACGCCGTCCAGGCGTTCACGACCCAGGCGATGGATCATCCGCCCGCCGAAGGCTACTGAAATAGCGCCGGTCTCCTCCGAGACGACCAAGGCCACGGAGTCGCTGACCTCGGAGGTGCCTAGCGCGGCGCGATGGCGCAGGCCCATCTGGCGGTCGGCGCCGGGCGCCAGCACACCGCTGGAAGACAGTGGCATCACGCATGCGGCACCCACAATTTTGGTGTCGGCGACGATGGCAGCGCCATCATGCAAAGGCGTGTTGGGATAGAAGATTTGCAGCAATAATTCCGGAGTGGCTTCGGCGCCCAGCGGCACGCCAGTCTGTATATATTCTTCCAGGCTGTCGAGTCGCTGCAACACAATTAGCGCACCATGGCGGCGTTCGGAGAGCCGGCTGGCGGCGTGGCTGATGGCGGCGATCACATCCATCTCAGCCGGGTTGCGCCGCGAGGTGGTCAAGAATTGGCTGGCGCGCCCCACTCGCTCGAGGGCGCGGCGGATCTCGGGCGCGAAGATGACGGGGATGGCGACCAGGATAGCCGGCAAGGAGTTGCGCACCAACCAGGAGAACGCGGGCAGGTCAAAAAGTACAACAAACAGACTAATGCCTATGTACAGGAGCAAGATACCCCGCAGCAGCACCATGGCGCGGGTGTTATGCAGAAAAGAGAGGCCTGCATAAATGATGAGGGTAACCAAAACTAAATCTACTACGCCGGAAAAGCTTAGGCGCTGCAAAATGAAAAGAAGCTCATCGAATAGTTGGCCCATAATTAGATCGGTCGCAGCACGCGGTCGGCGCGCAATTGCTTGAATAACATTATCGTACCTGGCCGCTTGGATTCCAGCGCCGCCTCCTGCCAGGGTGCAACAGCGAGTTCAGACGGCAGCCGCTCTTCGTAGCCAAGCTGCTGCCACAGGTCGCGGTGTGCCGCCAGTTCGGGGCGCACGAAGATCAAGGCGATCTCACATTGCAATTCCTTGGAAGCCTCCTCCACCTCAGTGAGCAGGAATGGGATGTGGTCTGGAAGAGAAATACCCGGGGTGAGGTGGACATCGTCCACACGGGCGACCAGGTTTTCCACCTTCCAACCCAGCATGCCCTTCAGGCCATCCTGACTCTGTAAAAGCAAGAAGGCTTTGTCGCCAAAGGCATTGATCACCGCTTGTCTATCGATTTGGCTGCCGCCATTGCTCATAAACTTGGCGATCTCGGCGGCCTGGCGTGGGCGAGCGCGCAACACCTGCAGTCCCGAAGACAAACCATCCGAGATGGGAGTGCGCAACCGGGTAGGGACGGTCTCTCCGGCTGCAGCGGGGAACAATTTCTTCCACGCACGTTTGACCTGCTCCCAGGTTTCGGTGATCGAGCCGCTATTTTCGATCACCGTGTCGGCTGCGGCCGCCTTGGTGGCCTGTGAGGATTGGGTTGCCATCCGCTGCCTGGCATGAGCAGCGTCCATACCGGCCTGCTGAAGGCGGCGAAGTTGGACGCTTTCGTCCGCGGTCACCACCCAAATCACATCGCAGGCCTGGCGCAAGGGGGACTCGAGCAGTTTGATTGCTTCGATCACGATTACACGATGGTGGCTCTTGCGCACGAGATGGTCGACTGCCTGGCGTACCAACGGATGAACGATGGATTCCAATAAAGTTAACGCTTTTGGATCGGAAAACACAATCTGACCCAGCTTCTTGCGGTCGATCTCGCCATTTTCCTTAACAAGGTATTTGCCGAATGCCTCAATCACCTGCAGGTAACCGGGAGCATCCGAAGCGATAGCGCGATGTGAAAGCGCGTCGGCATCGATGCCGAAGGCGCCTGCATGCTCCAGCATGCGACGCACCACGCTTTTGCCGGTGGCGATATTGCCCGTTAGTCCAATGACGAACTTATCAGGCCAGGCGCTCATGCTAATGGATCACCCCAAGCTTCTTGCCGACTTGCTCGAATGCTTGCAGACCTTGTTCCAAGTCGTCGTTTGAATGCGCCGCGGAGATCATGACGCGGATACGGGCCTTGTCGCGAGCTACTGTTGGAAAAGCGATTGCCATGGCAAAAACGCCGGCTTCAAACAAAGCGCGGCTGAAATCCTGCGCCAATTTGGCTTCGCCCAGCATCACCGGAGTTATCGGGGTCACGCTGCGGCCGGTGTCAAAGCCCAACTTTTTCATTTCAGCTTTGAAGAATTCCGTGTTGGACCACAAGCGTTCGACCAAGTCGGTTGATTCCTCAAGCAGGTCGACCGCCGCCAGGCAAGCGGCTACATCGGGAACGGTCATCGCCGAGGAGAAAAGGAACGGCCGGCCGCGTTGGCGCAGCCACTCCACGATCTTGCCGTCGCCGGCGGCCACGCCGCCCACCACGCCGAAGGCTTTTGAAAACGTGCCGATCTCGACATCGACCTTACCGTGGAGCCCAAAATGGTCCACGATGCCGCGACCGCCTTTGCCCAACACACCTTCGCCGTGGGCGTCATCAACCATGAGCAAAGCTTTGCCCTTGCGAGCTTGCTCGTAAATTTCAGGAAGCGGCGCGACGTCGCCGTCCATGCTGAACACACCATCGGTCACCACCAAGGCGCGGCGGTATTTTCCGCGTTCGGCGGAGATCACTTTATCGAGGGAAGCAGGATCGCAATGCGCGTAGCGCACAATGGTGGCGGCGGAGAGCCGGCTGCCATCGATGATGCTGGCGTGGTTAAGTTCATCGGAAAAAATAACATCTTCTTTGCCTACCAACGCCGGGATTACTCCCAGATTAGCCGTGAACCCGGATTGAAAGGTGACCGCAGCCTGCACGCCTTTAAAGGCCGCCATACGCTTATCCAATTCCACATGCAAATCCATGGTACCGGCGATGCTGCGCACAGCCGCGGGGCCGACGCCGTGAGTTGACATGGCAGCGCGGGCAGCCTGCACCAATCGAGGGTGATTGGCTAATCCGAGGTAATTATTCGAGCAGAAATTCAACACGCGGCGCCCATCTACTTGCAGCCAGGCGCCCTGCGGCGAGCCAATGGTGCGGATATTGTTGTAGAGCCCTGCTTCTTTGAGATTATTGAGTTCTTCGCTCACCCAGGAAAGCACTTCGGACATCAAAGACTCCTTATATGATCCATCGACCAACACGGCTCTGCTGCCCGGCACAGTCAAGCAAGAACCAAAGCAACGCCTCTTGAACGTTTCTATTATACGCTTGGGGACTTTTATTTTGCTCTTGTGTGTTCACCCGACTTGTATAATCCGACGCATGGGCAAGTTAGTGGCCAGCCTCATTTTGTTGCTTGGCGTACTCTTTGTCATCAACAACTTTACTCATCCCGGCGAAGTCCTTCGGATTCTCGCCAATGGAGATTGGCTTTACATATTATTGGCCCTAATTCTGGAGTGCGCCTGGGTGGCCGCCATCGCCGCCGTATATTACGGAGTATTCCGTGCCCTGGGCGCCCAGAGAAACTACGGACGACTGATACCGCTGGCGGTTGCAGCGAATTTCGTGAATACTGTGGCGCCAACAGCTGGCGTGAGCGGACTGGCTTTCTTGGTCTCAAATGCCCGGCGGAACCGGATCCCTTCCGCGCGAACCATGGTGGCAGGCGCATTGATCGTGGTATTCGACTATGCCGGATTCTTTGTTTTTCTTCTACTGGGATTGTGGGCGCTGTTCCGGCGGGGTGGAGCCAATGCCGTTCATCTGTCCGCAGCAACCATCTTGCTGGCAGTTGCCTTAGGCCTGGGGATGTTGCTTTATCAGGGCATGCGTTCAGCACAGGCATTGGGTTTGGCGCTGCGCTGGCTGGCCGAATGGGCCAACCGGTTGGCCTGGCCGTTCGTCCATCGCAAAGTCGTTTCAGAGAGCGGCGCCCAGCAGTTTGCGCGCGACGCAGCTCTGGGATTGGACCAGATCAAGCGGGAACCCCGCGGCTTGCTGCCACCTTTGCTTTATTCGTTTGTGGCCAAGAGCCTTCTGATCACAGTTCTCGTTCTCATGTTTCTGGCCTTCCATGTGCCTTTCTCGCCAGGGACGATTTTCTCCAGTTTCGCAATTGCTTATCTTTTCTTTATTGTGTCGCCCACCCCGGGAGGCCTCGGCGTTGTCGAGGGACTGCTTACAATCACCATAACAGCGATGTTCATTCCGGTGGATGCGGCCGCCGTGATTGTGCTTAGCTATCGAGTGATTACATTCTGGTTCCCTTTTCTTCTGGGCATGCTGAGTTTCCAGTTGGTAAACCTTAAAAAGCCGGCTGCCGCGGCCGGTGCGTAGAAATCGTCGGGTTAATGGTAGAATTTTTTGTTCTTTAAGATTTCTATAGCGTGGAGGGATGGCCGAGTGGCTTAAGGCGGCGGTCTTGAAAACCGTTGTGGGTGGCAACACCCACCGGGGGTTCGAATCCCTCTCCCTCCGCCATGACAACAGACCTGGGGAGGTCGCATAGCCTGGTCTAGTGCGCCCGCCTGCTAAGCGGGTTCCGGCGATTTAGTCGGACGAGGGTTCAAATCCCTCCCTCCCCGCCTTGAATTTGTAACATCCGCTCGTTACAATGGATTCAAGAATAACCACTGCGAGCGAAGCAGACCCCTCCGTTTCTTGAGGATTGCTTCGTCGGCCTTCGGCCTCCTCGCAACTGCGGAAAGCAAGCTTTCCTTGGCTCTCGTAGCTCAGTGGATAGAGCACTTGCTTGCGGA
>CAYJMC010000026.1:0-32017 GCA_964371335.1 uncultured Anaerolineaceae bacterium
GGTCCCAAGGGTTGGGCTGTTCGCCCATTAAAGCGGTACGTGAGCTGGGTTCAGACCGTCGTGAGACAGGTCGGTCTCTATCCGCTGTGGGCGTAAGGGATTTGAGAGAATCTGCCCCTAGTACGAGAGGACCGGGGTGGACAGACCTCTGGTGTGCCAATTGTCGTGCCAACGGCATAGTTGGGTAGCCACGTCTGGCAGGGATAACCGCTGAAAGCATCTAAGTGGGAAACCCGTCTCAAGATGAGATCCCTCATCCTTTTAGGAGTAAGACCGCAGGTAGACCACCTGCTTGATAGGCAGCAAGTGGAAGCGCAGCAATGTGTGGAGCTAAGCTGTACTAATGGTCGAGGACTTAATCGGTAGTGTGGAGAACTCGAAGATTTTCCGTGCACGTAAAAAGAAATCGTCTATTTGGTAAATTAAAGAACTAGAGTTTCAGGGCATCGAAGATGCGAGAAACTCTTAAATCGAACATCCTTTGTTCGATATCGAACCTTCTTTGTTCGATAAGTTTCTTGGTGATCCAAGCAACGAGGGTACACCCGGTCCCATCTCGAACCCGGCAGTTAAGCTCGTTAGCGCCGATGGTACTTGGGGGGCAGCCCCCTGGGAGAGTAGGTCATTGCCAAGGAACTTTTCTTTTTAAAGAAAACTAAAACGGATGCTAAGGCATCCGTTTTTTCTTCATCCTACGGCGTTTGCAACGGCGCCGCAATAAATGGAACTTGGTAAGGCACGCACCAAATGACTATCGAGTGGTATTGGGTCAGATCCAGGTCGGCTGGCAGCTCGTAAGCTTGGTCCCCGCTCAAACCCTTTAGTTCGCCCAGATCCAATCCATCAGGCAAATCAACGCCCGAAGTATTTTCAACGGTTTCCTGCGAAGTCAAATATACGTGCAAATCGGGGCCGTCTTCCACCTCGAATTCCTCGAGGCGCAACACCAGCCCGACATTTTGCACTTGATAAACATTCGCCGTGCCGCGGCCTGAATGTGCCACCGAGTAGAACTCGCCTCGGGCCAGCAGCAGCGCGGCATCGCCTTCAAGCAAACTGACATCGAATTCAGAGATCAATGGCTGCGGAGTATCTGTTTCCGTGGGCACCAGGGTCGCTGTGGTAGGGCGCGAGGTTCGCGTAGGCATGTAGCCGAGCGTGGGCCAACCATCCTCGCTTGTGTTGGCGCGCACGAATAGCGGAGAGATTAAATAAAAAGCCATCGCCGACCCCAGCAACATCAAACCTAACACCCCCAGGCGGATCAATGGTTTTTTCAGCATCGCCCGCGGATTATAGCGTTGGGGCTTGGTAATTCGAGATTAGAGGATGGTGATTCTTGGCCAGGATATGTCCGTTTATCAACGGGCAACTTCCAACCAGAGCTGCTCGCCATTTGTAATTACTTGCAGCCTGCCGTTTTGATCGGTTCCAAAGATGGGAATCCCACCAAGAGCGGCAAACACATCTTGGTGAAGAGGATCCTCATCCGACGCCATCCACGCCACCACAGGTGAAAGATTGACAATCCACTCTGGCGGGTTAAGCGGCAGATAGCCCGAATCCGCAAGTATTAGCAAATCAATGGGCTCAAGATCTCTGCCGAAGTGCAATTCCTCCAGCTGTTCGAAGTCCAAACCCAACGGTAATAAGGCCTCAAACTTTTTCCATCGTAGAAGTAATACGGACCCGCGCTTCCCTATGCCAATTACCTCCAGTTGTGCGCCTTGACCCAAATCGAAGTTATCTCCCGACTGCAAAACCGAAAGCGGAATCTCGAATTCGGCTGCCTGGGCGCGAATTGCGTCAAGTCGTTCTTTGGATCCACTGATCGCCCATCCAATCGCTTGAGGCGTGAGGCGACCGAGGGCTGTGCTGATGCCATCAATTTGATCGGGTCTTTGGCCTGCCAGAATAATCCAGTCCAATTCCTGTCCCAGCGGAAGTATTCGCGAGACCTCATCTATCAATTGATTAGCGGAGCCTCCCGTATTGATCAGCAAATTCCTTCCTGAGGGCGTGCGGATTAGTAAGGCTTCACCGTCTATGTCGAGGAGTGCAAGGTGGAGCCTGTGGTCCGGTGCTGCCAATACACCACTCCAAGCCCACAGACTTACTGCAGCCATCACAGCCAGGCCGATGGTAGGCTGAAACTGTATGGATCTGACTCGCTCGCGAATCGCTTGGATGCTTATGGTCGCAAGAATTGCATAATAAACAATCACAAGGGACAAAGAAAAACCGGTGAGCGCTTGTGAAGCCCATGGCAGCCCGGCAAAAAATTCGACGATGCGAATCGTGTAAGTAGTCAAGGTCCAGTCGAAATAAGCGATCAATTGACCAAGGGGCAGGAAAACCGTACCTACGAGAACAGATAAACCTCCAAGCACCATGAGGGCGGGCTGAACGGGCAAGATTAATAAATTGGCCGGCAGGGAAAAAATAGACAATCGGTGGAAATAATACAAAAGGATCGGCAAGGTGGTAATTTGCGCGGCAACCGTTAGCAGCACGTAACCGTTAACCAACCTCCCAAGCTGCTTTGCCCAATCCGCACGCAGGTGCGCTCCCAGCCAATACGTGGCCCGTAGGCGCAAAGGCTCCGAGTACAGCACGAGTCCCAGGGTGGCGATGAACGAGAGCTGGAAGCCGATGTCCCACAGCACCAGTGGGTTAACCAATGCCATCACCGCCGCGCTGAACCCCAGTGTGTTGAGCGCAAAAGATTGGCGTCCGGTCTGCAGCGCCACCAGCGCCAGAATACCCATGATGGCCGCCCTTACCACGGCGGCATCCGCACCGACCAGTAGTGTGTAGAGCGCGATACCGCCGCCCGCTACCCAGGCGCCGCGGCGGGCGCCCAGCCAGCGGCTGAACAAGGCCAGAAATAAGCCCGCAATAATGCTGATGTTGAAGCCTGAAATAGCAATGATGTGTCTTGTACCTGTATCGTTGAAGGAGGTCTTCACCCTTTCGCTAAGGCCACTTTCATCCCCGAGCAGGATGCCAGCCAACAAGGCAGCCTCTCGCGGGGGATATAGCCGATATAGAGTTTCCAGTCCTCGTTCTCGCAAACTATACATGGCCGCCCAGAATGGATTGCCGACTCCGGTTTCCAGCTTCTCGGCTGCTGCAAATGGCATCAGCGAATAGACGCCCTGGCGTGCCAGATAGTCGCGGTAGGAGAAGTCTTCGTATTCGGTTGGAGTTGTCAGCTTTCCCGATAGCAACAGGCGGTCTCCATAACGCCAATTGATCCCGTAATCAACTCGTGCAAGCAGCAATCCGCCGACTGGTTGGCTGTTGCCGTGTGGAAAAGTGAGTTCCTCTACGCGAACCCACAACTCGACATAACTATCTTTAGGGATTGGGGGTTTCTCCAATTTGCCGCGAATCTCAATCCAGTTGCCCGTATCGTTGTAATAAGCGAGGTCATTGGGGCCGATGTTTGGCTGTGCCGCTTCGTATCTCGTTGCGCCAAGAAATAGAACACATGCAGCAATCAGCGCCGACTGCGGCAACCCGCTCGTCCGCGTGCGGAGCCCGATGACGGCGGCGACAAACAGGCCCGCGAGCAAAAGCCAGAGCCAAAGCGGCATGTGGATAAGTGAGGCGGCTATGATGCCCGCCAGGAAGGCGAGCGAGAGCCAAAGCAGGGGAAGAGCGCGTAAAAGAGTTAACGAATCTTGTTGTCTTTCCACCAAACCGGATTATATAACCGACGCGGAATGGAGTCATCCCCCTTTGTTTGTTAACTAATATTCCGTGTAAGGTCTAGTCCGACCAAGGCGCCACTTTGCGATCCCAGCGATGGACGCGCAATCTTTCGATCAAATCTGCCGGAAGCCCTTTTCCATCACTCATGGCGATGTTCTGCTCAACGTGCTCAATCTTGCGCATCCCCGGAATAGAGGTACTCACCGCCGCGTTGGCAAATGAAAAGCGCATCGCCATCTCTGGGAGACTCATGCCTTTGGGCAGCAATTCCTTCAATGCCTCTGCCCGATCCACGGTGGCCGGTAGGTTCTCCGGACCAAAATAATGCGCTCGCCAATCGTCGGCGGGGAACCGGGTGTCTTTTGTCAGTTTTCCACTAAGCCCGCCTTCGTCCAATGGCACTCGGGCAATCACGCCCACGCCCATCTCCTGGCATAACGGGAAAAGTTCGTCCTCCGGCGCCTGGTCGAAAATGTTGTAGATGACCTGCACTGCATCCACCGCACCTGTGCGAATTGCTTTCAAACCGTTCCACGGTTCCCAGCGGTTCAAGCTGATTCCAAAGAAACGAATCAGCCCATCTTCTTTGAGCTTGGCGGCGGCCTCCTGCCAAGCGGGGTGTTGCGCCCAAGAATCGTCCCACACGTGCAATTGTTGTACGTCGATGCGTCCGACGCCCAGATTTTCCAGGCTGCGCTTGGTGTAATCGATAATGTGATCGGCGGGGAAAACGTCCTCCAACTTGTCTTTGCTGCTGCCGGGCCAAACTCGGTTCTTGGGCGGCACCTTGGTGGCAATGATGATTTCTTTTTCGGGGTTCTTGCGGATCAGCCGTCCCAGCAGCCGCTCGCTGTGACCCTCCCCATATGCCCATGCCGTGTCGTAAAAATTGCATCCCAGATCCAGCGAGCGCTGCAACGCTTGCATGGACCGTTCATCCTCGGCGTCAGGCCAGTCGCCCATCCCCCACAGCCCATGGCCGATTTCGCTGACCCTTACTCCTGTTCGTCCAAAATTGCGATATTCCATCTGGTGACTCCACGCTACGGATTGATGCGATAACTTACATAGATATCGGCCTCGAGCATAGTGCTCAGGTCTGCGCTGAAATAGTGGTGAACGAAATAGAGAGTTCGTCCATCCGCGCTCAGGTTCGGCTCTCCAGCGAATTGTGAGACGATTTCTTCTGGCGCGCTCCAACTCCCATCCGGCTGGCGCTGTGACCGAAAGATGGCCGGCCCCGGCATGCCCTTGCGGCTAACACCATCGTACCAAAGGGTCTGCCCATCTTGGCTAAGATAGGGACGGTTTTCGTCGCCGGTAGTGTTTACCGACGCGCCCAAGTTAACGGGTTCTCCCCATTTGCCATCTTCCCAGGTTGAATTCCACAAATCGTGGCCGCCCAGCCCGTCCGGGCGCCGGGAAGCGAATACCAGCGTTTGCCCATCTTCCGAAATATGCAATTCGCCGATCCCATAGTTGCTATTCAACAGTTCGCCTGCATTCTGCCAATTGGCGGCCGTTCCTTTTGTCCAATCCACGGTGTAAATATCGTTCTCCCGTTGGTTTCCTTGCCGCGCCGAGCAAAAGTAAATTGTGCTGCCAAAGAGGGTGGGACACCCATCCAGGCTGGCGACGCCCGCGTCCGCTAGTGCGACGCGTTGCGGTTCCCCCCAGTTATCTCCTGCGCGCTGTGCCACCCAAATTCCACTGAAACCATCCAGAAGTTGCTCTTGGGGCGTCGAATTCGGATTGGGAATGAACACGAAAAAGAACCATTCGCCGTCGGGTGAAAGGAAAGGGCTGTCTTCCACGCCGGCGGTATTGATGGGACCCGCAAGCGGCACTGGCTGAGTCCAGCCTTCCGCCGCCCGCGGCGGCCAGGTGTCGGAGTTGGGATCGAACTTTGCCAACCCTGAGAGGCTTTCGGTTCGCGTGAGCTGGGGTGTTGCAATCGGGGTTGCTTCCGGCGCGGATTGGCAAGCTTGGGTCAGAAGAGCAAACAGCGAAAGAAAAACAAGAGCCATTACTCGCATGTCTATGTCGCCTCTATATAAGCTTGCGGTTGTTGCATTTTACTAAAACGACTCCTTGCGAAGCCGTTTACGCTTTGTGCTTCAAATGTCCCTTTAGGAATTTTCCTGTGGAGCTCTCTTTCATTTTGGCAATTTCCTCAGGCGTGCCTTCGGCCAGCAGGTACCCGCCGCGGTCGCCGCCTTCCGGACCCAGGTCGATGATGTGATCAGCCACTTTGATGATGTCCATATTGTGCTCGATGATGACAACCGTATTGCCGCCTTCAACCAGACGATGCAACACTTCGATCAGTTTGTGTACATCCGCGGTATGCAGACCAACTGAGGGTTCATCCAGGACGTAGATGGTTTTGCCTGTTGCCCGTTTGGATAGTTCCTTGGCTAACTTGACGCGCTGCGCTTCGCCGCCAGAAAGCGTAGGCGCTGATTGTCCGACTCGGATATAGCCCAGACCTACGTCGCGCAAGGTTTCCAATTTGCTCAACATGGGCGGGAAGGATTTGAATACCTCGGCGGCATGTTCGATCGAGAGATTGAGCACGTCGGCGATGCTCATATCCTTGAATTTCACCTGCAAGGTCTCGCGATTGAAGCGCGCCCCGTGGCAGACTTCGCAAGGCACGTACACATCGGGCAGGAATTGCATCTCGATGCGCACTTCACCCTGGCCTTCGCAGGCTTCGCAGCGCCCGCCGCGCACGTTGAAGGAGAATCGCCCCGGCTTGTAGCCGCGCATCTTGCTCTCAGGCAATTCGGCAAATAGGTCGCGAATGTGGTTGAACAAACCGGTGTAGGTGCCTGGGTTCGAGCGCGGCGTCCGCCCGATGGGCGATTGGTCAATGTTGATGATCTTGTCCAGGTGCTCCAGGCCTTTGATTTCGTCGTGCGCGCCCGGGATCAGATGCGCCCCGTTCAATTCTCGGGCCAGCGCCTTATACAGGATCTCGTTCATCAGGCTGCTCTTGCCGGAACCCGAAACTCCGGTGATGCATATCAATTTTCCAAGTGGGATCTCCACCTTCAAATTCTTGAGGTTATTTTCGCGTGCCCCGACCACGGTAACCGTTTTCCCGTTACCCGGCCTGCGCTTTCGGGGCAACGCAATATGCTTGCGCCCTGAAAGGTAAGCGCCGGTCAACGACTTCGGGCTCTTGAGGATCTCGCTCACCGGACCTTCGGCCACCACTTTGCCTCCATGTTCCCCGGCGCCCGGGCCCAGGTCAATGATCCAATCTGCTCGACGAATGGTTTCCTCATCGTGCTCCACCACCAACACGGTATTGCCAAGGTCGCGCATCCCCGTCAGCGTGTTCAACAACCGTTCGTTATCGCGGGCATGTAAACCGATCGACGGTTCATCAAGCACGTAAAGTACGCCCATTAGCCGCGAGCCGATCTGCGTCGCTAGGCGGATGCGCTGCGCTTCTCCGCCGGAGAGCGAGCCGGCTGAACGATTGAGCGTTAAATAGTCGAGGCCCACGTCCACCATAAAGCCTAATCTCTCACTGATTTCTTTGAGGATGCGTTTCGAGATAATTTTTTGGCGATTGGTGAGCGGGGAGGAATCACTTGCCAGCTTCTGGGCCCATTTCAAGGTGTCTAGCACCGGCCATTTGGTGACTTCAAGGATATTGTTGTCCAGAACCGTCACCCCCAATGCTTCAGGTCGCAGACGGGCGCCCTTGCACACCGGGCAGGGGCGGTCGTTCATGTACTCCATGATGCGCTGGCGCATGTATTCGGAGTTCGTTTCGCGGAAGCGGCGTTCCAAATTCGGAATCACGCCCTCGAATTTCGTAGAGAAGGTAAAGTCTCGCCCGCTGCTGCGTTGCTTGTAGCGCACCGACACTTCTTTTCCATTCGTTCCGTAGAGGATCAAGTCCAACTGCTTCTGGCTCAGTTTTTCCACCGGCGCGTTCAGGTTGACGCGGTAAGCTTTCGCCGCGCCCTCCAAGGTAGACCAGTAATAGCCGCCTTCTTCACGGGCTCCGCTCCATTCAGAAACCGTGATGGCGCCATCTGCCAGTGAAAGGCTTTTATCGGGGATGAGCAATTCGGGATCAATTTCCAGTTTGGTGCCGATCCCCTGGCATTCGGGGCAGGCTCCGTGCGGTGTGTTAAAGGAGAAGGTGCGCGGCTCGATCTCGGGCAGCACGCTGCCATGCTCCGGGCAGCTCAGTGTTTCAGAGAACATGATGTCGGTAGGGGGATCCGCGGAGAGATTGTGCAAGGTCATTGTCCCCTGTCCGAAGCGCAGTGCGGTCTCGATAGAGTCGGTCAGCCGCGAACGCATGGAGGCTTTTTCCTTCTCATCCTCGGTTTTGCGGATCACCAAACGGTCCACGACAGCCTCGATAGTGTGCATCTTGTAGCGGGCCAGCTTGACCTTGTCTTTGCCCAACTCGATCACCTCGCCATTTACCCGGGCGCGCACGAAACCCGATTTGGTGATTTCGTCCATGACGGTTTCATGGGTTCCCTTGCGGCCACGAACGAGGGGAGCAAGGATCAGCACGCGGCTGCTATCCGGCAGCTTCTCGACCGCGTCTACGATTTCCTGGGCGGACTGGCGCACCACTTCGCGCCCGCAGATGGGGCAATGGGGAACGCCGATGCGAGCGAACAGCAGGCGCAAATAGTCGTAGATTTCGGTGACCGTGCCTACAGTGGATCGGGGGTTGTGGGAGGATCCTTTTTGGTCAATGGACACCGCTGGAGAGAGCCCTTCGATGTACTCGACGTCCGGCTTGTCCATCTGACCCAGGAACTGGCGTGCGTAGGCGGAGAGAGACTCCACATAGCGGCGTTGGCCCTCAGCGAAGATAGTATCGAAGGCCAGAGAAGACTTCCCTGAGCCCGAAATGCCGGTGATTACCACGAACTTGTCCCGTGGGATATCTACTGACACATTCTTGAGGTTGTGCTCGTTAGCCCCCACTACTCTGATTACATTACGATCCATGCCTTACCTGACGGAGATTGAGAATGCAATCATAGCACACTTGTTTTATTTTTATTAATAACCGATTCCTGATCAAAGGCGCCAAATTATACAAATCGGGCTTTTGGATGGTGTTGCAATGTCTGAATTACCTCCCATTGCAAAGAACCATGACAGCTTCTGGTTCATTGAGAAGCAAATTTGTGCGTAGACGGCTGGTCAAGCGCGGTGTTATAGTTGGCGGGCTTTTGCCCAGAGGAAATCAATGCCCTTCAATTTCGCGCTCGCTGCAAAACTCACCTTCCTCCAGTTCTTTAGGTCCAAGGATTCCCCGCTGCAATTTACGCCGCGTCGCCGCATGGCCATGCTGCTCTGGTATCTGGTGATACCAATCCACCAGCTGCTCACCTTCATTTGCTTCTACCTCGATGAAATCTTTTTTCCGGCTTACCGCAAGCAGGAGATTAAAGCACCCGTCTTCATCATCGGCAATTTCCGTAGCGGCTCCACCTTGTTGCAGCGGCTACTGGCGCGCGACCCCGATCATTTCACCAGCATGAATATCGCCGAGATCTACATCGCACCCACGCTGACCCAGCGCGCCTTCTGGAAATTTATCGGCGGCATCGACCGCCTCCTCTTTGGTGGGCGCGGGCGCAAATGGCTGCAGGGGCGCGATCGGGCATGGTTGGACACTATCCAGATGCACAAAGTAGGCTTGTTCACCCCTGACGAAGATGAGGGATTGCTCATCACTATTTGGTCCACCATGTTCCTCCAGTTCGTGTTCCCAGTAATGGATGAATTGACGCCCTACGACCGTTTCGACGAAGAGGTCCCGGAGCTGCAGCGCAAACGCATCATGGGTTTTTATCGCGCCATCATTCGCCGCCATCTCTATGATGCCGGCGGCGATCGCATCTACCTGGCTAAGAGTCCGGGGCACACTGCGCGCATTGAAAGCATCTACGAATTTTTTCCCGATGCGCATATCATCTACCTGGCGCGCAACCCGTTGCGCCTGGTCCCCTCCGCTTTGAATTTCTTCAAATATATTTGGAACTACATGGGCGTCCCCGATGGCGCCCGCCGTTTCCAGTCAGCGATGTTCCGCCAATTCAAGTACTGGTATCTATATCCCTTGCAGCGTTTCCGAGACAAACCCGAAGCACGCTACAGGGTACTGCGGTATAACGATTTCGTCGCCAATATCGAAGGCACCATCGAGAAACTTTACACATGGATGGATTTGCCCTTGCTGGACGTGTTTCGACACACCATTGAACAGGTGGTAAAAGCCAACCAGGCTTTCGAAAGCGATAATGTATACACTCTTGATGAACTTGGCTTGACCAGGGACTTGATCAGAAAAGAATTCGCAGAAGTTTTTGACCTGTTCCAGTTTAGCCGCGAAGCAGATGCGGTTTCTGTTATGCAATAAGATATTCGCCTATAAAGGAAAACTATGATTGATCCTGTAATTTTTTCTTTCGATATTCTGGGCATCACCATCACTTTGCGTTGGTATGGCGTGCTGGCTATGACCGGTTTGCTGGTCGGCGCAACCATCGCCGACCGCGAGATCAAGCGTCGTGGCGGTGACCCCGAAAAATTCTGGGACTCCTTGGTTTGGCTGGCAGTCGCCGGAGTGGTTGGCGCTCGCCTCTGGTACGTAATCAACGACATCGCCGGTGGGGGCCGCTTCTATATCGAGAATCCCATTCACATCTTGTTCATCAACGAAGGCGGCCTGCATATTTTTGGCGCAGTGGTGGCGGGATTCATCACCGCCTATTATCTTTTCCGCCGGTCGGGTCTCGATTTCCTGCTCTTCCTCGACTCGGTGGCGCCTGCCATGCTGGTGGGCCAGGCTATAGGCCGCATTGCTAATTTCATCAACCAGGAGTTGTACGGTCCGCCGACTGATCTACCTTGGGGCATTCCGATTTCCGCCTCCCACCGTATCTCCCCATGGAATGATCTGTCTCAATACCCCGAAGCCACTACTCGCTTTCACCCAACCTTTGCTTATGAAATGCTCTGGAATCTAGTTGGTGCTGGCTTGATGCTCTGGCTGGGCCGTCGCTTTGCCAGGCAGCTCAAACCCGGAGTGATGTTCGGCGCCTGGTTAGTCTGGGCTGGACTTGGCCGCTTCCTGGTGGAAGCCTTCCGCCCCGACCAACCGCGCATCCCCGGCACGGACCTCAGCTATTCGCGCCTCATCTACGGGCTTATGGCGGCAGGCGGTTTCCTTTACATCGCTGCCAAATACGAGAAGATCAAACTTCCGTTCATTTCCCCCGAGCCGAAAAAATACAGGATTTAGCGCATCAAAACAAACCGCGCTCCGTTTTTAAAGTGCATCTTGTTATAATTAGTTAGTCTTTAGGCGATGCATTCACGAAATCGATATGTTTAGCCGTATTATTGAACCGGAGCCTTGGTTTTGCATCCGCCTCTGACCGAGGCGGATTTTTTAACTCATGAAACCAATTGATACTTCTCCTAAGCCTCTCATAATCATTGCCTCCAATCGCGGGCCCTTCTCTTTCAAGAAGCGAGGCCGTTCCGGCTTCTCTGTGGAGCGCGGCACTGGTGGCTTGGTCACTGCCCTAAGCGCTCTGGCTGAGCGCCATGAAGTGCTTTGGTTGGCTTCGGCCATGAGCGCCGATGATCGCGCCTGGTCCCAGGCGCACGACGGCGATGTGGAAAAAGTCGAAGGGATCAACCTTAAACTGGTCGAGCCGCTGCTTGAAGATTACGAGGGCTATTACAACGAGATCGCCAACCCGCTGCTCTGGTTCATCCAGCACCAACTTTGGGACACTCCACGCACCCCCAGTATTACCGAAGGTACCTGGGGCGCCTGGGAGAATGGCTACAAACCGGTCAATAAGCTTTTTGCCCAAGCCATTGCGGATGCCGCCAAAGGCGCTGGGCGACCGGTGATCGTGCTGCCGCAGGATTACCACCTCTACATGGTGCCGCATTACCTGCGCAAATTGGTGGGCGAATCAGTGCAGATCCAGCCCTTCGTCCATATCCCCTGGCCGGGTCCGGACGCCTGGCGTATCCTGCCCCAACCCATGCGCGATTCGATTCTCGGCAGCTTGCTCGAATCCAACCGCGTCGGTTTCCAGACCGAAAAGGATGCCTTCAACTTCGTGCAGACCTGCCGCTTTTATCTGGGCGCGCATGCGCATGGCCGCCGCGATGCGGTGGAGTACAAAGGTCGCGATGTGGGCGCGATGGCCTATCCCATCTCAATTGACGCCGACCAACTGAAGGAGATTGCGAAAGAGCAGGTAACCCAGCTTGAACGTTCCCAGTTGCTTAACTCGGTGGGCGATCGTCAGGTCATTCTGCGCGTCGACCGCGTCGAGCCGAGCAAAAACAATTTGCGCGGGTTCCAAGCTTATCGCGCCCTTCTGCAGAAACACCCGGAACATCGCGGCAAGATCCAAATGCTGGCCTTGCTGGTGCCTTCCCGTATGGAGGTCGGCGAGTATAAAAATTATCTCGGCGAGATCATGGCTGAGGCCGGTACCATCAATGCCCAATACAGCGATTCGATCTGGGAACCCGTGCGCATCATCCTGGGGGACAACTACGTGCGCGCCATCGCTGCAATGCAGCTTTTTGATGTGCTGCTTGTGAATCCGCTTGCCGATGGCATGAACTTGGTTGCGAAAGAAGGTGTGCTGGTAAATCGCAAGAATGGCGTGCTTGTGCTTTCTGAATTCGCCGGCGCTTTCTACGAGTTAGGCGAATATTCGCTCATCGTTTCACCCTTTGATGTGTACGGCACTGCCGAAGCCATGCACACGGCGCTCACGATGCCGGAAGAGGAGCGGAAACACCGCGCCGATGCTCTGCGCAATATCGTGACGCGCACTGATGTGCGCGAATGGTTCCAGGCTCAGGTGGATGACGCTCTGCGCGCCTTCAGCAACCAGGCCAATAGCTCCTCGACATCTTCGACGCCCGCCGCCAAGAAATCGGCAGTGGCTGCCAAGGCATCCGGCCGCTCCTCGGACTGAACGCCAATTCCCCAGGCATCACAAATCCCATCCTCTCGCATCTTGCGCGCCATCTTGAGCGCGTTCAGATCGCTGATGTCATCGCCCAGGAATAGGGCTGCTTCGATTTTTCCCTCCCTCACTAGCTGTTGAAACGCAACCCCCTTGTCCATGGGGACGGGGGCTCGCACCTCGAACACCATTTTGCCGGTGAATAAACTCAGATCGTGCTTGCCCACAATATCTGCAATGGTGGCGGCGTGGTTTCTCGCGAAGGCGCCAGGGTTTACGGCTTGCCGGTAGTGGAGGCTCAGAGTGGGGCCCTTATCCTCGACATAAACACCTCGCTCCTCGATTTTTTGCAATTCGAGTTTCGCCGCCTGAAGCGCTGAGATATATCGCTGCGCTTCCGATATTACTTGCACGCCCTCATCAGCCCAGCGTTCCAGCCCGTGATTGCCAACGTAAATAATTCCTGGCAGCCCCACACGCTCATGCAAACTGCCCGCCCGGCGTCCGGAGATGAGGGCCACCAGGGGTAGCTCGTTCTGCAACTCAGCCAGCAGTTCCCGATTGCGCGGCGTGATCTGAGCCGCTTCCGGTGTGGGAGCGATGGGACTCAACGTGCCATCCAGATCACTGAACAAGCCGAAGCGCGGTTTGGCCGCCAGCCTGGCGATGAAATCTTTGGCATCTTGCCACCTGCCTGTGATCAAATTAGCTAATCTCCTCATCCAATGTGCCTAGAAATCCGAGTTCCACCAGAGCCTGCAACACCTGCGTTCCGGCGCCTGGTTTGATGGCAATGCTTGTAGGTCCCAGCGGTTCGCCCAAATAACGTGCCGCCTGTGAGGCGCGCAGCGCTTTCAGCGCCCCCGCAGAGTTTAGCCGCAGTACCTGCATTGCCTGGACGCGCGCTTGCGTGCCCTGCTGTTCCCAGCGTTTCAGCGCTTGCACCAGATTGGGCGGGAGGCTGCTGGAGCCGTGGGCCTTCAGCAATCCCATCAATTGCCTCGCTTCCAATCCTTGTTTCCGAGCCCGCTCAAGGGCCCGGGCAGTAATTTGATATCGGTAAGCGTCTTTTTGCTTGGGTAGCCAATCGCAAAAACGCGCCACAACGTAGCGAATTGGCCTCGGCACTAAGGTAGGCACAAACACGCCTCCTCTGGAATCAACCTTCAATCTTTGACCTCCAACCTTCGACCCGAGGGGCGTCCCTCCTTTCATCAACGCGTCTGCCCAGCGGCACCAGCGGAAGGCTGTGGCCTCCCGCCCGGCCTCGGGCGCAGCCAGGTCCACGATGCCCAACCAGTGCAGCGGCCCGCGAATGAGGTAAGCGACCAATGCACCGTCCACCTGGTCCCAGTATTCGAATCCGCGCAGGTATTCCCCACTGTTTGCATCGCGCAAATACCAGGAGTCATAGTCGCCTGCAGGGCGCTGAAAATCCGGGGCTTTCGCCTTGATGTCTTGTATCAAGGCGAAAATACTCCACCACTGATTGGCTGGAGCGTTGCGCATGAAACCGATTACTTTCTGTCTGGCGAGCAAAGAATCGTTTTCCCAATTGCCTTCAGCCAGTAATCCCGGCATCAGCCGCAAGTCGTTGATTTCGCTGTTCTCAAGCCAGGTCCGCGTCAACAAGGCCAACGCCTCCCCGCGGCTGGCTTCTAGGAACCGACGTGTCGCATCTGGGATTGGCTTGCCATCCTCATCGATGATTTTTACCGCCGATAGGAATGCTTTCAATGCTGCCTTGTGCACTTGCCAATCTTCGGCAGCCTCAAGTTCCTCTTCGCTCACGCCGACGCGTAAGCCTGCTAGCAGGGTACAGGCTTCATCCAGGATTCGATCTTTGGCAGGCATTTCGAAGGTGCGCTCTTCTGGGCGTGCTGGCCGCCCAAGGGTTTCGCCGCCTGCTGACTCTGCTCGCGGTAGCTTGGCCAACAAATCATCTGGGATAAACGCAAACTCTTGCAATCCTTCCGGCGTGTCCAGGAACGCGCGCCCAATCAATGCTTGATACCACAACATCTCGGCGACGGAAATCGGATTGCGATGCGGCAGCTCTTTGTCCCGCCGCCCGGGTCCCATCTCGCGCAGCTCACCATAAGCACGAGTGAACTTCGCCCAGGGAATTCTGCCCGCCTGTGCGGATATATCCGTCAATGCGCTCTGCACCTTTTCGGGCAGTTCTTGCCAGCTTGCCGCCAGCAAATCAGGTAGCGATTGGCTCAGAAATTCAATGGCTTCACGGGTATCTTTCGCGCTCAGTTCAATCCCCCAACATTCAGCAACAATTTGACAATGGCCAAAATCCTGGCCTTCCAGACTTTGTGCCAGGTTTGGCATGCTCGTTACTCTATTGCTTCTTTTCAGGCAGCATGATTTCCAGTGCGCCCGGCAACACGGATATTTTTAGGTGATGCACATTACTGCTGAATCCTGCCCAGGTTTCTCCGTCGGTGTGCAGAGTTAACGGCACTTCGCAATCGACTTCGATTTCCTTTACCTTATCCATCAGCACCTGTTCGAAGCGGCCCTGGCTGCCTGACATGAATTCGGGAATCAAGCGGAACATCATCGGCCGAGAGACTCTCTTTACTGCGGTGTAATTGAAGAATCCATCGTCAATCGATGCCCCTGGCGCGGTCACAAAGCCGCGACCTTCGCGCGGTCCATTGCAGACAGCCAACATCATCAAATCCTCCTGCCACTCCTTGCCGTCGCTTTTTATTTTCATGGGCAATACGTCGTAGCGTCGAATCATCACTCCCATCACAGCCAGGAAATACATCAGGAAACCGCGCACGATGGGTAACGTGTGCGAATAAATATTCACCGAACCGCCAAAACCGATGTTTACGGAGTTGTCCCAGTACTCTTTGCGACCATGTTCGTCTTCGATAAAGCCAATGTCGATTTTATGCGGCTGGCCCGTCAACGCTTGCACCAGCGCCAACTCGGGTTTGGTTTCGACCCCGGCTGCGTGTGCAAAATCATTGCCCGAACCCATGGGCACCACCCCAAAGCGAGGACGCTTGTCCGCGGGCAGCGACATGATGCCATTGATGACTTCATGTACTGTGCCGTCGCCGCCCACAGCCACCACCAGCTCGTAGCCATCCAGCCCTGCTTGCCTCGCCAACTCCATCGCGTGCGTAGGATATACGGTGCCGGCCCAATCGGCCCCGCCGTGCTCTTCGGCGATGGGGCGCAAGTCCAAGACTTGGCGCCAGGCGTTGCCCATGTCTGCATTGGGATTCATGATGAATTTGGTGCGAGCCATTTGGCCTCCGGGAGCGGGGATTGCCGAATTATAGTCGTATCCAATCTCCGTAATCAAAGGCCGCCGCGGGAGTAGCGCGGCGGCCGGACGGAGGAGAAGAATCTTCTAGCGAGGAGTCTCTCGCATACCTCTTACATGGGCCAATCTCGCAGGATGCGCTCGGTTTCTTCGGCGTGGCCAGTCTCGTCGCTGACGATATTTTCCAGCTCGACGGCCAACCCTTTGTCGCCGAACTCTTCGGCTTCCAACGCCCGCAGCGTGTAATCGCGCACGGCGCGTTGTTCGGCTTCTAGGACGGCTTGCAGCATCTCCTGGTTGTCGTTGGCTTCCTTGACCAGGCGCGGTTCTGTGGTGGGCGCACCGCCCAAGGCCACGATCTTATTGGCCAGGAACTGGGCATGGCGCTGTTCATCGGGCACTTCCGCCAACAGGAAAGCGGAGAGTTCGGGGCGGTAAGGCCCTGTCACCTTGGCGGCGTAAGTAATGTATTGGATAATGGCACCCAGCTCGCCTGCCAGATCTTCGTTCAAATGTTCAACTAGGCCCTTGTCTTCTCGGCGGTCGTTGGTGCGGCGTTTGACTGCAGCTTTCTTAGCCATGGCCTTCCTTTCTTGTGATTAATACACAAATCAATTCAGTACGGCTAAAATGGAACCCGTAGTGATCTTCACTGCAAGTTTCCCATAGTCAGAAACGACTCTGTAGGGACAAATATCACTCGCCCGCCAACCTATTTGCCCCCTCTCTCCATGCTTTCCCGCAAACTAACCATCGCCTTATCGCTCGTTTTTGTACTGTATGCCTGCGCCCCCGCTTCCAGTTTGCCGTTCCCGGAGGTACTCCAGACAAGTGCCACGCCATTCCAGGATGAAACGGCAACAGGTACTCCAGCGCTCACTGCCACTCCATCAACCACTCCAGATCCGTACGCCCTATTCACTATCGATGCCCTTGCAGCTCGCAGTTACGGCGAAGGGCAAATTGTGGATTTGGGTTTGATGAGCGAGAACTCCAATTTCAGCCGCCACTTGATCAGTTATCCCAGCGACGGTCTGGCCATCAATGGGTTCATCGATATTCCATTTGGAACTGGCCCATTTCCAGCAATCATCTTGCTGCATGGCTACGTCGATCCCGAAGCCTATCAAATCGAAACCTACACTGCGCGCTACGCAGCATCCTTTGCGAACGCCGGTTATATCGTTATTCATCCCAATTATCGCAATTATGCGCCTTCGGATTTCGGGCCCAACGAATTCCGCGTTGGCTTTGCCACCGACGTGCTCAACCTGATTGCCGAGGTAAATGTGCAGGCAGGGCAGCCGGGTTTACTCGAATCCGCCAATCCCGATGCGATCTTCTTGTGGGGACATAGTATGGGCGGCGGTATCGCTCTCCGCGTGCTTACCGTTGGCGCTGACGTGCAAGGGGCGGTGCTTTATGGATCCATGAGTGGCGACGAACTCCGCAACTTTGAGCACATCCGCGATGTCCTCTCCGAGGGTGAGCGCGGCAACGAGGAATTGGCAACTCCTCAAGAAGCCCTGGAGGCCATATCGCCTATCAATTTCTACGACCGCATCTCAGTGCCCGTCAGCGTCCATCACGGCGATATTGACGAGGTGGTGCCTCCTGCCTGGTCCACAGAATTATGTGCCTTATTGCAATCTCTGGGCAAATCGGTGGAGTGCTTTTCGTACCATAATATGCCCCATACGTTTTATGGCTCGCTGGATGAGTTATTAATCCAGCGCTCGATTGAATTCTTTCAGCGATACACTCCTGTGCAATAGCTATGTTATTTCGCGAGGAATTCCTGGCTGGCTTGCTGAAAGGCAAACTGACCACCGCTTTCCGGCGCTGGACTCAGCCGCGCGTCAAGCCCGGCACACGCATGCGAACTGCCATAGGTGTCGTTGAAGTGCTGGCAGTCGAGCCGCTCATGGAGATCGAGATCACCAGCACCGACGTCGAGCGTGCGGGCTATGCAAAACGCGCTGACCTGTTGAAAGATCTTGGTTCAATCGCTGATGGTCAGCTTTATCGTATTCAGCTGAGATATGGGGGCAAAGACCCGCGCATCCAGTTGCGGGAAGACGACAATCTCTCCGACGAGAATTTCCGAGCTATCAAGGAAAAGCTAAAGGGCTATGAGCGGGAAGGGGCATGGACGCGCAAGGTATTGAAGCTCATTTCAACGAACGAAGCAGTGCTTGCCGGTAAATTGGCCGACAAAATAGGCATGGAGAAACATGCTTTTAAACGCCGGGTGCGCCAACTAAAAGAGCTTGGTCTTACGGAAAGTTTGGATGTTGGTTATAGGTTATCCCCGCGGGGGCGTGCCTACCTGAAAAGACTAGGGAATTGAATAGTAAGTAAAAACCCAAACCGCACCCGGCTGGCTGCACGGGTGCGGTTTAGTAGTGAGGAGGAGATCTCATCTATTGGCCTTATCCTAGCTCTTCAAGCTAAAATCTCCCTAAGATTCGGGTTAGATAAGCATTAAAAAGAAGGTACGGCCCCCTGAGCTGCACCGTATTGCAAACGGGGCTTTGCTGCGCAATCTCCTAATTGCCAATCGTCTTAAAAATCTCCTCTTCCTTAATCGGCCCTGCCCGCAAAAGCTTCGGCTCCGCGCTAGTCAGATCCACCACCGTGGACGGTTGCTCACCGGGTGTCTGCCTCCCGTCGATCAACATTTCAATGCGGCCATCCAACTGCTCCATCACCTCATCGGCATTCAACGGGTTCTTCCCGCCAGACAAGTTCGCCGAGCTGACCGCCATAGGACCAGCTGCCCTGAGCAGTTCCCGGGCTATCGCATGGTCCGGCACGCGCACGCCAACTGTCGGTCCTTGAGTCAACAACTCGGGTACCTCTGGTTGGCGAGGCAGCACCAGCGTCAGCGGACCTGGCCAAAAGTGTTCGGCTAATTTCATGGCTGTCTTGCTTGCTTCGGCGATTTGCTTCAGTTGACTAGTTTCTGCAATCAACACGGCGATCGCCTTGGATCTTTCGCGTCCTTTGATTGCATACAGACGCTCGATCCCTTCCAGATCGGACACGCGCACTCCAACCCCGTACACCGTGTCGGTGGGGAAGGCCACCACACCGCCACTGTCGAGAATCTTAAGTGCTTTGTTGATCCAATTCTTTTTTGTGGCGCTGATCCGCTGCGTTTTCATATCGGGGCAAGAATCATAGCATGCTCAGCAATCTTCACTATTGCGGAGGTTGCTTCGTATCAACAACCAGTAAACGCGGCAGGCCGGCTAGATCTTTGCGAACTTCAATAGTTGCCGCTGGCCAATTTGATCTGGCTAACTCTTGCACCGCGTTTTCCAAACTGACATCGATCTCGGCCAGTACTAGTCCGCCCGGCACTAGCTTGGATGCCGCTTGCTCTAAAAACGGCTCGATGAATCGCAGGCCATCGGTTCCGCCGCCCAGGGCCACGCGCGGCTCCCACTTAGAAACCGCCAGGCTGGGCAAACGGTCATCGGGGATGTAGGGAAGATTCGCGCTAAGTAGATCGAATGTCCCCTGGATGCCATCCAGAAGATTCGTTTCCACCAATTTCACGCGGGAGGAGAGATGGTAACGCTCAACGTTGGTTCTGGCAATCTCCAGCGCCTCAGGCGAGATGTCAGTGGCCACAACTTGTAAATTTGGCATGTTCACCGCCAGCGCGACGGGGATGCAGCCTGAACCGGTGCCCACATCGAGAGCCCGTTGCCTGCCGGGATGGTCGGCCAACCATTGCAGCCCGGTTTCCACCAGCAACTCGGTTTCCGGACGCGGGATCAATACCGCAGGCGTTACTTTCAGCTTGAGTCCGTAGAACTCCCACTCCCCGATCACGTAGGGCAGCGGCTCGCCGTCTACCAGCCGGGTGAGATTAGCCTCCCAACTCTTTTGCTGCTCGGCATCAAGCCTTGCTTCTGTATGCGCCAGGATCCAGGTTTTCTCTTTGCCGAAGATATGCGCGAGCAAAACTTGTGCATCGGTATCTGCTGTCTCGCTGTAAGCCCTCAGCTGTTGACGGCCTTGCCTCAGCGCATAGGCAATGGTCAGAACACTCATCGGCGGAATTTTAGCAGACGAGATTCGAGTGACCGTAACTGATGATGTTAAGCTGTGTTTTAATCAACCGGACTTTACTAATCGAGGAGAGTTCTTATGCTTACGTCATTGGCCGCTTGGATCAAATTCATACACGTTTTAGCTGGCTTTATGTTCCTGTTGGGACACGGTGCCTCCGTTTTCGTCGCTTTCCAACTCAAGAAGACAAAAGACCTCGAACGCATGAAAACGCTCATGGATGTCTCAGCCGCGGGCTGGCCCACTATGATGCTTTCCTTGCTGGTTTTGTTGCTGGCGGGAATTATCTCTGGCTTCCTGGTGAGTGCCTGGGGACGCCTTTGGATTTGGGTAGCACTGGTGCTGCTTGTTGCCATCACCGCCTGGATGTTCAGCCTGGGCGGAACGGTCTATCACCCGCTGCGTAAGATGCTCGGCATGGATTACATGATCCAGGGCAAGCCGCAGCCGGTGGAAAAGCAGCGCCCGCAAAAAGAAATCCTGGACTTTGTTGCCGCCACCAAACCACACGCCATGACGGTTATCGGCCTGGGCGGCTACGCGTTGATTATCTGGTTGATGATCTTCAAGCCGTTCTAGATTAACAGCTAGCTTCCCTTAACTCAAAGTTTGCTTCGCAAACTCTTGAGGTACGTAGCTTCGCTACGGCACATACACCGGGCTGCCATGCACCAAAAGCACTCCGTCCACTTTCTCTACGGTGTATTCAAATTGCGCTACGGGCGGCATCTCAGTCTCGTCCGCCCCACAGCAAGGACCAAGCACAAATAAGGTTCCATCGGGGTTGGCGAATTCAACAACGAAAACGAACTCCGTACCTGAAACCTGTTCGCTGCTGACCACTTGCAGGATTTCCATGCACCGGTACTGGTACGTGCAGGCTGCCTCAAGAAGGGCAGACCTGTCTTCGGGATCTACGTCCGGGTTGTTCTGCCGTGCGGTATCGTAAAACTCGGTGTCGTAGGCATGACGTTCTACGGCTTCAGCATATTCACCATTACTGAGAAGTGAAAAGAAATCGATTAGCGTTTGGCGCGCAGGCTCTATTTCGCTGGGTTCGCTGATGGCTGGTGGGCTGGTGCAGGCTGCGAGGACCGTTGCAATGCACATGATCCCGAAAACTATTGAATTGCGTTTCACGGTTTTCCTAAACTCCGGCAGCCGCCAGTCTTTCGGCCTCGTCTTGGGTGGCAAGTTCGTCGAACAGGTCATCCAGATCCCCGTCCAGCAGGGCGGGCAGATTGTGCGATGTAAACCCGATGCGGTGATCGCTTAGCCGCGATTGCGGAAAGTTATAGGTCCTGATTTTTTCCGAGCGTTCGCCGGTGCCCACCTGGGAGCGGCGCGTCTTCTCGATTTCCGCTCGCCGCTTCTCCTCCTCGATTTCGTAGAGGCGGGCGCGCAAGATCGCCATCGCCCGCTGGCGGTTCTGCAACTGAGATCGTTCGTCCTGGCACTGCACCACGATGCCGGTGGGTAGATGGGTCAACCGTACTGCGGTCGCGTTCTTTTGGACATTTTGGCCGCCAGCGCCCGCAGAGCGATACACGTCCATCTTGATGTCGCTGTCCGGGATCTTGATCTCCACCTCATCCACTTCGGCCAACACGGCCACGGTGGCCGTGGATGTATGGATGCGCCCTTGGGCCTCCGTGGTGGGGACGCGTTGAACACGGTGGACGCCGGATTCGTGCTTCAGTCGAGAAAAGGCCCCTTTACCCTTGATGAGGAAAGTGACTTCTTTCAACCCGCCAACGCCAGTCGCGTTGGAAGAAAGTAGCTCCGTCTTCCACCCGTGCCGCTCGGCGTAGCGGGTGTACATGCGGTACAGGTCGGCGGCAAAGATGCCGGCTTCGTCGCCCCCTGCTCCTGCGCGAATCTCCATAATCACGTTCCTTTTGTCGCGGGGATCCTTCGGCAGCAGCATGCTCTTGATCTCGCCTTCCAGCTGTTCGATCTTGGGACCCAGTTCTTCGATTTCCATCGAAGCCAGGTTCGCCAGCTCGGTATCATCACCGTCAACCAGTTCTTTGGCTTCCTGGTAGCTCTTCATCGCCTGGCGGTATTCGGCGCCCTTGGCAACGATGTCCTCGATTTCGGCCCGCTCCTTGGAAAGCTCCACGACGCGTTGATAATTCCCCGACGCCTCGGCCATCTCCCTTTCGATTTCGTGGAAGCGCGCTTCGATACCTGCGATTTTGTCTAACATAGATATGTAAAGAATTCCTCTTAGTTAAGGGTTTTGAGTAGGATTATAACTGGCTGAAATTGCCGCAACAAAATTATCTAATTCCTGTTTGGAAGTGAGTCTATACTTTGACCTTGGAAACACATCAAATATTTTCTTATGACCAGTGTATGAACGGGAATTTGTCCGTTCCCAGTATTTGGATGCCCAGCCGATCAATATGAGAAAGTTTTCTTCGGCTTTTTGGGGCTCAAGCTGCCTGCTGGATTCCGAGCCGCGCAGAAGAAGGTTCTTTTGACAAGTTTCCCAGTTCATATCCAGCCATATAAGGCACGTTGCTCTGTTTATAAAGAGTTCCGCCAGTTCTCCGAACACTCCCTCAACCACCCAGCCGTCCATTTCAGAAATCTCAACCAGTTCTCTTGCAACAACTTCCTTAGGGCGTTTCTTGTTGAATCCCCCGGGTTCCCAAAAGAAACTGTCAAAATGGAACACTTTTCCAAAATAATGACTAATTTGATTGGCAAGGAATGTTTTGCCCGAACCACTATTGCCAACAATAACGATTCGCTGCCCGCTTGTTTCGTTTTTTTCTTGGACCTTCACCTAAATCACCGTTACCGTTGATCCGCGCGCTCCCTTTTCTACCTCGATGCGCGTGGGAAACGCGTCCTTGAGCGCTTCGACGTGGGTGATGACCAGGATTTTAGCGAAGTCGCCGCGTACCATGTTGATGGCTTCCACCAACCGCTGGCGACCGGCTTCGTCTTGACTGCCGAAGCCTTCGTCGATGACCAGCGTCTGCAGCCGGGCTCCTGCGCGTTGCGCCAACACCTCTGAGAGCGCCAGGCGGATGGCAAAGTTGATGCGGAAGGCTTCCCCTCCAGAGAACATTTCGTACTCGCGCGTGCCTGCACCATCGCTGATGAGAATGTCGAGCGTCTCGCGCAAATCCTTGCGCTTACTATCCTTATACTGTTGCTGGGTTATGAAACGAATGTTCATCCCGCCCGCGCTGAGTCGGTCAAGGATCTGGTTGGCTTTGGTTTCGATTTGCGGCAGTGCCTGTTCGATCAACATAGCGGGCACACCGTCTTTTCCGAAGGCGCGCTCCAACGCCTGAAACTGGCTTACTTCGCCCGCCAGTTCTTCACGTTGCGCTTCGTAGTCAATACGACGGGCGCGTAAGGTATCGAGCACGTCGACTTCCTGTTGGGCGGCGCCCAGTGCGGCCCGCGCCTTGTTCTCTTGCTCTTGGATATCCAGCATGCCTCGCTCAGCGCTCTGCTTATCGGGCAGCCCAGTCTGGACGGAAGCTAACGCTTCGGCTGCTTGGCGGTGGGATTCTTCTTGCGCAGCCAATTCTTTTTCTTGCGCCGATATCTGTTTCTGCAAATCCTTGATTTCGCGCTCCAGGGGCTTGGAGGCTGCCCGCGCTTGTTCCAGGGCGCGCTGGTCGGCTTCGACGTCGCGGATTTCCTGTTCGCGCTTGCGCGCCGCGTCGTGCTGCGCTGCGTCATAACCTGTGCCTTTCAATTCAGCATCGATAACCGCTAATTCTTGGCGGGCCTCGGCGGCAAAAGATTCTTTTTTGAGCATCGTCTGGATTTCTTCGAGCCTTGGGCCGCGTTGTTCTTTCCAGGCTTTCTCGACGGTTTCCATCTCCTCAAGTCGATTGAACAATTGCCCCGCGTGCATGTTTTTGGCGCGCAGCTCTTCTTCCATTTGCCCCAACGCTCCTAAAGCTTGTTCCAATTGTTGGACGCGCTTATCGGTATCCACCACCGCTTTCTGATTGGCTCGATACCGATCCCCCATTTTGGTTCCTTCCTTAGTCAACTGCTCAATGACCGAGACGCGGTGTTCCTCGGTCAGCGTCTGCCCGCAGGTGGGGCAATTCGCCGCGCCCTTGGCATCTTCCATTTGCTGAATTTTGCCCTTGAGTGCAAACATCTCATTGCGCAACAGTGGATTTTCCGTATTTACTCGCGTCCTATCGTCTCGGCTCTTCTTGAGGTCCGCTTCGAGTTTGGGGCGTCGAGCGATTTCCTTTTCGGCTTTGGCGATTTCCACCTGCAGCGCTTTATGTTCTTGTTGCAGGGCGGCTTTGCCGGCCTGCAGAATCTCCAAATTGGCTTTTTCCACCTGGAGACTCTTCAGTTCCGTTTCCAGGCGCGCGCGCTCGGCTTCGATTTGACCCAGCGGTCCGCTCCGCTTGAGTTCCTGCTCGCGGAAGCGGCCGGCGACCTGCTCCCATTTTCCAAGTTCCTCGCGTACCACCTGCCAGTCCTTGTAGGCCTGGTCGATTTCTTGGGCGCGCCGAAGCAAATCAGCGAAACCAGCCTGATCGGCTTGGCGCTCACCGAGCTTGTTCCGTAGTCCGTCGAGCTGTATCTGGCTGCGTTCAACGCCGGCTGCCAGAGTGGCTACAAGGGCGGCTTGCTGGTCGACCGCCGCGGCACGGCGGCGTAACTCCTCCACGGCAGTTTCTTGAGCAGACCGCGCTTTGCTAAGGGCTTCCAACTGTACCTGCAATTCCTTGAGCCGCGTTTTGCGCTGTTCTTCCTCACCTAATTCGCTGGCAATTTCCTGCAGGCGGCCTTGCAGCCTGGCAATTTGGTCTTCGAGCGCCTTGCGGCGATCAGCCGCTCTCTGGCGGTATTGTTCCCAAGTCTCAAGCCCGAGCACGCTGCTCAGGATACGCTTGCGGTCCGATGGATTCTGCTGGGTAAATTGGTCGGCTTTTCCTTGCAAGAAGAACGACGCGTTTACGAAAGTTTCATAATCCAACCTCAATGTCTCACGGATGCGCGCTTCGGTTTCGCGCAGCGAATGTTCAGTGAGTGCCTTCCATTTTCCTTCCTTATTTTGAATGTGGAATTCCAATAGTGTGCTCTCGCCCCGCGGGGTGGTGCGCTGCACGCGGTAAGTGTTGCCCTCATAACTGAAGGTAAAGCTCACCTGGGCTGCGGTGATATCCTTGTGGGAATTGATTAGTGCTTCACCGCGGGCGCGCGCCTGTCCGAAAAGAGCAAAGGTAATGGCGTCCAGCAGTGATGACTTGCCGGCTCCATTAGGGCCCGAGATACAGGCGAGGTCGAACTTGCTGAAATCCAGCTCAGCCGGGTCTCGGTAAGAAAGAAAGCCTGAAATCGCTAACTGGATTGGAATCATTGAGAGAGAAATCCCCGAGGCATTTTAACGGAGATTTGGCCTTTCTATAGTTCGGGTAAGAATGCATGGTCGCTGCTACTCTATAATAGGTTGCACACGGAGGAATACATGCAGGTATCTCTTGATTGGAAACAAGGTTTGAGCTTTCACGGGAGCGCCCCGAGCGGACATTCGGTGGATCTGAGCGCATATAAAGACGTGGGTGGCACAGGCGATGGCTTCGCCCCCGAGGAACTGGTCGCTCTTGGACTAGGCGGCTGCACCGGAATGGACATCATCTCCATCCTGCAAAAAAAGCAGCAGGACGTTCAGAAATTGCAGCTACGCGTGACCACCCAGAAGAGGGACGAGCACCCCAAAGTTTGGACACATGCGCTGATTGAATACATTGTTACGGGATCTAATATCGACCCTGCCGCAGTGGAGCGCGCCATCCAGCTTTCCTCTGAAAAATACTGTCTCGTTCAGAATATGCTCAAGGCGAGCGTCAAGATCGAGACGCGCTACGAAATAAAAGAGCCGTAGCCTCATCCGTAGGGGCGGGTCTCAGACCCGCCCGCATTGCGAGCGAAGCTCGCAATGCTATCTTGACGTGATCTCCGTGGCCTGGAATTCAGGCGTGGGCCGGGGCACTGCGGCTTCCGCCGAGGTGATCGCGCTGGCCGCGTCTGAACAGGTGCACGCCCGCACTTGATAGCCCATTCGCGTTAACGTACCCACGTAAGGAGCGCCTGCTTCCAGCGGCGTCCATCCTTCCATCACGAATGGCAAGGCGCCGGCCGCCTCGATCCATTCACCGTTGTATTTCCGTGCAATGTGAACGTGCGTGCCCGTAGAGGAACCGCCCTCGCAGGAAGGGTGCCCAACCGGTTGCCCCGCCAGCAAATGATCACCTACACGGGCCCGGTCATTTTTCGCCAGATGTAGATAAAAAATTACCCAGCCGGTTCTCTCATCGTTATCGCCATCCAAATCCAGTACGACGGTACCAACATCAGTGCGCACTACGGTGCCATCTGCGATCGCCGTGGCCCACAGGCTGCTGCCAAAGCATCCTTTGCCTTCGCCGGGCGCGAAGTCCATTGCCGCCCAGGGCTCACCCTGGCCCCAGCCAGTGTGCGGTCCTCCGGTGAATGCCCACACCTCGCCCGCCGAAAACGGCAACCGGAATTCAGGCTGCGCCAGGCTACCCGGCATATGGGCGACGTCGCTTTGCCAGGGATCTCCGAATAAAGACGCGTAGGTGTGCGCCAGTCCCTCGGGCGATATGGCGAGTTCGAATTGTTCAGCGGAAAATATCTCGTTGAAATACATCAGTAGTGAAACCGTGGCCGCGTTCTGCCAGGGATCTGGCCGGTAGATAGTTCCATTGCTCAAATCAAACTCGGTGAGTTTCCCATTACGCCAGGCATAGTAACCATTGTTCAACTGGTTGGCTGCCCACACCAACTGTAAATACACAGATCCATAACCGCGGCGCTCGTAGCCTAGCGGATAAGCAATGTCGGGATCGATGGCCGGCTGGCTCAACGCGCCCGACTGGTATTCGAGCAATGCCAATAATATACGCGGACTAATGCTGAAGTTGGTGGCAACCAGGTCCACCAACCCGGCGCCCGTGCGCTGTTTGCCCGAGGCGTAATCGCGAAAATGCTTTAGCCAGCCGGGATGCGCGTCGACAAAAGCTTGGGTATCGAAATCAATAGCGCCGGGCCCGTTGATGAAGTGCGAGTCGGGAATAATCTGGTAAGCCGAGCCCCAATAGGCGCGGTAATAGATCGGGATCTGCATGGGCATTCCGGCGGGTAATGTCGTCGCGCTCTCGGGGATGATGGGGTTGGCCGCCAGGATTTCATCGATGGTGGTGTTGAAGCGCGCGGCCAGCGCAATAAGATTGTCCCCGTTCTGCGCAGTGTACTCGACCAGTGTGCCCGGGTCATAAGCCGGGCGCGTCGGCAGAGGAGTTGAGGGAACGAGCGTCTCAGTGGCGATCGGGCTTGGAGTTAGCGATGCCGTGGAAGTTGCCGCTGCCGGCAACTCGGCTTCCACCTGCGGTGCGCAGGCAGCCAGCAACAGGCTAAGAGTCAGCAAGCCTGGCCAAAGGCTGTTTTTGGTGAGAAACATCTGGAAGATTATATAGTTTGGTTGCGGAAACTGCCGCGAGGGGAATTTTTCTTAGCTGGCGCTTAGCGGAATGGGTAGGGGCGGGGTTGCCCAGCCCTCTCAGTTTGGCGCGAAGAGACCTCGCCCCTACCGAGCACTAAGGAAATCCCCAAAGATTTGCACTGCCGAAGCCAGAGTTGCCTCCAGGCTCTCATAAGTTGCCTGCCCCCTTCCCAGCCCGTGCATGGTGAAGAGGCAGGCTGAATCCGGTAATTTAATAATGGCGCTATCGGCTACCACGCGTGGCCAATCCACCAGCGACCCTCGCTTGTTATAGATTATGCTGCCACGGGGCAGCCTTGGCCGCAGCAGACCAATGCGCGTGGCGTCGTTCGACGTATAGGTGGACATATACGAGAGGATGGCTTCATTGCTCCGCGCAGTTAGGCGTCTGCCTGTATACAGGTCTTCCAGCAGGCCAAGGATCTCCGTCGCCGAACTGCGCCGCGGATCGATGTGGGTCGCCTTCAGCCCCCAGCCATCCCAGGCTTCCTCAAGCCAGGCCCTACCCAGTGAATCCACCAGGGTCTCGGTGGCTTCTTCCTCCGAATCGACCAGCATCGCTTTCAGCAAAGCTGCATAGCTGCGCCCGTCTGCGCCATGTTCTTCTAGGTAAGCAGGCCAGTCGCTGACCCCCTCATCCTCCAGCCATTGATAGAAGCCCATGGCCACTGGCACTTTGATAGTGGACGCGGGATGAAAAGACGCATAGGGATTGAACTGGTAGAGCAAAGGCCCATCGACATGTTTGATGGCGGCGTACCAGTCGCCGTTTGCCCTGCGCAAGAGCGCATCCAATCTCTTACGCAATTGCACGCTGTTTTCATCTGCAGGGAATTCCAGACTGCGGCCATCCTTGACGCGCCAAAGGTTGAAGCCGCCCCGTCCCGTGTTCCCAATCTTGTTGCGTAGACTGCGGTTTCCCCAATCCGCCAGTTGTCCCACACCAGGCTGCTTGGGATCATAGAGCATGGTTTCGTCAATGATCGTCCCTGTGGTGACAAACAAATTGGTTACCGTATATGCGCGGCCGTCCTCATCAATTCTATTGACAACAAAAACGTGCTCGTAGGTATCACCCGGGTTGGCATGCAAATAAACAACGTCACCGGCTTGAAGTGGTTCCTTCGCAAAGTCGAATTCGGCGATTGGTTGATCGGATTGTTTCCAAATGTAAAGAGATTCCGGAAAGGTGTCTGAAAAGGTTTGAACATTGCTGCTTGGGTCTGCCAGCCAGAAATCATGCCCCTTCACCCAGGCGCCCAGTAAGCCTGCCGCCTGGAGGATGGCTACCGACAAGGGCCCGCACATTGTGGAGGCGTCTTCGTTTGGCCCTTCGATGAAATCGATTTGCAGGGCCACCTGGCGCGCGCTTTCGAAATCGGGGGCAATGAATGTGCGCGAGGCTTCCAGCAGCCGTTGCTTTTGTTCCGCGCTGAGGCCGGAGGAACTTGAGGAGAGAGGCGGGCAAAATAAAGTGAAACGCCGCAGCGTTGGAGCGGCCACAACGCTGAACAGACTAAGCGAGGCCAGCTTCAAAAACTCGCGCCGGGATAGTTTTGGCGAACGCATGGAATCGGGGAGATTATGCCGCAGATATCAGCGATTAGCCATCCGCCGGCATAGTAATCTCAAGACAACGAAAAGGACAAGCGTGGTGTTTTTTGCTCTACGCTTGTCCTTTTACATTTCTGTCAATTATTCGTCCAACTCCTGCCGCAGAAAATCTAAAACTTGCAAGGCGGTCAAATTACGGTGCGGCCAGCCTGCTTGCATCACAAACTCACTATCGAAATAGTTCGGTGCGAAAGTCACGTGGGCGCCGTCATCTTGCAGGCCCTTTTCTGGCAACCCTTGCAATGCCTGCCACAGATTCCAGTAGGGCAATTCATATTCCAGGGCCAGCTGGTAAATAATGCGGTTGATGCTATGGTCGCCTTCCAGGTTGTCGGGCTTGCTGGCGAGCACGGGCAAAATGCCTAGATCGATGGTGTGCTCGATGATCTGCCGCAGTCGCCCTTCGAATTTATCCACGTGATATACGTCATTGGTTCCCACCATGATCAGAGCAATACTGGGATTGTTTATACGAAACTCGCACGCCAAGGGGTCTTCGCCTTGCTGGCAATCTACTCGGCTTGCTCGGATTGGTGAAAGGATGGCCGCTGCGTTAAAGCCATCGCGGACTGCCAGGCTGTCTCGGCCATAAGAACCTTGAAAATAGGTGATGACTTCTTCCAAATATTGATATTCGCCTAATCGGTAATCACTCGGACCGATGTCGAACGGCCCCAGGAACCAACTTGGGGTTCCTCCGCAATCTCCCACTTTCGAAAAAACTCGCGGGTCTCGCCCCAACGCTAGCCCATTTGCGTAAATTTCTTTGGCGCGGTTGCTGAGCGTTTCGGGAATTACAGGCGTTTCCTGCCAGTCATTGACCTCGGGAGTCGGTGTGATTGTGGGCTGCGCAACCGTGGTGGCTATTGCTGTAGCTTCGCTTTGACTCTGCGAAACAGCAGGCTTGTTCGGTAGAACTGTTTGCGCCTGGCAAGAGGAAAGAAAAACCGCAACTGCGGATGCTAATGGAATTAATGAAAAAAATCCCCTGCGCGACATAGTGCAATTATAAGGGAAGGAGAATCTAATAAGGGTCGTTACTGCTGCGAGCGATGCGGGCGCTCACGTTGCTGCACGTGCACGCCGTTACTACGTTGCCTTCGCGCACCAGGCTTCCCAGATAGGGCGCCCCGCCGTCCTGTGTTACCCAGCCGCTGAGCTCAAAAGCCACCGCCCCTGCCGCGCCGATCCATTCCCCGTTGTATTTACGCGCAATGTGCAAATGCGTGTCCGTAGCATCGCCGCCCTCGCAAGATGGATTGCCAAGCTTGTCCCCGCGGTCTACCCAGTCTCCCACCCGCAGGTGATCTTTATTGGTGACATGCAAATACAGGATGTTCCATCCTGTTTGTTCATAACCATCCCCGTCCATGTCAACTACTAGTATGCCCTTCTCGGAGCGCACAATCAGGCCCGGTCCGGCGGCAGTGATCCACAAGTGCGAATCCTGGCAGCCGGAGGCAACACTGGCCGGCGCAAAGTCCAAGGCCGACTGGCTGCCTTCTGGCGCCCAGGCTCCGTGAGGACCGGAAGTGAAGTACCACACCTGGCTGCTGTAAAACGGCAGGCCCAGATGTGGCTGCTCAAATTCCGGCGGGAAAAGGGGTTCAGTTTGTTCCGCCCGTGCCCAGGGATCAGGAAACATTGCTTTTCCGTGGGTGAAGGCGAAACCCGTGTCGGGATTCATAATCTCCAGCCAGGCATCGTAGTTGTAAAGTTGGCTGAAAAGATATTGAATGGCTACTGTGCCTGCGTTTAAATCCGGAGCAATGCGCAGTTTGTTCCCATCTGGGAATGTTAGTTCCGTCAGGATGCCTTCTCGCCAACCGTAGTAGCCAATGGACAATTCATTGGCCGCCCACGAAAGTTGGTGGTAAAGGCCATGATCCTGTGGATCCCTGTGTCCTAATGGGTAATCTAAATCCGATCCCTGAAGCGGTTCGCCCAGAACCCAATTGCTTTGGGTTTGCAGGATGGAGACCAGAATCCGGGGATTGATGGATTGCTCTTGCGCCACGCGTTCGATGATGGCGGGCCCGCTGTACCAATCCAAAGGCAGGTACTCGCGATAGCTCATCAGATAGCCGGCAGAGGGTCCCGCGTAGCTGGCTGCGCTGAAACCGATCGCCGATGGCGAAAATACCACCTCGCTATCCGGCAGCAACCGCTCATGCGGCGATGTTTTCCCGAGTACGTTGGGGATGTTGAAGATTTGTCCTGCAGTGATTAGACCCTCAGGAATATCCTGAGGTGAGGCAATTTCTTCAGCAAGTACTCCAAAACGGTTTGCTAGGGCGGCCAGCGTGTCGCCCGATAGCGCTGTGTACAGATAGGGCGCTGCCGCCGTCGGCGATTCGGCAGGCGTAGGGCTGGTCCCGATCGTTGGCGTGGGGCTGACGGGCAGCAGTTCTTGTGTCGCTGTTGGCGACAGCAGTTGTGCTAGGGCCGTGGCCGAAGCCATCATGTTTTGCGCCGCCTGCTCCGTTTCCTCAAGGCTGCCAGGTGTGATGTAGCCGCCGCTGCACACCGAGGTGGCGAAGGCCGCGGCCAGGATGGCTAATGAGATGCGAGAGCGGCTGTAATGATTATTGGCTGGTTGCTTGCGCAACCAGCGGGCGGGTCTTAGACCCGCCCCTGCGGAATGAGAATGGGAGTCGCGCATCGCTATCGTTGCAGCATGTGATCGGGGTCGCGGCATTCGCAGGCTTCGACGGCAATCCCCTCGCGCACCAATATGCCGTCGTAGAGTATTCCAGTGCTGGTGGATAACCA
>CAYJMC010000027.1:0-16278 GCA_964371335.1 uncultured Anaerolineaceae bacterium
TATGGATCAGTCAGCGTAAGGCTATTTATGAAGTAATATTCCCTCTAGAGCTAGCTGGTGCAGTCTTTGTGCGAATTTTAATAGACATCAATCATCCTGCCCAAGTGCACTTATTCCGTGGCGCCATTGCTGAATGGAGTATTCAAGGCCATGAGGTCTTAGTCGTAGCCCGCGACAAGGATATAACGTTAAGGTTACTTGACCTTTATCGAATTCCATATCGCAGGACAGGACGTGAACAAAAGTCGCGGTTTTTAAACTTAGTTTTCGGATTTATTGAAGCGGAGATTTCTATTTGGAGAGCGGCCCGGCAGTTCGATCCAGATTGGATGGTGGGCACCTCCTTCGCCATTGCACACGCATCGAAGCTGGTGCGGGGTCGTTCGATAGTGTTCGCTGAAGATGCAGTCAAAGCTAATCGATTGTTCTGGCTCCTCGTGGACCCTTTCGCCGATTTTATAGCCACTCCGGACTTGCTGACCGACGACCATGGGCCTGGGCACCTCAAGTATCCAAGCTACCAAAAACTGGCTTATCTGCACCCAAAACGATTTGAGCCGGACCCTTCAATAGTTGACGACCTTGGGATTGAGACTGGCCAGTCTTATTCCTTGCTACGTTTTGTCTCCTTTCAAGCGTCGCATGATATTGGCCAGAAGGGAATAACGGACGAAGTAAAGCGACATTTGGTATCTGAGTTGTCTAGTTATGGGCCAGTCTTCATTTCGTCTGAAGCTCCATTATCAGGACCTTTGAAGAAGTACGCGCTGGATATATCACCCACTCGGATCCATCATGCTTTGGCCTTCGCTAGCCTATTGGTGAGCGAGTCGGCAAGCATGGTGACCGAAGCGGCTATTTTAGGAACCCCCGCCTTATATTGCAGTTCGCTGGTCGGGTCGATCCCTGTTATTGATGAATTGGAAAAGAGATATGGTCTGGCGTTTCAATATTCTCCATCTAGTTCTCAAGAACTTTTGGAAAAGGTGAAAGACCTTATGGATCTGCGTGATCGGAAAGAACAATGGCGATTGCGCCGGGAGAAGATGCTGGCGGAGAAGATAGACCTGACTGAGTGGATTGTTAACTTGCCGTCACGCTTGTAATGAACAGCAGGCAGAACGGGGCACGAACCAATCAATGAGCAAAAGAGGCTGGAGGGAGCTCAAATACAAGATAGGGCTCTATCTGTGCGCTTAGTTGAAGCTTATTCATTTCATCTCCGAAAAGTTCGCTGGCGAATAAATTAAACCATTCCTCGTTAATGATAAAGAAAACGCCTGAAACCCCCCGTTCATTTTGAGCCGGTTGTTCCAGTTGTGGGATGAGTTCCGATATTGTGTACTGTCTGGGGATGATAAGGTGTAATTCCTTGTACCGCCCATCATAATAGTAGCTTAAATATTGATCAAGTACTTGAATGTCTAAGAATTTGAATCCAGTGACATTTGGGCCTGAAATAAGTCGACTTTTGAATAGGAATGACTCGGCGATTTCGTAATCGCTCTCGAAAACCATGGTAGTTCCGTTCAAGTCCCCCTCAACGACCACAATCGTGTTTTGATCTTGATCATTGCTAATTTCTTCAAAAAAGTTTCGGAATTTTCCGCTGGTCGGGCTTAGGTTAAACCCTTCCTGGACGGGATGCATCGGATTTGCTCGCGCATCCCGAACCCTATCGACCAATATATTTTCAACCCCAAGGGATTGGTAGATGAGTGTATAAACTGGCAAAGCAAGAAGGAGAATAAGGACGACGGTTCTCGTTGCAATCGATCTGGCAAATATCAAGGAGTTTTTTCTAAAAACAAGGTCGGTGGTTTGGGCCATCACCAAGAATGCGAAAAAGAACAGAGGCATCCAATACCGTGATTGCGTCGGAACATGCACGGTGATAGTAAAGGTTGCAATGGTCAAAATAAGGTAACCTAATAAAAAAAATAGATTGAACCCTAACAACTCCCTCCCTTTTTGATCTACGACTTTCGACCGAAAAAGAAATATGAATAGGAGCAACGCAAGCGCGAATATGACATAAGGTTGTCCAGCTATTTCCCAAAATGCTGTGAGGAACCTGATAGTCATATCCGTAAGGGAAAAATTACCTATGAAAAAGGACGTTAACGGCCGCCGGCCAACTGCTTCAGCTAGGTAAACAAAAACGGCTTCGCGGATATTGACATCTAACCAGATTAGAAATAGGAATGGCAAGAAAGTGAGCAGCGCCGGTAAAATATATTTGCGTACCCTGAAATTTAATGGTTTTTGCGGTTCCGAAAGGAACAGGGCGTAAAGGATTAACATGGCTCCCATCGTGATGCCAATAAATCGGGTGACCATTGCAAATACCGTAAGAAGAGCAGCCCCGATGAGATAGATCCATTTTGGGTTGAAATAGTGCTTTACCAGAAGAAAAAAATTGGCGATTAAAAATACAGTGTAAATTGGCTCCGTCTTTGCAGTTAAGAAAAGAAGGATGAAATCATCAAAAGTCGCGAGTAAAAAGATTAACAGCATATTCGCGATTGAGTTCCTGCTAAATCGGCGTAAAAGGATCGCAAAAAGAAGAAAGAAGATGACCAGACACGCGGCCGAGACAAGGGCGGCCCCATCTGCCGGGAACTGGGTTATGAAGCTTGTTGCCGAAATCACAAGAGGATAAAAAGGCGGGTTTGTACCTGGTAGAAATTCGCCATTAGTGGCGAATCTAAGTCCAATGCGCAGATAGGTGGTTCCATCGCTCGCCACTGTTAATCCCATCTTTAGGATATAGGACGCCCACACGATTCCGACTACAATGGACGCGATGGCTTCAAGGTAATATCGGTATGCGGTCTCATTTAATGAGTTGTAGGTTTTCCATAGCTTTCTGGCGAGATCGATTAGCCATTTTTTATGCGCCTGTATGACGATAATAAGTCTGCGCGAGGCAAATAACCCCAACAGATTCGCGAAGGCAAAGTATGCAAGAAATAAGCGGGAAAACGAAGCATTTTCGTTGCTAATGATGAGATACTCGACGACGGAAAAAACCAAACTTTGTATTGCAATCTGAAGGATTTCCCCTCTTAAACGTAGTTTATTCTGGAGCAAGTGCTGCAGGAGAAATAACATTCCCCATACCATAGCTAGAAGCACATAAGCTCCTAGAGTTAAGCTAGGCGCAGTGGAAACTGCCGAGCCAATCGGGATGTTTAACCTGAGGAAATTGGCCGTCTGCAACGAAAGGAAAAGGAACAGCAGATTGATAATATATGAAACTATTGTCATGATTCAATTAACATGATCTGGTATTGGAACCAAATGATGCTACTAGTTCGCATTCCTCTTCAATGTCTTGCGATTATAACCTTTGCGAGTTGCTGCCTTTTGCTGGGCGAAGGTATACTTAGGTTTTCCTTTACAAGTAGGATGCTGACTCCAAATGGAAGACTATTAGGGCAAAGCGAAAGGCTTGAGGATGCGTGGGAAAAAGAAAGTTGCCGTAGTCGTACCGGCTTATAACGAGGGAGGTTTGATTGGTAGGGTCATCCAAACCATGCCAAACTATGTTGATCGTATCTATGTGGTGGACGATAATAGCCAGGACGATACAGTCGCCAAGGTTCGAAAACAGATTAAGAGAGGAAGGCGAAAGAGACTAGCGTTGATCCATTTGGAAAAAAATTCTGGCGTGGGTGCAGCCATCGTACGCGGCTACCAGCAGGCCGTTGAAGACGGCATGCAAGTGGTTGCCGTAATGGCTGGCGATGCACAAATGGACCCAGACGACCTGGCCAATGTGCTGGACCCGGTAATTGCCGGCGAGGCCGATTATGCAAAGGGAAATCGTCTCTTTACCGGAGAAGCCTGGAAACTAATTCCAAAACACCGCTATTTAGGCAATGCATTTCTTTCCCTGCTAACCAAGATTTCCTCGGGTTATTGGCACCTCGCCGATTCACAAACTGGTTTTACCGCTATCTCGTCTGAGACGATCGCCCTGCTGCCACTTTACCGGCTCCACCCGCGCTACGGCTATCCTAACCATATCCTGGCCATGTTGAATGTTTTCAATCGGCGCGTGAAAGATGTGCCCGTCCAGCCGGTGTATAACGTGGGGGAAAGATCGGGGATTCGCTTATGGCGCGTGATACCCAGTTTATCCTGGCTGTTGTTCAAGAACTTTGTATGGCGAATGTGGCAGAAATATGTCATCCGCGATTTTCACCCGCTGGTGTTTTTTTACGCGCTGGCCTTTTTGTTGCTGGGGACCAGTCTTCCCCTCGCTATACGTTTGATCTGGCGCCTCCTGGAAACGAGTAATTTGCCGCCCACCAACACTCTGGCCTTTATGTTTACCGCCATCACGGGTGTACAATCGCTCTTTTTTGCTATGTGGTTCGATATGGAATACAACAAAGACCTGCGTTGAATCCGGAAGATGCCTTTTATGAATTCGATTGCAGCCCAATTCGGGAAAACCGTCCAAAAATCCCATAGCTTGTTTGCTCGCTTTGGCTGGATTTTCGCCCTTCTATTTATCCTTCTTTTTGCCTTTGCCTTGCGTATCATCTTTTATACCGGAGTGTTGGATGGGGATACATTGGAATACGCGTATTATGCTTATGGCGCCTCGCAGGGAGATTTCCAATTTACATTGGTGCCGGGAGATATTCAATTCCGGCTTGCCCTCTACCTTCCATTAAGCTTGCTTTATTCCCTACTCGGGCCATCAGAATTTTCAACTGTGCTTTATGCTTTACTGGCTTCGCTTTTTGGGGTCCTATTCATTTACGGGATAGGGCGTTTACAGGCGAATGAGAGCGCGGGGATTGCAGCTGCTCTGCTCTGGGCTGCCTTTCCCCTTAACGTTTTTTTGTCCACGCTGTTTGGTCCGGATGAAATCGTTGCCAGTTTTACTATGGCTTCTGTATTTTTTCTTTTGTGGGGGAACAAATTGCGGGGGAAGAAAGCCCTTTTTTGTTACCTGCTGGGTTTAGGTTTTGCAGTATTGGGCGTTTTTGTTAAACCTTCAGCGGTAATCATTTTCGTCTTTGTGGGCATCTTCTTTACTTTTAAGGCCTCTCAGTACTGGAGGAGACCACTTCGGGTCTGGACGGAGAAAATGAACCCCTCCGTCTTAAGCACAATCCTTGCTAGTGGCGGGCTTCTGATCCTAGTTATAGGATTTTTGTATTTTCAAAGCCAATGGCAACCATTTCTGCTCTCATTGTTCCGCGCCTCTTCGGACTTTGCGGATTTGTTTGTTCTCGGGAAAACGCACGAGTATGTCCGGGGTGAGTGGGCACTCAGCACACTTCTGTTCCTTGTCGCATCCCCGGTATTTGTCGTCGCCCTCGCAGGATCGATAGCCAAGCGTTTGCGTGGCTCGGTCCTTCCCCTTCTTTGGGCAGCGGCGATGTTCTTATATTTCGAGTGGGGCAGCATCAGTACGAACCCAGCAGTGTATTCCCCTTTCCTTGCCAGGATGAATGATCGTAATACTCTTTTCGTATTTGCCCCCTTTGTCGTGCTGGTTGGCATTTTTTTTGCCCAGTGGTTAAAAGCGAACCAGGCCCGTTGGTTGGCCGCTCTTTCGTTGGTGATTGTCTTGCCGATCGCCTGGTTGCAGAAAGAGGCCCATTTTGCGGGATTGCCCCAGGAAATTGTCTCGTTCAGCGTAATGGCGGCCTTAATTGGAACCTTGCCGGTTCTTATTTATCTCAATGACAAGTCTGCTAAATATAAGCCAATCCTTTTAATTGGCTGGTTGACGGCAATACTGGTCGCCTTTTTGTATCCAACGCCTCCGCTTCATATTTCGGCTGAAGGTTGGCAGAGCCAAATCAGTTATCGCCGTGTCGTAAAAGAAGCCGCAAATTTTTTCCTGGATCACCCTGAATATCCAATACTGGCTCTCTCAGGTGGAAATGCCCGTGAGTTGAATTTCCTTTCCAATTTTAAATTGGGATATTCTGTGTATGGCGTTGAACAGCCGAATGCCCGCATCCAAGTCGTTTCCGATCCGAAATCGTGGACTGGTAGCGCTTACATATTTCTGCGGGACGAAATTAACCAAATCCAGCCTGTGCCCACCAATTGGTGGAAAACGGCCGAATACGACCCAGGTTCGGGCAAGCCCATGCTGATTTACCGGACTCTTTCAACGGCAGATGCAGCCAGTGAACTGGAGGCAGCCATTCGCGCTGTCGAACAAGCGCACAATACACTGAACTTGGAACGGCTGCTTGGGGCGGGCATCAATGCTTCCAATGTCGAAATATCCATCGAGGCCTGGCATTTGTTAAATCAAATCGATCCAAAAGATTATCCCCTGGACCTAATTTCTCCGTTGGTAATTGACAAATACTATGATAACGAAATCAACCTCAGCCCTAACCTTTTGGCTGGCACTCTTGGAGAACTCCAGATTGATCAAATAATACAAGAGGCAGTAAGCATAGAAAATGTTGCCGGTGAATCGATTTTATCGGTAACCATAAACCAACCGCTAAACGGACAATTTGGCGTCTTTGATGAAATTGTGCTCCGGCCGGAAAGCTTATATATCCTTGTCATCGACGTGCAATCCACAACCGGTGTGAATTTGCTCCGCGTGGCAGGCGGCGAAGTAGCCGATTCCCGGGAGTACAGCGATATTCATGGGGAATGGGAAGAGGAGGTCGTGATTTTTTATACGCCGGCTTGGGCAGGCGAAATGCAGGCGCGACTAGATCTCTTTACCGTCAATAAAAGCGGTTTCGTGGCGATCAAAAATCCGCGACTCTATCTGGCTGAATTTGAATAATTTTCAAGATCTATTTCGGCAATTAGCTAAAACTAAACCGGCAACCACATGGCTGGCACTAAGCATGGTAATTGGCGCAGCCGTGGTTTTGCGCACCCTTTTTCCTGCTGAAGTTAGCAACGAGATAGATTTAGTCCATATAGATCGCGCCGCGGGATACGTAAACTACTTGCGCCAAACCCAGCCATCTTTTTTGGAGGCCTTTTCCCAAGCCAGATCACAAATGGGTGGCCTCAGCGATCTGATCCTATACGCGCCGAACCTGTTGGTTTACTACCTCTTCGGCATTACGCGATGGACTAGCATCATCCCCTCATTGTTGATCTCTCTGGTGAATATCGGTCTTATTTATTCGCTAGGGCGTATTTTTACGAGATCGGTAGTGGCAGCGTTATTAACGGCTCTTTTTTGGGCCTTCTTCCCGCTGGACGTCTTTTATTCAACGGCTGCTCCCCGAGTCGAAGCCCTCACTTTCCTGACCTTGCTGGGTATCTGGTTATTTCTATTTGCCAGGGAAAAGTCTGCAATTGGGCGCTATGCTGCGTTCCTCTTCGTTGGGATGCTTCTATTCTTCCTTGAGCCGTGGGCCCTCGTGGCCCCGGCCCTTTTCCTCGCCTTCTTGTTTTTTTCAATGCGTCCAAATGGAAAATGGATCCTTTTCGTTTTGACTGCAGGGATTGGGATCTTTCTGCTTGCCCGATGGACTGTACTTGGAGTGGCGTTTCTTGATTTCTACACCCTTGTTCTCGATCAACCCGAGTCTGTTTTCATCCTTCCTTTATTCCTGGTAGCTTTCACAGTTGACTTGCTAAAAAGCAATCGCCGCGGCCACCTGCATCTCAGCTTTGCAGCTGCTGTCCTCGTCGCCTTCATTTTCCGCAGATTGTTTTCTGACCCCTCGAGTCCCACCAGCATTTACACCGCCGGGATTTATATATTGCCCTTTTTTGTTTCGGTTGCCATGACAGTTGGGGATTATTTCTCGAAAGATCTTATCGAACGGAACGGGGCTTTTTGGACTTTTACCTTGGCCCTTTTAGGGACACTAGGGGCTGTCGCTGCCGTAGTTGGGAGTAGGGACTTTTTACCATCCTTAGCAAATTTCGATTGGATCGGTCTCCACTCTCTATTTTTGATTTACTCCATTTTGGCGGGAGTTGCTTTCGCAGGCATACTGCTTAGCCCATACTTTTTCGCAAGCCCTTCCGAAAACTGGAACATAAAGGCCAGGTATGTATTGTTGGCCATCATTCTGCTGGCAACCCTCCCCCATTCGAGGGCCAAAAGTAATGAACATCGCTACTTAATGGAAGCGCCGGCAAAAGCCTTAACCTATATAAATGAACAAGAACTTTCCTTGCCGATTTACACGGTCAACGCTGGAGCATATCGTTCTACCAACATGTTAATAAAAATGGATGGAGTGAGGGAGGCATTGGCAGAGAAAGGAATCAGCCTAATTTCGATCTCAGGGGAACAGGCAAATCAAGTGCAAGAAGGATATATACTTTCTTTCGAGAATGAATTGGATTCTCCGCAGGGGAACTGGTTGCGCATGGGGAGTTTCGGCCCCTTGGGGAAGCCACGGGTGGTTGTCTATAGAGTCCTCCCTGCGAGCGAAGCTGAACAGTTTTCGATCCCCACAGAAGAAGAGACCTTGAGCTCCAGTCAAGCATCCAGTTGGGATGAATACGGATACCTGATAAATAGGGGATTACTTTGTGACGCATACACCGCTTGGTCGGGGGATACCTGGACTTCCGATGTCAGAGTCATTCCTTATAACAGCCAGTCCGATTGTTTGATAACACATACCAACCTCGTTGAACTTAGTGACCTAAAGCAATCGAGCAACATTCAAGGCTACATAACTTTTACCAATCCTCCGCAACCAGCCTTTGGAGAACCCGAACAAATCGATATGATCCAAGTCACCCTTCCAATCTACGATATGCGAACTTCCAGCGTGAATGTTCCCCTGCAGCCCAACACCCTCTATCTATATTTGGTCGAAGTGAAAAGCCCTTCACCCACAATCACCCTTTATTGGAATGTTGCAGATCAGGAAGATTACTCCGAGATGAAAACCTACGCGGAATGGTCCACCGTCGCCATGCTGATCCTTACTCCGGATTGGGACACTCCAAATGCAGTCTCTTTTTCCCCCGTTTTGTTCGACCATATTGATGTTGTTAGCGTGCGTAATTTTTTCATTGGCTCCGTTGAGATAATGGAGGATCAATAGTGGCCGCAAGCTCGCCTGGTGTTGGAGGCAATATTCGAAATTTACGATAATGGGCTTTATAACTATGAGGGTAAAGTATTCGATTGCCTAACTCCGATCCTTTTCGGTAACAATGATTATTTTGTCGAATCACTTACGAGGCTCGTCCCGGTCGCCTAAGGAGGTAAGTATGCATTCGAGATCGCAGCATGGGCGTTTCAAAATCTGCCCCATCCTCGGTCAGCTTTTTCGTGACAGGGGTTCGTTATATCCTGCGAATTTTTAGCTTGAGCATAGGTTTTTTTGACAGGCCGTGATTAGCCATGGTTAATCGATTGCATACGTTGGTTTCCTTTCTAATAAACAAAGAAAAAGGCAATTATGTATTGATCGGACTGTTTGTTTTTCTTGCCCATGGTCTTTTGCTTTTCAACGACGGCGTTTATTGGGATGGCTGGCTGATTTATGTGGGTAAATTAAGAGACCGTTGGGACTTGATCAGCGGCATATACGCGGATCGCGGCGGCTTGCCGATCTACACCGCATTTCATTGGGTTCTCTACCAATTTCCATATTTTATTTTTGGATATAAACTTGTCGCCTACCTTTTTATTCTTTTTTCAACATTCTTCGTCTATCGCATTGCCAAATTGCTAATTGGTAGCGCTCAGATTAGTCTTTTGATAACCCTCTTGGCGCTCACTTATCCAGCCAATCAAGCGGTAGTGGAATTGATTGTGATCCCTTATCAGCTCTCCTACTTCCTGTTTTGGCTCGGTTGTATGCTGTTGACTTTGGCTTTTCGCCGTCAGGGAGCATCCACAATTGGGTTGCGTCTAGGCGCGGCCATTAGTTTATTGTTAAGCTTTCGCATGTACTCGCTGATTGTCTATTTTTACGGATTTTTATTCCTACTTTTTATTGTTTGGTGGTCAAAGGAGCGTAACGCATCTTTTTTTCAAGCCATCAAGACCTACATTCGGTCTTATTGGATTTTTCTAATACTCCCCATAGCGTTTTGGCTGGTTAACTCCTGGCTATTTCCACCCAGCGGGCCCTATGTAAATTCTGACGCCTTTATCTTGGATGCTTCCATCTTCCCGGTGATTCAAAGCTATTTCACCTATGGTCTGTTTGGCCAAATGTTTGCTTCTCTGGCAAATTTAATTAATCCGATTATTTTGTCCTTTGTTATCGGGCTAAGCTTGATAGCTGCGCAACATTTTATGGTTGGTAAACCGGCGCAGAAGAGTCTTGGCTCCAAAACAACGGCTTGGGTGCTTGTGCTGGCTGGAGCCGCGTTTTTTATCACCGGATTTTTCCCGTATGCTGTTGTCGGCCGCAAAATAATGCTGCATGGATGGTCGACGCGCAATGCGATCCTAATCGCCGTACCTGTTGCCATGATGCTTTTCGGTTTGGTTTGGGGTTTGCTTCTGCCGTCCAAGGCGCGAGATAAAAGAAAGGCTGCGAAGATCGCGGCATTTATTCTTTCTGTCCTGATTTTGCTATTTACCGTTGAAACGGTCAAGTACTATTTGCATTGGCAACTGCGCGCTATTAAGGATTACTCTGTTGTTGTAAATATCGCCCGGCAAAAAGACATCCTGGCAGGCACCTCTATCTTTTTGGTCTATGATACATTTCGGGTGGGTGGGGAGGTTAAATACCGGCCGCACGAATATTTCGGGATATTTGCGAAGGCAATCCCCGATGGAGAAAAAATTGGGTTTGATGTTAATTATTACACTTATGAAGAGTATTTTTTAACCGACAATGAAGTGCTTAATGACCTGTTGGAGTTTTGGTATCCCGCCTTGGATGTCCACGGTTGCCAAGCGGAGATGCACATCCAGGCAGGCTCGGTTGACATGGATCCAAGCATCTTCTTCCGCTATTTCTACTATCGCTATCTTGCCCCCGATGGCTTGGAGGCATTCTTGGCCACTGTTACTGATGTCGAGTTTGTCCCCCTAGATTCCGATATGGCTACGAATTGCTCCAGATAAATCCCATTGAAATGATCGCGAACGAAGAGGATTATTCATCAGTCCATCGAGTAGTCTGCCACTGTGTATAATCGTTATACGCGCCTGTAGCTCAATGGACAGAGCACTTGACTTCGGATCAAGGGGTTGCGGGTTCGACTCCTGCCAGGCGCGCTGATAATAAACGGCTGCAAGGCCGTTTTTGTTTACCCTTGCGTCCAACCGCTTGATTTTTCTTCGTACTTCCCCGTAACAGCCAGGATTTATGTATTAATGGGCCTTATCGGATTTGCCTTGGAGCTTTGTCAAGATGGATCGACCCCTGTGTCCCCCGAATAAGTAACAATATCTTTTACGGAGGCTTTGGCTGACAGCTAATAGCTAACAGCTAATCGCTGCCTTTTGGAGTTGTATACTGAAACAGCTACCTATGCGTTGCCAACGCCTGCACACTCCAGCCAAGATCGACACGGGTCCTCTCATATTGGAAGATTGCCCCCTACCGGAACCAGGCCCATTCCAGGTACGTATCAAGGTCAGATATTGTGGCGTTTGCCATACCGACCTGCACATCGCCGAGGGCGACATCCATCCGCCTCAGTTACCGATCATTCCCGGCCACCAAGCCGTCGGCGTCATCGACGAGTTGGGTGCCGAGGTGACCAAATGGCGCCGTGGTCAGCGGGTCGGAATACCCTGGCTGCATTCCGCGTGCGGGGTTTGCATCTATTGCCGCGGCGGCCTCGAAAACCTCTGCGAGCAGGCGCATTTCACCGGCTTCCACGTGGACGGCGGCTTCGCCGAATACTTGCTGGCTGAGGATAATTACGTCCTGCCACTGCCCGAATCCATCGACGATGTAGATGCCGCCCCACTCCTCTGCGCCGGTATCGTCGGCTTTCGTTCTCTGCGCTTGGCGGATCTTCAGCCCGGCGAGCGGCTGGGCTTGTTCGGCTTCGGGGCTGCCGGCCACCTTGCCATCCAGGTTGCGCGCCATTGGGGCTGCGAGGTTTACGTCTTCACCCGCTCAGATCGTCACCGCCGCCACGCCGAAGAATTGGGTGCGGCCTGGGTGGGTGGCGCCGAGGACAAGGCGCCGCAGCTCATCGACCGCGGCATCGTCTTTGCCCCCGCCGGCTGGATTGTGCCCCTGGCGCTGGAAAAGCTGCGCCCCGGCGGCACATTGGCGCTCAACGCTATCCATATGAGCGACATCCCGCAGATGCCCTACGCCAAGGTCTACGGCGAACGCACTCTGCGTTCAGTGGCCAACGCCACATACCAGGACGGCGTGGACTTCCTGCGGCTGGCTGCCGAAATTCCCGTCAAGCCCGCGATCACCCTTTATCCGCTGGCCGATGCCAATCGCGCCCTCCAAGACATGAAGGCGAGCGCTATCGACGGCGAAGCGGTGCTAGAGATCAGTTGACGGTACAGTTGACGTTGAAAGAGAGAATGAAAAAAACTTTGTGCCTTTGTGGTTATTCTTTTATGCCATGGCCTACAGCTTATAGCTATTTGCTAATTGCTAAAAACTGACGGCTGATAGCTGCCTGCTGAAGGCTGGTTGGATTAGAATTGTTAGGAGGAGATTCACATGGCTTGGCAAAAGCAATTGCGGGGAGATTCGCTGGCTTGGCTGCTGGAATCCGATCCGCCTGGTGTCCGCTACCTGGCTCTGCGGGATTTGGTTAGATGCGGTGAATCCGAATTGGGAAAGGAACGGAGGGCCGCTCATCGATCTGGGCCGATAGCCGCAGTATTATCCAAAATGGATGAGGATGGTTACTGGGCTGCACCGGGGCCAGGCTACAACCCCAAATATTTCTCCGCAGTTTGGTCGATCATTTTGCTCGCCCAATTGGGCGCGCGTGTGGAAGAAGACAAACGCATCGCCAAGGCCTGCGCTTATTTGTTGGATCACGCCCTCACATCGACTGGGCAATTCACTGCATCCGGTGCGCCCTCGGGAACCGCTGATTGTTTGCAAGGTAATCTGTGCTGGGCGCTGATGGAACTTGGGTACGACGATCCCAGACTGGAGCCGGCCATCGTGTGGATGGCGCGAACGGTAACAGGAGAGGGCATTGCCCCGGTAAAAGATAAAAAGGCGGAGCGGCGATATTACGCCGGTAAATGCGGCCCCAATTTTGCTTGCGGGTCAAACAATAAGCTGCCTTGTGCCTGGGGCGCAGTCAAAGTAATGTTGGCTTTTGGTAATTGGCCTCAAGAACGAAAAAATCCAATAGTCAAACGCGCAATAAAGAAAGGAATTGATTTCCTATTCAGCGTTGACCCCGCGGCCGCTGATTACCCCTCGGGATACAGTGATAAACCAAGCCAGAACTGGTGGAAGTTTGGCTTTCCTGTTTTCTATGTCACTGACTTACTGCAAAACGTAGAAGCGTTGGTTGGTTTGGATTATGGCAAGGACTCACGGCTTGCTCCAGCATTGAAGATCATTCGTGATAAGCAAGACGCCGACGGTCGCTTGGCGCTCGAGTATGAATATGCTGGGAAAACTTGGGTCGATTTTGGGAAGAAGAAGCAACCCAATAAATGGGTTACTCTGCGCGCGCTTCGTGTACTAAAAGCGGTGGGATAAGTAAAAAGAGTTCTTGGTGTCCGAACGCTAAAAATCCCTATCAGGTAGCGTGTAGTAGTTGTAGATCGCCTCGCCCAGGTTGGCGAACAACTCGGCGGCCGGATCGTAGATTAGTTGCACCGGCTGATAGAGAAAAATCACTAACACATAATCGCCAGTGGGGGTAAAGATAATGCCGGCATCGCCCATTGTATTGATAACGCCCGTCGTGAAGTTCGTCACCCAACCATGCTTGTGGGCGACGCGGGTGCCTTCCGGTACGCCAGCCTCGAGCAGTATGCCCAATTTGTTGAGGCTGAGCAGGTTGATCATGTCCTGGCATTCGGCCTGGGTGATATCGTCCGGGAAAACCGCCACCAGCGCCCCGCCGCCGGAGTCCGCGCATTGGTAAAGGTCAGCCAGCAACATTCCAAGATCAGAAGGTGTGGCGATGTTATAAACATCGGGGTCGGTGAACACGTCGGTGCGCTCGCGAGAGGGCGTCTGGATGTTGGCCAACAACGGCGCGCCGTTATAGAACTGTCCCGCAAGGAAAGTGTTCTGGATGCCCAGTTTGCGTAAATCGTCGGTGACCATCAGCGGTGCGCGCTCGGGATCGATGATAGCTTCCATGAGCAGATCGGCTGGCTCGTTGAACGATTGGATGATCATCTCGTTGAGCAAATCGCGCGTGGCTTCATTAGGCTGCTCATCGAGACGGCTGTAGATAGAAATCAAGATGGGGATTTTGATCGTGCTGGCTGCGGTGAAGCTTACGTCTGGCTCTGTAGGGAGATTGCTGCCTAATTGGTAGACGAAATGCAATTCCTGCCCGCTAGCCAAATCCTGGAAATAAATGTCCGCCAGTCCGTCGAAACCGGCGACATCCATTATCTGCTGCAATTGCACTTGCAGGTTGGTGAGGCTGGGCCGGGCGCCGGTGCTCTCTTCGAGCGAAAGGGTTACTGCCCGCTGTTGCGGCGAGAACAACGCGACCTCGATATCTTGCACCGCCTCTTCGACGTTCACTACTGTTCCGGGTTCACCGGGTGAAAAATTCGTGGTGCCGGCCACAGGTTGGGCCGCAGAAGGGGGTTTATCGTAGCGCGCCGCGATCTCGTCGCGCAAATAGGCGCGCAACAAGTCTTCGGAGTAGCTTGCATCCAGTGGCACCTCTTGTGGGCTCGCCGTGCGGCCCCATAGGTAATTCCAAAAACCACCCCAGAAGGAGGACCCTGTGCGCTGCAAATCTGCAGCGGCAATCATGCCTTCAAGGTTGAGGTCGAATTCGACTTGCGCGGGGTCCAGATGAATGATGGCTTCGCCATAGTGCAGCTCGACGGGCAGGCCGTATATTTCGAGCAGCCGCTCGGCGGCCTCCTGGCGGCTGATGCCGCCCACTGGCACATCAGCAATCACCAGCCCGGTGGGGAAATTGGCGCGGTTGCGGCTGTAGACGATGAGCTGCAGGATGACCAGCACTACGGTGAAGATCAGTAGCACGCTGGAAAGCCAACGCAAGAAGGAAGATCGGGGGCGGACGCGAAAAGCCATCAGGAACCGCGCGAGTATATCACCCGCGTTTTCCGTGCTAGAATCCAAGCATTAGTTTTTTATGAATCCTAACTGACTCCTCCTGGACGTTACGTACTTGGCGTAGCCGAGTAGGAACTCCAACGCGTGCACTTCTTTGCGCACGCAAGGGTTCTATGAATCCTGATCCCTTACACACCAAACCCAACTCCCAACCCAAAAAACTATGTTGCGAGCCTTCTTAAGTTACCTGTCTCAGGCCGACTGGGCGCGTCGTCTGGTGATGCGCTTCGGCTTTGCGCGGCGTACCGCACGGCGCTTCGTGGCCGGCGAAACCGTTGAAGAAGCCTTCCGCGCCATTGCCGATCTCAACGCCATTGGCATGCTGGCTACGCTTGATCTCCTGGGTGAGCATACCGGGGACGCAGCGGCTGCGGCCGAAGCGACCCGCAGGATTGCCGGTCTTATCGATCGATTGGCGGCCAGCGAATTGCGCTCAAATGTGTCCATCAAGTTGACCCAGATCGGCCTCAAGCTGGATGAAAGCCTCTGCGAGAAGAATCTCAAGGGTTTGCTCCAACATGCCGCTCAACATGGCATCTTCGTGCGCATCGATATGGAAGAATCGGCTTGCGTGGACGCCACCCTGAGGATTTACCGCCAGATGCGCGCAGCTGGTTTCGAAAATGTCGGCGTAGTATTGCAATCGATGTTGTATCGCAGCGAGTCGGATGCCATGGAACTTCTGCAGGAAGGGGCGCCGATCCGGCTGGTGAAAGGCGCCTATATGGAACCACCAGACCGTGCTTTCCCAAAGAAGATGGATTCCGACGCATCCTTTGATCGCATTGCAGATCTGATGCTTCACGAAAGCATGGAGAGTCCGGCCCCGCAGAACGGTCACGTTGCCTGGCCGCCGATCGCCGCGATTGGCACCCACGATTCGGCCCGCATCGAGTTTGCCAAGAAACATGCCGCCGAGATCGAATTGCCAAAGGACAAAGTGGAGTTCCAGATGCTGTACGGCATCCGGCGTGACCTGCAGGCGCAACTGGTCCGCGAGGGTTATCCCGTGCGCATTTACGTGCCCTTCGGCACAGAATGGTATCCGTATTTCATGCGCCGCCTGGCCGAGCGCCCTGCCAATCTGTGGTTCTTC
>CAYJMC010000027.1:16378-30442 GCA_964371335.1 uncultured Anaerolineaceae bacterium
ATTTTTCAATTCGCTGACTCCTGAGCAGTGGGACGTCCCTATCTATGACGAGGGACCAGGTTGGCGAGTGCACCATCTGCTGGCGCATTTCACCGAGGTAGAAGGCTCAATTAGCAAACTCGTCCGTTCCATTATTGAAGGGGGCACCGGTGTGCCTGAAAATTTCGATATCGACCGTTGGAACGCCGAGCATACCGGCGAAATTAGCGCGCAAGACCGCGACTGGTTGTTGGCCGAATTCGACCGTAGGCGCGGCGCTACTGTTAGCATGGTTCGCGCTCTGAGCAACGCCGACCTGGAGAAACGCGGCCGTCACCCTGCGCTGGGGATCACTGAGGTTAAACGCATGGTACGCACAATGTATCTGCACATCCAGGGACATCAGCGAGACATTAAAAGGGCATTGAGGAAGTAACCGGCCCGTCCCGTTATAATGACGCGGCATGCCATCTCAGTATCCCATCGCCGATATGTATGTTTTTCCGCTGGCGCGCTCGGCTGGAGGATTGACCCTGTTGCGCGAGACGGACCATTTGCTACGGCGGTTTGGCCAACTCGAATTGATCGACCTGGCCGCCGACGAGCAAACCGAGTACACGCTGCGCGCCGAAGCGGATCGTTTCCTCTTCCCCATCAATGGCTCTGCAACAGCCACACTACTGGATCTGCGTGAAACATCGCCGTCCAATGGTGCGCGTGCTGAGCTATCTTTGGATGCCGACCAACCCCGGGGGCTGTTGGTGCCATTCGGAGTCGCATGTTCGCTGGCAGCCAAAACGACTGCGCGGTTGATCATTCTCTCCACCCATTCCGAAACCCACGCCGAGGATCGCACAGCCGCCGCTGATGAACTCGACCAGTACGCCGCGGCTCAATGAAACCTAATCCGCTAATCCTTTTCCTGCGGCTATCACGCCCACTGTTCTTGGTTGGGGGCGCGCTCAATTACTTTCTCGGCTTAGGCATCGCCAATTATTTGGGTCGGCCCTTGAACTGGTCTATTATCATCCTTGGTCAGTTGTGGGTCACCAGTTTGCAGCTAGCTACGCATTACCTGAATGAATATTTCGATTTCCCACACGACGCAGGCAATCGCAGCCGCACACCGTTCACGGGTGGCAGCGGTGCGCTGGGCCGCGGAGAAGGCCAGCTTCGCCCCCGCGTGGCCTTGGTCGCTGCCTACTGTGCCTTAACTGTCACCGCGCTGGCAACTTTTGTGCTTGGACGACTGGGTGCATTGAACCCCATCGTGCTCACCGTTATGGTGCTTGGTGCTCTCGGCGCCATCTTTTATTCCGTGCCGCCGGTGCGCCTGTCATCCCGCGGATATGGAGAACTGAGCACCGCGATCCTGCTGGCTAACCTGGTGCCCGCGTTTGGTTTCGCGCTACAGACAGGCGAACTGCACCGCCTGTTGGCCATGAGCACTTTTCCTCTCACCGCGCTCACCTTGGCATCGATGCTGAACTTGGAATTCCCCGATTACGCCAGCGATATCAAGGCGGGCAAGCGCACTCTGTTTGTGCGCTTGGGCTGGCAGAACGCTATCCGCGCTCATCATTTGCTGGCGCTAAGCGGCTATCTTCTTTTTGCAGTATCGCTATTGGCAGGTCTCCCGGCTGCCATTGCTCTGCCGCCTTTCCTCACCTTGCCACTCGCGCTGCTGCAAATCTGGTACATGGGACGCATCGCCGAGGGATTGAAACCAAATTGGACCGCGCTCACTTTGAATGCCTTGGCGATCACCGCAGCCTGCACCTATTTGCTTGCCTACGCCTTCTGGACACGGTAATCCTGACGTATAATCTCAATTCAACTGGATTCGCCAAATGAAACTGACTGAAGGTAAGCAGGCTCCTGATTTTTCGCTTCCTGATGAAGCTGGAAAGATGCATAAACCTTCCGACTATCGGGGCAAGACCGTGGTGCTCTACTTCTACCCGGCGGATGACACTCCGGGTTGCACGACGGAAGCCTGTGATCTTCGCGACGATTACCGCAAATACCAGGAGGCTGGCTCAGTGATTCTGGGGGTCAGCCCTGACGACGAAATCTCACATGAGCACTTCAAAAAGAAATATAAATTGCCATTTACCCTGCTGGCCGATAAAGACCACAAGGTGTGTGACCTCTATGGGGTGTGGGGCGAAAAATCGACATTCGGAAAGAAATACCACGGGGTGATCCGTAGCACCTTCATTATTGATGCCAAGGGAAAAATCTCAAAGGTGTTTGAAAATGTCCGTGCCAAGGAAAACAACGAGAAGGTGCTCGCAGCTTTGGGCGACCTTGGCGCAGCCTAGCCCCATATCTGTATATTGTCCAACTGTGTTATACTGCGTTCGTTCTTTTCGGCACAATAAGAATGCGTCTCTTCGCTTGTCCGGATTCCCCCCGGCGATACGCTGCTAAAAGCCCCTTGGAGGACCTGGGATGATTCATTTTGTCATCGTAGCCGTGCTGGTTGTTCTTTCAACCTTGGCACTGGGCTTATTTCTGACTAACGCGCCTCTGCTGCCGCTGCAAGCCAGCCAGCAGGCGCAAACAGTGGATTGGCTCATGGACATCCACTGGTGGTTCATTGCATTTTTCACTTCTTTAATCGTCGTCTTCCTTTTGTATAGCGTCATTGTCTTCCGCCGTCGCAAAGGGGAACGCGGCGATGGTGCCTACATGACTGGCAATCACCAACTGGAGATTGCCTGGACGGTCATTCCCATTGCCATCGTCCTTTGGTTCGCCGTCATCGGCGGCCAAACCCTGGCCGACGTCGAGCGCCGCGATCCTGAAGCGATGACAGTGAACGTTTTTGCCGCCCAATGGAACTGGCGCTTCGAGTATGCCGTGACGACCTCGGAAGGGGTGGTAAGCGCGGTGACTTCCGATACGCTGGTGCTTCCCAAGAACCGCCAGGTGGTTCTGCGTCTCCATTCTGCAGATGTGATCCATTCCTTCTATGTGCCCGAGTTTCGCGTCAAGCAAGACGTGTTGCCGGGCGGCGAGGAATTCGTGCGCGAATTGCGTATCACCCCTAATCAAAATGGCACGTTCAAAGTGCGTTGTGCCGAGATTTGCGGTCAAGGGCATTGGAATATGCAAGCCCAGGTCCAGGTGGTTGAGGGATCGGAATTCGATGCCTGGTTGCAGGAACAGGCAGGTGAATGCAATTTGTCTGCGGAAGAATGCGGTCAACGCTGGGCACAGACTTATGGCTGTCTCGCTTGCCACTCGCTGGACGGGACAACCATCGTTGGGCCAACCTGGCAGGGACTCTTCGGCAGTCAGGTTGAATTAATCGATGGGACTACGGTCGCTGCAGACGAGAATTATCTGCATAATTCCATCATAGACCCCAACTCACAAATTGTTGCTGGATTCCCGCCAAACATCATGCCGCAGAATTTTGCCGAAATCCTCAGCGAGGATCAGATCAACCAAATCATTGCCTTCATCATAAGTCTGCAATAACGGCAGGAGGAACAGGATGCGCTTCTTTTCCACAGGTCTTTTCCGCGGCCTGATCGCTCAAATCCTCGGTACAGTGGTCGGTATGGCCTTCGTCATGGCTGTGCGCGTCATTATGGGCTTACCCGCATGGAGCAGCGAAGCCTCAGTGCGCGAACCCGTTATCGTGGTTGGCGTCATTGTTGGCGCGCTCTCATTCCTCGTGGGTGTAGGGTCTTTCGATGGATGGTTCAAGTGGGCCCGCGGTCAAGCCACTTCCGATGATATTTCCCCTGATCCTTCGAAGCCGAATTGGATGCGCTACTTCAGCGTGGATTATGACCACAAGGTGATCGGCATTCAGTATGGTGTGACTTCGATCCTGCTGCTGGGCTTCGGCGGCACTATGGCTATGTTTTTCCGCACCGAGCTAGCCGCTGCTGGTATCACTTTCCTCAACAGCGATGTTTTCGAGACCATTCTTGGTTACAGCGGGCCTCATCTCTACAACACGATGATGAGTTTGCACGGCATTGTGATGATCGCTTCCATCCTGCTTGGAGTGGGAGCCATGTCCAATTATCTGGTGCCGCTGCTCATCGGCGCCAACGACATGGCTTTCCCGCGCTTGAACTCATTTGCCTTCTGGGTCAACGTGCCGGGCGCCATCATCCTGGTCAGCAGTATGTTCTTTGGCGGCTTTGACACCGGGTGGGTAGGTTATCCCCCGCTTAGCTTGCGCGCGCCATTGGGCATGCAGATGTTCCTGGTGGGCGTGTATCTGGTTGGCATTTCCTCCATTGCCGGCGCTATCAACGTTATTGTCACAGTCTTGACCATGCGAGCCAAGGGCATGACCATGTTCAAGATGCCTATTTTTGCCTGGGCAGCACTGGCCACGGCCTTCATTCAATTCACCGCCACCCAGCTCATCGGTCTGTCCTTTCAGCTGGTAATGCTAGAGCGTTTGCTGGGCATGAAATTTTTCGATGCCACCGCAGGCGGGGACCCCATCCTCTACCAGCATTTGTTCTGGTTCTATTCACATCCTGCCGTCTATGTATTCATTTTGCCCGGGCTCGGGATCATCAGCGAACTGCTGCCTGTCTTTGCGCGCAAACCGCTTTATGGTTATCGGTGGGTTGCACTGTCTTCACTGGGCATCGCGCTCATTGGGTTCTTCGTTTGGGCCCACCATATGTTCGCATCGGGCATGAGCCCCTATTTGCGCATTCCATTCATGTACGCCACTTTGCTGGTGGCGGTACCCACGGGCGTGAAATTCTTTAGCTGGGTGGGCACGCTTTGGCAAGCCAAGCTCACCACACCTACGCCGATGTTGTTCGTGCTGGGAGCAATCGTTATCTTTTTGCTGGGTGGCGTCACAGGTCCGCCGCTCGGCACTATCGCTACGGATTTGCACCTACACGACACATACTTCGTGGTCGGGCACTTCCATAACACGATGTTCGGTGGTTATATCTTCCCGTTCTTCGCGGCGATCTACTATTGGTTCCCCAAGATCACTGGCCGCATGTATAACGAGAAACTGGGCAAACTGCACTTCTGGTTGATGTGGCCCGCCTTTATGGTGCTCACCATTGGAATGCTGTTTGTCGGCCTGCAGGGGATGCGCCGCCGCGTGGTAGATTACGATCCGGATTTGGGATTCGATTTGACGCACCTGATCATGACCGTTGCCGGTTTCGTCATCTTCTTCTCGGTCGTGATCTGCTTGTACAACATCGTTCGCTCGGCGCGCAAGGGCGCCGAAGCCAAGGGAAACGTTTGGAATTCCCGTTCTCCCGAATGGCAAATCCCGTCTCCCCCGCCTCTGCATGCATATCCGCAGCCTTTCGAAGTCACCGGCGAGCCGTATGACTATGGTTTGCCCAATTCAACTTACGTCAACATGACTCCTTCGGCGGGTGGAGTTCCCGCGGTCGGAGTTGCCTCGCCTCAGGAGTGATAATGGCAGAAACAACTGACAAAGTCGCCTCCAGCCGCAGCACCCAGTTGGGCGCCGGCGTTTGGGTACTGTTGATGCTGGCCGTGCTCACCTTCGGTGAATTCCTGGTCGGCGTCATCGCACCACCCTGGGGCTCCGCCCTGTTGCTGGTGGCGGCGTTCAAGGCCTTGTTTGTCATCACTTACTACATGCACGTCGGACGCCTATTCCGATCCGAAAAGGGCAGCCACTAATGTCTGCACACACCGTAGCTGATTACGCCACCAAGCTGGCCCGCAACCGTCTTGGGCTGTGGCTGTTCATTATTTCCGACTCGTTTGTCTTCATTGGACTTTTCGTGGCTCGTATTGTCCTGCTTGGGCCCAACCGCCCCGAACTGAACCAGGTTCTAGGTGTGGCTGTTACCGCGCTGCTGTTGATGAGTTCATTCTTTATGAACCGCGCCGAAGTTGAAATGGCGCATGGTAACCGTCCGGCGTTTGTGCGTAACACCTTTATTACTATGACCTTGGGAGTGCTCTTCTTGTTGGGTGTTGTGGGCGTTGAATGGCAAATCGCTCCCTTCGGCCCCGCGGACGGCGCTCAGGGGGCAGTTTTCTATTCGATGACGGGTTTCCATGCTTTCCACGTACTGACCGGAGTCATCCTGCTTTACATCGTTTGGAACAACGGGCGGCGCTCGGTTTATACCGCCGAGAAGCACTGGGGAGTTGAGGCCGCTGCGGTGTATTGGCACTTCGTTGATGTCGTTTGGATGTTCTTCTATGTTGGCCTCTATTTGATGGGCAGCCCGGTTTAAAACACGTTACTTAAGGAATCGGGTATAAACAAGCGGGTTCCCTGGCAAAAGCGCCATCCGGAACCCGCTTTGACGTAATTGTTTAAATGCCCATGAAAAATCTACGGTGGATATTGATTGGCGGCGGCGCATTGCTGGTGGCTGCATCCGTTTTCTTTTTGGGAATGCAAGCTGTGGAGGGCAGCCGCGCCTTCCGCGGCTCGGCCATCGGCACACCAGTACCGCCGGCCATGGATTTCGAATTGCTCGGCACTGATGGCGCTCCGTATCGTCTCAGTGACCAGCGCGGCAAAGTCGTGCTGATCTACACAGGCTTCACGAATTGCCCGGACTTTTGCCCAGGCACCTTGGCAAAGTTCAAGCAAATTGCCGATAACCTGGGTGAAGACGCGGCCCAGGTTGAGTTTGTTTTTGTGACTGTGGACCCCGATAGAGACACCCCCGAAGTGATTGCGAATTATTTGAACAGTTTCAGTCCCAATTTGATTGGGCTCACGGGTACCCTGGAACAACTAGAGAAAGTCTGGGTAGGCTATGGTGCCGGCCGAATTGTCGAGCAGCCAGATGGGGACGGCAATTATGAAGTCTCACATTCCACCCGAGTTTGGGTGATTGATAAAAATGGTTTGCTGCGCATCACCTTTCCTTTCGAGATGAACGCGTCTGACATGACTCATGACGTGCAGCTTTTGCTGGCAGAATAACTATTATGGCCGTGAAGATTGTCCTTCAATATCTGTTCCGTTTCCTATTGATCCTGGCTCTATCGATAGCCGCGGTTTGGCTGATCAGTGAAATAGGCATTCGTTTACAGGATGAAAACGCCGCCCGCGCGCCCACTACCATCGAGCTCGTCATCCCCGAAGGCACAGCTGAACGCGTCGCCGCGGGCGAAGACGCTCCCGAGATTCCCGCGGAAATGAGCTTTGTGCTCGGCGACGTTCTGGTACTGCGCAACGAAGATACTGCGCCCCACACGCTCGGGCCGCTGTACGCGCCCGCCAAAGGATCAGCCAGTATGACCTTAAACCAAGCGGACCATTTCGCTTTGGCTTGTTCCTTCAGTACCACACAATATCTCGGCCTCAACGTGCGCCCGCCAACCACGTTGCGCACCCGGGTTTTGGGTATTGCGTTTGCGGCTCCCCCAACCGCCGCCATTCTCTTTGTGTACAGTCTCATTGTCTTTCCCCTGAAGCCGGTTGCCGGTGCTGAGGCTGCCGCCGGCAAATCCAGCTAGTATGATCCTGAGAATCTTCAGCCGCCGCTGGCTGCTTGCCAGCGTGTTGGTTCTTGCCGCGGCTGCGGTGATGCTGCGCTTGGGGATCTGGCAGCTCGATCGCCTGGAATGGCGGCAGAGTTTTAACGCTCGCGTGCAGGAACAAATGGACGCCGAATCATTAGTGTTGGACGAAAGTTCGCTCGATTTAGATTTATACTCCATGGAATATCGTCAGGTAATTGTGGCCGGAACCTATCTCCACGAGGACGAGATCATATTGCGCAACCAGGTCTGGCAGAGCGAATTCGGCTCCGAATTAGGCGTGGCGCTCTTCACACCTCTACTGATCGAAGGGACCGACACTGCCATCTTGGTTGAACGTGGCTGGATTCCGCAGGAGAATGCCGGCCGCGGGTCTCGGGTTATCTATCGTGAGGAAGGAGCAATTACAGTGGCTGGTCGTTTGCGTCGCGCTGAAACGGATTTCAACGTCAACAAACGGTTGCATCCGGATCCTGCTTTGGATGTCGGCGAAGACCGTTTAGATGCTTGGAATAACCTCGACCTCGGGCGTATCGCATCACAAATGAATACTTCCTTGTTGCCCGTTTATTTGCATCTCACTCCTGAAAGTGAGCAAACTGATCCGCCATACATAGTTCAACCTTCCCTAGATTTGAGTGAAGGTCCGCATCTGGGTTATGCGATCCAGTGGTTCATTTTTGCATCATTACTGCTGATAGGCTATCCTCTCTACGTACAGCGCCAGGAACTGAAAACCAAGCAATGAGCAAAGTCAAATCGACAAAATCCAAAATCATCATCGGCCGGTTCCGATATATCGCACTGGCTGCCGCCCTGGCAACTTATCTGCTTATTGTCATCGGTGGCATTGTTCGCGTGACCGGTTCCGGGCTGGGCTGCCCTGATTGGCCGACTTGTTTTGGCCGCCTGCTGCCACCGCCAAACGTCGAAGCCCAGATTGAGTTCAGCCACCGCTTTTGGGCTTCGGCCATTACGTCACCGCTGATCCTCATCGCCGCGATCTGGGCCTGGCGCCGTTTCAGATCAGTGAATCTGGTTTGGCGGCCGCTACTCTGGGCGCTGCCCCTGCTCGCCGTGCAAGGTTTGCTGGGGGGAATTGTTGTCCTTACGGAGACGCCGCCTTGGCTGGTTGCGGTTCACCTTGGCACCGCCTTCTTATTGCTGGCGTTGCTCATTGCCACTGCCGTGAGCGCTTACGCACGCCACCGCAATCCCGATCAGCCGGATCGGTTTGCCTACCGCAGCCGCTTTGCACGCATGGCGCTGGGTGCACTGGTCGGTCTCTTCATCATTTTAGTCAGCGGCACCCTGGTCGCGGCGAGTTCCGCTACCTATGCCTGTTCCGGCTGGCCTTTGTGCAACGGCCAGCTAATTCCTTCGCATCCGCTTGGCTGGCTGCATATGGGCCACCGCTTGCTGGCAGCTTTGCTGGCAATCCACTTGTTGATGATGCTGCGCAACGCGTGGAGAACACAGCGCAGCCAGCGCGGCATTCTTTCCGCAGCCACGCTAACGGTCGTGCTGTACTTCGCCCAAATCCTGGTCGGCGCGCTCAAGGTGAGCGCTGCCTTTCCGATCTATTTACTGGGTCTGCACGTCGCCACTGCTGCAGCGGTCTGGGCGATGGCGGTCATCCTGGTGGTGTTAGTAGGCCTGGCTGGCCGCAGCACACAGGAGGAAAGCCGCGAGGCGGCCAAACCTTCCAACCGCAAACAACGCGCTCTCGATTTCGTCAATGTAACCAAGCCGATCATCGTGGTCTTGCTGCTTATCACTACTTACGCCGGCATGGTGGTGGGAGCCAAGGCGCTGCCTTCCTGGCCGCTTGCCTTCTGGACGCTGCTGGGCGGCGCATTGGCCGCCGGTGGCTCTGGTGCGCTGAACCAGTACATTGATCGAGATATAGACCAACATATGACCCGCACCGCCCGGCGTCCTATCGCCGCCGGACGCATGACTCCCGCCGAAGGATTTGCATTGGGCCTGTCCATGCTGGTGGTTTCATTCTATGTGCTCGCCGGGTTCGTGAACCTGCTGGCTGCCCTGTTAGCGCTGGGAGGCATGATTTATTACGTGGCCCTTTATAGCCTGTGGCTCAAACACGCCTCGGTGCAGAACATCGTGATCGGCGGCGGGGCCGGCGCCATCCCCCCATTAGTGGGTTGGGCAGCGGCTACCGGCCAATTGGCCATCCCCGCATTTTTCCTGTTCGCCATCATTTTCCTCTGGACGCCGCCTCACTTTTGGGCGCTGGCGTTAATCAAGCGACGCGATTACGCCCGCGCCGGAGTTCCCATGCTGCCCAATGTGCGCGGCGAGCGCGCCACCCGCAATCAAATCCTTATTTACTCCCTAGAACTCGTCGCCCTCACTTTGCTTCTCCCGGTCCTTGGCATGGCAGGCGGTGTCTTCTTAATTCTGGCGGCGGTGCTTGGCGCCGCGCTCCTGTACTCGGCATGGAAAGTTTGGAGGGTGGGGGGCAATAAGATTGCCTGGGGCATGTATCGCTATTCCAGCCTGTACTTGGCGTTGCTCTTTGGCGCCCTTGTGGTGGACGCGCTGGTGTGAGGGGCAAAATGCCTGAAACCAAACCCATTTCACGGTTCCTCCCACGATGGATTGTGGGTTACTTGAAGCGCTTCCTGATTTGGCTCGCTGTGCTACTCCTCGCAACAGGCATTGTTGATTACATACTTGGCTGGCGCACCCTCTACCTGTATGCCGAGTCGCTGTTCATCGTTGGTGGAGTGTGCATGGCGGTTGGCGCCCTCGCCACCATGGGAAACTGGTCGCAAGCGCGCTCTTTCCCCTATCAATATGCGTCCAGTGCAAGTAGCGCGGATATCGCCACGCGCGCCAAGCAGGACCTCAAGGATGCGGAATCTTCTTATTCCCTTTCAACGCTTGCGATCGCGTCTGGGTTCTGTTTGGTTGGCCTTTCCCTTCTGATCCATCAAATCATCTAGTCCCCCATTAACTTTTTTTGTCAGATCACATTCACCAGGGTTCCGTTTCCCGTGGCTTGGACTTCGATCGGGTAGTTCGGGGGCGTTAGCCAGCGGAACAGCCACTTAGCCTCGTCGGGGCGCATGTTGACACAGCCATGGCTCATTTCATTCCCGTAGTTGTCGTGCCAATACGTTCCATGGAAAGCCACACCCCATTCATGGAAGTAGGAAACCCACGGCACGCCCGGTAATTCGTATGCAAGAACATCGCTCGTGATGTGGCCATCACCCATGTGGCGCACGGGCATCTTGGAAAAAACGATCCAGTTGCCTTTCGGCGTGTAACTGGGCACACCGTTGGACGTCTGCAAACCAGGAATTCCGGTGGAAACCTTGGTGTCCATAACGATAGCACCCTCTTCGTAGGCGATCAGGCGCTGCTCCGCGATGCTCACCTCGACGCGCTTATCCTGCGCGGCGACGCGCGGCGATATGGGAGTCAACTCGCTGTTCGGGACCTTGCGCAGATGCGCGGCCAAGACGTAATAGTTGATGTTCAGCAATTCATCCAGGATTTTGTACCAAAGCGCGCCATCGGGCCCCTCCTCGATCCCGGTTACCCAGTGGGTCGAGAGATAATACAAGCGATACAGTTTTTGCCAGCCATAAGTTTTGGTGAGGCGATAAGACTGGGTCAGCGGAACCGTGACTTCGAACAGTTCGCCTTTTTCGCTGACATATGAAACCGGGTCATTCAGGTGAGTCTCCACCGGTTGAAGATAGGCTGTGTGGATATAACCCTCATCTACACGATACCAATAAGGATTAAATTCTGGTCCGGTCTCGGCTTTAAACTTTTCGTATACATACAATAATTGGTCACGCTTTCGCGAGGCGACTGGCTTTACCTTGTCATTGTAGCGCGGGTATTCCGGCTGGTCATAAATCTGAACATCGTGTGTGCCCGCCACGCGCACAAGGCCGGTGGCATCCGGCGGTTTGGCGCTGTGGCCGAAGACCCGCGGTGTCAACGCCAGCCCGCTCAAAGCGAGCCCGCCCAATTTCAGGAAATCGCGCCGGGAAAACGCGGAGGTCATTAATAATATTCTACCAAGCCAGGGCTAGTGAAAAGAGTTGACAAAATCATGGGAGGTCAAATTCATGGGAGGGCATACTTACTCAATTTGTTTTACTCGCAAAACATGGTAATTCGGAAGACTGGTTAAAGGGATTCCTCACCGGTCTTCGCTCCTTCTTGGATATCCCTCTGCAGAACCCGTTCGGAAGGACAAAAAAAGCAGCATTCTGCGTGTTCCTTGCACCGAATTGCCTTCGAGAGAAGGAAGCAAGACAATTAAGCTATATGCAAAACGCAATGCGCAATTCTGCATACTGTTGTGGCACAAGTTGAGATAGGTATAATCGCTGCATCTCGTTTTCATGCCAACTTTCTCCCTCGACATCGCCAGTTTCGTGCGCACCGCCGTTTTCGTGGCCGTATTTTTTGCGCTGTACGCTTTTTGGCGCGGCCGCGTTGCCATCCGCGAATCAGGCGAGCTGCCGTACCACCGGCTGCGCCAGCAGCGTCTGCTGCATGGTTGGCAGGTAGTCTTCTGGGCGTTGGTCTTGTTGGCGGTGGCGGGTTGGCTGAACTTCTACGGCGAGGCAACCGCGTATGCCGTGTTCCCGGTCACCGCCACCCCCAGCCCAACTGTTACTCCTTCGCTCACACCCAGCCCGTCGCTTTCACCCACCTTAACACTGACGCCCAGTCTGACGCCGACTCTGGAGTTCACTTACACCCCCTCGCCATCGGCGGTGCCCGTGTTGCCGCCTTCAGTGCAGGGGCAGTTCACCTCAGTGGTGACGCCCAACCCGAACGCCGTGTTCAGCCCACTGACCTTTTCGCGCGGCATTAATTTCAGCACTTATCTGGCGATCGATGCCGGCGCAGCATTTGCCAATCCTGTGGGCGGGATCTATGCCACCTTTAGCTACGATGGCATGCTGCCCGAAGTGCAGTGGTCGGCGGTCTGGTATCGGGAAGGCGAACTGGTCTATTACGAGACCAAGCCATGGGACGGCGGAACCGGAGGATTTGGTTACACTGAGTGGTTCCCCAAGGCCGAAGAATGGTTGCCCGGACTCTACCAGGTGGTGATCTTTGTTGGAACGGAGCCCAAAGTCGGCGGCGAATTCGAGGTGACCGGTGCGCCAGCGACGTCCAGCGTCACCCCGACGGCTAGTCCCACGGCCACGGCCACACCATCGAAGACCAATACGCCCACAGTTACCGTTACTCATACCCGTTTCCCCACGCCGACAAAGACGCCGACTGAGTAACCACTGACCTGCTATATGCAATGTGCAATTTTTGGGGAGGGCATGATTCACACATTGACAGATTGCACATTGACCAAGGTTTTGGCTCGTCGAGTTGTTCGTAGTGGTAGTCGGGCAGGGGCCGATACACTTTGACAAGAAAATGTCCTAAGTCCGAAGTCCAAAGTCGGAAAGAAACGCGGATGAACGCGGATGGACACAAATTTCCTCCCTTTTTAGATTTGTTCACTTATAGCAGGTTGTTAGCGTCTTTGAGAAAAACCGATGCGGATGTCAAGCCGTTTGATCGGTAGGGGCGGCTTGCAAGCCGCCCCTTACGACCATTCCGTCATTCGTCGTAGGGGCGACGCACGCGTCGCCCACAACTAAAAAAGGGCGGGGAACCCCGCCCCTAGGCTAGATGCCTGGGTTTTGCATCCATGATTGTTGCAATCTGTGCGGCGATCAGGGCGTTGTTCTTTAGCAGCGCCAGATTAGCGGCCAGGCTGCGCCCACTGCTTAGTTCGCTCACGCGTTTCAAGAGAAATGGGGAGACCGCCTGGCCGCGAACATCTTGGGCTTCGGCTTCCGCCAGGGCTTGAGCGATCCAGGATTCGACATCACCGCGGGGCAGGGCGCTCTCCATGGGCGGCGGAGCAACCAGCATCAGCCCACAGCCGCTTAGATCCCAGTGGGTGCGGGCGAGCGCGGCGACTTCTTGTGGATTGTCTGCTCGTGCGGAGGTGGACAAGCCGCTTTCGATCGAATAGAAGGCGGGGAACTCGTCGGTTTGGTAACCGATGACAGGTACACTCAACGTTTCCAAGTATTCCAGGGTAGCGGACAAATCCAAGATCGCTTTGGCCCCTGCGCAGACCAGCAGCACAGGCTGTTGGGTGAGTTCGCCTAAATCAGCGGAGACATCCCAGCCGCTGCCGCGATGAACGCCGCCGATGCCACCAGTAGCAAACACGCGGATGCCAGCCATGGCGGCGATGCGCAAAGTAGCGGCCACCGTTGTGCCGCCGCTGGCGCCAGCGGTTACTGCAGCCGCCAGGTCGCGGCTGCTGAGTTTGCGAACGGCGCCGGCTAAAGCCTCGACTCCAACTTCACTATTCCTAGCCAGCCAATCCAGTTCGTCTGCCTCGAGGCCGACGCAGATGCGCCCATCGAGGACGGCGATAGTGGCGGGCACCGCGCCTTCGGCGCGAACGATGGATTCAAGATCGCGAGCTAGGCGGAGATTCAGCGGCGCATCGCTTGCGGGCTTGGGGGTTGCCATGTCGGGCTCAGCTCTGCTTCGCCCTCCTCGCAA
>CAYJMC010000028.1:0-2332 GCA_964371335.1 uncultured Anaerolineaceae bacterium
GTGGGAACCGCAAACAGCAAACCGTAGGGACAGGTTTTACATCGCCCTCGTTTTACCTTGTGTTGCAACTCGCGTGCGCTGTAAATCTACATAGAGCCGGAGGAAACCTGTCCCGCGAACGGGCAACCAGTAGTTCGTACCACGGACAGGTTTCAGTATCCTTGGAAGCGGTCTAGATTACTTGGCAGATGCAATTAGTCGCGGGCACACCTTAAATCGAAACCTGTCCCTACGGAACCCACGGTGAGGACGAATTAATCCGCGTCAAACAAATCGACTAATTAGCTACCTTCTTTTCCATGCCCTTCATCGCCGGAATCAAAGAAATGCTCAGCGTGGTCACGACATAAATAGTTCCCATAACAATTAGCAAGGGGATTAGTCCCAGCGCCTCGGTAAGTACGCCGCCCAGCAGCACGCCCAGCGGCATGGCGATCCACGCCCCGGCCTGGATGGCGCCGAAGATGCGCCCGCGCATGTTTGCCGGGATGCGCTCGTAAGACACCGAGTCGATGATCGGGTTCAACGGCCCTGAGCCAATACTGAGCAGGAATTGTCCAATGATGAGTACCGGCAGCGGTGGAAACAGGGCGAACATGAAAAACCGGAAGGCAGTGAGCGTAAACCCAACGGTGAAAGTGATGCGCCGCGATAAGCGGTGGCCGATGGCGCCGAAGATCAAGGCGCCGAGCACCGACCCCGCTCCGCTGGCCGCGATCAGCAAACCCAGGCTCACCGCGGACCCGAACACTTGCTTGACGTAATATGGTTCAACTACGCCGCCAAAGCCCGCATCCAGGAAGTTGGTGATCATCACCACGACCACGATCGCCAAAATGACCGCGTCCTTGCGGATTGCCCGGAACCCGTCCAGGATCTCTTGGGTGTATTTCTTGGGAGCGGTTTTCTCAACCTTGATCTTCGGCATGGACACCAGCCAAGCCACGATGCCCGCCGAAATGAAGAAAGAGATCGCATCGAACCACAGCACGTTAGCGGTGCCCAGGAAGGCGATCAGCAAACCTGCCAGCGGCGCCCCGATCAGCCGGGAGCTGCGCTCCACGATCTGGTTGGCCGAAGCAGCGCGCTCGATGGGCATACCCGCCATTTCGGCCAGCTCGGGGATCATGGAGGCGCGCGCCGTGCTGCCGGGCGCGTCCAACAGCGCGCCCAGGAAGACGAGAACCATTAACAGCCAAAACGGCAAGCCGATGGTGAAGTAGAAAATGGGGATCAATGCCACAGTGAAACCGCTGGCGAGGTCGGCGATGATGCTGGTCCGCTTGTAGCCCAGCCGGTCGATGAGCGCGCCGCCCAGCAGCCCGGCGATCACCACCGGCAAGATGGTGAAGAATCCGGTGATTCCGGTCTGCACCGCGCTGCCGGTGGTCTGCAGCACGAACCAGGGGATCGCAATGTTGGCGAGCACGTTGCCCACCATCGAGATGGCATTGGCAGCGAAGAGGAAATAAAGCGGCAGGCTGGTGCGTTTCATGAAGCGGGAATTCTAAATGCAAGCCTTGCGAAGAGCCTGCCCTGAGCGAAGAGAACGGGTTGGACTTGAAATCCACTTGTCTAAATTCAGACCCTTCGCAAGGTTGGTGATTGCAGAATCAGGTTCTATGGAAGACTTCGTTATAGGGATTCCTCACTGGTCTTTACCAACGTTTGGCAAAGACTCGCGAACCCGTTCGGAATGACAAAAGGGAGGAATAACAAGAGGGCGGCATTGCCGCCCTCTTGTGACCATCGTGCGCTTTACATCACAGGCCGATAGCGCTGGAACACGACACCGGTTGGCAGGACCTTGGAATCGATCAGTTTCAGATTGATCCGTTTCCCTCTGGGAACAATCGCTTTCCGCTGCCCACCACGAGTGGATAAACGTGTAAATCATATTGATCGATCAGATCGTTTTCAGCCAACGCATGGATGAGTACACTGCTGCCATCGATGAGGATGTTCTTGCCAGATTGTTCTTTCAGCTGGCGCACTTCAGCAATCACGTTATTGCTGATAATGCTCGAATTTCTCCAGATCTCGGTGGATTTCAGGGTTGTGGACACCACGAATTTACGCATTGCGTTCATGGCATCCCCAAAGGGATCGTTGACCATGGGTTCGAACGCGTTGCCATGTTCGACCCAGGTCCTGCGTCCCAGCAAAAGCGTATCGGCTTCCGCAAAGGCCTGAGAGAAATGCGCGCCAATGTCGTCATGCCAGTAGGGCAGTGTCCAGCCGCCATGCACAAAGCCGCCATCGGTATCTTCGTCGGCGCTGCCGGGCGCCTGGATCACGCCATCCAGCGAAATGAATTCATGAACGATTATTT
>CAYJMC010000028.1:2432-22502 GCA_964371335.1 uncultured Anaerolineaceae bacterium
CTGCCGGGCGCCTGGATCACGCCATCCAGCGAAATGAATTCATGAACGATTATTTTTCTCACGGTTTCCTTTCTTGTAAGAGGCGAATTATGTTCGATTGACTGTTGTGCGATTCCTTATTGTAAGGTGGATTTGGTTAACGATTACGAAACAACCTTGCGAAGGTTGGACTTGTAATCAATATCAATATGTATCCAGCCTTCGCAAGGTTAAGCAAAAGCCGCCCGAATTTTCGAGCGGCTCCATACTTCGTACTTCCGCCTTCATCCTTGTCTTTATGGTCTTGCGCCGAGTACCAGGTCGATCTGCGTTTCTTGCCCATCACGAATAAGAGTCAGCGTTACAGTTTCTCCCGGGCTCTTATGGGTGAACAGATACGAGATCAACTCGTCGAAATTCTTGATGGCGATGCCATCGATGGCGATAATGAAATCGCCGGGATGCAAGCCCGCCTCGTCCGCGGGCCCACCGTTGGCTACCGAGTCGATCAGCGCGCCATCGGTGCGGTCCAACCCAAGTTGCTGTGCCTCGGCCAGACTGAGCGCGTTAACACTGGAGATGCCTAGATAGGGATAGTCGTAGTCGCCTTCGGCGATCAAGCTAGGGACAACTCTGGCAACGATGTTGCTGGAAACTGCAAAGCCGATGCCGGAGTTCAGCGCGTCGCCACCTTCGGTTGAACTAAAAGAGCGAATGGCGCGATTCACGCCGACCACTTCTCCGTTGAGATTCAACAACGGGCCGCCGGAGTTCCCCGGATTGATGGCCGCATCGGTTTGGATCAGGTCGCCGGCGCTAAAGAATTGGCCGGTTTCCGAGATGTTCATTGATTCCATGCTGCGCCCCAGGCTGGAGACAATGCCGGTGCTCATGCTGCCGTTAAGGCCAAAGGGATTGCCGATGGCTACCACGTACTGGCCCACCTGCAGCGTTGAAGAGTCGCCGATTTTCAGGGGGTGCAATTCGGAAGACGGCGCCTCCACTTTGATGACGGCCAAATCGGAATCCGTATCTTCGCCAACTACTTCGCCCACGGCCTTGAACCCGGAGGTGAAAGCAACTTCGATGTACGTGGCGCCTTGCACCACGTGGTAGTTGGTAACGATGTGCCCTTCGGCATCGTACACCCACCCGGAAGCCTGGCCGCCGCCCGCATCCGTAGCCACGTTGATCGAAACAACGCCGGGGCTGACCGCTTCGTATAGCGAGACCAAAGCTTCTTGTTGTGAAATCAGATCACTGGAAATTTGAATCGTCTGACTGGTTGGTGAAACATTGTCTGCTGCGCCAGAAGTCAGACCACTGAGCGGTCCGACGGCGAACTGGCAGGCGGCCGCGCTCAGCACCAACACGGAGAGCAGCAATGCGATGGGGCGAATTGTTTTGCGTGTCATTGCGTGTCCTTTTCTTTGTCCTCTTTCATCATGGATGTTCATGTTTGCGAGCCGCCAGCAAGCTCTTGGAAAAGTCTGCGCTGTTCGTCGGTTAGATTCCTGGGCAGGCGTACGTTGATCTTGGCGAACAGGTCGCCGCGTTGTTTGTTGTTCTTGAGCAGGGGCATGCCGCGCCCTTTCAGGCGAATGGATTGCCCGGGCTGGGTTCCCGCGGGGACTTTGAGTACAACTTGTCCATCGAGTGTGGGCACGCGGACTTCGCCTCCCAGCACGGCTGTATAGAGATCGACTTCGACTTCGGTATGCAAATCATCGCCTTCGCGCTTGAAGCGCGGGTCGTCTGCCACCTCAATGACGAGGTAAATATCGCTGGGTTGCCCGCCGCGGCCTGCCGGCCCGACGCCGGCCATGCGAACCTTGGTGCCGCTGCGCGCGCCGGCAGGGATCTTGACTTCCAGGCGCCGACCGTCGAGCTGCATCAGGCGCGTCCCACCATGAAAGGCTTCCTCGAGGCTGACAGTTACCGGCTGCTCAAAACTTGGCTGCCTGGCTGCCTGGCCGCCGCGGCGGCCTCCGCCCTCGAAGCCGGCCATGCCTCCAAAGATTTGCTGGAAGAAATCGGAGAAACCGCCCTGGCCAAATAGGTCGTCGATGTTGCCGCTGTATTCCACGTGGACGCCGCCTGGTCGTCCTGTCGAATACTGGCCCCAGTCGAAGCCGCCGGATGGCGCACCCTGGCGCTGCCAGCGCGAGTAATCCGCCCCCAGGCGGTCATAGTGGGCGCGTTTCTGCGGATCGCTGAGCACCTGGTAAGCCTCGTTGGCTTCCTTGAACTTGTTCTCGGCGTCCTTGTTGTTGGGGTTGCGGTCGGGATGATATTGAAGCGCCAGTTTGCGGTAGGCTTTTTTGATTTCGCCTTGGCTGGCTTGCCGGCCCACCCCTAGAACCTCGTAATAATCCTTGTATTCCATATGGGCTCTATTGAATTGGTGAAGAGTATTGTACGACCCGATTATTTCGAGTCAATAAGTCTCATTTCGAATTAACAGAACTCTAACTACTCATCCGTGCTATCATTTACCGCGCCTTGCCCAAGCGATTGCTGCTCGCCGTGGCCGACTCCGCGCTGGCAGCGCAGGCGGCTGATAAGGTTTTCACCCCCGCAGGGTACAGCGTTACCCAGGTGCACGATGCCCTGGGTTTACGGGTGGCGCTACGCGGCGGCAAACTTCCCGACATCATTTTTATCGGAAATCCAATACCCGGGGGCGACGCCTTTGAGATCGCTGCAGATCTAAGGGCGAAACATCCCACGTTGCCCGTCATCATGCTGGCCAGGAAGGCCACCACCAGAGACCTGTTGCGCAGCATGCAAACCGGGTTGGTGGATTACCTCGACTTCCCGCTGCAAAAAACGGCGGCTTTGAGCGCAGTCAGGCGCGGTCTCGAACAAAAGAAGCTATGGGAAGGTTGGCTGAGGCGCGAAACCGGGCGTATTACCGGCTCGCTCAACCAACGGCTCTCCGAGATGGAAGCTATCCTCCGCCAGGTCAACGATGGTGTGCTGGTGGTCGACAAGGAAAACCGGGTCTTGATGTTGAACCAGGCCCTGCGCCACACATTTGCCCTGGGGGACACCGACTTCACCGGCAAGCCTGTAGAGCAGGCGGTTCCCAACCCGGCGTTATTGGAGGCGCTCAAATCGGAAGATGAGCGCCACGAATTGCAGAACCAGGCAGGACGTGTCTTTCATGTGCGCGTCTCGCGCGTTCCCGGCCTGGGCACCGTGGCCAGTTTGCACGATATCAGCTACCTCAAGGAACTAGACCGTTTGAAGGGAGATTTCGTCAATACGGTTTCTCACGATCTGCGTTCTCCGCTGACCGCCATTCTAGGATATGTCGAATTGATCGAGCGCGCCGGCTCGGTGAATGCACAGCAAGCAGAATTCATCAACCGGGTGAAGTCCAGCGTCTACACCACGACGAACTTGATCGACGACCTTTTAAAATTGGGCCGCGTCGAGGTCGGCGTACTGGATGAAGTCACGCCGGTGAACCTCGAACTGCTGGTGGTCAACGCGCTGGCAAATTTCCAGTCTCAGGTGCAGGAAAAAGGGCAGACACTTAATCTGCGTAAAACCGGAGAACTACCTTCAGTGCTCGGCAGCCGCACACAGTTAAGTCAGATGGTGGATAACTTGATTAGCAACGCGGTCAAGTACGCGCCCCCGGGAGGGCAGATCCGCATGATGCTGCGCGAGGAGGGGAATCAGGTCATCTTGCACGTGGCAGATAACGGGCCCGGCATCCCGCTGGAAGAGCAGGGCCGCATCTTCGAAAAGTTCTACCGCGCCACCAACGCGCCCAACGGCGTTCCCGGCACGGGTTTGGGATTGGCAATCGTAAAAACTATCGTGGATAACCATCGCGGCCGTATCTGGGTCGACTCGAAACCCGGGAAGGGCGCGGTATTCACTGTGGTGTTGCCGGTGGCGAAGGAAAAGTAATCAACCAGGAGGTTTGACTAACTAAAAGTAAGTGAATGGCATTAAAATAAAAATAGCTGTTTCCAACAAGCTGCGTCTAATATCGAGGACCTGCGGGGTAGAGATGACTATTCTGGAACAAATGCAGTCCTTCGCCTCTCGTTATCGAAAAGAGATCACAGTCGGAAATATCACTTGGTGTTATTACCGCCTTGGAAAAGGCGCGCCTTTGTTTTGGCTCACAGGAGGATTACGTCGAGCAGCGCTTGGCTTTGCTTTCATGGAGGGTATCTCTAAACATCACACGATCGTCGCTCCGGATTACCCGCCGGTACAGACAGTCGATGAAATGGTGTCCGCTTTCGACGCCATTCTTCAGGCTGAGGGCATCGATACTTTTTCACTCGGTGGCCAATCTTATGGCGGGTTCCTTGCCCAGATATATTTAGCTCATAGACCCAAGGCCGTCGAAAGGCTCGTCCTTTCCAGCACCGCTCCAGCTGATTATGGCAAAGCCGCGTTGCCGGTGGAATATGCATTCATTGCATTGGCGCGCCTTGTGCCGGAAAAAATCCTAAAGAACCTTTTGGTCGGCGGACTGCTTAAATTGGTCACCGTGCCCGACGCAGAACGCGCCGAATGGCAGGAGACGATTCTGGCGGTTCGAGATGAGTTAACTCGCGACGACGTAATGTCTCATTTCGCCGTGGCGGCTGATCTAATTCGTAAGGGAATTGTCACTCCCGCTTCGTATCGAAATTGGAAAGGCCGTGTCGTTGTTTTATCTGCTGATAACGATCCGACGCAGAGCGCTAAGGATATTCCACGGTACGAAAAACTGTTTGGCCGCCCTGTGGATGTGGTCAATATGGGCAATATGGGACACACGGCGATGCTTTTTAACCCAGGTCAGTACACCGAAATATTTGAGCGGGAACTTGTCTAAAAGGTAGCCAATGGTTTCCGACTTTGATCGATTTTGTCTAGGAACCCACGCATAATTTTGATCCCCTCATCAATATCCCCATAATCTGCAACGGTCATTCCCGGCATTGTGTTGCCGGCCAGCATTTTCGATACGCGGACGCCGCGTCGATAAATGCACAGCGCCGACATACCTCGATCCAATGCGTAACTGATTTCGTAACCCACGCCATGCGATGGAGTGCTGACCTCAGCGATGAGCGCTTGGCATTCGTCGATCCAGCTGGTGTCGCGGCGATAGACTTCGCGTGCATCGGCAAGCCCTTCCAGCTGCTGCCAGCTCGGACTGGCGTTGATGGCCGTGGGCACTTCGTGTCCATCCGCAAGCAGGGCGCGCACCAGGTGCTGATAGATCGCTTCGTCCTGGCGCCCGCCCACGATGGCGCAGGCGAAATAGATCTTCATCCCTGGTCGCCGCTAATTAGCGGCTCCTTGTGACGGCGTTTTTGTCTCGGCGTATCCGTGAGGATGTTTGCGGTGCCATTCCCAGGCGCTGTTAATAATTTCTTCCAGGCTGGAGTGTTTGGCTTCCCAGCCCAGCTCCTTCTGGATGAGCGCGGGAGACGCGACCAGGCGGGCAGGATCGCCTGGGCGGCGGGGGGTCTCCATTGCCGGGATGGGATGTCCGGTCACTTTGCGCGCCATTTCGATTACCTCCAACACTGAATAGCCGTGCCCGGTTCCCACATTGTATACGACCCTTTCATTGGCCTCGAGCGCACCCAAGGCCAGCAGGTGGGCCGAGACCAGGTCTGCCAGGTGGATGTAATCGCGGATACAGGTGCCATCCGGCGTGGGGTAATCGGCGCCAAAGATGGCGACACTTTCACGCTGCCCAAGCGCCACCTGCAGCGTCAGGGGAATGAGATGGCTTTCTGGGTGGTGGGCTTCGCCGCGGCCTGGCAGGGCGCCGGATGCATTGAAGTAACGCAGGGCTGCGTAGCGCAACCCATGGATTTGCTGATAGCGGTCCAGGACATTCTCCGTCATGAGTTTCGTCTGGCCGTAGGTATTCTGCGGGCCCAGCGGCGACCCTTCGTCAAGGGCAGACTCGCTGGTGCGGTAGATGGCGGCCGAGGACGAGAACACAAAGCGCCCAATGCCCGCTTCGTGCACTGCTTCGATGAGCCGCAATGAGCCCTCGAGGTTGTTGTGGAAATATTTGCCCGGGTTCTGCATGCTTTCACCGGCTTCGATGAACGCGGCGAAATGCAACACGGCGTTGAACGTTTTCGCCTTCAGCGCGGCGCCCAGAGCCTTGCTGTCGAGCAAATCCCCTTCGATCAATTCAGCCCCTTTGGGAACCGCCGCTCGATGGCCGGTGACCAGCGAATCGAAGACGGTCACCTGGTGGCTTTGCGCCAGCAATTCGGCAGCCACTGCCGACCCGATATAACCTGCACCGCCGGTTACGAAATATTTCATTGGGTTAGTCCTTATTTTTTTTCGACAGGTTCCAGATTGGCAAAGGCAGCCATCACCTTCTTGAGGCCTACGTCTTGGAAGAAGATGTCTACTACCTCGTCATCATCCTGGATGCGGCTGTTGAGCACCATTCCCTCACCCCAGGCCGGGTGGCGTACGTTCATCCCCGGTTTGAATCGCGGTTGCAAAATGGGCGCAGTTTCTTTTTGCGGTTGATCCCAGCGGTCTGGACGATAAGGATGCTCCCGACGCGTGCGGCTGCCGCCTTTGATGAGTTCGTCGGGCAGATCATCCAAAAAGCGCGAAGGGATGGCAGCTTCCGAATAGCCATAGCTGTTGCGGTAGATGTTGTGAATCAAAAAGAGTTCGTTCTTGGCCCGGGTGATGCCGACGTAGAAAAGGCGGCGCTCTTCAGCCATTTCTTCGGGGTCTTCGAAGGAGCGCGAGTGCGGCAGCATGCCGTCATCCAGCCCGGCGATGAAGACCACGGGGAATTCCAAGCCCTTTGCAGCGTGCAGAGTCAGCAGTGTGGGCACTTCAGCGGTTTCGTCCATCGTGTCCTGGTCTGAAATTAGAGCGATGTTCTCCAGGAATTCGGAAATGCCGCGGTCTTGGTATTCGGATGCCAGGCGGCGCAGCTCCTGCACGTTGTCCCAGCGATCCACGCCTTCTTCCTCCGGACCCTCTGCGAGCAAATAACCGTGATAATCCACGTCAGCCAGGATGCGATCCATTAGTTCCATTGGTTGCGCTTGGGCGGCGAAGGCGTGCCAGCGGGCAAGTAGTTTGCCAAATGGAGTGATAGCTTGCAATGTGAGGCTGGGCAGATCGGAGAAAACAGGATCTTGCGGATTTTGCCCAAAGCGAACCAGCATCGCGCCGGGCGTGGTCTTCTGCACCAGTGCCAGCGTGCGCAAAGCAGCTTGCGCTTTCATTCCGATGCGGCGCGGCGGCACATTGATGACCCGCCCCAGACTGGCCTCGTCGTTGGGGTTGTAGGCCAATCGCAGGTAGCAAAGCACATCCTTCACTTCGCGGCGTCCATAGAACCGTTGCGCGCCCACCAGTTTGTAGGGCAGGTTGGCTTGCAGGAAGGCTTCTTCGATTAGGCGTGATTGCGCGTTGACGCGATACATCACCGCGAAATCGCCGGGCTTGGCGCTCTTGTCGGCCACGGCGGAAGCGATGGTGTCCACAATAAAGCGCCCCGCTTCTTCTTCATTCAACACCTGGTGCAGCTCAATCTTTTCGCCGGCGCCACGCTCGGTAAAGAGCTGTTTGCGCGTGCGATGCGGATTGCGGTCGATGACCGCCATGGCTACGTCCAGGATGCGCTGCGTGGAACGATAGTTTTGCTCCAGTAGGATCACTTGCGCATCGGGGAAATCCTGTTCGAAGCGAAGAACGTTGCGATAGTCAGCCCCTCGCCAGCGATAGATGGATTGGTCGGTGTCTCCCACCACATACAGATTGTGATGGAAGGAGGCCAGATGTTTTAACAGCACATATTGCGCCTGGTTGGTATCTTGGAATTCGTCCACCAGCACATGTTCAAAGCGTTGTGCGTATTTTTTGCGCAGCTCGGTGTTGTCTTCAAGCAGTTTGGCCGTCCACAGCAACAGGTCATCGAAGTCCACCGCGTTGCTGGCCAGCAGCATTTGCTGGTAGCGCTGGTAAACGCGCGCCACCACCTCGTCGCGGTAGCTGTTGATGGGCACATCTTCCGGCAGCAACAGGTCATTCTTCGCCTGCGAGATGCGGGCATGCACCCCGGTGGGGCGGTGCAGTTTCTCGTCGATATTCATCTCGCGGATGGCATTGCGCACCAGGCTCACCTGATCGTCCGTATCATAGATCACGAAGTTCTCGTTAAAAGGCAAAGAAGTGGCTTCCACCCGCAAGAGCCGGGCGCAGACCGAGTGAAAGGTGCCCAGGGTCAGACCGCGGGGTTTGCCGCCCAGCAGGTTTTCCACCCTGGAAGCCATTTCCTTGGCGGCCTTGTTTGTGAAGGTAACCGCAAGGATATGATACGGTTGCACGCCTAGTTGGCTAATCAGGTAGGCGATACGATGGGTGAGTACCCGTGTCTTGCCGGAACCGGGCCCTGCCAGGACCAGGATGGGCCCTAAGCCGGCGCTCAGCGCCAGCTGTTGTTGCGGGTTCAATCCCATCCTCAGATCCACCATGCGAAGGATTGTACTGTACGGTCGGCGGTTGAATACGGTCAGCGGCTGAAGTTTGACCACAGATGTGGTGGTTTCCGCTGACCGTTTAAGGAGAACGAGGAAGGGTCGGTTTTCAGAAAAGTCTGGGGTTTCCTCGTTCTCCAAGTCAGTCAAGCCCGTGCGGCGGAAACTGACCCTAAATCCACAAGCCAGTCCCTATTGAACGCTTGCGCATGTCGTTGTATCATGGGTGCGAGAATCGGCCCATACCGGAGGTCATCATGGAGAGAAAGATTGGAGAAGTAACCCATTTCTTTGCCGGACCCAGCGCCGCCGTGCTACGGCTTTCGTCGGAACTGGAGATCGGCGATGAAATCCACATCGTTGGTTTCACCACGGATCTGAGCGAAAAAGTAACGTCCATGCAAATCAACCACAACGATGTGAATCGCGCCGCGCCTGGCGACGATGTCGCCATCCTGGTGAAAGACCGCGTGCGCGAAGGCGACGAGGTCTTCTTGGTGGAGAAGGAAGCCATGGCTGAAGCGCCGAAGATGCTGGCGCCTGAGGCCAAACCGGCGACGCCCAAGCCGGCAGCTCCGCCGATGCCAATGACCGCGCCAAAACCTGCCGCTCCGAAACCGGCTGCCAAGGCAGCGGCCAAGCCCAAGGCAAAAGCCAAGGCGAAGGCTAAGACGAAGGCTAAGTCGAAAGCGAAAGCCAAGACGAAGGCCAAGAAAGCCAAGCCAAAGGCGAAAGCCAAGAGCAAGGTCAAGGCGAAACCGAAGAAGAAGTCAAAGCGATAACCGTTTTCTAAAAAGGGGGTGCGTCAGACTCTGGGTACAATACCCCGATCTTATGGGTATTTAAATTTGCCTCGTTCATTTTTTCTCTGCGTGTTTTCTTTGGCTGCATTGTTCTTGGTTTCCTGCGGCTCGGCCCCTGACCCGGAATCCTTGGCGGCAACTGTCGAACATATAGCCGGAACCGGCGTCGCCCTCACGCTGACGGCCGCGCCGACAGGCACGCCCTTACCCAGCGCCACTTTCACGAATACGGAACCGCCCATGCAGACTCAAACACCGACAATTTCAACTCCCTCGGCGACAGCAACGGTTTGGGCCGCAGTGGGCACGCAGGTGAATGCACTTCCGACTGCGGTTTCAGCTGAGGATCAAGCGAATAAATCCGATAGCCAGACCTATTTATTGCTGCAAAATAATTCGGATCAGGTGATTTGGTTTATTATCGACAGCCCTATTTATCTCGAATACAGATTTTCAGATACATTTGGCTTCCTGATTTCACAGGGAGATTATCATTACCGCGCCTACATTGGAAGTAAGGGCCCAATAGAAGGCAGTTTCCACGTTGGCAATCAGGATAAACATACCATCACGTTCACTTCCGGGAAAGTCCTTTTTCAAGGACCCTAGTGTGAGACACCCTTTGAGGTCACTACTTTTTTTGCAGGTTATTTTTCTTTCTGCTTGTACTTTGGGATCTTTAAGTGCCGAGCAAATTGAAGGAACCGCGCGGGTGATCGTTGCCACAGGTATTCCCTTAACTCTGACGGCTCTGCCGACCAACACAACGTTGCCGACGGCCACACCTCAACCCAGTTCCACGTTTACACCGCCACCATCTCCTTCGGCCAGCGAAGCTGCGACGGAGACGCCAACTGCAGCCTCCACATTTCTTCCTACCTGGACGCCGTTTGGTCAATCCGATCCTTCTGCTTTTCCCAGCGCCCAGGCGAATAAGTCCGACATGAACTCGCCGTTGTTGCTGGAGAATAAAAGCGGCGAGGAGATTCAATTCATCTTGCTTTCCCCGCAATATCAGGAATATGTGTTCAAAGGCAACATGACGCTGATTGTGCCCGAAGGGCAATACAGCTATCGCGCCTGGATAGGCAACCAGGGCCCGTTCAACGGCAGCTTCAGCATCACCAATGGGGATAAGCACGTGCTTACCTTCTATACCGATAAGATCCATTTCTCCACGCCCTGATGGCCGCGAACTGGAATCTAATTGGCCACGAATGGGCGGTGCAGTTGCTCAGGGGGCAGATTGCCGCTGGCCGCTTGCGCCATGCTTATCTGATCACCGGGCCCGACGGCGTGGGACGCCGCACGCTCGCCTTGCGCCTGGCGCAAGCGCTGAATTGCAGCCATCCGCCCGCGCCGGGTGAATTCTGCGGTGAATGCCGGGCATGCCTCAACTTTGCGCGGGGGCAACACCCCGACCTGCTGATTGTCGAGCGCCAGGAGGGGGATCGCGAGATCAAAATCGCTGCGGTACGCGAGCTTAGCCGATCCCTATCGCGCACTCCGCTCGAAGCACGCTACCAAGTTGCTCTGCTGCTCGATTTCGAGTTGGCCAGTGAAGAAGCAGCCAACGCCTTGCTCAAAACACTCGAGGAGCCCAATCCCTCGGTGGTACTCTGTCTCACTGCGCCAGACACGGATAGTTTGCCCGCCACCATCGTCTCGCGCTGCGAACTGCTGCGATTGCGACCCATACCGGTTGAACCGTTAGCATCCGATCTTGCTGCGCAGCTTTCCCTCAATCTGGATCACGCGAAATTATTAGCCAGTCTCAGCCGCGGGTGCCCGGGCTTGGCGCTGCGCTGGCACAAGCAGCCTGCGGCCTTGGAGCAACGCGCCGAATGGCTGGAGGCCGGCCAGCAATTGCTCTATGCCACCCGCGTCCAGCGTTTTGCTTTTGCGGACAAGGTGTCCAAAGACCGTGAGGGGCTACGTGAATTGCTCCTTGTCTGGCTCTCCTTTTGGCGTGACCTGGTCATTCGAATTGGTCATTCGTCTGCTCCTATTTCCAATCCAGACAAAGCAGAAATCATCGCTTCCCTTTCCGGGAGATTGACTCTGGGAATGGCCCAGGCGGCATTACGTGCTACAGAACGCACTTTGGCTACCCTCGACACCAATGTGAATGGCCGGCTGGTCATGGAAGGGTTGTTACTGGAACTTCCCAGCCTGTGAAGCCGTTTTCCGCCTCCAAAAAGCAGCTATGCTATACTGACTCGAAGCGCCACCTTTTTTGCTAATAGGCGCGTAAGAAATCCCGAAAACATGATGGCTACGAACGATGTGAGGGAAGGAGGACGCACCAAGGCGTCCCTTGACCTGCTCTACCACATTAGCCGCGAGCTGGCATCGGCACTGGAGTTACGCATAGTGCTGGAGCGTGTCATCAAGCTCTCCTTGGAAAATGTGAGCGGCAGCAGTGGCAGCATCATCGTGCTGGATGACAAAGGCAACCCGGTTGATTCCATCATTGTTATTGGAAGCAAAGTCATTCAGGAAACCACCGAGCAACTTAAATTCACCTTGGACCAAGGCCTGGCTGGCTGGGTTCGCAAGAATCGCAAAGCGGCGCTGATTCCGGATACCAGTTTGGACAAGCGCTGGCAGAAGCCCACCCGCAGTGAGGAGGCCCAGACCGGGCCTAAATCCGTGGTCAGCGCCCCGTTGGTAGGCCGCGACCAACTGGTGGGCGTGATGACGCTTACCCATCCCGACCCCGGGTTCTTTACAGAAGACCACCTTGATTTGATACAGACCATTTCCGACCAGGCAGCGTTCGCCGTGCTCAACGCCCGCCTGTACGCGGAAACTCAGCGGCGCGCCATCATCATGACCGCTATCGCCGATAGCGCCCGGGCCATCGGCGCCAGTCTGCAACTCGACGAAGTCCTGCAAACTATTCTGCAGCAGACCACCAAGGCCCTTGAAGTGGAGGCCGTTTCGCTGGCCTTAGTGGAGCCAGGCGGCAAAGACTTGGTCTTCCGTGCCGCCACCGGCAAGCAGAGCAAAGAAATCATCGGGCTGCGCATCAAAGTGGGCCAAGGGGTTGCCGGTTGGGTGGCCAAGGAGGGAGTGGGGGTCATTGTCAAGGACGCGCAAGCGGATCCACGCTTCTACTCCAAGGTGGACGAGGCCACCGGCTATCAGACGCGCGCTGTAGCCTGCGCCCCGATCCGGGCCAAGAAAAAAGTGATCGGTGTGCTGGAGGCGCTCAACCCCACTGCGGGAGCATTCGACAACAATGACCTGCCCGTTCTGGAAGGTATTGGAAACCTCGCCGGCACAGCCATCGAGCACGCGCAACTGTTCGAACAGATGGAAGCCGCCCGCAGCCGTTATCTTGATTTGTTCGAAGACAGCATCGATCCTATTCTTATCACCGACCTGGATGGAAATATCATTGAGACGAACCGCCAGGCGGAACTGCTGATTGGATTCGATAAAAAAACCCTGCAGCAGATGAACGTTCATACGCTGCAACAAGCTGATTACAAAGCGCTGGGCGCCGATATGTCCAAGGTGAAAGAGGGCGCCTCAGTTTCGTATGAATCTACCCTGCAGGGCAAGGATACCGATCAGGTCTATATCGATGTTTACGTCCATAAAATTACCGTGGATGGAGTTGACCAACTGCAGTGGATTCTGCGCGACATCACGGAACGTAAAAATCTGGACAATTTACGGGAAGATTTGGCTTCGATGATTTATCACGATCTGCGTTCACCGCTGGCTAACGTGGTATCGGGTTTGGACGTGCTTGAGATGATGCTGCCCAAGGATAAAGATCCTACCATTCGATCGGTGCTCGATATCGCCATGCGCTCCACGGAGCGTGTGCAACGGCTGGCGAATTCGCTGTTGGATACCTCGCGCATGGAAGCCGGCCAACGCATCGGCAACCCCGAACCCACTCAGGTCATCGACATTGTACAGATGGCGTTGGAGGCGGTGGCGCCTGCTGCCCAGGGTAAGGAAGTGAAGATGGAAGCCGCGGTGCCCAAGGGTTTGCCGCGGGTGATGGCGGATCCCGAAATGATTCGCCGCGTCTTCATTAATCTCATCGAGAATGCCATCAAGTATTCCAATGAAGGCATGGTTATTACGGTGGGCGCAAAACGCTCCGGGGATTACGTGGAAATGTGGGTGAAGGACGAGGCGCGCGGTATTCCCAAAGCTGACCAGGAGCGAATCTTCGAAAAGTTTGCGCGTGTGCAAGTTAGAGCCGGGGCCAGCGGTAAAACTAAAGGACTGGGCCTGGGTTTGGCTTATTGCAAGCTGGCGGTGGAAGGCCATGGTGGCAAAATTTGGGTGGAAAGCGAAGTGGGCAAAGGTTCACGCTTTGCCTTCACTATTCCCATTGCGCGCACCGGCCAGTTGCAATGAAGAAACTCAAGAACCACATTTATTACGAGAACAGTTTCGCCGGCGCGACGGTGGGCGCCATGCTGTTTTCGAGAGAAACCCTGCTGGTCGACGCGCCGCTCAAGCCTGAAGAAAGCCGCGCCTGGCTTTCCGATTTACACAAAGCCGGCGCCAAGCCGCGGCGCCTTGCCATCAACCTCGACTCGCATCCCGACCGCACTCTGGGCATCCAGACGTTGGATGCACAGGTGCTGGCGCATCGCGAAACTGTGCGCCAGTTCCGGCGCCGCGCCGCCATTTTCAAAGCCCTCAAGCAAGAAAGCGGGGCCGAATGGGAGGAGACGCCCGGGCTTAGCGGGTTGCGCTGGGTGCTGCCGCGTATCACCTTTACCGATCACATCCTGCTGCATTTCGATGATCGCGAACTGCGCCTGGAGCTGCACCCGGGGCCCGGCCCCGGCGCCTGCTGGCTGGTCTCCCCCGCGGACAAAGTGGTCTTTGTGGGTGACGCGCTGGTCATCGGCGAGCCGCCATTCCTGGCGCAAGCCGACATCCCCGCATGGCTGAAGCAATTGGACCTATTGGGCTCGCGCGCTTTCAATGGCTACACCATCATTGCCGGCCGCGGCGGCAAAGCCGGCGGCAAAGACATCGCTGCCATGCGCCGCTTTCTGAAGAACGTAGAAGACAGGCTGCGCGCCCTCGCCAAGAAGAAATCCGCCGCGGCAGAAATCGATAGGCTGGCCCCCAGGCTCGCAGATAAATTCAAGGCAACCGCCAAGCGCAAACAGTTTTATGTGCAGCGCCTCAAATACGGCATGCAAAATTATTTCACCCGCCGTTACCACCCTGTCAAATCTCGAAACAATCACTAAGCCAACTTCGTCATGCCCACCCCGGCCTATCAGCCCGTCTACTCATTGAGTCGAGGCGGCCATGAGGAGTCTCTGCACTATGGCGCAATCGCCGTGGTTGCCAGTTCCGGCGAACTGCTTACTGCCTGCGGCGACCCACAGTGTTCGACCTTCCTGCGCTCGACCGCCAAACCGTTCCAGGCACTGCCGCTGGTGCTGGCTGGCGGCGTGCAACACTACGGATTCACGACTGGCGAACTCGCGCTGATTTGCGCTTCGCATTCCGGCACTGATGAGCACGTTGGGGTGGCTGCCTCCATTCAAAGGAAAGCCGGTTTGCGCGAGGACCAATTGCTTTGCGGCGTACATCCGCCGATGCATAAACCGACTGCCGAGCAACTGAAAGAAAGTGGCGCCGCCCTCACTCCGAATCGTCATAATTGCTCCGGCAAACACAGCGGCATGCTGGCTTACGCCAAGCTGCGCCGCTGGCCGCTGGAAAATTACATCGATCCTCAACATCCCATGCAGCAGGAAATATTCACCCTCTTCGCCGAGTTAGCCGGCTTGTCAGTGGACAAACTGGCTATCGGCGTTGACGGCTGTTCAGCGCCCAATTGGGCCGCCCCGCTTTACAACACCGCCCTGGCCTACGCCCGCCTGATGGACCCAGCTAGGTTGCCTGCAGCCCAGCAGTCAGCCTGCGAGCAGGTGCGCGAAGCTATGCTCGCCCACCCGGATATGGTGGGCGGCCCGGGGCGCTTTGATACTGCCCTAATGCGAGCGGCTGGCGGGCAGATCCTTTCTAAGGGTGGCGCCGAAGGGTATCAGGGCATTGGCTTGCGGACTGGCGCTGTGGGTAAAGGCTCACCCGCCATTGGTATTGCCGTCAAAATAGCGGACGGTGATGCCCGCGGCTGGGTTTGCCATGCTGTGGCGCTGGAAATCATGCGTCTACTCGGCGCGCTTTCTAAAGAACAACATGAGGTGCTGACCGAGTTCGGCCCCCAGCGTGCGATCACCAATTGGCGCGGCCTCGAGGTGGGGCGGGGCGAACCTATCTTCGACCTGGAGAATCGATCGTGAAGCTGGCTCGGCGCGCCAAGGCCATACATCAGCGTTTGCTGGATTTTTACGGCTATCCCAAATGGCGCAATCCCATGCCGCCATTGGACGAACTGGTTTCAACCATCCTCTCGCAAAACACCAATGACCTGAATCGGGATGTCGCCTTCAACGCGCTCAAGGCGCGTTTCCCCACCTGGGAGGCGGTGCGCGACGCACCGTTAAAACAAGTGAGAGCGGCCATCCGCACGGCGGGGCTGGCCAACCAGAAGGCGCCTCGCATCCAGGCGGCATTGCGTTCGATTACAAAGGCGCGCGGCGAACTTTCTCTTGAATTCCTGCGCGACCTGTCCGTTGAGGATGCTAAGGCCTGGTTGCGGCAATTCAAGGGAGTGGGTCCCAAGACGGCGGCCATCGTGCTGCAATTTTCTTTGGATAAACGGGCCTTGCCTGTGGACACGCACATCTACCGCGTCACCGGACGCCTAGGTTTGCGCCCGGTGAAAATGAACGTTGAAAAATCCCATCCTTATTTGGAAGAATTATTTGCACCTGACAGTTATTTCGCCGCCCACCTGAATATCATTCGCCTGGGCCGAGAGATTTGTGTGGCTCGCAAACCCAGATGCCCCGAATGCCCGCTGAAAGACTTGTGCGATTATTACAAGAACGTCGATCGGCCCTCGACCGGGGCAACTTGACGTTCCCACCCTCGGGCCGTATACTCACTTCACAAATCATTGCACGGGGAGCTTTGCGATTGCTGCTTGGCAGGCCAAGCAGCAATCGCGTCGGAGAATCTGCTCGGTTGCGCTGAGCAGCATTTCTCTGACGAGCTGAGAGGCAGGCAGACACCTGCGACCCGTTCCCAGGCTAAAGCCTGGGGTACCTGATCCGGGTAATGCCGGCGGAGGAATGCTCAAAACGTCATCCCGCCTCCGGCGCCCGCCGGAGGTTTTGTTTTGCAAGCTATCGTCTTTGCCAATGGGGATTTCCTTACCCCACCCGATCTGAGTGGCCGGCTGGCGGCCGCTGACCTCGTCGTCGCCGCCGATGGCGGGGCGCAGCACTGCCGCGCCCTGGGCCTGCGTCCCGATGTCATCATCGGGGATTTGGATTCATTGGAAACTAAAACCCGTGCCGACTGGGAATCGCAAGGGGTAAATATCCTCTCGCACCCCGCAGAAAAAGATCAGACCGATCTGGAACTGGCCATGTTATATGCCAAGGGTGCGGGCGCTGAGAAAATCTTGGTGCTCGGCGGCCTTGGACGCCGCTGGGATCACAGCTTTGCCAATTTGCTGTTGGCCGTGCATCCTCAATTTGATGGGCAAGAAATTCTTTTCCTGCACGGAAACCAACGCTTACAGGTCATTAAGAACAGACTGCGCCTGGCTGCCAATGTGGGCGAACGCATTTCTTTGTTGTCCTTAGGCGGTGACGCAAAAGGCGTCTCTACAACCGGACTTAAATATCCATTGAAGGGTGAAACCTTGTTTTTCGGTAGCAGCCGCGGAGTAAGCAACGTTGTCCTCAGTGAAGATCCTGAAGTTGAAATAGGGAACGGTATTTTGCTCTGCGCAATTTCCTCCGCAAACGGTGAATGAGAAGAGGTTGGCATGAATATGTTTTTGAAATTCGTTTTCCTCGGTGCTCTTTTTACTTTACCAGCCGCCTGTGCGCCCGCTGTCCCCGGAGGACCGCGCACGCTTACCCTCATGACCCACGATTCCTTCGCGGTCTCCGAAGAAGTGGTGGCAGCCTTCGAGGCCGAGCATAATGCGGACGTCGTGTTCCTTAAGCTGGGCGATGCGGGCGAGGCCACCAACAAAGCCGTGCTGGCTGCCAACGCGCCGCTGGCGGACGTTTTCTATGGTGTGGACAATACTTTCCTGAGCCGCGCCTTGGATGGCGGCATCTTTGAACCTTATGAATCGCCGCTGCTGGATACCGTCCCGGATGCATTCGAACTCGATCCCGAACATCGCGCCTTGCCGGTGGACTATGGCGATGTGTGTTTGAATTACGACATCGCCTATTTCGCAGATAAGGACATGGCTCCGCCTGCAAATTTGGAAGACCTGCTCAGACCCGAATATGCCGGTCTGTTGGTCGTGGAGAATCCCGCTACCTCTTCGCCGGGCTTGGCCTTTCTATTTGGCACCATCGGTCATTTTGGGGAAGATGGTTATCTGGATTTCTGGGAAGGCTTGGTCGCCAATGACGTGAAGGTTGTGAACGACTGGGAAACGGCCTTCTACACCGAGTTCAGTCGCTGGGGCGGCGAGCGACCTATTGTGGTTTCGTACGCCTCGAGTCCGCCGGTGGATCTGATCTTTGCCGAAGAGCCTATGGATGCCCCGGTCACCGCCGCGGTGGTTTCTGATGGCTCCTGCTTCCGCCAGATCGAATTCGTTGGCATCCTGAAGGGTACGCAGCAGCGCGAGCTAGCCGAGGCCTGGGTCGACTTTATGCTTTCCACCACCTTCCAGGAAGACTTGCCCTTGCAGATGTTTGTCTTCCCCGTCAATCCCAATGCGCAGCTTCAGCCTGAGTTCGTCAACTTCCTCGTCGAGCCGGAAGAGACCGCCTTTGTCAGTCCCGTGGACATCGCCGCCCACCGCGAAGAATGGATCGAAGCCTGGACGGATACAGTATTGAGGTAATCTTCGCCTTGCTAAGGTTGGAGTAAAGCAGGTATGACTATTAAAACCCTTCGCAAGGCTGGGAGATAATTACGATGAAATCCAATCAATCCCGACCACACATGCCCGGCTACGGCATCGTTGCCGAAACCGAGGGTGCAGGGCTGCTGGCCTGGTCCTTCGTTGAGGAGCGCATGAGCAACTCGCACAATTACTGGGTTGCCAGCACCCGGCCTGATGGCAGCCCGCATGCCGCGCCCGTGTGGGGCCTATGGCATGAAGGCAGGTTCTACTTCAGCACGGGCGAAAATTCGCGCAAAGGCCGCAATCTGAAGGTTAATCCCGCAGTTTCTGTCCATCTGGAAAGCGGTGATGAGGTTGTAATCCTTGAGGGGGAAGTGGTGGAGATCAACGATGAAAAATTGCTGAAAGCGCTCGACAAAAACTACAAAGCCAAATATGGATTGGCCATGCAGGGTCCCGGCGTTATTTTTGGGCTGAGCCTGCACCGCGCCTTTGCCTGGCGGGAAAAGGATTTTCCGGAGAGCGCCACGCGCTGGTTCTTCGAATAATTTGCGCAATAAAATTATTCTCGTACTGCTTTGGTTGTTGCCCTTGGTATTCCTGGGCCTCTTTTACTTTTATCCCCTGGGCAGCATTCTTTCCCTCAGTTTCAACCGTAGCGGCTATCTGCTCCAGCCATTCCTAGATCTGCTCACCAGCGCGCCGCTGCGCGGCGTGATTGGCTTCACCTTCTGGCAAGCCGCACTCTCCACGCTACTCACTCTGGCTGTCGGTTTGCCCGCCGCCTTCTTGGTGGCGCGCTACCGTTTCCCCGGCAAGAGTTTCCTGCGCGCCCTCAGCGGAGTCCCTTTCGTCCTGCCAACCCTGGTGGTTGCCGCAGCTTTCGACGCATTACTGGGACCACGCGGCTGGCTGAATATCGGCCTGATGCGCCTCTTCAATCTAGATTCGGTTCCAATTCATTTCGTCAATACCTTCGGCGCCATCCTCATCGCTCACATCTTCTACAACACCACCATCGTTTTGCGCCTGGTGGGCGATTTTTGGGCGCGCCTCAGTCCGCGCATTGAACAGGCCGCCCGCAGCCTGGGCGCCAATTCCTGGCAAACCTTTCGCCACATCACTTTGCCCTTGATTTCGCCGGCTCTGGCGGCTGCTGCGCTGCTGGTCTTTATCTTCGATTTCACTTCATTTGGCGTGATCCTGATCTTGGGCGGCCCCCGCTTTGCCACCCTGGAAACCGAGATCTATTACCAAACCACAGCGCTGTTCAATTTACCGACGGCCGCAGCCCTGGCTCTGGTTCAGTTGTTGTGTACGCTGGTGCTGACGCTGATCTACACGCGACTCACCGCCCGCTTGTCGCGCCCAATCGAATTGCGCGCCCCGCGTGCTGTCACTCAACCATTCGCCTCGCCGCGATCCCAATTTGCCGCCACTGCCTTTCTGGTGCTGCTGGCGCTCTTCTTCGCTGCACCGCTGGCAGGCCTGGCGGCTCGATCCATTACTCGTCTCGGCGGCGAACGCGGCCAGACCGCGACTGTGCAGCCTGGTTTGACCCTCGACTACTACTCAACATTGGGCGAAGATCAGCGCGGCAATATTTTCTTTGCCACTCCCATTGAAGCGATCCAAACCTCGCTTATTTACGCGGGTTCGACAGTTTTCTTCGCCCTCGCCATCGGACTGCCTGCCTCCTGGGCTCTGGCGCGCCGTGGCGATGCCTGGCTCAGCCGCTTGCTAGATCCGTTACTCATGCTTCCTCTCGGAACTTCTGCCGTCACCTTGGGTCTAGGCTTTATCGTCGCTCTCAATAGTCCGCCTTTGGATTTGC
>CAYJMC010000028.1:22602-27860 GCA_964371335.1 uncultured Anaerolineaceae bacterium
GTCACCTTGGGTCTAGGCTTTATCGTCGCTCTCAATAGTCCGCCTTTGGATTTGCGCGCATCTCCTCTTTTGGTGCCTCTGGCCCACACCCTGGTTGCATTGCCTTTCGTGGTGCGCAGCCTTGTGCCTGCTCTGCGCAGCATCCGCCCGCGCCTGCATCAGGCCGCCGCGGTGCTAGGCGCAGCGCCCGCTCAGGTATTGCGCCATATCGATGTCCCGCTGGTGGGCCGCGCCCTTGTCGTCTCGGCGCTGTTTGCTTTTGCTATCTCGATTGGCGAATTCGGCGCCACGGCCATGATCGCCCGCCCGGAATACCCCACGATTCCGGTGCTCATTTACCGGCTACTTTCGCAGCCCGGCGCACTTACCTATGGCCAGGCTATGGCATTGAGCACCATTCTGATGCTGGTGACCGGCGGCGGGATGTTGGCCATTGAGAAATTGCGCGTGGCGGAGATCGGGGAATTTTAGATGCTCGAATTGCGCCACATCAGCAAGAGTTTTGATGGAAAAGTTGCATTGCGCGGCGTTTCTTTTCAAGTGAAAACCGGGGAAATCGTGGCTCTGCTCGGTCCCAGCGGAAGCGGCAAATCCACCTTGCTTAATATCGTCGCGGGTCTGGAGACGCCCGACCGCGGCCGTGTATTTTGGGATCGGAAGGACTTATCCGGGCTTCCTTCGCATCGCCGCGGCTTTGGGTTGATGTTCCAAGATTATGCGCTGTTCCCACACCGTGACGTGTTCGGCAATATTGCCTTTGGCTTGCAGATGGCGCGTCAAACTCCTTCGATTGTTACCAAGCGGGTTCGCGAAGTGCTCCAACTGGTGGGCCTACCTTCTGATTTCGAACACCGTGATGTGGGCAGCCTTTCAGGCGGGGAGCAGCAGCGCGTGGCGCTGGCCCGCGCCTTGGCGCCCCAGCCGCGCCTGCTTTTGCTCGATGAACCGCTCGGCTCCTTGGACCGCGCGCTGCGCACGCATTTGCTCGAGGAACTCTCCATTATCCTGCGCAAGGGCGGGCAAACCAGCTTGTATGTCACTCACGACCAGGAGGAAGCCTTTGCCATCGCGGATCGCATCGTGCTGCTAAATGCGGGGCGCGTGGAGCAGACTGCCACACCGGAACAACTTTACTGGCGCCCGGCTTCGGCGTTCGTAGCACGATTTCTCGGTTTGGAAAACTTGCTTCCAGCTCGCGTGGTGCACTCCGGCCGCCGCGTGTGGATGGAAACAGCCATTGGAAAATTGCCTATGCCGTCCAAGATTAGTCGCGGCGATTTGATTGTTTTGCTTCGCCCCGATGCGCTACGACTTGGCCGGAGTGGAGCAGTGAAACTAAAAGGAAAGCTCCTCAAGAAGCGCTTTCGCGGCAAGCACTTGCGAGCGAGAATTGAAATTGGCGAGGCGCAACTGGTGATGGAGTTGCCCTCCGACGTGAATCTGCCGGCAGTTGGAAAACCCATTGGGATAAGTTTTGACCCTAAAGAGGCCATGCAGGTGTTCACTCATGGGTGAAGTCACGGTCATCAAATGCAACCATCGTGGTGAGGAGGTCTTTCGCTGGAAGGCGAAAGTTCTTGAACGAGCGGTCAGTCATGTCATTGTCGAGGCCTATTTTGAACTGGAAGATCACTTCCTGGGCGAGATTCCCCTTGAACCCGGCGACCGTTTTGTCGAAACGTATTACTCGGACCGCTGGTACAACCGCTACGAGGTGCACGACCGTGATGACGACCACTTAAAATGCTGGTATTGCAACCTGGCTTACCCGGCGGTTCTCGGCGAACAAGTTATCACCTTTCACGACTTGGCGCTCGACTTTTTGGTTTTCCCCGATGGCCGACAACAACTCTTGGACGAATCTGAATTCGAAGTTCTGGATGTTTCAACCGAAGACAAACAGAGTGTTTTGGCCACAGTCGAAGAGCTAAGAGGTCTGTTTCAAAAGCAATTGGGGAAATAAAAAGAACTCCGCCACAGGCGGAGTTCTTTTTATGCCACCTCTTATTGAGAGATCGACCTCAAGAACTCGACAAAAAAGTCACCCGTGTACCAGGCAAATATCAAAGTGCAAAGGCAACAAAGTATTGCTAACCCAATGATGCCTCCAAGTACCCATAACAGGATGCGCGTGATTCGGTTTCCGTCGTTCGGTGTAGTGTAAGTTCTGCCAGAAGAATTTTTGATGGCCATATTTTTGTCCTTAACTAGGGCGAGTTCGTTCCATTGTACGCCGCGAGCGCCGCATGGCAACCCAAATAACAAACGCGATAACGGGTAAAACAATGATCCCCACCAGGATCGGGATCAGGACCGAGATAATCGACAATCCGGTGGCGATAATGTCTTCCAGCGTGCTCACCGCCACGTTGCCCAGTCCGCCGGTGGCTGTGGTCACTGCTGGGCGCAAGGCGCCCGCCTTGGCGGCGTGTACGCCGCCGGCGATCAGCAAACCGGCAGCCAGCGCCAGGACTGGGTGAATGTCGGTGATCACTTGTGCGCTGGCGGCGAATAAGATGGCGCCAGCCGCCGGGCGCACGAAGCTCTGGACCAGGTCATTGAGGTGATTGACCAGCGGCACTTTATCGGCAAAGAATTCGATGGCGCTTAGTACGACCAGCAGGATTATGATCCACTCGTTGGTCAGTGCATCCCATGGCGAGCTCAACTTAATCAGATCGGTAAAGCGGGCCAGCAACGCCACAACCAGCAGGGGAATGTAGGCGTTTAGCCCTGCGCTGGCCGAGAGTCCAAATCCCGCGAAAATCTCCGTGACCCAGGTCATAGGGCGCGGATTCTAACATTGGCAAAATAAACCAGTAGACGTGATACCAGGGCCTTGTGTACTGGTTTGCTTGTCACCACTTCCATTCCCCAATTTCCGCCATCAAGTTGTAGGCAGTCATATCCAATTGGATGGGAGTGACGGAGACAAACCCATCGTTCAGGGCGCCAACATCCGTGCCTTCCTCGGGCACACCGGTGGGCGCTTCTCCGCCGATCCAATAATAAGGATTCCCCTGGGGATCGTCGCGCCGCACCAGTTCATCGCGATACACCCGTAAACCTAAGCGCGTGACACGGATGCCTTTGATCTGCTCCAATGGCAAATAAGGCACGTTTACGTTGAGCAGCGTATTGCGCGGCAAACCCTCTTTGGCTACTTGTTGCGCAACGCGGGCGGCGATAGCTGCCGCTGCGCTGAAATCCTTATCGCCCTCCATGTTGGCACGCGAATCCAGCGAAACGGCGATTCCCGGCAGACCGCCGATGGCGGCTTCCATGGCGGCGGTCACCGTACCCGAATAGGTTACGTCATCGCCGATATTGGCATAAGGGTTAATACCGGATACCACCAGGTCGAACTTTTTATCTATATAGCCCAACAGTGCCAATGCCACGCAATCGGATGGCGCGCCATCGCTCATGAAGGCGGGTGTGCCGTCCGGCATCTTGGTGGGCCGCACGCGCAGGGGGCGATGCAGCGTTTTCACGTGCCCGGATGCCGACCAGTTGTGGTCCGGGGCCAGCACAGTAATCTCTCCAACAGCCTTTATGCTGGCGGCCAGAGCCAATAGCCCCGGATGAAGGATGCCGTCGTCGTTGGTAACCAGGATGTTCATATTTCCGGGTCTTTCCGCTGGAGGAAGCTTGGTTTTAGTATAATACCCACCCGTCCCCAAGCGAGGTCCGCCTATGCAAGTGTCAAAAATAGCTCCCACTTCTACGAATCCCACCCATGCGTGGTTGAAAACTATCGAAGTTTCCTTCGTGCCCGGGCCCCTGTCCCCCATGTTGGAAGAACTGGTGGACGGCATCCTGAACCGCTTCCGTGATCTGGGTCACAAAGTTGCCGACACCCCGACGGATAACACCAAGGTGTTGTTCACTACAGCGACATTCGGCGAACCGCTTCCCTGGCGCCAGTCGCTTTTCTTCACTGCGCGGCATCAATTTGGTCTAAAGAAGTCGCCGGTCCTGTACACCATCATCCAGATCTCGCCCGCGGAATTCGACAAATGGATTTCTAAATTCAAGAACGCTTTGGCGAAGGACCCTCCTGACGAAAAAGAATTCCAATTAGACGGCTTATCCCTCACCGCGCCCCGCGTGCTGATTGACCAAGGTGCGCGCGGTGGTCCCATCCTCTCCTTGTCGCGCATGCTGCAGGCGCAGGCCAAAAGCATCCGCGTGCTGCTGGCCGTGGGCGAGGATCACCCGGAACGCGTTTATCACTTCGATCTGGTGGGCGCATACCCCGTCAGTGTGAACACTGATCCCACTGCTTTCTACAGCGATATTGCTTTACGTATCGTCACCACCGAAAGCACCAAAGAGGTCACCGATCACCAGATCGTGGAACCCATCATCGAGCGCGAGGTCTGGCAGAGCCTCAGCACACCGGAGGCCATGCACCGCGCTGGCCAGGAACTGGGTGAGCGCGGGTTTTTCACCGATATGGTGCGCATCGAGGACTTGGTGCAGGTGCCCGCGGTTAACGAAGGCGTGGCGCGGCAATATAGCGAAGGTTGCTTTGCCACCTGGGACCCGCGCATTGAAGCGTTGGTAGCCACCGTCACCGGCAGCGCGCGCCCGGTGCATAAAGGCAAGCTCACCGATGATGATCTCGCCTTGATTACCGCCGTTCGCCCCGACGGCGCAGGCGCGGTGGTACGCCACGTGGAAGGTAAGCGCAACGACCCGCCTTCTTCGGAGGCCGTGGAAATGATGGATATGGATACGCTCTTGCTGCACATCTCCCACGAAACTGTGGGCGGCGTGAAGAGCGAAGTGCCCGTTATCCGTTCCAAACTGCATGGACACCGCGGGGTAAAAGCTTTCAATCCAAAATTGGTGGAGTATGTGCCGCTCGATCCGCCGTATTACCACTACCTGGTATCGTGCGCCACGGAAGCCCAGGCGCGCGGCATCAAAGCGGCCTTTAGTCGCTCCGAAACCTTCCGCAATCCGGAAGATCCGCGGCAGATCGCCTTCACTGTCTTGCCCGGCCATGGTGTGGTGATGGCCGAGAAATGGAAGGCAGGCAAAGTCCCATTCCAAACAATCTGGGAAGCCATGGACTCTGGCGACCTGGAGATCGATCCGCATGTGCCGCAAGGGGAGATGAGCTATGTGCCCGCCCCCGATGGCAGGCTCGCCTTGAAAGAAAGCTCAAAGATATAAGAAAAAATGCTCGCCAACCGGCGAGCATTTTTATTCATGAAATCGGCCGTCGCGGCCACATAAATGAGGTTCGT
>CAYJMC010000029.1:0-3640 GCA_964371335.1 uncultured Anaerolineaceae bacterium
GCGATGTACTATTCGCTTCCGAAGGCCTTGATTTATGGCGTTGAAAAGCTCCGCGAAGAGGTTTGACTTAGGATCAGGATGCCGGGCGCTGGAAGCGCTCGCGGTAATCTGGACCCCAGAGGTTTTCAGGTCGAGTTAGAGGTGAATGTCCGCCCATGAGGGTAATTTAGCGCGTAAGTGTAGATTTTTGTGAAAATTGGTGGAAAAATCAAGGAACTTAACAGAAATCCAAATCAACTACCAACGCAACTTTGTGTATTAAACTATCATGACTCGTTGGCTGAGGAGGAAAATTGGAAAAAAGGAAAATTTCGGACAGCAAATTAAACGAAGGGCAAGAAAAACAGACTGAGATTCTAAAAAGAATCAAAAAAAACTACACAAGATATTTATTTTCTATGCTTGTAATCCAGTTTTTAAGCATTTTAGTTAGTGGACTCGCCCAATGGCCTTCACCAATTGGTATACCGGAATACTGGTTTTTCATGGTTAAAGTTTTCATTGCGATCTTCATGCTCTATAGAATTGCCATTGTTTTTGTATCCTTTAGAGGGGAAACAAAAAGCATGAGACGATGTCAATGGCAAGTTATGTTTTTCCCCACATTTTTATATCTTCTTATTTTTTGTGTATTTGGTTTGATTGGGAATAAGATCGGCTTCGTGTTTTTTCCAGCTAACTCAACGGCTTACATTTTGTCGGCTGGCATAGTTGCAGCTGTGGGAAGATTGATCGTTTTATTCGTTTGGAACAAAACATATGACAAAATAGCCAGGTTATCTTTATGGAACGTTTAATATTTTCTAGTGTAATCGTGTTTCTTGCGCTTCATCTAATATCTTGTAACGAATTATCTAGTTTACCCACAGTAGAGTACCATGAAAGTCTAACCGCGCAAGCAACATTGGGAACAAGCACTACAACGCCGAGCTTGACGGCAATGGTTACTTCTTCAACTGCTCCAGCCTTGACGCAAACCATTACCCCTTCACCGACATTTACTACCACGTCAGATATGGACCTAATATTTTCGGACGATTTTCAAAAGGCAAACGAACAAAACTGGAACATTGGTAATTTTGCCGATGAAATTGCTCACGGCATTGTTTACGTTGATGAAGCATTAACAATCGAAGCAAGTTTCGAAAAAGAAAATATTAAATGGGTAAGGCTATATGAGAATGTGAGCGATTTGCTTACGATAAAAGCACGAGATTTCGATTTGAAAATAAAATTCAAGGTGATTCAAACAACTTCACCTGAAACAACTTGGGTCACAGTTCATTTTCGAATCAACAACAACAATGACAACTATTATCTGAGGGTAGATAATAATCAAGCGTTTAGTTTGGTAGTGCGCGAAGGCATTAATTCAACAACATTAGTTGACTGGAAGTATGACACCGCAGTAAAGCCCCTTGACGAGGTCAATGAAATCGAGATTATTGCAATTGGATCAGTATTTCGAATATTAATTAATGAAAAGGAGGTTGCTGAATATACCGATAAATCAAACACTTTATTACAAACTGGCGGGTTTGCTTTTGGTTTACGTTCAACCGGGAATGCATTTGTAATTGTTGAATATGATGATTTATTAATTTACAAGGCTAAGCCTTAACTGCTTGGCCATTTTCGCCTCTTATTTGAACCAATCTTCTTTTTATTTCATCAATGGCTGCAACATAACCCAGTCCATGATGATAGTAAATACAGACAGTATTTTCAGTTATAAACTTAACTCCATAATTTATGTGCGCATCACGGCACAAGGTGCAAATTGAGTGCTGAGTACCGATTAATCCTGTAGTTAATCGCAACTCTAGATTATGAATTTGGCAAAATAATCTTGGAGACTCTAGAACTACCCATTCAGTACCACGGTGAACAACTAGACCTTCCCGTCTTCTGACGCCTTTTTCAAATAGCGTGACATGTTCAGCTTTTCGGCGAAGAATAAGTGTTTGAATCTTACTAATAACGGAGCTAGCTCCTCCTATCCAAGATCGGAAATCTGCTATGAATCCAAAGAAAAATACCAGAGATGAAACAATAAATATCAACCATACATACGGCTTGTAATTTTCTAGATACCCTTTGACACCAATCTCTGTGTAAAATGAATCGGGCAGAATTAGCAGAACTAAAGACACTCCTGCGGTAATGAAAGCAATACGTATAAGAAAAGAGATCGATTTTATTGCTTCTTTAATAATTTCAAGAAAAGCTTGCAAGTTTTTCTTTCTCCCATGAGAAAACGCGTTGGTTACTTCTTCTTCCCTGTATACGCCGGCGCGCCAATCGGATAATTCGTGGAAAGCCGAGCGTCCCGCACGCGGCTCAAAATGCGTGGGTCCATCTCGTCCAGGCTGTCCGCGGTGGTAATTACTGTGGGCAACTGAGCGTTGTAGCGGTGGGTGAAGAGCTGGTAGAGCTTTTCGCGCGCCCAGGGGGTGGCGGACTGCGTGCCCAGGTCGTCCAGGATCAGCAGTTCGGAGTTGCGCACGTCTTCGAAGCGGCGGTCGTAGCTCACCGGGCTGTTGGGGTTGAAGGTGGCGCGCAGGTGGTCCAGCAGGTCGGGGACGGTGACGAAGACCGGGATGCGCCCCATGTCTTGCGCGTAATTGGCGATGGCAGCGGCCAGATGGGTCTTGCCGGAGCCGTGGCTGCCGGTGAAAACCAGCCAGCCCTTGGGCTTCTCGGCGTACTTGCGAGCCGCCTCGAAGGCCTTCTTCAGCGCTTTTTTGTCCTGGTCGGTCAAACCCTCGTTCTCGCGCAGCTCGAAGTTGGCGAAGTTCTTGTCGCGCAGCAGGTGCAGGGCGGAAAGCTCGTTCTGGCTGGAATCGTCCATGGGGCGGCGGAAGTCGGGCGCCAGGATGCGCAGGCGGGTGACCAGCTCCGGGTCCGAAAGCCGCGAGCGGATGCGCCCTTCGACCTGGTCGAGCGACAAATTCGTGGTGATCACCAGCGGCAGGTGGTTGATGTAGCGGTGGTTGAGGATCTGGAAGAGCTTCTCCTGCGCCCACTCGGTGGCGTTCTGCGTGCCGAAATCATCCAGGATCAGCAGCGGCGCCTGGCGGATCTCTTCGAAGCGCTCTTCGAAAGATTCCGCCGGGGAGGAGTAGGTGTAGCGCAGCGCGTCCAACAAATCCGGGACGGTGATGAAAATGGTGGGCAGCCCCACGCTGACCACAAAGTTGGCGATGGCCGCAGCCAGGTGGGTCTTGCCGGAGCCGTAGCCGCCTTCCAGCAGCAGCCAGCCGTCGACCTTCATGGCGTACTGGCGCGCCTGGTTGTAGGCGGATTCCAGCGAGTCGGCCTGGCGGGCGGGCAAACCCACGCGGCCGCGCGGCTCGAAATTATCGAAGGTGAGGTCCTTCAGCTCGTCGAGGCGGCTGATGGCGTAAAGTTTGCGGCGCGTATGCTGCGAGACTTCGTCTCGCCTGCAGACGCAGATCTGCACCTTGCCGAATTCAGGATGGCCGGGCGGCACGTCCATGCGGATGTAGCCCAGCCCGCCGCAATGCGGGCAGTTGGGATCCCCGGCCAGATCGGGCTTCAGGTGCGATTCAAAGCTCGAGGAGGACGGAGAATTGGTGCGCGTAGTATTTTCGTTGATCTTTTTCAGGATCCCCTTCAG
>CAYJMC010000029.1:3740-6029 GCA_964371335.1 uncultured Anaerolineaceae bacterium
CTTCCAGCCTTGCGAAGGGTTGAGGACGAGCCGAAAGGATTCGCGATCAACCTTGCGAGGGGATGGGGTGGGAATAATGAAGACTTCAAGTCCAACCTTCGCAAGGGGTGGTCTAGAACTGGGAGAAATCGACGTGTTTGGTGGCGGCGTTTTCGAACTTGGCCAGGTTCTCGCGGAAGACCAGCTCGACGATGCCGGTGGGGCCGTTGCGGTGCTTGCTGACCATGATCTCGGCGATGTTCTTGCGCAGCGAGTCTTCTTCGTAGAACTCGGGGCGATAGATGAACATGACGATGTCGGCGTCCTGCTCCAGCGAGCCGGACTCGCGCAGGTCGGAGAGCACGGGGCGTTTGTCGGTGCGCTGTTCGACGGCGCGGGAGAGCTGCGCCGCGGCCAGCACCGGCACGTTGAGTTCGCGGGCCAGCACTTTGAGGCTGCGCGAAATGTAGGAGACTTCTTGCACGCGGTTATCGTTGCGGCTCTCGCCGGCCATCAATTGCAAATAATCCACGACTACCAGGTCGAGCCCATACTCCATGTGGAGGCGACGGCACTTGGCGCGCATCTGCGTGGGGGAGATGGCCGGCGTGTCGTCGAGGAAGACCTTGGTGTCGCCGAGCACTTCGATGGCTTGGGCGAACAGGTCCCATTCGTTTTGCTCCAGCTTGCCGGAGCGCAGCTTCTGGGAGTTGATGCCGGTCTCCTGGGCCAGCAAGCGCTGGACCAGTTGCTCGTTGGACATTTCCATGGAGAAGATGGCTACGTGTTTCTTGTTGAGCTGGGCGGCGTTTTTGGCGACCGACATCAGGAAGCTGGTCTTGCCCTGGCTGGGGCGGCCGGCGATGATCAGCAGGTCGGAGGGCTGCAAGCCCATCAGCAGGCGGTCGAGATCGATGAAACCGGTGGGCACGCCGTAAATCTCTTCGCTGCGGCGAGAGGCGGCCTCGACGCGGTCGTAATAGTCGGAGAGGACGGTCTTGATGGGCTGGAGGTCGGTGGAGAGGCGATGCTCGCTGGCGGAGAAGACGGCCTTTTCGGCCTCGTCGATGGCGGTCTCCACGCTGAGGTCTTCCTGGTAGGCCGTCCTGGCGATCTTGTTGGCGGCTTCCAGCAAGCGGCGGCGGATGGAAGCCTGCTGCACCAGCTTGCCGTAAGCCTCGGCGTGCAGGGAGGTGGGCGTATTGTTGAGTAATTGGGTTAAATAAGCCGGCCCCCCGACTTCGGCGAGGTGGCCCTGTTTGTCGAGCTCCTCGGTGACGGTGAGCAAGTCGATGGGGATGCGCTGTTCGTGCAGGTGGGTATAGGCGTCCCAGATCCAGCGCAGGCGATGGATGTGGAAATCCTCGGCGGCGAGGAACTGGGCGACGTCGTAGTAGGCTTCGGGGTTGATCAGCACAGAGCCGATGACCGCTTCTTCAGCCTCGCGGCTATGCGGCACGAGCTGCGGTGCGGGGGAAGCTTGTTCGATCTCAGGCGGAAATGTATCGGTCATTGGAAATGACGACCCGATTATACGAGATGGAGTCGAGGCTTTAGCCGGTTTTGTAGAAGTTGTCGCATAAATAGGCTCCAGATAATTATCGTTGTGATTGAACGGGCGGGTTTAGTCGAGTCTGGGATTCGATGGTGAGAACAAGGAACCGAACCCGCCCCTACAATGGAAAGAATGGCGATGTGAATAATTTACGAAGCTCTAATTGCTTTTATCATTCTTTTTCTTCTTATCGTCGTCGTCTTCATCTATGTCGAGTTTTTCGAGGAAATCCTCGAAGACTTCCAGGCGGCCTTCGCCTTCCCCTTCCAGCAGGTCGCCTTCTTTTTCTTCGAGAGCTTCTTCAATGCCGTTTTCGCTCTCGTCCAAGTCTTCTTCGGGGATGATGCCGGCGGCGTCCATCACTTCGCGGGAGACGAGGATGGGCACGTGGGTGCGCACGGCGATAGCCAGCGCATCGGAGGGGCGGGAATCGACGTTGAGGGTCTTGTGGTCGGCTTCGACGACGATATTGCCGTAGAAAACGTCGGCTTTCAGGCTGAGGACTTCGACGCGGACCACGCGGGCCTCCAGCGAGCGCAGCATATCGCGGATGAGGTCGTGGGTCATGGGGCGGGCGACTTCGACCTCCTGGAGGGCGAAGGTGATCTGCTCGGCCATGTAGGGGTCGATCCAGATGGCGAGATAACGCTCGGCGTCGGCTTCGCGCAAGATGACCACGCGCTGCTGGGACATGAGCCCCACGCGGATGCTATCTATGACGACTTCGATCATCTCGCTCATTGTGCCTCCCGGCC
>CAYJMC010000029.1:6129-11127 GCA_964371335.1 uncultured Anaerolineaceae bacterium
CGAGTTTCTTTAAGGTGATTGACTTATTTAAGGTTTGTTCGTTATAATGCCCGCCCGCGTATGAACCAGTTTTCCAAAATCAAGGACAACAGAAAGTAGACCCAGGCGGGACCCGCACATATGGCGCGCAAATTATCTCAAGCCAGCAGTACAAAAATCCTATGGGTGGAAGGACGCTGGACCAGCGACCCGGAATTTATTTCATCGTTAATGAAAAAGGGTTTCCAGGTCGAGCGCGTTTCATCGGGCAAGAATGCAATCAAGCATGTCGGCGAAGGCAAGCAAGACCTGGTCATTGTCGACGCGGCGTCCATGCGCACCAGCGGGAAACGGATCTGCGGCTCGATCCGCGCCAAGGTCAATGGCATGCCGATTCTGCTGATCTCGGACCCCAAACGCCCGCTGGAGGAGGACTTCGACTGCGCCAATGTGGTGCTGATGCTGCCGTTCACACAGCGGAAGCTGGTCAACCGCATTGGCCCGCTGCTGCCGGTGGACGAAGGCGGCCTGTTGAAGACGGGGCCTATCGAACTGGACCTCGAGACGCAAGTGGTGCGTGCGCATGGGAAAAAGTCGGTGCTCACCCCGCGCCTGGTGCGATTGCTGCGCATGTTGATCGACCACAAGGGCGAAGTGGTGGAGCGCGATAACCTGTTCAAGAAAGTGTGGCGGACGAATTACACAGGGGATACGCGCACGTTAGATGTTCACATTAGCTGGCTAAGGCAGGCAATTGAAAAGGATCCCAAGAAGCCAAAGATCCTCAACACCGTCAGGGGGGTTGGGTACCGTTTGGACGTGTAACTCTGATCTGGAAACGAAAAGAGGCCGAAAGGCCTCTTTTGTTTTGCGGGCTTGGCTCCTGGGCATACAGGTGCGCACCTACGTTTCGCCTCAGCGTGGACGCTTTCTACCCTAGCCGCGCCGCGGGCGCACCTACGATGGGTAGATCTTGAGGCCGTGGGCGGGGTCTCCCCGCCCCTACGCCAGGTTGGTCAGGTTCCGGCGGAGTTGAATCGGGCGCACTGCGGTGCGGACCTAGCTTTCGATCGTAGTTTCGCTGCGGTGTGCTAGTAGGTTTATGCCCTATTTATCTAGAGGTAAATGTTCAAGGGAAATGAGTGGCAGCTCAAGAGTTGCCGACGCAGTTATCGGACGAGATAACGCGGAGGAGGGGATCAATGGTTGACGCATAATCCTCTAGTTGCCAAATCCTCTCACCTTCGCGAGTAAAATCTGTTTTCACCGGATCGGTGTCTTTACAAGTTCTGAGGCGATGGGAGATGACTAAGGTTTTGATACATATTCAAGATCTAAGCAGACGTTGGGGAGCTTACGTACTTTCTCTATCAGCTGCCTTGGCTTATTTTTTCCAGTCCTTTTCTTATGCTCACACCCAAATCTCCGTCCTGGACGAGGGGGCTTACTTAGTAAAGGGGTTATTGTTTGCGACGGGTCGCTATACCCCATTCCAAGATTATGGACCGCTTACCAACCATATGCCATTGGCCTTCCTGATTCCAGGGTGGGTCCAGGTGATCTTTGGTCCCGGATTGCGCACCGGCCGCTACTTCGCTATCTTCCTCGGCCTCCTCATGCTGGTTGGCCTTTGGCTTTTGGTAACCCGATTACGAAACCCTTGGTGGGCAGCTCTTGTGATGGCCGTGATTGCCGTGAACCCGGCGCTGATCAAAATGTACAGCGTCGGTGTTTCGCAAGTGCTCGTTTCCTGCCTTCTGGTGTGGACCTTGTTCTTCTCGCTAGGCCCTAAACGCCCAGTAAGCCATCTGGTAATTGCATCTATTCTTGCCGCGGCTATATGGTTCATGCGCATAAACATGGCTCCTGTACTGTTGTTGTTACTGGGCTACATTTACTGGGAGTACGGCTGGTCCACGGCGCTGAAATGTGCCGCTGCCGGATTTGGCTTCTTACTATTGGGCCATCTGCTTTATTGGCCTGGAATTCTAAAGCTCTGGGCTTACTGGTTACCCGAAAGACTTACCCCTTTCTTGAATCCCTGGCGACTCCCTGCTGAATCCGTCCCGCGGTGGTCGCCCGAAATCGACCTAGCCGGGAGAGCCAATAGCCTTTTTCAGGCCGTCCGTTTTAATCTGCTCCCCGTTTTGGGTCTTGTTGCAGGCTTGATCTTATGGAAAAAACCGAAACAGAAAAAAGACCTCACGGAAAACCGCGCCGCCATCTTCCTGGCTTTGCTTTTCGCCGTTCTCTTCATCCTGCATGGGGTGGCTTCTTTGGGAGGGAATTACTGTGTCTATTGTTTCCAGGTTTATTTAGGTTTTTTCGACGTATTGGCTATTGTCTTCTTTGTGCTTGCAGTAAGTCATTGGGGTGGGGATCGTGGGACGTGGGTAAACGCTTTAAGTATTGTCCTGATCCTTTCCTTTGGTTTGGTCCTTGGTCTTTCGGCCGCGGAATCTTTACCAAGCGATTGGTGGCGACCCCGATTTGTACGCAGTCTATTGGATCTCCGTGTGCCCGGCGGTCCTGAGCTTTGGATATTGATCCAAAACAAGTACGGAATGGACTATCAAGAGATAGTCAGTTCGGTGCGCCGTGCCCTTATGGATTGGCTCCCTGCGCTAATCGGCTTGCTAACTGGGGCAGTCATTTTGCTGTTAGCTTATTGGCTTCATCGAAGGCAAAAATCTTCCCAGAAGGGGAGTGGAGCTAGCTATGCCGCGCGTGCTTGGAGCTTCTTTTTGTTTTTTGCGTTCCTGCTTTCGCCGACTATTATCCTGGGTAGAGGATATGTTTCCTATAATTGCTCAAGCGATGTGATTGCCTCGTACGAGGCTGCTGGGGCAAACCTGGCAGCCCATGTAGCCCCCAATGCGTTAGTGTATTGGACCGGGGGGGATTCTGCGGCTCCGTTGTTATATACACCTAAAGTCGAGATCTTTCCCGCTCAACTGAACGATGGCTATTCCTTTCGTATCGGAGGCGATTCCGAAATATTGCATCGCATGAGTTATTGGGATGAACCCTTGCGTACTCGATGGTTGGATGAGGCCGATTTCCTTTTGATCGAAGACCGTTTCTACGACGATTATTGGGTAAATACTGGGGAGTGGTCTCAGCAGGCGGTCACTCCGCCAGTCGATTACTGCCGACAGGGCGCTAGCATTCATATTCTTGAGCGCGTCAGATAGGTCACTTTTCCAATCTTGTCACTTCCCTGCTTCATCGTATGCGCGTCGAAGTCGCGCGCTGCAGCCACCTTGGGGAACACAGCCGCGGCTTCGGTCAGATGTCGCTTTCGCGGTAGCGGAGCGAGACAGGGGTGAGCAGCAACTGCCCCACACTGGCTGCGGCAGGCGATCGAGAAATACCTGAAGAAGCCCAAACTGCTAAACACGATACGAGGTTTAGGTTACCGTTTGGATGTGTAACTCTGATCTGGAAACGAAAAGAGGCCGAAAGGCCTCTTTCATTTCCTAGTAGGTTCCTTGGTGATACAGGTGCGCACTGCAGTGTGCACCTACGTTTCGCCTCAGGATGGTTACTTTCCGAATTTGGCTTCGAGAATATCGTTCAAGGTGGGTTTGCCGATCTCCTGCAACTCGTAGCGCACGCGTTGAGTAGGCTGCTTAATCTTCAGCACGCGACTGAGGTCGATGGGGGTGCCGATCACCACCAGGTCTACATCCGCGTTCCGGATGGTTTGTTCAAGCTCGGCAACCTGCTTTTCGCCGTAGCCCATCGCGGGCAGTACGTTGCCGGTAGTGGGATATTTTTTAAAGGTCTCAGTGATGGAGCCGACGGCGAAAGGCCGCGGGTCGACGATCTCTGCAGCGCCGTAACGCCGGGCGGCAATCCATGCGGCGCCATAGGCCATTTCGCCGTGAGTGAGCGTGGGGCCATCTTCGATGGCGAGGACGCGCTTGCCGCGAATGGCTTCGGGCTCGTCCAAAAAGAGCGGCGAGGCAGCCTCGACGATCTGGGCCGCCGGGTTCAGCTTATAAAGCGAATTGGTGACGGTTAGCACGTCCTCGCGATTGGCTGTATCCACTTTGTTGATCACGAAGACATCGGCAATGAGGGCGTTGGCCTCACCGGGGTGGTAGCGGGTCTCGTGGCCGGAGCGATGCGGGTCGACCACCACGATGTGCAAGTCGGGCTGGTAGAAAGGGAGGTCATTGTTTCCGCCATCCCAGAGGATGATGTCGGCCTCGGCTTCCGCCTGGCGCAGGATCTTTTCATAGTCTACGCCGGCGTAGACGATCACGCCATTGTCAATGTGCGGCTCGTATTCCTCGCGCTCCTCGATGGTACAGTCGTGCTTGTCCAGATCGGCATAATCGGCAAAACGTTGTACGATTTGTTTTGAAAGGTCGCCATAAGGCATCGGGTGGCGGATGGCGGCTACTTTGAAACCCATGTTGCGGAGGATATTCGACACGCGGCGGGTGGTCTGGCTTTTGCCAGAGCCGGTGCGTACTGCGCAGACGGAGACAACCGGCTTCTTGGATTTGAGCAAGGTGTTTTTCAGGCCCAGGAGGCAAAAATCGGCTCCGGCGGCCAGCACTTGTGAGGCTTTATGCATCACGTACTCGTGGGTTACGTCACTATAAGAGAAAAATACCTGGTCGATATGTTCGTCGCGGATCAGGCGAGAAAGCTCCTCCTCGGGGCGGATAGGGATGCCTTTGGGGTAGTCATCGCCAGCCAGCTCGGGTGGGTATGTTCGGCCTTCAATGTTGGGGATCTGGGTAGCGGTGAAAGCGACCACCTGATAGGCCGGGTTGCTGCGCAGGTAGGTGTTGAAATTATGGAAGTCCCGCCCGGCAGCCCCCATGATCAAAACGCGCTTCTTTGTCATATCATTCCTTTTTCATTGAGATAGTCATTGATGGGGATGACAACACTAGAATGTTATGCACCTCGCAAACGATGTCCTAGTGACAATTGTCCTCTCTAAAGACACATTTACGGTAGGGCACAAAACCAAGTGATCACATTTTTAGGGATTATAGG
>CAYJMC010000029.1:11227-18740 GCA_964371335.1 uncultured Anaerolineaceae bacterium
CGGGCGGGTTTAGTCAGGTCTTGGGGCATAAGCTTCAAGGGTCAGGCATTTTGCCCCGCCGCCGGATTTGGCAAATTCGCTTAGATCCAGGGGAATGACTGTGAAGCCGACTTTTTCCAGTTCCTTGTGGAATTTGGGCGCCTTGTGTGTACTGACGATGACATCATCGCCCAAGGCCATAGAGTTGCAGGCCAGTTCCAGCCCTTCGTCCTGATCGATGGTGATCAAGTCCACGCCGAGGTTTTCGATGCGCCGCCGGCTGTCCTCGTCCATCCCGCTGGGCACATAGGCCAGCAGGCCCTTGCGCAGGGGGCACACGATAGTATCCACGTGGAAATGAGGGGGCAACACTCGAAAGGGGATGACCTCGACGTCCAAGGTTTTTGAAAGGAAATCCAACGCCTCTCGGTCACTGCGCACACCATAACCAGCCAAAACATGTCCATCCCAGGCAATGGCTTCGCCATTGCCTTCGAAGAACAGGCCATCGGGAACCTGGTGGATCGTGTAACCGCGCTGCTCAAAGCGCTGGATCATGGGCGACACTTCGCCGGAGCGCTCAAAGTAGCGGAAGCGTCCGGCAATGGCATGCTTGCCATACAGGAAAATTGAATCTCCCGTAAATACTTGATCCGGCCAACCATCTACTGATTCGAAAACTTCGACCTTGGCGCCCAGCTTTTTATAGTGTTCCAGAAGGGCGTTCCACTGGACTTCGGCCTTCTCGGGTTCCACCTGGTTGTTCGTGTCCATCCAGTGATTGATTGTGTATTTGATGCGAAAATGGGTGGGTTTAGTCAGGAAAAAATGCCGGGTGTCGGCAGAGGGCATAAAAAGACTCTCCTATGGTGAGGCGATTAATGGAAGCGAAGTCTACATTATAACGGGCGCCTGGATGCCCAGCAAAGCCAGGCTGTTTGCCAGGGCCTGTTTGGCGGATGCTACCAATCGGAGCCGGAAGTCGCGTGCAGGTTGCTCCGCTTGAAGGACGGGGCACTGGTTGTAGAAGTCATTGAAAGCCTTCGCCGTGTCGTAGGCCAGGTTGGTGATGTGCAGGGTCCTGTATTCGGCTGCCGCACTCTGGATGGCTTCGGGAAGTTGAGAAATACGGTCAATCAACTCTATTTCACTGGGCGCCAGATCATGGGCCGGCACGGCGGATGGCGGCACCTGGCTTCCGTGGCGGCCGAGGATGCTGCTTGCCCGAACGTGGGCATATTGGATGTAGGGAGCCGCCTGGCCACTGAAGTCCAGGGCTGTTTCCCAGTCGAAGGTGGCGATCTTGGTATTCTCGCGAGCCAGCATGGGATATTTGATGGCAGCCAGGCCAATTTGCTTTGCGACGGTATCGCGAACGGCTGCGGCCAAGCCCGGATTCTTTTCGTTGATGATGGCGGCGCTGCGGGCGGTCGCCTCGCGGATGAGCTCTTCAAGGAGAACGACCACACCCTCGCGAGAGGAAATGATGACGTTGCCAGGCAGATTGACCACCTCGTAGGGCAGGTGGAGGACTTTCTTCATTTCCTCGGCATAGCCCGCCAATTCCAAGGTCTTGAAGACCTGCTTGAAATGAAGGGATTGGCGCACATCCACAACATAAATGGATTTGTCGAGATCGTATTCTTTGAACTTGGTCAGGGCCAGGGCCAGATCCCAGGCTCCATAGAGTGAAGTGTTATCAGAGCGCAGGAGCACCAGGACGCGGTATTTTTCCTCTTTGAGTCCCAGCAGCTCGTCCAGCTTCACAACCACGATGCCACCCTGAGGACGTTCGTCGGTGGCAATTCCTTTTTCAATCAATTGCTCGACGAAGATCTTGGCCGGCTTCTCCATTTCGTGTTCATAATAGAAACGGTCGAAGCGGGTGTCCATTTGGCTGTAAATTTCGTTGAAGCCGTCCAGCGACCACTGGCGAGTTCTCCAGTAGAGTTCCTGGATTTCGTCATCCTCGGCATCCCAGCGAGCGAATAGCTCGCGGATTTCCTCTTCGCCTTTGGGGTCGGCCTCCAGCTCGCGGCTGGCCTCGGCATAGAGGTCTCCCATCCAGCGGGTGACGTCCTGCTTGGGAGGCTGCTCACCGTTGTGGCGTTTAAGGTAGTTCCACAGCCATTTGAAGACATCTTTGCCGAAGTCGCCGATGTAGTTGGCGCGGACAATTTCGTAACCAGCGGCTTCGAGGATGTTGGCGAGCGCGGCGCCGAGGATCATGTTACGCAGGTGGCCGACGTGGAAAGCCTTGAGGGTGTTGGGTTGGGAGTACTCCACCATGAAGCGTTGACCTTTGGACGCTCCCCAGCCATAGCGCGGACCTGAAGCAAGCACCTCCTCGACGACGCGGGAGGCAAAATCAGGCGCGGCGAAGTAGAGGTTGAGGTAACCCTTGACCGCGGCGACGCGCGCAAAACCCGCGGGTGCGCCGAGGCGGGCAGCCAGCTTTTCGGCAAGCTCAGCGGCGCGCTGGGCTACGTTCGTCTTCTTGCCACTCAAGCGCCCTTCGTCGGCGGCGAGCTGGAAAAGCGAGGTGGAGAGACCCCATTCACCGGAGAAAGGAATCTGGCTCCAGTGTATTTCCGCAGGCGCGGGAAGAGATTCGGCCTGGCAAAAGGCGCGAATTTCTTTCTCGATGAGAGCGCGTTCTTGTTCGAACATATTTTGAGATTATAAACCGAGGCCAAACATTTAAACCACAAAGAGCACAAAGAATTTTCTTTTTCACAAGGAAAAACGGCAGCTGGGAGTGCCTCGATGGCGGCGAGTTCTTCTTAGACTGGCATCAAAGAATAACCACTTAGGGTACGAAGATCTTAGTCGCGATGGATGAAAGATCAAATGAAAGATGTTTTTGTAGGGACAGGTTTCGACTTGAAGCATCATTGCTAGCCGTAAACTTTGGCATGATTTTGTGATGGCGGTGGAGGTACTGAAACCTGTCCGTTTATTGGCTTGCGGTGGGCGTTTGTTGAATGGCAGGACAGGTTTCAATGGATTTGCCAGCTACCTTGTGTGGGCCCACAGAATTCTTTATCAGCCACGGTTATTTTCCTTGAAACCTGTCCCTACGGAAACCTGTGGCGATAATTTTCAGTCAGGACCAAGGGAACAAAAGAAATCAATTAACCCACAAAGAAAAACGGCAGCTTTCTGAAAGCTGCCGTTAAATAATATTGTCGAAGATAGGGATCATTGAGATTGCTTCGTCGGCTAAAAGCCTCCTCGCAATACGGCTCGCATCGTAAGATGCTCGCCTAGCTCTTGCTTTTTTCGAGGGCGGCCAGCTTGCGCATGATGGCGCCTTTGCGGCGGGCGGCGTTGTTCTTGTGAATGACGCCTTTTACAGCAGCCTTGTCCAGTGAACTGGCGGCGGCGCGGTAAGCAGCGCGGGCTTTCTCAACGTCGCCGCTTTGGATGGCTAGGTTTGCCTTCTTTACATAGCCACGGGCGCTGCTGCGGAATTCCATGTTCTGAATGCGGCGCTTTTCATTCTGCCGATTGCGCTTAATGGCCGATTTGATATTTGCCAAAACTTCCTCCAAATGCTTGCAACCTTGCGAAGGTTGGACTTGAGGTCAATGAGGGTTTCAAGGACAACCCATTCGCTTCGCTCAGGGCAGGCTCTTCGCACGGTTATGAATAAGAGCGAGATTTTACTTGAACGTTAAGAAACTGTCTAGCAATGTCTTGAAGTCTGGAGGTCTAGAAGTCTGACTTCGAGACTTCTAGACCTCAGGACTACAGGACCTCATCATGTCGCTGATACAATGCCAGCGTGTCTGCATACAAAGCTGGATTCGTTGCGGTGGTGGGCCGACCGAACGTGGGCAAGTCCACGTTGATGAACGCGCTGCTGGAGCAACCCGTGTCGGCGGTGTCGCCGCGGCCGCAGACCACGCGGCGCAACCAGTTGGGCATCCTGACCCTGGAAAACGCGCAGATCGTATTCGTGGATACACCCGGCTTACATGAGGAACGCAACAAACTGGGGGAGTTTATGAACTCCCAGGCGCTGGCGGCGCTGGAAGACGCCGACGTGGTTTTGTTCCTGGTGGACGCCTTTGAAGCGCCAAACAAAGAAGACAAGCTCCTCGCCAGGAGGGTTGCAGACCTAGGAGGCAGGCAGCCCGTGGTGCTCGCCTTGAATAAAACGGACCTTGTTAATGAACAACGCCTGGCGGCACGAAGGGAAGTGTACGCCTCGCTGGTTACCAGTAAGCGTACGCTCGAGATTTCGGCAAGCGAGCGGACTGGGCTGGCTGATTTGCTGGGCGTGCTGCTGGATTTAATTCCCGTGGGAGAGGCGTATTACCCCGAAGAGCAAATAACCGACCTGTATGAAAAGCAGATTGCGGCGGACTTGATTCGGGCTGCTGCGCTGCAATTGCTGCGAGACGAGGTGCCGCACGGCATCGCCGTGCGCATCGACCGCTTCGTCGAACGCGGGGACAACGGGGCGCGCATTGAGGCGACCCTGTTCGTCGAGCGCGAATCGCATAAAGGCATCGTGATTGGCGAGAGCGGGAAGATGATCAAGGAGATCGGCACGGCGGCGCGCAAGGAGATCGAGACCATGAGCGGGCGCAAGGTGTTCCTGGAATTGCGCGTCAAGGTCAAGGCCAACTGGCGCCAGGACGAGAACGCGCTGAAGCGGCTGGGATATTCACGGAAGGAAGATTGATAGATGGGGAGAGGTATGGGTTATTGGTTATTAGTTATTGGTAATTTGGAATATAGAGATTAGAGAATATGAGATTAGGAGAGATACGATGCTTTGGTTGGCATTAGCTTGCGTTGGATTGATTGCCAAGATCGGTAGGGAAACAAGGAAACAGACGGTGGTCTGGCTTGGCGGAATGCTTCTTTTTTACGGCGGCTTGATCGCCTGGTTCTGGTTCGAAGCCGGCCGCAAAGCGTTTGGCAGCGGAGAGTCGAGGCTGATGGGATGGTTCATGATTGGGCTGGCATTATTCTGGATCGCGGAGCTGCTTCCAATCTGGGGCGCGGGAACTGCGACCTGGGCGCTGACCGCCCAGGGCCTGGCGGCCGGCGCGTTTGCGCTGGGGTTCGACGTGTTCAGACCGGACGCGTATTCGTACGTTCCCGGAGCGATACTGGGGGCGCTCACATTGTTGGTGGGGGTGCAGGCCTATGCGCGCTTGTCGGCCGGAATGAAGAAGGCGAGCGCGCTCGAGCGCGTCCTGCTGGGGTTATACGTATTTGCGATCACCGTGTTGGTTTATTCGGCCACGGCGAAGACCATCGACCGCGGTTGGGCGCTGCCGTGGGCTTACCTGGCGAGCTCGGGCGCGCTGCTGTTCGCCGCAGGCCAGGTGTGGATGGGGTGGGGGATGGTCTTGAAGAAGAAAGTAGCCGCACCTTGGGTGCAAGCCGCGGCGATCAATGTGGGGCAGTTGATGATGGTGGTGGCGGCGTTTTTTGTGTATCGGGAATTTTTGTAAGGCTGGTTTCTTGAGTAAACGCGGGACTAAAAAAATCCATCATTCGGCGGGCGGCATTATTTATAGAAAAGCAGAGAATTTAGAATTTCTAGTTGTGAAGCAAATAAGGTGGACAGGGGAAATTCAGTGGGTTTCTCCAAAGGGGCATTTAGAAGCAGGAGAAGAAGCAGTAGACGCGGCTATTCGAGAAGTAACTGAGGAAATTGGTCTAAAGCAATTGCGCAATATCAGTTATATCGGTGATCAACGATACATTTATTTGGAAAAGGGGAAAGAAAACGAAAAAATAGTTAGTTGGTACGTCATGGAAGCCGTAGGGGATGAGGAATTAAATCTAAACAAAAGCGAGGGATTTGTCGACGCAAGATGGCTTCAATTCGAAGCTGCCAGGTCGCAATTCACGCATCAATCTTTTGGCGCGTGGTTGGATTTGGCGTTCAGCACTATCACAGCAGGTTTTAGTAACTGGAAATTATAGTAATTCCTTTCCTGCCATTTTTTCTATCACAGCAACCAGCGCTGAATTATCCAGATCACCCATTTTCATTTGCAACATTTTATCGTAAAGCCCCGTGTTCACCTGGGTGGCGGGCAGCGGCATGTTCAGCTCGCGGGCGCTGTCCATAATGATGTGGAGATCTTTGGCTTGCATGTGGGCCTTGAAGCCGGGCTGGCGGTTGCCTGCGAACAGGCGCTCGGGCTTGTTGTCCAGGGTCCAACACTGAGCGGCTCCACCGCGAATCGCCTCGACAACTTTGCGCGGATCGACATCTGCTTTGCGGGCGAAGATCAGCAGTTCAGCCATGGCGGACATCTGCGCGGCCACCATGATCTGATTACAGCATTTCGCCACCTGGCCGGCGCCGGAGGCGCCGATGTGAGTGATGGCTTTGCCATAGGCTTGCATGGCAGGGCGGGCGCGTTCAAGGGCGGCCGCGTCCCCGCCGACCATGATGGTAAGGGTTCCATTTTGGGCGCCCAGCTGGCCGCCGCTGACGGGCGCGTCGAGGAACTGGATGCCAGAGGCGGCGAGAGTCTCGGCGAGTTTGCGTGCGGTAGCAGGCATGATGGTGGAGTGATCGACAACGATCAAACCGGAACGGGCGCCCTCAAGCACCCCGTTCGGACCGAGAACAACTTGTTCAACATCCGGCGAATCCGGCAGGCAGGTGAAGACAATATCCGAATTGGCGGCAACTTCCTTGGCGGAATGGGCTTCGCGAGCGCCGGCGGCCACGAGGTCGGCGACTGCGCCCAGGCTGCGATTATGGACGGTGAGCGGGAAGGCAGCTTTCAACAGGTGGCCGGCCATGGGCTTGCCCATGAGGCCGAGGCCGATGAAACCGAGATTCATTGTTTTCATAACAGTACCCTTTTAATGTTCATAACATGGTTATAAACCCTTTTTATAATCTTAACGGATTTAATGAACAGGAATCGCAATTAAGGAGGAATTACATGGTATTCGGAAACCTGTGGATAGACATTGTCGTAGTTGCCGGTTGTGGGTTTATCGGAGGTATGGGATTATCGTTCTTGCAGGAGAAGGGCATTGAGTGGCCTCACTTGAGGAAGGAGAAAGACGAAAACGACCTGGATAGAAAACCATATGTGGTGTATTGGGATGCGGGTTTTTTAGCTGAAGCCCTGGTCGGACTCATAGCGGCAATAATTCTGTATACACTTAATCAGCCCTCTGGGCAATCGCAATTAATTGCCACTGGTCTGACGGCTGGTTTGGGGGGTGCTGGTATCTTAAAAGGATTTATCGAGAAAGGGAAAAAACAGGAGGCAATCAATCTTGCAGATCAACAGGCAAGTAATAACCAACAAATGACGGCTCTTATGCGAAACGTGTTAGGTGACCCTGGATCAAAAATGGAAGAGCCTAGCCAGCCAAGCCTCCAACCCGCGTTTTATTCCGATCAAATAAAGGTCTTCGAGACTAAGGCTGCGGATATCAATAGACGCCTAAAACCATTGAGGAGATAATTTCTAGGCTGACTTCATATCCAGCAAAAAGTGCGGTTCCAGGCTAGTCTGTAAGCCGCATTCTGTCC
>CAYJMC010000029.1:18840-26452 GCA_964371335.1 uncultured Anaerolineaceae bacterium
GGCGGTATGTTTCTGTGGCCCGATCCGGCAGGTTTCCCCGCCCCGGGATTTTCCCCGGCGCCATGCTCTGTGGAGTGCGGACTTTCCTCTATATGCCGAAGCATACAGCGATCGCCCAACCAGCCTGGGTCGTTATGATACAATGCGGCGGGTTCAGCGTCAAATGCGCAGAACTCAGGCGGGCAACCTCAAAAATCGGGCTTGACACATCTAGACCAATTGCTCTATAATCAAGGATTGGTATCTTGCCGTATGCCTAAATGCCAAAACAGGCATTTTCGCGAACAGCGGCTTTTCGCATTTTTGCAGAATTCCTCCAGGAGGCGCTGAATGGCGCAAGCTCTCCCAACAAAAACTTATTCCCGTTTATCGACTCAACTTAAGCTACCCGACCTTATTGAAGTACAACTCAGTTCATTCCAACGATTAAAAGCCGAGGGGCTGGGGGACCTCTTCCACGAGATCTCTCCGATCGAATCTTATAACAAGGGGATGAAACTTTATTTTCCCAGCCGCACTCCCGAAGCCAAGCAGTGGAAGCTCAAATACTGGTTCGATGATCCCAAGTATTCCATCGAAGAATGCATCGAGCGCGACCTGACCTACGCCAGTCCCCTGTACATCTCCGTACTGCTGGCCGGCCCGGATGTGCCCGAGCCGATCAAGCAAGATATCTTCCTTGGCGACTTTCCGGAGATGACGGAAAAAGGTACGTTCATCATCAATGGCACGGAGCGCGTGGTCGTTTCGCAATTGATCCGCTCGCCGGGCGTTTATTTCGAAGCGCCGCTGGACCGGGCCACCAATCGCCCGCTGGCGACCGCCAAGCTGATCCCCGACCGCGGCGCCTGGATGGAATTCGAAACGCGCAAGACGGATTATTTGACGCTGAAGTTCAATCGCAAACGAACGGTGCCGATCACGATTTTGCTGCGGGCGCTTTCCTCGGTGGATGACGGCATCAAAGACAATCCGCTCAAACACGGAACCGATGAAGAAATCCTAGCCCTGTTTGCGGACATCGACACCAATGTGGACCGCAAGTTCATCCAAACCACTCTGGACCAGGAACCGGAATGGGATACGAATAACGGAAAGCTGACCGTTGCCCAGGCCGCACTGATCGAATTCTTCAAGCGCATGCGCCCCGGTGACCCAGCCACGCTGGATAACGCCACCGAATTCCTGGAGACGCAACTTTTCGACCAACGCCACTACGATCTGGAAAGAGTAGGGCGCTACAAGTTAAATCAAAAGCTCGAATTAAAGGAACGGATTCCGCTCGAGCACCGCACGGTGACCAAGTGGGACCTGGTCAATCTCGCCCGCCGCATGATCCTGATCAACAACGGCGTGGAAAAGGCGGATGATATCGACCACCTTGGCAATCGCCGCTTGAAGACCGTCGGCGAATTGATTCAGAACAAGTTGCGCGTGGGTATGCGCCGTATGGAACGGGTCATCAAAGAGCGCATGTCCATCCGTGATCAGGAACAGCTCTCGCCGATCACGCTGATCAATATCCGCCCCGTGGTCGCAGCGCTGCGCGAGTTCTATGGTTCCAGCCAACTCTCACAGTTCATGGACCAAACCAACCCGCTGTCTGAGCTGCGCCACAAGCGCCGCGTGTCGGCTTTGGGTCCGGGCGGGTTGCGCCGCGAGCGCGCCGGCTTCGACGTGCGCGACGTGCACCACTCGCACTACGGGCGCATCTGCCCAATCGAGACTCCCGAAGGCCCGAACATCGGCCTGATCGGCAACCTGGCTTCGTTCGCTCGCGTGAATGATTACGGCTTCATCGAGACGCCGTATCGCAAAGTGGTCAATTCCCTGCCCCCGAAGGAAAAGAAATTGATTGGGCGCAAGTTGCGCGAAGACCTGCTTGATCCGCGCACGGAGAAGGTGATTGCCAAGGCAGAGACGCGCATAGACGAGCGACTCGCCAAGGAAATCGCCCGGCACGACGTAGAGGAAGTCAAGATCACTCCTTACATCACGGACGAGACTATTTTCTTATCCGCTGATGAGGAGGACCGCTTCTACATCGCGCAGGCCAACGCGCCGCTCAATGAACACAACGAGTTTGTGCGCCAGCGCCTGTCCTGCCGCTATCACTCCGGGTTCATGTTCTCCAGCCCCGAAGAAATTGACTACATGGACGTGGCCCCTCACCAGGTAGTAGGCATCAGCGCCGCGCTCATCCCATTCCTGGAGCATGACGATGCCAACCGCGCCCTGATGGGCTCGAACATGATGTCGCAGGCCGTCCCGCTGCTGGTGCCTGAAGTGCCCTTGGTTTCCACCGGCATGGAAGGACATGCGGCCAAAGACTCCGGCCAGGTTATCCAGGCGGAGGAAGACGGCGAGGTCGTTTCGGTGAGCGGAGATTCCATCGTACTGCGCAACAAGAGCCGCAAAGAGCGCACCTACAACCTGCGCAAGTACCAGCGCTCCAACCAGAGCACCTGCATCGACCAACGCCCGGCGGTGGTCAAAGGGCAACGCGTGCGCAAGGGCGATGTGATTGCCGATTCATCTTCGACCGTCGACGGCAACCTGGCGCTTGGCCAAAATGTTGTGGTGGCCTTCATCTCCTGGGAGGGCGGCAACTTCGAAGACGCCATCCTGATCTCGGAGAAGCTGGTGCAGGAAGACCGCTTCACTTCAATCCATATCGAGAAATATGAAGTGGAAGCCCGCGATACGAAGCTGGGTCCGGAAGAGATCACGCGCGACATTCCCAACGTCGGTGAAGAAGCGGTGAAGGACCTGGACGAGTTCGGCATCGTGCGCATCGGCGCCGAGGTCGGCCCCAATGATATTTTAGTGGGCAAGATCACGCCCAAAGGTGAAAAAGAACTGACGCCCGAAGAGCGCCTGTTGCGCGCCATCTTCGGTGAGAAATCCCGTGATGTGAAAGACACGTCGCTGCGCATGCCTCACGGCGAGCGCGGCAAAGTGGTGGACGTGCAAGTGTTCTCGCGCGAAGACAACATCGAGTTGTCTGCCGGCGTGGAGAAGATGGTGCGCGTCTCTGTTGCGCAGCGCCGCAAGATCACGGCCGGCGACAAAATGTCCGGCCGCCACGGGAACAAAGGCGTGGTTTCTAAAGTGGTGCCCGTCGAAGACATGCCATTCCTTGAAGACGGCACGCCAGTAGACATCATCCTGAACCCGCTCGGCGTCCCCGGCCGTATGAACATCGGTCAAATCCTGGAGACGCATCTAGGTTGGGCGGCCAAGCGGCTAGGGTTCCGAGCGCTGGTGCCCGTGTTCGACGGCGCCAGCGAAGAAGAAATCGAAGCCGAGTTGGCTCGAGCCTGGCTGGTTGACGAGGCCTGGCGCCAAACGGGCAAGAAAGCCTGGACCTGGCTGGCTGAGCAAAACGGCAAGTACGACGCTGAATCGCTAGAAGATGAAAACGAAGTCCGCAACCTGTACCTGGAGCAGTGGCTGGGCCGCAAGAAATACGATGTGTCCAGGCTGGTGCATGACTTGAACTATGCACGCCAATCCGTGGTCAATGAATGGCTGAAGGAAGAGGGCTATAACCCCGAAGAAATCCTGGCCTTCAGCGCGGCGGATGCGTCCAGCCAGGCGCGCAAAGAGCGCGGCCAAAAGGCGATCAACGCTTGCGCCCGCCTGTGGCTGGAAAGCGTAGGCGAGAGCGCTGGCAGGGGTGATGACGAGAAACTGCGCGCCGCCGCCATGGACGCCATGGTGAAAGTCGGCAAGCCCGTTCCTTATCTGGGCAAGCAAGTGCTGCGCGATGGCAAGAGTGGGGTTCCCTATGACCAGGCCGTAACCGTCGGCGTGATGAATATGCTCAAGCTGCATCACCTGGTCGAAGACAAGGTACACGCTCGTTCCACGGGCCCGTACAGCCTGGTCACCCAGCAGCCGTTGGGCGGCAAGGCGCAGTTCGGCGGGCAGCGTTTCGGCGAAATGGAAGTGTGGGCGCTGGAAGCTTACGGCGCTTCGTATACGCTGCAGGAGATGCTGACGGTGAAGTCCGACGATGTGGTAGGCCGCGTGAAGACCTACGAAGCCATCGTCAAGGGCGAACCGATCGAGGAACCGGGTATCCCTGCATCGTTCCGGGTGCTGGTAAAGGAATTGCAAAGCCTTGGCCTTTCGGTGGAAGCGGATACCGAGGAAGGAACCGTCAAGTTTGGCAAGGAAGAACAGCGCGCCCGTCCGCCCAGGTTGGGAACGGGTTTGCTGGGTCTCGGCGAGGACCTGAAAAGGTAAATATCCCCTCTGGGCGCTGCACTGAAGACCGATCTTGACGTAAAAATCGCTTGCGGTTAAAATTGACCCTCGCGACTGATGAAAAAACGCAGTTAAAAAAAGGCGATGTTTTGTAATCGCCCGAATGCCAAACTGAATAGCAGCGCCGTAAAGATCGAGGCCATCATGCACGCGATGGCCTCGATGTATGTTGACCGGAAAAGATCCGCTCAGCAAGGGAGAAAGCAAGAAAAGCTTTCCCCATCATGAAGGAGAAGAAGTAAGTGCCGACAATCAATCAGCTGGTGCGCAAAGGTCGCACCACCAAACGAGGCAAGACCAAGGCGCCTGCACTGCAGTATGTGTTCAATACGTACAAGCAGCGGCGCATCCGATTGCCAAAAGGTTCTCCGCAAAAGCGCGGTGTATGCACTGTCGTACGAACGATGACGCCCAAGAAGCCGAACTCCGCACTGCGCAAGATTGCCCGTGTGCGCCTGAGCAATGGCATGGAAGTCACCGCGTACATCCCAGGGGAGGGCCACACCCTGCAGGAGCACTCGGTGGTGCTGGTGCGCGGCGGACGCGTGAAGGACCTTCCCGGCGTGCGGTATCACATCGTGCGCGGAACGCTGGATACGACTGGCGTGAACGATCGCAAGCAAGGGCGTTCGAAGTACGGAAGCAAGCGCCCCAAGGCTGCAAGTTAGCACTTAATCCTCAATTGAAATCATCCTGGAGTATTGAATGTCACGCAGAAAACGCCCCGATAAAAGAGTAGCTTTACCCGACGCCCGATACAAGAGCGTTGAGGTGCAAGCCTTTATCAATCGGGTAATGAAAAATGGAAAGAAAAGCACCGCCACGCAATTGGTGTACGGCGCCCTGGATTTGATCGAAAAGCAGAAGAAAGGCAACCCCGTAGAAGTCTTCCAAGCGGCGCTGAAGAACGTCGGTCCGCAGATGGAAGTGCGCCCGCGCCGCGTTGGCGGGGCTACTTACCAGGTACCGATGGAAGTTGGCGCGCAGCGCCAATTCGCGTTAGCCTCGCGCTGGATCATCGCGGCGGCCCGTGCCCGCGGTGGAAAATCGTTCGCCGAAAAATTAGCGGGCGAGCTTACCGAAGCGGCAGCAGGACAGGGCGCTTCGGTCCGCAAGAAAGACGAAACTCATAAGATGGCGGAGGCTAACCGGGCTTTCTCCCATTACCGCATCTAGTAATTGCCGGAGTTTTAGCACCTTATCATGAGCATCAAATTTCCCCTCGAGAAGTTTAGAAATATCGGCATCATTGCCCATATTGACGCAGGCAAAACCACAACCACCGAGCGCATCCTGTTCTACACAGGCAAGACCCACCGTTTGGGGTCGGTCGATGAAGGCAACACGGTCACCGATTGGATGGAACAGGAACGCGAGCGCGGCATCACGATTGTGTCCGCGGCGGTTACCGCCGAGTGGAAAGACCACTTAATCAACATTATTGATACTCCAGGCCACATCGACTTCACCGCCGAAGTGCAGCGCTCCTTGCGCGTGCTGGATGGCGGCATCGTGGTATTCGATGCGGTGCAGGGTGTGGAACCGCAAAGCGAAACCGTGTGGCGCCAGGCGGATCGCTATGGCGTTCCCCGCATTTGCTTCATCAATAAGATGGACCGCGTCGGCGCTTCCTTCGAAAACAGCCTCGATAGTATTCGAGAACGCCTGGGCGCCAATGCGATTCCCATGCAGCTACCCATTGGGGCAGAAGCCCAGTTCCAGGGCGTAGTGGACTTGCTTCATCAGAAGGCAATTATTTGGGAAGATGAAACTGGCAGCAACCCGGTTGAGCGCGACATCCCCGCGGATCTGCAGCAAAAATCAAAAGACGCCCGTGCCCGCATGGTCGAGGCGATTGCTGAGACTGACGATGAACTGACTCATAAATATTTGGAAGGTCAGGATATCGGCATCGATGAAATGAAAGCTGCATTACGTCGCGCCGTAATCAGTGGAAAAGCGTATCCTGTGTTTTGCGGTTCTTCATTAAAGAATCGCGGCGTACAGTCCGTTCTGGATGCCGTCGTCGATTATCTTCCTTCTCCGCTCGACATCCCTCCGGTGAAAGGAATCGATCCGCGCACCGATGAAGAAGTTGTGCGCCACGCCGATAGCAGTGAACCTCTCAGTGCGCTGGTCTTCAAAATCGTCGCCGACCCCTACGTGGGACGGTTGGCTTATTTCCGCGTCTATTCTGGCAAAGTGACCAAAGGCGGTTCTGTCTACAACCCTGTGAAGCGCACGCGTGAACGTATTGGTCGTCTGATCCGCATGTATGCCGACCGCCGAGAAGAGATTGACGAGGTTGAGGCCGGAGATATTGGCGCCGTATTGGGATTTAAGCAATCCATCACCGGCGACACATTATGTGATGAAACCAAACAGATCGTTTTGGAGAACATCACCTTCCCCGAACCGGTGATTTCGATTGCCATCGAGCCTAAGACCAGCGCAGACCAGGATAGGATGGCCGAAGCGTTGCACCGCTTATCCGAGGAAGATCCGACTTTCCGAGTCCGTTCTGACCAGGAGACCGGGCAAACAGTCATCTCCGGCATGGGCGAGCTGCATTTGGAGATCCTCGTGGATCGAATGATGCGTGAATTCAATGTGGGGGCTAACGTAGGTCGCCCGCGGGTAGCTTACCGGGAAACAATAACGCGACCCGTCGAAAAGGCAGAGACACGTTACGTCAAGCAGTCCGGCGGACATGGCCAGTATGGGCACGTCGTACTGGAGATGGAACCGGCGGCCCCGGGCAGCGGCGTCACTTTCGAAAACAATATCGTCGGCGGCGTGATCCCTAAAGAATTCATCAGCGCGGTGCAAAAGGGCGTGATGGAAGCGGCGGAAGGCGGGACGGTTGGTGGATACCCGGTGGTTGATATTGCCGTTTCGCTGTATGACGGCTCTTATCACGAGGTCGACTCAAGCGAAATGGCTTTCAAGATGGCAGCCTCCATGGCATTCAAAGAAGGTATGCGCCTGGGCAAAGCTGTTTTGATGGAACCCATTATGAAAGTGGAAGTAATAACTCCGGAGGAATTTCTGGGCGACATCGTTGGTCAGCTCAGCGCCCGGCGTGGTGAGATTCTGGGCATGGAAGTGCGCCCCGGCGCCGCCCAGGCGATCCGCGCCATGATGCCGCTTTCCGAGATGTTCGGATATGCAACGGAACTGCGCTCGGCCACAAAAGGCCGCGGAGCGTTTACAATGGAGTTTGACCATTACCAGCAAGTTTCTTCCAGCCTTGCTGAAGAATTGATCAAAAGCAACTAGGTCTTATAAGGAGAAGGATTCATGTCGAAGGAAAAATTTGATCGCAGCAAGCCGCATCTGA
>CAYJMC010000030.1:0-1290 GCA_964371335.1 uncultured Anaerolineaceae bacterium
GCCTCGTCGCCGGGCTCGCCATCTTCTTCATTCCTTTTGGCATGCGCGTGACGGAGACTGTCACCAGCAGCGGTAGCGGCGAGGTCGTCGCCGCTCCAATCTCGTTTCTCGACATGCAGGGTTGGTGGGGAATCTGGATACTAGTTGCCTTTGCCACCCTCTATTATGGGCCGCTACACTTTTACCGGCGCGGTTTCCGAGCGCTGACTGTTTTGTTTGCAGCTGCCGCTATCATCCTCGCTTTCCTGGCAGGTTTTTCCGTAGGGCCCTTTTATCTGCCTGCAGCCCTGGTGCTTTTCCTCGGCTTAGCCCTACTTCCATTTTCCACAAAATAACAACTTCAGCGGTTCCTCGCGACCACTGCCCTTTAAATCACAACACAAAAACCACCCGGCGAATGCCGGGTGGCCTAAACTTTTAGTAGGTGGAAAATTTTATTTAGCGCAGCAGCCTGATAATCACCAGGATCACCACAATGACCAGGATGATATGCACGAGGTTTCCGCTGAGGACCGGCATGCGCACACGGCCGAAGGCTCCCAGCAGCCACAGGATTAGCAAAATGATGATGATGGTTTCCAACATTTCCTATTCTCCTTCGGAGAACAAAAGCCACCCGAGAACCGGGTGGCTTTGCCCTGCGCTTTTAGCGGTTGATGACGATCAGCACGCCTGAGGCCAGCGCCAACACGGCCAGGACGGTGCCGAGGTTGCCCAAGCTAACGAAGGCCGACAGCCCGACCAAAATAAGGTAGATGCCCAGTAACAGCAAACCGAGATTCTTGTTGAACGACATGTGAACCTCCTCTAGGGGTGGATAGGTTATTTACTTTAACCAATTGGGGCCTACTTAGTTGCGCAAATGGCAGAGGCGACGGTCAAAAAATCTGGCAGATATGGTGCCGATGGCAAACACCCAGATGCAGCTTTTGGGAACCTGATCAGGTGAATTAGAATTCTGCCATGGTGCTTTACGCGCTTGTTGCTGTTCTGCTCATCGTGGTCTATGGCCTACTGACCGCTTACGCGTCGTTCCAGCGATTCAAGGCGGAGGAGATCGAGCCGTGGGCTGCGGTAGGCATGTTTGCCGCCTCCCTGGCGCTGATCGGCGCGGGCTTCCTGCTCGGCGAATCCTCGCCCTATACGCTGCCACTGCTGATCGTGGCTTTGATTGGCCTGCACGCGCTGGCAGTGGCCAATGGCCTATACGTGCACGGCAAGATCAATTGGCGCCATCATCTGGCGCGCGGGATCCTGTCGTTGGTGCTGATCGCGCTGACGTATTTCGGG
>CAYJMC010000030.1:1390-21928 GCA_964371335.1 uncultured Anaerolineaceae bacterium
TCCTTCCATCGCGGCGAAGGGTCGCGATGTCGAAAGCCAAGGGTCAGCACCAACGGCGCGGCCTTGCGTTGCAGATACTGTTGCGGAATCCAGACGCGGGCAAAAATTTTCTTGCGCACAAATGCCGCCTGGCTCTTGGAAACCTTAATGCCCGCCTGACCTAAGGAATTTATGGCATTTTGCAAAGATTTAAATATTTCGCGGGACTTTTCATAACCTTCGAAGAAATCATCCAGGGTCATTAGTATTAACGCTTAGCAAGTTACGGCAGCGGGGAAAATTAAAACAGCCCGGCTAAATATCGTTGGGTTAACCAGAGTCCCATGGGGAGGAATACGGCCGAAAGAAAATTTCGGAAGGTGCCTGGGTTCCACGGCCATGTTGGTATTTTTTCGATCTGCTCGCGCATTTTATAAAGGCTGGCCAGGGATTTCTCTATGTCGCTACCCTTTTTGTAATCATTTCTATTTAGGCTCCGATAGAGGGTTTGATGCGCGCGTTCAATCTGCAACCCGTTTTCCGCCAGCGCCTGCTCCTTTCTATTTTGAATGCGGCGATGAATGCCCCACAACGGAACAATAAAAGTTACGAAGGCAAGCGCGACGAAGGGAGCATTAAAAATCATGGACAACAAGAAGTCGGCCGTAGAGGTCTCAGAAGCGTTTCCCAAGAAATTCAAATTCAGCACCAATATCCAAAACAAGCTGGAGGTCATGGTGAGACCGGCAAATGCATACAGGGGTTGAAGTCGAAAGAGGTTGATTTCATTTACAAGACGATAGGCCTGCGTAACCAGGACCAGCTGGCGAAAGCCCTGATAAAGCATGATAGGCGCAAAGGAATAGGAAAAGATCACAAAAAAGAGGAACAGCGCAATGGAAACCGGGGCGCTCACCCCCAGGAATGTTGGATCGAAATAGGCAGCCGCCATCATAACAATGGCAATGAGCACGGTGAGCCCCAGCGCAAACCGGGCAGGCACGGTTGTCATCTGGTAACGCAAGTTCTCAAGTTCGACATTTTTGCGCGGGATCAAAACAGAGAATTTATCTATTGCGCGATTAGCCAAACTATTAAGCGCGAGCAGGAACGAGATGCCAAGTATTGCCCATACACCGTTGAACACCGACTCGCCATCCAATGCACCAAACGGAACGGCTCCATCCAACCACAGGGCTACATGAAAAGAAAGAACGGCAAGAAGATAAATCAGTAACACGCTGAGCCAGATGGGGACAGGCAGCCGATACAGCCAGCCCTGAAAACGGTCGACCCAGCTGGGCGGATACGGACGCTTGATCACCATAAACGAGTCCCGAACAACGGGGGGCATTGTAAACCAAATCAGGCCGCCTGACATTTGTCCTGTCGATGCGGGACAAATGTCCCGTGACTCTGGTTTTTGCCCACATATTGTTAAGACAGTTGGAATCATTGAATTAGAAATCGGGGGGAAAGAGTTTCCGCAACCGCTTGGGGACCTGGCAGTTGCCCGCGCTTTCTTTCCAACCCGTATAGCTGGAGGATGCTATGTCTGGAGTCATTGATTTACGTTCAGATGAAGAACGTGCTTTTGAAGAGCATGGTAAATCTTCGCTGGGAGGGGACGACGAGGTCATCGCCAAGAAGTTAGTTGAGCTGTGCAAGCGATCAGACTATGAATTCGAACATGACAAACCCGCTTACGACAAGACCTACGCGGAGATCCGCCGCATGGGGCAGGCGTTGTGCGACGAAGGTGGAGATGCGCGCATGAAGGGGGTCGCCTACCGCTATGCGGCCCTGGGCGGCCGCATCCGTTCGCTGGAAATGTTCTGGAACCGCATCTGCGGCTGGATGGCCTAAACGATTCACAAACAATAGAGGAAGAGATGGAAAATATCCTTTGCAGCAATTGCCACAGGCCGCTGCAACTTGTGGAATCCGATCCCGCGAGAAATCACTGGTTCGGTCAGGTGTGTCCAAAGTGCAACGTGGTGTTTTGCCCCGATTGCTTAAGCCTGGGTGGCTTTGTCCGCTGCCCCGATTGTAGAACGATCACTCTGCTAGCCAATCGCTCTGCCCTGGAGCAGGTTGGCTTTCTAACGAATTGATTTCAGACAAGGAGCGCCCGCATGTCCATTCATGGACACGAAAACACCTTTAAGCGGTAGCACGATCTTAATCGTCGCAATGCTGAGTCTTCTCACCGGCTCGTATTGGGGATTTGCCCAAAGAGGGGTTTACCATCGGCGGCTGGAGCACCTTTATTGTTTCGGCACTGATTGCTTACATCGTATACGGACTGATTGCCCGAGCGCTGACCAAGCGATCTTAAACATCTAAATTGCAGGGTGTGTCGCTTTCATTCATTTGATGATTGCGATTGCAGCCAACACAGGAATGTTGGTACTGGAGGTTCAGGAAACAAAGACTATTGAATCGCGAGCTTAGCTTACTTTACCGCGCGCCAAACGGCATCCAACGCCTGAAGGGCAGACAGGCGGTGAATCTCTTTCGCCTCGTCGCTAAGTTCCCAGGTACTGTTAGAGTCCAGGCCGCCATTGGAAAGATTCTGCACGGCAGCCCAGAAGTTCCATACCGGCAGATCGAATTCTTCAGCCAGATTGGCCAGATCCTGGTTGACGCGCTCGTCCAGTTCTCGGTTGTCGGCTTTGGTTGCCAGTACAGGTACGGCCCCATGCTCGATGATCTTCTCAAAGATGATGGTCAAGTAGCGATAATTACGCGTTTCCCAATGGGTGCCGATATTGATAATTACAATGCTAGGCCGGTGAATACGTAGTTCGCAGTCCAAGGGGGTCTCGCCGGGCTGACACTGATTCTCTTCGTTATCGTTCCACTCGCCCCACAGCAGGGCGCCAGTAGTGGTGCCATTCTTGACGGTGGGACTATAGCGGTCGAACGAGCCGGAAAAGTATCGCACCGTCTCTTGTAAAGGATCAGGCAGGGCAGCTAGCACAGAGGAGTCATTGTCGTACACGCCCAGGAACTCTTCGGGCAGGCTCTGGCAGTCGCCGAGGATGGAGAACGAGTGCGGGTCGTTGCCATTTTCCAGCCCCAGGCGATAAACGGCCCTCATTTCAGCAGAAACGACCGGCAGAATGGGCCAAGATTTCCAATCGGCAGGCGTAGCAGTCTCAGGAGGCGCGTTGGTCGCGGGAATCGAAGTGTATTCTGCGCGCCCTGGGCCGCCAGCAGAGGTAGACGCGGGGGTGGCGCTGTGCAGCGGTTGTGAGTCTTCCGGCTGCGGCGTCATGGCCAGATAAAGAGAGGTCGTGGGAGTGTTTGTTCCTTCAGATGCAGACGTGGTTTGACTTGTGCAGCCAGAAAGCAGGATCAAAACCAACAATAGAATCAAGGGAAATTGTTTTCGCATGCTAGTAATTGAGGAATTCACATTGATGAATCTAATAACCGCACACCAGCCAGTTACCACCCTGCTCCACCATGGTGTAGGTCCGCCGTCTAAGGTCATATTCCTGAACCTCACCTCCATAGCTGGTAAGGATCTTTCCCTCACAAAGGACGGTGGCGGAGGCGTCATCGGCCATAGTTTGTCGGCAGTTAAGTCCCTCCAGGCTAGTCTCAACTGATTGCAGGGCATCCAGCTCGAGTAAAGCATTGACTTCCCAATCCGCGCATGAAAGCACGGTTAAGCTAGCTTCATCCTTGCTAACCAGGGCGTTCAAATATGCCACCAGCGCTCTGACTGCCGGAGTGGTTTCTTCCGAGTTCTGAAGTTGGCATCCGGTAATGCTGATTGAAATGGATATCATGAAAGATATGACGAACAAATTTCTCTTCATTATTCGCATCCTATCGTAAACCATACATAGATTAGTTAAAGGATTTCCGCACGCAACCTCGGGAAAACATTTTTATATGTTGGGTTCTAACTTCGAGTTTAGGCAATTACCCCATATTCTTTGAGTATTGGGCGCGCCGCCGGCAAAGTGATGCCGTCGCAGTTGGGGCAATGGACGGAAGAGGCGAAAGCTCGCTGGCAATCGAAACAATAAACGCTCCTACAGGCAGGACAGAAGTTGCCGATCCATTGATCCAGCCCGGGATCAACGCCGTTAACCCTAGGCACAAACTCCAGCGATTTACCACACTTGGAACAAATTAATGTGGTCATATTTTTTGTCCATTTCCTTACCGATGAGTCCAGCCTGTTGCATCAGATTTTTGGAAACCGGGTAGGTTTTCTCACCACAATGCGGCAAGGTGGCTGAAAACCAACCCAATCATTGAGGCACTCCTTGCAGTAGACGCGTTTACAGGCAGGGCAGAAATTCCCCAGCCACAATTCGAGCCCCGGGGACAGGTGCCCGCCCGTCACAGTTAGCAGCGGTTTGCCCCAGCCTGTGCAAGCGAGCATCAGGCAGGCCTATTTGAATTAGTGCTATGCATTCTGCTAGGTCTTTTCTTTTTCGTCCTTGTTGTTCTTCTTAAGCCAGCGCTTTAGTCGCACCCGGCAGAGATCTGTTGCTTTCGGTTCAACCTTAATGCGGGACCCTGACGCCAGCGGGTAGACCCTGGCGAGTAGTTGTTCGGTGGTTGGTACTGGCGGTTTCTTATCCTGGTGGTTCCCGTTACGCTTGTTGGCAGCCATCTCGCCTCCCCAGCACGCTTTAGCGTGCTACTCATCAGCGAGATCTTCAATTGTCCTTTCCGGCTAGGCCAACACCTGGGCCTGACGCAGGTAGTAGCGCTGCGCCGGCTGGGTTGGCGCGCCGCACTCGGGGCAAGGGGTCGGGGTGCCGATCTCCAGGCACCTGTTGCAATAGACCCGACCGCACTGCGTGCACACATTCCCGTACCATTGGTCAAAATCAGAAAAGTGAACAATGCGCGGCAGGGCCTCGAGCGGTCGGCCACAACTTGAACAACTCACGGTTTCCATAGGCATCCTCCTCGAAGGACGCAAGGGGCAGATTCCTTCCTATTGAACCTTCGACTTTTTTACTCGTCTGAACAAGTGGCAGCTATCCCCAGATTAAGGGGACGAATGTAATAACCAAATAGGGCGGGCAACAAAACCATTTGGAAGATTAGCAGAAAATTGGTGATGGTAGTACGGGCCCGATCAGCGCTGCACTATACTTAGCCGAGATTCCCGAAAGACTTGGCAGCCATGCGCGTCGCCATATTCAGCAACACGTATTTACCCACCGTGAGCGGCGTGGTGCGTTCCATCTCGTCCTACAAGGCGGCGCTCGAGGAGTTGGGGCATGAAGTGCACGTCTTTACCCAGGGGGCTCGCAATTATTGGGACCGGGAACCAAACATCCACCGATACGTTTCCCTTCATTTAGGGCTGCCAAACGACTTGCCGCTAACCATTCCCCTATCGCCGACAATAGACCGGTACCTTGAAAACTTACGTCCGGACGTAATCCATGCACAGCATCCCATCTTGCTGGGCAACCTGGCGCGACGAAAGGCGCGCCAAATGGGAGTGCCATTGGTGTACACGTTGCACGCGCAATACTGGCACTATGGGATGTACATGCCTTTTCGTTTTTTGCAACAACCTTACAACCATTACGTCGCCGGCCAGGTGAGACGATACTTGCGGCGTTGCGACCATATCATTGCGCCTTCCGAAAGCCTGCGCAATTTGATCCTTGAAAAGTTCCAAGTAGAGAAACCCATCAGCGTTATTCCTACTGGCATTGATTTGAAATCATTTGAACGCACCAACCGAGTCGAACTACGGCAGAGGTTGGAATGGGAAAAGGATTTTGTGATCATCGCGACAGGACGGCTGGCGCTCGAAAAGAATTGGAGCGATTTGATACAGGCAGGGAGCCAGGTGATTAAAAATAATCCGAGGGTAAGGGTGGTGTTATTGGGCGACGGTCCGGAGCGCAATGCATTGGCACAGCAAGCTAAAGAGCTTGGCATCCGTGACAAGGTTGAGTTCGTCGGCATGGTTCCTTACGAAGATGTCCCGCGTTACCTGATGGCCGCCGACTTATTCGCGTTCACCTCGCAGACGGAAACTCAGGGGCTAGTAACCCTGGAGGCGCTGGCTGCCGGATTACCCGCGGTGGCTTACGATGCAATTGGTACCAGGGATATTGTCATAAGCAGCGTAAACGGAATCCTGACACCAACCAATAGTGAAGCGTTGGCGGCTGCCATTGATGGATTGGTCCAAGATCCAGAGCAAATGGAGATTCTCAAGCAGGGCGCCCTGCGTACGGCTCAAGGGATGGATATACGTAGCCTGGCGAAGAAATTGCTACGGGTATATGAATCTTCTATAGCTCAACTTGGCTAGTAAAGTCAACTCGCGGGATAGAATACGACGTCTTTAATAAATGGAGGTTCGCCACATGCAAGCAGCAAATGCCAACCGACCCGCCTGGGTCGAGATCGTTAAGCGCTACACCACACCGGATCACAAGAAAAGTGCATGGCAACTAATCAACAGCTTGGTTCCCTTCTTTGCCATCTGGGCATTGATGTACTTCAGTCTGCGCGTTTCCTATGCCCTCACACTGGCGCTGGCATTGTTGAACGCGCTGTTCTTAATGCGCATTTTTATCATTCAGCACGATTGCGGACACAACTCATTTTTCAAATCTACCCAAATGAACAATTTTGTCGGGACTCTACTGGGTGTGATCACATTTACCCCGTACTATTCCTGGCGCAATTCACACGCCAAGCATCACGCCAGTTCCGGTGATCTCGATTTCCGCGGCTTCGGCGATGTCGACACCGTTACCGTGGAGGAGTACCAAGCCATGAAATGGTGGGGGAAATTGCGCTACCGTTTCTACCGGCATCCGCTGGTGATGTTCGTCATCGGTCCCACGCTGTTGTTCATTGTCTTCAACCGTTTCCCCACCGGCCTGGAAAAGAGCGAGAGGCGCGAGCGCGACAGTATCGCTTGGACCAATTTGATTCTAGGAATCGCGTTCCTCGGGCTCGGTTCATGGTTGGGTTTCGTGAATCTTTTCATGATGTGGCTGCCCATCATGGTGTTTGCATCTTCGATCGGCGTCTTCCTTTTCTATGTGCAGCACCAATTCGAGGATACCTATTGGCGCTGGCACAAAGAATGGGAATACTCCGAGGCCGCGCTACGCGGTTCTTCATTCTTCAAGTTGCCCAAGCTACTACAGTGGTTCAGCGGAAATATCGGCTTTCACCACGTGCATCATTTGGGACCCAAAATCCCCAACTACAACCTGGAACGCGCCCATTACGAAAATAAAATTTTCCAGCATGTGAAGACTATTACGCTATCCAGTAGTTTAAAGAGCCTCTTCTTGCATGTCTGGGATGAACAAACTCACCGACTGGTGAGCTGGCGCGAATATGCTCGAATCGTGCGCGGCGAGCGCACGGCGCAGCCGAGCCTGGGATGAGTCTGGCATTTTCGAAGGTTAACGTGCAATCCAATTAGAAACCTTTTGAATCTTCCAAGGTTTGAATGAAGCTGCGTTTCACCTCTTGCCAAGCACCGAATGCAGAAACCCAAGTAAGCAAGATCGTGGCGTATATCGGCAAAAGGCTGGGAGTTGATTTCGAATACGTCGATGGGAATGATTGGCAATCCCGTGAAGCTGCCCTGTACAGGGGCGATATTCAGGTAGGGTGGATTTGCGGATTGCCCTATATCGTAGAGGCCGACAAACAACAGACGCCAATTGAATTACTTGCGGCGCCTGTAATGGCCGGGAGTCGATACAAGCAGAAACCAGTTTATTTCTCCGATGTGATAGTTAAGGCAGACAGCGACATTCGAAATTTTGCGGATCTTCGCGGAAAGAAATGGGCGTATAACGAGCCTCACTCCCATTCGGGCTACAACATTACACGATACATGCTTGCAAAGAAGGGACTAAGTGGAGATTTCTTCGGCAAACGAATCGAGGCCGGTTCGCACGAGCGCGCCCTACGTCTATTGTTGCGCGGGAAAATTAATGCCACTGCTCTGGACAGCACTGTGCTGGAGACAGAACAGCGTAACGATGCAGGCCTGGCCAGCAGGATCCGCGTGCTCGAGAGCTGGGGGCCAAGTCCGATCCCACCCTGGGTAGTGCATCGCTCGCTAGACGAAAAACTGATGATCGCACTACGGGAGGAGATGATCAACATGAATTCCGATGGCGAGGGAGAGGCTATCCTCGATGCGGGCCGAGTTGCACGGTTCACCGAAGTTGCTGATCACGAGTACGATGCGATACGCCAAATGTATCTAGAAGCACAACGTATTGAGTTGTGACAGTAGGGCAATGATTTTGCTAACAAAGGAGCGACGAAACCATTTCGCCGCTCAATGCTTACAAGAGAAAATCCAAACCTAACTTTTGCCCACCAACCTCCACGCACTGGGCAGAAGCAAAGCGGCAAGGCCAGCCTTGAGGGCATCGCCAATAAGGAATGGGTATAGGCCAAAAACCAATGCATTGGCAAACCCGACTTGAGTTGCTAACCAGGTTAACCCAAATGCATAGATCACCAGATTGCCAGCAGCCGTGGCAATCAATGTCTTGAATAGGCTACGGTCGAAGCCGCGCTCTGCCAGCAAACCCACCACCCAGGCGGCAGCAATGAAACCAACCAGGTAACCGCCGGTCGGACCGAGCATTGTCGCCAGGCCAGACTTGGCCTCGGCGAAAACAGGCAGGCCAGCCAGGCCTTCACCCAAATAGGCGACCAAGGCCAGCGCTCCGCGGCGAGAGCCGAGCACCATGCCAACTAACAGCACGGCAAAGGTTTGCCCGGTGACGGGTACGGGCTGCAGCGGAATGCTGAGCTGCGCCAGGGCGGCTACAAACAGGCTGCCGAGCACAATGAGGGAAATATCGACTAGGGCGCTACGCCGCGGCAGGATTCTTTCAGCTAACACCTGTTGCATATTTTCTCCTTAGGCGAATGTCGTTTCGGTCAGCATGCTCAGACTTCAAATGCCCATTCGCCCTTGCGCATAATGGGTTCGGCTTTGCCATCTTTGGCCACGCCATCAATGTCCAGCTTGCCGGAACCGATCATAAAGTCCTCGTGGATCATACTATCGTTGCCACCGGCCGCGGCGAATTGTTCGGCGGTCATCTGCTCGCCGCTTTTCATGGTCGAGCGATAAGCACGACCGAGCGCGAGATGGCAGGCAGCATTCTCGTCAAACAGCGTATTGTAGAACATCATACGGCTCTGGGAAATCGGGGAACTATCCGGCACCAATGCAACTTCGCCGAGGTGACGGGCGCCTTCGTCGGTTTCGAGTAATCCTTTGAGCGCGTTTGCGCCCCTTTTGGCTTTGAAATCCACGGCGCGGCCGCCTTTGAAAGTGACGCTGAAATCTTCAATAATGGTACCGGCGTGGATCAGCGGCAAGGTCGCGGCCACAGTGCCATCCGCGCGATCCCTGTGTGGCATGGAGAAGACTTCCTCGGTGGGCAAGTTGGCGACATATGGCACTCCGCCCGTGCTGGTGATGCGGGCGCTCTCCCAGATGTGTCCTTCGGGAAGCCCGAGGGTGAAATCAGTGCCGGGGCCGGTGTACTTTAATGCGGAATATTTTCTTTCCGTTAAATATCTTCCGCGGGCGTGCAAGCTGCTGATGTGATCCTCCCAAGCCTTTACGGGATCTTTTTGATCGAGGCGGCATAACGTGAAGATCTTTTCCCACAATAGGTCCATGGCTTCTTCGGAAGATTTTGCCTTTGGAAACAGCTTTGTCGCCCAGCCGGGAACCGGGATGGCGATCAGGCACCAGTTGAAGATATTCATCATCAGGTGCTCCATGGCCGGCTGCAAATTTTTTTCCATAGTGCGCTGCAGAGTATTCAACGTGTCCATGTCGTAGGCCGCGTAACGATCTGGGTCATTGGCATAGACGGTCATCAGCGCGTTGCCCGCAGCTAGGTATTCCTCCATGGCCCGGGTTCGCCAGGTAGGGAACTCCTCGAAGCTGTCCTTGGGAGCGTATTGGAGTCGCTCAATCATGAGCTCGGGGTCATCCCAGATCACGTCGACGAATTTGGCGCCGGCTTTGTAGGCGTGATGGACCACTCGGCGCATCAGCGGGGCAGCTTCCAGCGGGACGCCACGGGTGAAGTTCTTGCCGTTCACCACCAGCTTTTGGCCAGGCTGGATGTTGATGCCTATCTTTACGATCAACTGGGCGAAAAGGTCGAGCTTCTTTTCAAAATCCTTGATCATGGGGAGCACACCTTTTGTGTGGATGGGGGTTGGAGAGCAAAGTATACTAGGGTTTCTCCCGCCATTTTTCGCCTCGTGAACGCAATGTTGGATTAATCGGCCTTGATATACTTTGCCGATGTTCGAAATTTTCCTCAAAGGATTGATTGTCCATCTGGTCGTGGACTGGTTCCTGCAAAGCGACTGGATGGCTGAAAGCAAAACCAACTTTCTGCATCCGGCAGCCTGGATCCACAGTGGCTTCTATACTCTTGGTATGCTGCTGGTGTTTGACCCAGTTATCGCGGTTGGCTTGGGAATAAGCCATCTCTTAATAGACTTACGTAAACCAATGGTCTGGTTGCGCAGAATGCTCCGGCAGAATCCGAGCCAACCAACAGCGCCGGTATTCGAGATCTGGCAAGACCAGGCGGCGCATCTGATATTGTTGTGCATTGGCGTATTGGCAACATAGACCAGAATTCAATTTTAAATAATCCGTTGATAATGCCCACATCAAAACGAATGCAGGTTTCCAATTTTCTGATCGAGCCTTTTAAACAGAAAAATAGAATATACAAGCCGCTTATACTCCTCTACCTGCTCATTAATCTCGTCGTACTTCGCAATGCTGTATTTCATGATCCTGCCATTGGCTATGATGCTTGGGCATACTATGACTACATCGAGGTGTTGTCCGAGGGCCGCCTACCGAACAGCACAGAAACCCCAGAATTCTTCTCACCACCGCTGGCATTTATTCCCGCAGCCATCGTGAGGGCTGGTCTTGAACCCTTTCTGAATACACCTCCATTGAACCCGCCGAATGAGAGCGCACCCATTTCCACATGGCTTTATCACCATTTCTTCAATTCCCTGGACGACTTTCGTAACGCCCTGGCGGGAAAAGCAACTCAGATTCTCAATGTCATTTACTCGCTGATCACAACCTTCTTTGTCTTGAAAATATGCTCATTGATCGATCCCGAGAGGGGACGGTTCAGATTCTTTGCTCTTTTCCTGCTTGGGATCTTGACTGTTTACTACCGCATCTTTTCATTTGTGCGGGCCGAGCCATTAATGATCGCAGTGATCCTCGTATCTTTTTATCAGATCCTTTCCTTAGCCCGTAAGAAAGAAACAGCCCGTTCCGATATTTTTGCCTTAGCCCTGCTTTCGGGATTCGGAATGCTCACCCGCCAGTGGTTTTTGTCCTGTCTGCTGACGATCTTTATGGGGTTAGCTGGCATTCGCTGGCAACAAACAAAGAGTCTGAAACAATTATTGATCGCGTCATTGGTATTTATCACTATAGTTTTTTTTATCGCATCGCCGTTTTACCTCCATCTGCAATTTTCCGAGGGGTCCGTGGCAGCGTTCAACCAGCCCTTCATCGGCGTTCGCTTACTTCCGGATTGGACGTATTACTTTGAGCCTGGCCTGGAGAAAGTGTTCAGTGATCCCGTGCGCAGTTCACTAGGTGTCCGGTTTCTGCCGATGCTTTATTCGGATACCTGGGGGGACTATTGGGCTTATTTCGCCGTCTGGGGTCGCGACACACGAACGAATCGATTGGTCTACGGAATTCCACTGGATAGTTCGGTTCTTTCTCCCGAGGAGCTAACAAGCACCAAGAGCTTTCTCGACACCAACCGATTTGAGATCAATAGCTACCTAGCGCGCGTAAACATTGTTTCGATAGTTCCTACTCTTGTCCTTCTAGGTGGAATGGGTTTTGGGTTTGTGGCAACATGGAGATGGATTTTTCATCGACGCGAGCCAGCAGATCCATGGAGAGTAATCGTGACCACATATATCTCTTTATCCCTGATCATTTACCTGGGATTTCTGATCTTCTTTACCTACGATACGCCAGGAACGATCAAGGCCGGTTACGTCTTACACATCTTCCCATTTTTGGCCATTTTGGCTGCGGATTTCCTAATCAGGCTGGAGAAACCCCTAGGAAAGGCATTTCCTGTTCTACTGGCGATCTTGGGCCTTGTTGCACTGCACAATTTTCCTGTGTTGCTCAGCCGTCAGTTGATATGGCCTTAGCCAAAAGCCCAGGACTATGCATCTATTAGGCTGAAGGGCCGGCTGGCCTTATGCCCACAACAGCTATGAGTGAGAAACTATTGCAGAATTTTGTTGCTGAGAGCTTAACGAAATCGTGAGTAACCAACCTGCGTTCCTGGCCGGCTCTATCCCCGTCTACGGGCGAACCATCCTATCGCCGATGGATGGTTTCTCCGACCTACCGTTCCGTTCGCTGGCGCGGCGGCTGGGGTCGGCGATGAGTTATACGGAATTCGTGAACGCCATGGATGTAGTCAATAGGCATCCACATCTCGAGCAGCGTCTGAAATTTCTCGAAAAGGAGCGCCCAGTTGTATTCCAGATCTTCGACGATGATCCCGGACGCCTGCTGCAGGCAGCGTTGATTCTCCGCCGACGAGATCCCGACATCATCGACGTGAACATGGGCTGCTCGGCGAAAACCGTGGCGGGCCGCGGCGCCGGCGCCGGATTACTGCGTGAGCCGAATAAGATCGCCGAAATTTTCCGGAGTTTGACCAGAGAACTGGATGTCCCCATCACCGGGAAAATCCGGCTAGGCTGGGATGACGACAACCTCAATTATTTGGAAGTGGCGCGCATTGTGGAGGCCAACGGGGGCAGCCTGGTGGCCGTCCACGGACGCACCAAACAGCAGGCGTACCGCGGCGAGGCCAATTGGAAGGCCATCGCGGAAATCAAGGCTGCGGTGAACATCCCTGTGATTGGTAATGGCGACGTGCGCAAGGTAAGGGACATCCAAAGAATGCTCGACTTCACCGGCTGCGACGCGGTGATGATCGGGCGCGGCGCCATTGGCAATCCATGGATCTTTGCCGGCTTAGACCGCGAGGAGGTCGGGCTCGCCCAGGTACGTGAAATCGTGTTGGCCCACCTCGAGTCAATGTTGGAATTCTATGGGTCGCAGCGCGGATTGGTTTTATTCCGCAAGCATGCGGCGAGGTATTTCAGCGCGTACGGGCTAACCACAGAGCAGCGAGAGAAATTGCTTACCAGCGAACAACCCGAGGAATTTATCCGCTTGTTGGAATCCCTGACGATCGGAAGCCAAGTGCCGGTTCCGTCAACGCTCGCCCTGAACTAACCGCCCTAGCACAACTTTCTGCAGGTCAGCGGCTACCGCGTCCGGCGCACGGGCGGCGTTCACTACTACCCAGCGTTCGGGCTCGGCGGCGATCAATTGTTGATAGCCTTCATAGACACGGCGATGGAAATCTTTGTCGTAGTCATCTAGTCGGTTCCAATCGCCGCCTTTATTGCGACGCTTCAAACCCTCTTCCACATTCACATCCAAAAAAACCGTCAGGCTGGGGTTAAGACCGCCTGTGGCAAAGGTGACGATTTCTCGCAAGGTTTCCATGTTCACACCGTGGCCGTAGCCCTGGTAAGCCAAAGTTGAATCGGCGTATCGATCGCACAGAACTACCCTGCCGGCCTCCAGTGCGGGGCGAATGACTTCGTCCACCAATTGGGCGCGCGAGGCCTGAAACAGAAGGATCTCGCTGCGCGGATTCATTCCTTTGTTCTCGAGGTCAAAGAGGATTTTGCGAATCTGATCCCCGATGGAAGTGCCACCCGGCTCGCGGGTAGTGATCAAGTCAAAGCCTTGCTGACGCAGGAACTCGGCTAATCCCGGCAACTGCGAGGTCTTGCCGCTGCCCTCCGGACCTTCCAAGGTAATAAACATGTCCGAAGTGTACTACGCCCGCAAAAGAGGCGGGCTAGAGCAGTATGCTAGTCGGCTAGCGCCGACTGACGCAACTGCATGAGTCCTATTTTGATCCGGGCAGGCTGCTCATGTATGCTCCCTATTCGGCGTGTGATTTTCTATCAGGATCAAGCCCTGCAAACATTCTTTCTAGCCGTCTCCCAAATAGAAAGAGCCACCACCACTAACGAAAGTACAAAGAGGGTTTGCGGATCGGGGGAAGGTGATCCGCACCCAAGCACCTTCAAGATAGCGGTAAACGGCCGGATCGCTAAATTTTCGGTTTTCAAAGCAGACCCAATAAACGTTGGTACCTGGCGCCCCACCCAACTCGACCAGGCGAACGCTGGCCCTCGGCAACTTGTCGCCAGGAAGATCATTTGCCGCAGCGCGCGGCAGCGTGGCGCTGATGGTGCACTGTTGGGGGCAGGAGGCAAACGGAAAGATTGCGTAAATGCCCCTTTCGCCGCTTAGGCGGAGCACCGTCATCTGTGTAGCGACATCATCCTTCGAGTGATTCCCGTTCGTGCTGGCCCCGATCTTGCCGTAGGGCCGATAGGGAGGGAAGTACTCGCAGGAATGTTTGCGCGGCGCGATGTCGACCAGCTCGCCGCCATTATCTTCGCAAGCCTCGCGGGTTGAGCTTGGCGTCGGAGTGGCCAGCATATTGCCGGGCGCCGTAGCGCCTGTGGCAAACGCGGACTGAATGCTGAAAGCCAACAGAAGGAAAAACGCTAATAGAATTCCAGTTGCCACTCGTATTGGGCGAAGAGCAGACATTGGGGCCTCCGGGGAAACCGCCAGTTTCGGTTAGTGTAGCACGAGAGAACTTACAATAAAATTAATACCGACGTGATAGTTGGCGTTATTTGTTAAACGGCATCTAACGTCGCGTGCCGGAACTGTGTTTCGTACAAATCGGCGTACAGGCCGCCCGCGGCCAGCAGTTGCGCGTGGGTACCCTGTTCCACCAAGCGGCCTTCGTCCATCACCAAAATCAGGTTGGCAGCAAGGATAGTCGACAATCGATGGGCGATAACCAGCGAGGTACGGCCGCGCATCAGCGGCTCCAGTGCTGCCTGGATCAACGCTTCCGATTGCGAATCCAGATGCGAGGTGGCCTCGTCGAGGATGAGGATGCGCGGATCCTTGAGAACAGCGCGGGCGATGGACAACCGTTGCTTTTCGCCACCCGATAGCCGGTAACCGCGCTCGCCAACAATAGTGTCATACCCCTGCGGCAGACCGGCAATCATGTCATGAATATTCGCGGCTCGAGCGGCAGATTCCAGTTCGGCTTGCGCCGCGCTGGGGCGCGCGTACATTAAATTGGCGCGTACCGTATCGTGGAACAGATAGCTCTCTTGTGTCACGATGCCGATTTGATGCGCCAGCCATTCTTGCTTCAGGTCGCGCAGGTCAATCCCGTCCAGCAGAATGCGGCCCTCGGTGGGATCGTACAAACGGGGAAGCAAATAAGTGATGGTGGTCTTGCCCGCGCCGCTTGGACCTACTAAAGCGGCCAATTGTCCCGGTTGGATTTCGAAATCCACGTGCTTCAACGCGTCGCGGCGCGTCGGGACGATGGAGGGAAGCTCCTCCTTGCCGCCATTTGGACCAGGCCTGTCAGTTTTTTCCGCGGGTGGAGGACTTCCGACCACATCACCATCCAAATAACTGAAAGACACATCCTCAAAACGAATTTGCCCTTTGACTTCCTTCAACTCGATCGCATTGGGTTTGTCCTGGATTTCGACGGGCATATCCAGGAATTCGAAAACACGCTCGAAGCTCACCATTGAAGTCGCGAACTCCACTTGCACATTCGACAAGGACGAGATTGGACCATAAAGACTGAAGATGTAGGCCACGAAGGCCACGATGCTGCCCGGGCTGATGGAACCGGTCAATACAAAGTAACCGCCGCCCCAAAAGATCAGCACCATACCCACGGTGCCGGCCATCTCCAGCCACATCGAGAACAAGCGACCGACCAGGGCGCGACGTAAGCCGATGTCGCGCACATTCTGGTTGGCAGTGCGATAGCGTTCGCGCTCCTGGTGCTGGCGTCCGAAAGTCTTGGCCAAGAGCGCGCCGCTGATGCTTAGCGTCTCGCTGACGATGCTGGCCATGTCGGCGTTGTAGTTCATCGCTTTTCGCCGGATCTCACGCAGCACGCGTCCCACGCGGCGTGCAGGCAACAGGAACAATGGCACCACGGCGATGGCCATCAGGGTCAGTCGCCACTCGATGGCGAACATTACCGCCAGTGTGCCGATCAGCGTAACTCCATTGGTGAGAATACTGGGGATGGTGCCGGTGATGGTGCTTTGTGCACCGACCACGTCGTCTTCGAAGCGCGAGACAATCACGCCTGATTTCGTGTGGGTAAAGAAGCGCAGCCCCATGCGCTGCAAGTGTTCGTACATGCCCTGGCGCAAGTCGAAGATGATGCCCTCGCCGATGCGGGCACTCAAGTAGCGCTCGCCAACGCCGATCAGATTGTTGAAGATGGGCACAGCCAGCATCAGCAAACCCAGCATGGTCAGCCGTCCGAAGTCTTTATTCGGCAGCACGTTGTCGAAAAGATCGCGGTATAGCAGGGGCGGGACCAACTCGATCAGAGTGGTGACCACGATGGCGGCCAGCATCAGGACGAGCGGCGTGAGATAAGGGCGGGCATAACCCCAAACGCGCCGCAGCAGGGCGCGATCTATCTTCGCCTTGCCCTGGCTTTCATCGTAAGAAAGGAAACGCCACCAGCCGCCGTACATATAGAAGACCGTCTATTTTACCTTTGCAATCCCAAGCTCTCTATAACCAACGCCTTATCAAGTCGTTATTAGTCGTAGTGGGAGGCCATCATTACTTGACATGATGTTTCGATTTCTTGGTTTGAGATTCATAGCACGATCAATCCCAGGTGCGCCCCACGGCGCACCGCCTCGGTGCGATTGGTGACCCCCAGCTTGCCATAAATAGCAGATACATGGAATTTGACCGTGTGCTCGCTGATGCTCAGACGCGCGGCAATTTGCTTATTGGCCATCCCTTGCGCCAGCAGTTGAAGCACTTCGCCCTCGCGATCGGTCAACTCTTCGGTCAGCTCTTCGACATCACCCAATTCTGTGGCGGGACCTAAAAGCGGTTGCATCAGCGCCGGAGCGGCTGTCAGTAAGCCTTCGTGTACAGCGAGGACCGCGGCCAGCAATTCTTCTTCGTCGGCGTCCGGAGGCAGCAAACCCCAGGCGCGCAGCGGCAAGGATGCCAGGGCGCGGGCGGCTTGTGGTTCTTCGCTTAGCAGTAATAATGCGGGAGGGGAGGTGGCTTGTTCCAGATTGGCGCGGAAGGCCTCGGGCGGGAGCTCAAGGCCGGTGACCAGAAGCACATCCAGGCCATCCCATTCTGCAAGTTCGCGGATGGACGCAGCCTCGGCAATCACCTCCACGCGTTCGTCTGCGGCCAGCAGGGCGCGCAGACCGCTGCGCAGCGCGGGAGTTGGAGCGAGGATGGCGAGGCGAATCATAGATAACAGCGTGATTAACTCATCACTGATAATTCAACTTTCACCTTTTCCACAAAATCGATAGCCACTGCGCTGGGGATGGCGATCCCCTGGTCGCCGCCCACGATCATGGTGTTGATACCCACCACTTCACCGGCGGCGTTGAGCAGCGGCCCACCGGAGTTGCCGGGCGCCAGCCGCGCGTCGGTGCGGATGATGGGGATCAGTCCGCGGCGCCCACGGGTTTGCGCGTTGCCCAGCTGGCTGATGATGCCGAAGCTAGCGGCATTGCGTTGACCCCAGGGATGCCCGAGGGTGAAGACCAGTTCACCCACGCGCAATTGAGTGGAGTCGCCGATGCGTATGGCGGGCAGATCGCGGGCATCAATGCGCAGCAGCGCCAGATCAATTTCCTCATCGGTAGAAACTACTTCAGCGTCAAACTGTCGCTCGTCAGAGAGTAATACTTTAGGTTGATGTCGTCCAAGAACGTGACGGTTAGTTAGTATCAAGCCATCGGCACCCCAGATTAAGCCTGCCCCCGCGCCGTATCGCTTGGCGAAAACGGCTACCAGGCCGGGCTGTGCTGAAGTCACTGCTGAAGCGAAATTAATCGGCAGCGCCATTAGCGCCTCCAACCCCAGTGGCGTGGCCCGAAACGGCGGCCACGGAAAGGTCCATGGAAATGTTGTTCGCTCGGCTCTTCTTGCTCGCCGATGGTGACTTTCACCATTTGCGGTTTACCCCCGCGCAGCACTTCCAGGTCAATTGCTTTACCTACCATGCCGCTATTCAATTGCAGCAGCAATTCGTCGTGATCAGCAACCGACTGTCCGGCAAAGCCGACAATGAGATCACCCATGATGAGTCCAGCGGCCGCGGCGGGACTAATCTTTTCGACGCCCATGATCAGCAAGCCGGTCTCCTGCTCGCGTTTCAGCGCTTTGCGCGCCTCGTCATCGAGTTCGACCATCTGGCTGCGCACGCCGAGGTAGCCGCGCTTCACGCTGCCGTGATCCTCAATAGACTTGGCGACCTGCCAGGCCAGCTTGGCGGGGATGGTCAGCGACGCGCCCATACCCAAGCCTGAAGTGTTGATGCCCAGCACCCGGCCTTCGGCGTCTACCAAAGGACCACCGGAAAAGCCGGGGTAAGGGATGGCATCGGTGCGCAGGTAATTTTCCAGCAAGCCGCCGTGGTGCGAACGGATCGGACCGCCGATGGCGCTTACGATGCCTAAGCTGGCTTGCACGCCCTCGTTGGTCGGGCGACCCAGAGCCAGGGCCAACTGGCCGACCAGTGGATTCTCGTTCGTCGAGGCTGCGGAACCCTTTTGCACAGAAAGCTTCAGCAAGGCCAGATCGCTATTCGGGTCGCGGCCTAACAGCTCGGCGCTCAGTTCTTCGCCATCGGATAGGGTCACCTTGATCTCGTCGTCTTGTACCGCGTGGCTGGCGGTAAGTACCAGGCCGGGAGCGGTGAGCACGCCGGAAGCGGGAAACCGCGGCCGAGCGTCAACGGTGACCACGGAGGCGCCGGCGGATTGCACCGCGGCAGCCAGGGCTGAAGATAAAGCTTGTAAATCGGATTTTGTTGCCATGAATGCTCCTTAGACTAACAGGCGAGTATTGTTTTCATGTAAGAGTCTACGGAGCTATGCGGCAGATGGCATCAGCCGTTCGGCTAGGCACCTTATAGCACTTTCAGGTAGGCGTGATAAAATTTTGTTGCTAGCCGGAAATTCCGGCTACTTTTTTCGCTAGGTGAAAGGTTCCTCGAAATGGCAGACAAACCCGAATTGGTTACTGACGACGTTGTAGTGAGCATGGCTTACAAACTCACGGTAGACGGCGAGGTATTGGATGAAGCCGGAGCGGATGACGCCCTGCAGTTTTTGCAGGGACATCGCAACATCATCCCCGGACTAGAAAGCCAATTGACTGGCATGAAGGTCGGCGAAAGTAAATCTGTCGTGGTGCCGCCGGAAACCGGCTATGGCGAGGTAGACAAGGATTCCATCGACGAGATCCAGGTCAGCGAGTTCCCGGAAGGCGTAAACCCGGAAGTGGGAATGGAACTCGAGTTGAAAGACAAAGAGGGTAATGAGATGTACGGCCGCGTGCTATCCATCCAGGACGACACCGTGACCATGGATTTCAACCATCCGCTGGCGGGCAAGGAATTGCATTTCGAGGTCAAGATCGCCGATCTGCGCGCCGCCACTGGCGAAGAACTCGCTCACGGACACGTGCACGCGCACGGGCATCACCATTAAACAGTAGACAGAAGGCAGTTGACAGTTGACAGAAAAAACGCACCGGGTCGGTGCGTTTTTGTTTTACAACCTTGCGAAGGTTGGATTTAAGTCAAGATAGATTTCAAGTCCAGCCTTCGCAAGGTTAATTTCCAACCGCTTCGCGCAACGCGGCTCGTGCCAGGAGGCGCGTCGAATCCAGAGTGGGCAACACAGAATCCTCCGGCGCGATTAATAAAGGAATCTCAGTGCAGCCAAGCACGACCGCGTCGCAACCCTCTTTGGCAAACTGCTCAATGAGTCCTTGGAAATAAATCCGGGTGTCTGGCAACACGGTGCCATAGATTAGTTCTTCGACAATGTACTTATGCACCTTTTGACGACCTGCCAAGTCCGGCGTGCGCCAGCGAATGTCGCTCTTTTCTAACTTGCGGGGATAAACAGGGCCTTCCATCAGAGGTTGCGTGCCGAGGAGTCCAACATTTTTGAAGCCCTTCGCGTTCGCCTCCCGGGCCACTTCCTCGGCGATATGCAACCAGGGCAGCGGGGATTGGCCGATGATGGGATCAATAGAGACGTGAACCGTGTTATCGGGACAAATCAGGAAGTCGGCGCCCGCCCGAGCCAAAATATTGGCTGAGGCAAGAACGATGTCGCTCACCAAATCCCAGCGATCGGTGTCAGAAGGCTTCTTGTAATCGTTGAGGTTGAAGGTGTGCATGGTCACCTGCGGATGCTCGTACATCCCCAACCAGTCTTTGCCTTCCTGGCAGATGGTGCGATAGCACAGCGCGGCGCCTTCGTAAGAGACGCCAACTATGCCGA
>CAYJMC010000030.1:22028-26320 GCA_964371335.1 uncultured Anaerolineaceae bacterium
CGATTCGGCTCTTTCCCGTACGAGTGCGACACCAGTTTGGACTGCTGCACCAGTTCGTGCTGCAAGCGCCGCACATAGGAGGACGCGGGCGGCAGCTCCACCCAACGCTCGCCATTGAGCACCGCGTTGATCGCCTGCTGCGTGCTGCGCATCTGCTCCTCGACACTGCCGGCTTCCTCGGCGGCGCCGGGCAGGTCAAAGAGCCCAATCAGAAAGCGTTCCATCTGTGAAACAGTGTTGGCGCGCAGCACGTACACGGGCATGCCGCGCTGCTCGGCATCTACGATGGCGCGTTGGCGTTTGCGGTAATAGGAGCGCAAGGTCACCAGCACATCGGCGTCACCGGGTTGCTTTACTGGGACGACAGGAACGCCTAATCTTTTGGCGGCATTCACGAGTCTATTTTGAGCCACTCCATAGGGGTATACGCGTACCGTCTGCAAGCGAGCCCCGTTGCGGGCAGGCGCCGCAGTAGAAACAGCTTCCCGCGGTCCACTTTCAGCGATTCGGGCATAAGCCTCCTCGTCGGCAGGAGCCGCTTCACGGCGTCGCGGTCCGGTTTCTGCGCGTCCACGCGCCGTTTTGCGGGCCGGTTCCACGGCTTTCTGGACAGTCACTTCGCCTTTTTCATCGCGCGAGCGAATCTCGGGAATGAGCGGATAGCCGCGCAGCATGGCATCCACGGATGCGGCCACGTCGCGATGCACAGCCAACTGGTCGCGAGTCTGGATCTCGATAAGCACATCGAAGGTGGGCGGCGACCGACGCTCTAGAACGGTCTTCTGCGTGCCGCGACGACGAGCTTCTTCATCAGATAGGGTCACGGATTCGATGCCGCCGATCAAATCAGAAAGGGTTGGATTGAGCATGAGGTTCTCGAGATTATTGCCGTGGGCCGTGCCGATAAGTTGCACACCTCGCTCGGCAATGGTGCGGGCGGCCATGGCTTCCAGCTCGCGGCCGATCTCGTCGATGACGATAACTTCAGGGCTATGGTTTTCTACCGCTTCGATCATCACCTCGTGCTGGCGGGACGGTGTAGCTACCTGCATACGGCGGGCGCGGCCAACGGCGGGATGCGGCACATCACCGTCGCCGCCAATCTCGTTTGAGGTGTCTACAATGACGACGCGGTTATTCTCGGCGAGGATGCGCGCGGCCTCGCGCAATAAAGTCGTTTTGCCGACGCCGGGCCGTCCAAGCAAGAGCAAGCTCTTACCTTCTTCGATCAAGTCCTGGATGATGTCGATGGTGCCGTACACCGCGCGGCCCACGCGCAAGGTGAGTCCGACCACGTCGCCGCGGCGGTTGCGGATTCCGGAGATGCGGTGCAGGGTGCGCTCGATGCCGGCACGATTATCCTCGTCGAAGTCCCCAAGGCGTTCGACGACGTATTGGATATCTTCGTGGGTCACCTCGCGATCAACGAGTACCACCTCTTCGGTAGTCAAGCGCGAAGTGGGCACACGGCCCAAATCTAAGATGACTTCGAGCAGGTCACTGCTGTTATTGCGCTCGCGGACAGCGGATTCGATATCCTGGGGCAATACAGATAGCAGGGCATCTAGGTCATCGGTAATTTGGCGTCTGGTCATATCTAATCCATTCGGGTTCGCGCGCCTGCGGGAGCGGCGCATGGATTGGGGTGGTCGGTTCGGCGCTGCGATTGGCCACCGGGATGCGGCGAGCCTCTTCCGCTTTGAGCGGCAAGGTAGTGCGCTTGGCCATCACGGCTTGTAGAGGACCGGGTTCTGCGCCCAGTTTTTCTAAGGAGTTTTGCAGCCAGTCCTGGTAAGAGCGCAAACAAACGTAGACCGGCCTTCCCACCCTGGGGCGCAGCCTGGCTAACAACTCGGCCAATGCCTCCTCAAAAGGTCCTGCGTCGAGGGAAACGAAGGGCTCCAACCAAATACCACGCGGGCCACGCTTCACTTCAGCATAAGCCAACAGTTGTTGATGATCATAAAGGACATAGCCATCCGGGTTTACTTTTGCTGTCTCGATTTGTTGTACCTGTCCGGGAACCAATCCGTTTCGCAAGAGTTGGATTGACAAATCATCGCGTTGCAGTGCGGGCCGCCATAAATCGGTTGGCTCTGCAGCTCGCGGAGGTTTTTCAATTCTGTAAATCCGCTGGCGGGCATAAATACTAAATCCGTTCTGGCGAAGGACGCCGAAAACAGGGTTCTGCTCGTCGATTTCCGCCACCAAATTGTGGGCGCTGCGCCCGCCGACTTGCTTCAACAGCCCTTCCAGCAAATCAGGGAGTGAACGCGAACTCAAGGCGCTTTCGGGTGAAAGAAAACGGCAATGGGCTAAAGGTGAACCCAAACGGTGGGACAGCTGGCCGATGATTGGCAGGCCATTGTCATCCGAGTAATGCACGTAGGTAAAAATTCCGGAGAGCGCAGCAAGGGGTGATAACAACGCCCCTCGCATGATGGCCCCAGCTCCCTGAGTGAGCAACGATTTCGAATGTAAGAAGACCGCCTGATTATTGGCCAATTGCCACAGGCCTAAGTCTCGAAGTGTAAACGGGCGCAACACGAACCTATTCTACATGAGCCGAAAAAAAGGCGCGGTGATCCACTTGTCCGAAACCCCTCAACTACTCCCTCTCTGCCATTTTGATGAAATAGCGGTGAAAACGATCATCCCCAGTGAGCTCGGGGTGGAAGGCGGTAGCCAGCAGGTGCCCTTGCTGGGCAGCGACAATGCGGCCATCGGGTAAAGACGAAAGGACTTTTGCTTTCCCGGATACTTTCTCGATGAGCGGAGCGCGGATGAAGACCGCATGCATTGGTGAATTCTCCTTGTCGATGTCTATCAGGGCCGGAACATCCAGATCAGCCTCGAAGCTTTCCACCTGGCGCCCGAACGCGTTGCGTTCGACGGTGATATCCATCAGCCCAAGCAGAGGCTGTTCGCGACGAGCATCTTTGGAGAGGAAGATAGCCCCGGCGCAAGTTCCCCAAACCGGTTTTTGATTCCCGAATTTTCGCAGCGGCTCGATAAGTCCGTAATCCACAGCCAGTTTACCGATGGTGGTGGATTCTCCACCCGGGATGATGAGTCCATCCAGGCCATCAAGATCTTCGGGCAGCCGGACCTCGCGCCCCTGAACACCCAGCCGCGAAAGCATAGCCAGGTGTTCGGCGAAGTCACCTTGAAGCGCGAGAACGCCGATTTTCATGGGGAATTCTCTAGTCTCCAATCTCTAATCTCAAGAGACTGGAGACTAGAGATTAGAGATTTTGTTACCAGCCTCGCTGGGCAATCAAATCCTCTTTGGGAATATCCGCCACCTGGCGTCCCACCATGGGTTCGCCCAAATTACGGCTTACCTCTGCGAGGATCTTGGGATTGTTGAAATGCGTGGTGGCTTTCACGATGGCTTCGGCCCGCTTAGCGGGATTGCCAGATTTGAAAATACCGGAACCAACGAATACACCGTCGACGCCGAGCTGCATCATTAGTGCGGCATCCGCGGGAGTGGCGATCCCGCCAGCGGCGAAGTTAACCACGGGCAGTCGGCCGAGCTCCTTGGTTTCTTTGACCAACTCGTAGGGAGCACCGAGTTCCTTGGCAAAGGCCATCAGCTCTTCATCTACCATGGTCTGCAAACGGCGGATGTCGCCCAGCACGGAGCGCGCGTGGCGCACTGCTTCCACCACGTCCCCGGTGCCGGCTTCGCCCTTGGTACGGATCATGGCTGCGCCTTCCCCAATGCGGCGCAGGGCTTCGCCCAGGTTGCGGCAGCCGCACACAAACGGAATCTTGAAATCATGTTTGTTAATGTGGTGCTCGTCATCGGCAGGGGTTAATACCTCGGACTCGTCCACGTAATCTACACCCAGCGCCTCAAGGATCTGCGCCTCGACGAAATGACCGATGCGTACCTTGGCCATCACCGGGATGGTGACGGTATCCATGATCTCATCGATGAGAGCGGGGTCGCTCATGCGCGCCACGCCACCGTAGGCACGGATATCAGCCGGCACGCGCTCCAGGGCCATTACGGCCGCGGCGCCGGCATCTTCGGCAATCTTGGCGTGCTCAGCCGTGACCACATCCATGATCACACCACCCTTGAGCATCTGGGCCAGGCCCTTCTTTACGGCAAAAGTTGCAATTTGCTGCTCCATCTTTACTCCTGACGGCGAAAGATGATTCGTAGAACCACGTTCTTTAAAAAATTCTACCATGTGGAAACTTGGATTCGCTAAGGCCCCCAGCCAGTTACTTCACCCAGCAATTGGTCAAGAACAATGGCCTGGCAGTTTTCGATATTT
>CAYJMC010000031.1:0-24559 GCA_964371335.1 uncultured Anaerolineaceae bacterium
TATTGCAACGACTGGCCAGCCGACAGGAAACCAGCTTTGCCGGCAAGATGCTGGCCGCTTTGCGCAATCAGTTCGGGGGCCATGCGTTCAAGAAAGTAAGGTAAGCTTTGCTTTCCGCAGTTGCGAGGAGTGGCTTGCGGAGCAAGCCCGACGAAGCAATCCCCGAGCTGAGGTAGCATGGCACTTCCCAATAATCAGAAGGATTCCGTCGCTGCAGGTCTCGTGATTTTCGGCGTCACTGGTGACCTGGCTCATCGCAAGTTAGTTCCTGCCCTCTACCAGCTAGAACTGGACAATCACCTCCCTGAGAATTTTCACATTATTGGCTTCGCCCGTCGTGAATGGAACGATGACAAGCTTCGTTCCGAGATGGAAGCCGCGGTGCGCGAGTTTGCGCGCAGCCAACCCGTCGACGAGAAGGCGCTGCGACGCGTGCTCAACCGCATGCACTACCTCGTAAGTAATTTCACCGAGGTATCTGGCTACCGCGAACTTGCAAAGCAGCTGGACAAACTGAAAGCGAAAAATCGTCTTTACTATCTTGCCACTCCACCCGACGCATATACTGCGATCATCGGGAATTTGGGTAAAGCCGATCTGGGGAAAAACGCAGAGGGCTGGACGCGCATCGTAGTGGAAAAACCCTACGGCCGCGACCTGGAATCGGCGAAACAATTGGAAGCGGAAATCCACCAGGTCTTCAACGAAGACCAGATCTACCGCATCGACCATTATTTGGGCAAGGAAACCGTCCAGAACATCCTTGTCTTCCGCTTTGCCAACGGCATTTTCGAGCCGCTCTGGAACCGGCGTTACGTGGAATGCGTCCAGATCACCGTTGCCGAAACCATCGGCGTAAACGGCCGCACAGAATATTTCGACAACGCCGGGGTGATCCGCGACATGCTGCAAAATCACATTCTGCAATTGCTCACCCTTACAGCTATGGAGGCGCCGGTGGCCTTCAGCGCCGACGCGGTGCGCGACGAAAAGGTGAAAGTGCTGCGCTCACTGCACCCGCTGCGCGGCGAAGACGCCATCCGCAACACGCTGCGCGCCCAGTATTCCGCAGGCAGCCAGAATGGCGACAAGATTCGCGCTTATTTGGATCACGAAGGCGTGGCGAAAAATTCCACCACAGAGACCCTGCTGGCCATGCGCATTGGCATCGACAATTGGCGCTGGGCTGGCGTGCCATTTTTCATCCGCTCCGGCAAGCATATGCCCAAGCGGATGACAGAAATTGCGGTGCAATACAAACAGACTCCCTTGGCCTTGTTTGGCGCCCGCAACATGGCTGGCGATGCGCCCAACCGCTTGCTGCTGAACATCCAACCCGAAGAGGGCATCACCCTTACCTTCGGCGCCAAGGCGCCCGGCCCCGAGAACACGATCGAATCGGTGAAGATGGATTTCTCCTACGCAGAAACCTTCGGCGCCGGCTCTCCTGAGGCTTACGAGCGCCTGCTTATGGATTGCATGAATGGAGACGCCACATTGTTCACCCGCAGCGATGAGGTCTTGGCAGCCTGGTCCTTTGTTGACGATGTGCTAAAAGCCTGGGCAGATCACCCGGTAAAGAAACTGCCTCAATACAAACCTGGCACCTGGGGCCCGCCCGAAATCGACGAATTCATGCATGGACACGGCAGTGCGTGGCACGCATTCGAAGATTGATTCGAAGCAGAGATCACTTATCGGGTAAAACTCGCGCTCAGGCTAGTTTCAGCCAATACATGCCCTTCCAGCCTAGCTAGCAGATCCTCTTTAGTTGCCCCCGGTTCCAGATCGAGCATCACATCTAGCGCGTACAAAGTAAACACATAGTTGTGGGTGGAACCCTCGGGCGGGCAGGGACCTCCATAGTCCATTCGGCCCCAACCGTTTGACCCGTGGACCGCGCCGTCCTGCACCAGTGAACCAGGGGGCACCTCAGCGGGCACGCTTCGCCATTTACCCGGAATGTTGTAAACCACCCAGTGAATAAAGCCTTTGGAGCTTGCATCCGGGTCATCGAAGATGATGGCAAAGCTCTGCGTCCCCGCGGGCGGCTCGCCCCAATCCAATTGCGGCGATTTGTTGGCGCCAGTGCAGGCGAAATCCCGGGGAATCGTTCCGCCCTCTTCGAAATCAGGACTGCGTAGATCGAACGGCATAGGCGTCTCCGTGGGCGCGACCGTGTCCAAAGCGACTGCCGTCACGCTTGGTTTCGTTTCCATGTCTGCTGACGCTTGTGTGCTGGTCACCATCGCCACTGGCGCCGGTGTGCACCCCGCAAACGCTGCCAGCATCCCTCCTGCGCATAGCCACATCTGTAACGTAATTTTCATTCAATCCATCTTTAACCTTCAACCTTAAACCGTTAGCCTTAAACTTGTATTTTGTATCCGCACTTTGGACATTTCGGCTCGTCCCTAAACACTAGGTATCCACACCTCGGGCAGGTACGCGGTTGCACCTCGCCTAGCGGCGCGCCGCAAGCCTGGCAACTCCCTGACCCAACCTTGTTGGCCACCCCACAATACGCGCAGGTCAGCCTCTGTAAGCGTTCGGAGAATTGTTGGCTGGCGCCTGCCTCTGCTGCCAGCTTATCCATTACTGCCCATACCTGATCCTCAAGAGTGAGGTGCTCAACGTCTTGCGCAATGTCGTCCAGACGGCCCAGCAGGTTCCATGGGTTAAGCAGACCCAACAATGCACTGGCGCCCAGGCTGCCCGCCAGGCCGAAAATTCCTTGATCGCCCACAGTCACTTCAAGGCGGTCGCCTCCCTGGCGCAAGCTGACGCCCAGGTGCGTCTGCCCGCCGGAGCCGTAACCGGGACGCGAGCTGATTTGCACCACGGCTTGGTCGGCGTCTATTGTTACGTTGCTGTTCAGCGCGCCGCGGTCGAAAAACGCGCCCAAAGCCGCGGCTATCTGTTCCAGCTTCAAATCGCCATGATAGATTTTGCTTTTCATTGTCGCTTAATATCGCGATGATTATAATCAAGGAAAGCCGATCAAGAGATGAGGTCGCTAAAGCGACCTCATCTTCTTGTCGTTGCGAGCCCGCTTGCGGGCGTGGCAATCTCCGGCATCAAGCAATCCACAATTACAGAAGATAAAATTACTGTGCACACATGCGAAGAATAATTTTTCGATCTTCTATTTTCTTTTCATTTGTGATTCTTGGCTTAGCCTTGCTTGCCAACGGCAACGCGGTTCGCACCGCCCACGCGCAGCAGCCCACAGTTGCCGTTGCCACGGTAACAGGCACCCCCATCGGGCCCTACATCGTGGTCAATGCTGACCAGGAACAGATCAACGTGCGCTCGGGGCCCGGCACGGAATACCCAGCCGTTGGCGTTTTGGTCACCGGCGAGCAGGCCGCGGCTAAGGGACGCTCATCTGCCGGGCTCTGGATCCAGGTGGTTTACGCCGGCGTTGAAGGCGGACTGGCCTGGGTCTACGCGCCGCTGGTCACCTTGTTTGACTCCGGCAGCTTGCCTATTGTGGAGCCCCCGCCCACGCCGACTCCGCACGTGACGCCCACCATCGACCCGACCCTCGCGGCTCAGTTCGTGCTGGAGATTCCCGCCACGCGCCTGCCCACCTTCACCGCCGTCGAGCCGATGGACATTCCCGAGTTCGAGCAGGCCGGCACCGGCCGTGTGGGCGGCATCCCGGTGGGCATGTTCATCACCGCTATTGGGCTAATGGGGCTGTTTGGGGCCGCAGTATCCTATCTGAGAGAGCGTTAAGACTATTCGCCAAACACGAGTGAGCAGACCATATGAAGACTGCCAAAACGAAACCAGCATCCGTTGGTGAATACATTCGTCAGTATCCGGCCCCAGTAAGAAAGAAGTTGAACGAAGTTCGGAAAGCTGTCAAGCAAGAGGCGCCCGACGCGAAAGAGACCATCAAATATGGAATCCCAGCTTATGTCTAAACGGCAATTTGATCTATTTTGCAGCTGCGAAAAATCACATCGCACTCTATCCTGTACCTATTGCGACTCCAACGTTAAAACGGCAAATGGAACCTTATCGTGCTCACAAAAGCACTCTACAATTCCCTTTGGATAAAGCACTGCCCTTGGCGCTCATTCGGAAGATAGTGAAGGCAAGGGTGAAACAGAATCTTGAGTGAACAGGTATCCTGTAACCAAAAGACCTCCATGCGGAGGTCTTTTTCTTGAGCGTCTTTGTCCCTGATCCTAGCAGTTGCAACCATCTCCATGCTCATGTTGCGGCGCGTCCTGCCCATCGGTGCGGAAGGAGTGTCCACAGCCGCAGGATGACGTTGCGTTGGGATTATCGATCTTGAAACCGCTGGCCATCACGTCGTTTACGTAGTCAATGTTTGCCCCGCGCAGGTAGCCCATCGAGACTTCGTCTACCACCAGGCGCACGCCATGTTGCTCGAAGGTCACGTCTGATTCACGCGGGGAGCCTTCCAAAGCCATCCCGTATTGGAAGCCGGAGCAGCCGCCGCCACTGACAAACACGCGCAACGCGTGTCCTTCCAGTTGGCGGTCTTTTAGCAATCCGCGCACGGCATCTGCCGCGGCAGGGGTGAGCGTGACTTCATCCGCGATCAATTGTGGTTTAGGTACAGCTTCAACAAGGGCCATTTCTAATATCCTTTCTGGTGCGAATATTTTTCGATTCTATCAAAGAAATTCGCAATGTCAATCAAATACTAACCACAAAGACGCGCAGAACACAAAGTAAGATTATTAAGAACCTTTGTGCCCGGAGCCTGCCCTGAGCGAAGCGAATGGGTGGCTTTGTGGTTTATCTATTCGTCCTCTGTTACCCTAATCGAGTGGGCCAACGACATTCTCCACTTCATCCAGGATTTCGCCTGATTTCACCAGATCCTTCATTCGGTTGTGGTCGGGGTACAGAGGGCGGTCTTCGTTCAGGTGCTCGACGTATTTGCGGATCACTTCCCGCGCCTTCTGTGTGCCGCGACCCGGCGTGAACTCGCGGAAGTCGAGTGCCTGCGCTGCGGCCATGAACTCGATGCCGAGCACGCCATATGCGTTGTCTAGGATCTGGGCATTCTTGAGGGCGGTGTTCATGCCCATCGAAACAAAGTCCTCCTGGTCTGCAGCCGCCGGGATGGATTGGATGCTGGCAGGTGCGGAGAGGATGCGCTGCTCGACGATGAGGTGATCGGCCGTATATTGGCTGAGCATCAGCCCTGAATAGAAACCCGGGTTGTGCGCCAGGAAATCGGGCAAGCCTTGCGAAAGGGCCCGGTTGGTTAGCCGGTTGAGGCGGCGCTCGGAAAGCACGCATACCATGGTGATCGCCGCGCCAGCCATATCCATGGGCAGCGAGACCGGCGAGCCTTGGAAGTTGGCGCCGGTCAGGGTCAGTTTAAGTTCGGGGACAAAGATCGGGTTGTCGCCGACTCCATTGAGTTCGATCTCGACCTGTGAGCGGGCGTACTCCAGCGCATCGCGTGCCGCTCCAATCACTTGGGGTGTAGAACGCATCGAATAAGCGTCCTGAACCTTGGTCTTCATTTTTCCTGTTGCCAGGTCTGAGCCCTCGATGAGCTTCAAGATATTGCGCGCCGAGGTGATCGCGCCTTTAAATCCACGCAGTTCGTGCAGACGCGAATTGTACGGTTTGAGGTTTGCCAGCAAGGCTTCAAGCGACATTGCAGCAGCCACCTCTGCCTGACGCAACCAGCGAAACATGTCGTGAAGGTGGAGGGCGCTCATTGCGGTAAGCACGTTGGAGCCATTGATCGCCGCAAGGCCGTCGCGAGCCTGTAGACCGGGAATGGGGATGCCGGCGCGCTCCATGGCGAGATGACCCGGGAGTCTTTCGCCCTCATAGAAGGCTTCGCCTTCGCCCATAAGCAGCAGTGCGGCTTGTGCCATCGGCGCTAGGTCGCCTGAAGCGCCTACCGAACCCTTGGTGCACACGACAGGCGTCAGGCCACGGTTCAGCATCTCGACCATTGTGAGCGTGATTTCAGGTCGGCAGCCAGAGTTGCCGTGGGCGTGGACATTAATACGTCCGGCCAATGCGGCGCGGACGTATTCGATTGGCAGCGGTTCACCGATCCCGGCGGAATGGTTGTAAATGAGGTACCTCTGGAATTCCTTGACCTGTTCATCGCTTAGAAGGACTTCCGAGAACTCGCCGATGCCGGTGTTGGTCCCGTACATGATCTCCTTGGCGGCGAGTTTTTCTTCGACCATGGCGCGGCAGGCACGTATGCGCTCGAGCGATTCAGGGGCTAACTCAACTTTTTCTCCATGGGCGATAGCGACGAGTTTTTCGATGGTGAGAGAGGACCCATCGAGACGGATTGTCATGTGCACGCTCCTGTGGAAATTTGTCCGACAGAAGAATTATACGCCTATCGTCTTTAGGGAGGGCTGTAACCCTGTCAGACCCCGCGTTGCATTGAGTGGAATCCACCTCTCGTCATTGCGAGGAGGCGTTTAGCGCCGTTTTCAACGGCGCTGCCAGAGCCTGCCCTGAGCGCAGCGAACGGGTGGCAATCTCCACCAACGATTGTGAGTGTCCTTTTCCGTTCTTCAACCTCTTTGCTTCATTGCCCGCGCTATCTCAAGGGCCGCATCGCGCTTGGCCATATCCTGGCGCTTATCCCACTTCTTCTTGCCTTTCGCCACTGCAATCTCGATCTTGGCGCGGCCTTCTTTCAAATAGATCTGCAAAGGAACGATCGTGTTGCCTTTTCGCTGGGTTTCATCCCACAATTCATCGATCTCCTTCTTGTGTAGCAGTAACTTGCGTTCGCGAATTGGGTCGTGCCCTTCGCGGCTCGCAGGATCGTAGGGCGCAATGTGCGCGTTCATGAGCCAGGCTTCCCGCCCATCAGTGCGCACGTAGGCTTCCTTGAGGCTCACCTGGCCGGCGCGGATCGACTTGATCTCGGACCCTTTCAGCACCAGGCCGGCTTCGTATTTCTCAAGGATGAAGTAATCGTGTGTGGCTTTGCGATTACGGGCTAGCGCTTTTTCGCTCGCAGGTGGTTTTTTGCTCATGGGGAGGGGATTATACAGCGGGTAGTTTGCGATGATTTGTAGGTGATTTCAACGAATAGCTTTTTACCTGAAAGGGCGAAAGCCTAGAGATGGATGAAAAAGTTGAAGTTGTGGAAACTAGGGGCAGGGAGAATCCACAGGATGCAACCCTCACGCTTAGCCTTTGGCTAATCCCGAGCCGTTTATACCTCCAGGGCCACCATCTTCAGAGGCGGCTTGCCATCTGGGCTGGGGAAATCGGCTTCCGGCAATAACCACTCGAAATCGCGGATCGGCCGTCCCGCCTTGCGTGCGCTGCGTTGGAGCTGGTCCAGCCAGACGTCGCGATCAACCTCAGCCACGTTGTTGCAGCAATATAGGGTTCCGCCCTCGGCGGTGCACAGCAATGCTGGCTTGAAGAGGGCGGGATAGTCTTTGATGAGTTCCACGACGCCGAAAGGGCTCTTGGCGTAGCGCGGTGGATCGAGGAAGACGAGGTCGAACCGCTGGGGTTCCAGCTTCGGAAATGCGGGCATGCGCTTGCCACGCACCCATTCCGGCTGGCCGATGCCGGCCAACTGGCGCAGGGCGGCGAAGGCGTCGCTCTTAATGAAGCGCGGCTGGATGGGCAGGTTGTTAAGGCGGGCATAGTCGCGGCCGACGGCAAGACTGCTGTCGGCGAAATCCACGTTCATTACGAAGCGCGCCCCGGCCTTGGCGGCAGCGATGCCGACGCCGCAGGTGTAGGCGAACAGATTAAGCAGCGATCTTCCGGGAGCGTCGCGCATCACGCGGCGCCGGCCGGCGCGCAGATCCAGGAACAGCCATGGGTCCTGGCCATCGTGGCGGGCCTGGACGAGGTAGGTGACGCCGAGTTCGTGCACCTGGCGAGGCAGCAGGGCGGCCTTCATCTGCTCGGGCGCCAACTCGTTGGCGATGCGCGAATTGCCGTTGCTGCGATCGTTGTAGATTGGGGTTAGGTCCGGCAACGCCTTAGCGTAGAAGTTCTGCAGGGCGGCGAGATCCTCGGGGGCGAGGGCTTGATGGAAGCTCTGCACCAGCAGCAGGTCACCGTAGCGGTCGGCGGTCAGCCCCGGCCGGCCTTCGACGGTGCCGTGGAACAGTCGATAGGCGTCCGTTCCCTCGGCATGCAGACGACCAAGTAGGTCGATGCGGGCCTCGAACGCGGCGTCCAGCAGGTTGGTCAGGGTTTCACGTTTGGGGATCAAGGGGTCAAGGGGCGGCTGATGCTTGAATTGTAATCGCCCGCTAGCAGTAATCATGCAAGCCAGAATGGGTCATGATCGCCGGACTTTTCAGCCATTTATAAACTCACCATGATCAAAGCGGATGCATCGACGAAACAGAGATCACTATCTTGCTTATCAATCGAGTGAAACAGTATCCGGCTAACGCCTTGGTCGAAGGAATAATTACTTTTGGATAATTGCGTTTTGGGTTTACGTTTTGTATCAATTTAGCAATGGGCAATCACGATTGAGCTAAAGAGAATTCAGATTCAAAGGAATCAATCAGTCCGACAACCTTATCTCGGACTTGGGACAAGATATAGATGATTGGCTGTTTTGTCATAAGGCCAAAATCGCCAAATGCTATATGGAGAATTGGTTTTACCATTGTCTTAAGGTCAGGCTCTGGTTTATCTAGTCCGATCCTGAGGATTTCTATACCATTTCCAGTCAGCCCCTGAACGCTCTTCCAGGGATAAAAATTAATGATGTTGACACTGTCAGACTCACTTCTCCCTCTTTCGGTGGCATAGTCGGTTCGATGCAATCCGGGAATTCTGGTAACCAGGACGACTAGAAGCCTATGTTTGTCGGCGTTGTTCAACTCTTGAAGGATATGCAGGAAATGTCTCTCAAAGCTTTCAGTACTCCTGCAGGGTTGGCGAGATTCGATGATAGCCTTGGCGGAGCTGGAGATTCCTTGTAGTCCTCTTTTTTGGTCACTGGCTTCTTTGAAACTCTCCGGAGTACTACAGATTGGGTATTGGTGATTTCTCCCGGGAATATTGTTGTTATTAACGACAAGTGACCTAACGAGATGATCAAGACTGGAACGAAGGTGGTAGACGATTTCTCCTGCGAGAACTGCGAATCTTAGGGGTGGCTCTGGCCCAACAATACGGATGCTGCGCTTAGTCGCATCATCGCTGAGTATGCTAATGAGAGTATAAGTGTCTCCATTAATCAGGGTGTTGATTTCCGTATTGAGATTATGGATACTCTCATCGGCCCGCTCAATCTTGGCTCTGATGCCAGCAAAGGGATGGTCTCTTGCTGTCAAAGAGCCCCCTCAACCGACGCGAAGTTGAGATAACTTATTAATCTCAAACCCTCAGCAATTCGCATTTGGTATTTAGTGCGAAGTAAATAAACTTTCGTCAACGCTTTTTCATGAGGTTGACTTGTCTTACCATCCTCTTGTCCGCCTTGTATTCACTCACCAACAGAAGTGCATGAATAACACCGGGAATCCAAAATAGAATGCAAAGTAAGATATTCAAAAGGGCTTGAATTGGTTTGCCTACAAACAACACCGCAACTGGAGGAAGGAAGATTGCCAATAACCACAACATTTTGTCTACTCCTTAAGTGAGAGAGGTAGACCTGGATTACAAAAATAGCCCCAGGTTATCCTATGCCTCATTCTAATTCTATCTGTCGCAAAGTCCCTACTAATAGTCTGGGGGATTTGCCTAAACGCCATGTTTTGCAGATGTCTAACAGCGGGCGCGGTATCCGCCTTGCGCCCTTACGACAAAAATTCGGGGCTAGTACGCACCTCTCAAAAAACCATGATGGGCAATGGTGGACAAAGAGAGGCCCGACATGTCGGGCCTCTATGTTTGCTGTCAACTGTTTATTGTCTGCTATCTCGACACAGCCAGCTTTACCACCTTGCCCTTCGAATCCATAGTGATGCGGGCGTATTGCGGATGGATGAAGTCGCCGCTGGGCACCTTCTTGCTCAGCGTCACCAGGCTGCGGGTGGGCGCAAGGCCCAACGCTTTGCGATGCGCGTGAGGCAGGTTGCAATTGTGGCCCTGGCATTCAAGATGCTCGTGGCTATATGTAGCTTTGCTCTCCTGCATGCCGGGAAGGTATTCGGCAACCACTGATTTCACCGTGGCCAGCGTTTCCGCAGGCAGGTCTTGCATCGGCATATCGTGGCCCTCGGCGCGGTCGCAGATGGCATTCAACGGCGGCGAGCCCGATTCCGGGCGCAGGATGCGCTTGGGAATCTGACCATCGGATACTACCTGTGCCAGCGGATCTCCGTAGAGCACGAAGCTGATCAGCGTCTTCTGATCTTCACCGTCCAGATAACCCTGGCGGCGATGCATGGTTTGAGCCATGGCGATCTTGGCCCGGCGCAGCGCCTCACCCGCAGGATAGCCTTCGTTTAGCAGTTTCCAGAAAGTCTGTCCCAGCAGGTCAGCCGCAATCAACGGGGTGGTCACCGAGCCATACGAAGTGACCGTGGAGCCGACGACAGCTTTGCTGCCCGAGTCGAGGAACTTGAGAGCCAGCGCGTTCTCGTATGTCTTGCCGAAGACGTGGGCTCCGAAGCAGGCTTCGGTATACACGATCTGCGGAGCGCGCCCGCTGTTCACGATATCGGTGGGGCGAAGCGCAACGGGGTAATCAGGCCCGGCAGAGCTCTGTTGCGGATCGCGCTGTCCGTACCATTCGGCGGTCTCAGCGAGACCGTGAAGATTGAAATAGGCCACCTGCTGCGATTTGCTGGCTCCTTTTGGCAGCTGGCCGGTGCCGGTCGGCGGAGAAATGCTCAGGCGACGCGGGTCGCCGATGGCGCGGTAGACAGAATGCGAGGCGCGGCGCCAGATCTCGGCGCTGTAGCCAAAGCTGCTGCGTTTCGGCTTCCACAGCCCAAAGAAAGCCAGGATGCGTTCCATGGCGCTTCCCACGGAATCTGCTGGACCGCTTTTCTTATTGCGGCTGGTTGCGATCTTATTCAACGCCTTGATTAACGCAGCCGGATCGGCTCCTTCACCATTGGGCAGGCGGCCCAAGGGCCAGGTGGGCACGAAATAATTTTCATCGATGCTTGCATAAGGATTGTCGGAGGGCACGTCCTTGTCCTCATCATCGACCGGGTTGGGCAAATGATGGAACGGGATGATCTGCGGCCCGCCAACAATCAACACCGCGCCGATCATCTCGCCCTTCTTGCGCAGCGCTTCATCGAGGTCGGTCAGGAGATGTTTGATCGCCCAGGGATCGTCAGCCTTCACCGCTTCCAATCCGAGTTTGCTCAGCGAGTTGCTGTCATCGACATATATCAGGCAGCTATCCCAATGGGAGTTGGCTGCAGTCGCGTCCATTACTGCGCGCAGCGCAGTATCTACTTGTGAGAATCCTTCCGCATCGTATTGTTTCTCTAGCGCGCCGCGTGAACTCAGAATAACGTAAGACGGAAACCGCCCGTCGGCCCGCAAGCGCAAATCTTCGGTGTCGGTGCCGACATCTTCAAGTTCCAATGGCGTTTCAGGCTCGACAGCCTTATAGCTATCCACCTTTTCTTTTGCAGAGTATTCGACCCCCAATTCATCCACATAGGTACCCGGATTTAATTTCTTCGGCGGGACGCGCTGCATCTTGGGTCGTTTGAGCTTAGGCAGTCCGGCGTTCACACCATTGCGAGCCTTCGAAGAAGGCGAAGCAATCTCCAAGTTGGATTTCGAAATCCCTTCGTCATTGGCCTCTGGGTTCGTGGTTTCTCGCCCTTCTGCTTTCTTGCTCGCGGGATCTCCACCAATGCCGCCTCCGCTGGGTTGCACGAAGGCCGGTTCAGCTGCTTTCCCCTCGGCTTCCTCGCTTCCATGCCCAACTGCATAGTCTCCACCAGTGCCGCCTCCACTGGGCTGCAAGCGGGCTGCCTCACCTGCCTTATTCTCCACTTCCTTGCTCTCCTGCCCTCCGGCACCCAAATGATTCCATCCCAGCGCGGCAGTAACCGCCGCCGGAATGGGAGTTTCCACCAAATGGCTTAGTTCCCGCGGCCAGAGCGCCGCAAAGCGATGCGCGTCTCCCCAAAGACGGCGGGCTACCTGTCCGCTCACATCTTCGGCGACGCAATCGTGCAAAATATCCACGGCCTCGGCCTCCCGGCCGCTCTCCATTCGCTGCGCCGCGTCCATCAGCCGGAATTGCAAACAATGCGGCCAAAGGTCGCGGTATAACTCTATCAAATTATGGATCGCCTGCCAGCTCAATCCTTGAGCTTGGGCAATTTGCACGTGAAATATTGCCGGCAGCGGGGAAGGGGGATCGCTCAACAGAGCAGCTTGAACTTCCGCTTCCGCTTTCTGCAAATCGACTTCATTCATGGCGGCCTGTGCCCGGAGCAAGGCTTGTCCCCAGGCTTGGATGTCGGCAGCCTTGCCCTTTTTCTGCAGTACTACTGAAGCCGCGCGTGCCTGTTCGGCAACAGCTGGCTTTAGTCTGCGTGCCACGCTCGACAGCAATTTCTGCGCCTCCAAATACTCGGGATCCAGTTCAACCAATCGCACCAAAATCTTCAGGGCTTTGTCTGCTTTGGATTCCTTCGCCAGCGCATCGGCGCGAATGAGCTCAACCGGCAGATCGTAGGGATAAGCATTCAGCCAATCTTCGGCGAGTTCGCGCACGAAGCGCGGCTCCCCGGCTTGCAGCGCCACTTGCAGCAGCGTGAGTACGCCGGCGCGGCTCACCGCCTTGCCTGAAGTGACAGATTTCTTCAATGTGTCATACATTTGAGATTGAATTCCTAACGCGCTAGGAGATTGCTTCGTCGACCCTCGGTCTCCTCGCAACTGCGGAAAGCGCAGCTTTCCTTGTTTTTTCAGTTGGTCGTTCATTTCGACAACTCCTGCAATCGGTGTTGGGGATTGCCACGCTCGCCAAGGCTCGCTCGCAATGGTTTGCGGGTTTCAACGGGTTGGTACACGATGTTCAATGCAATCACTGCGGCCAGTTGCCGATGGATCTGGCGATCCTTGGGTGCCAGTTTGGCAGCCTTGCGCAGTTCGGCTTCGGCTGCGCTGTAATCCTTGCCCTCCTTCAACGCCAGCCCCGCCTCGAAATGCGGTGCGGCGTCGTTGGGCGCCAAGGAAGCCGCCTGCTGGAAGGCTCGCAGTGCCATTTCCTGCTGTCGACGGGCCATAAATACCCGGCCGCGCTCTATGTAACTGGCGGCCGAATGCGGCGCCAGCTTGGCGGCCTGTTCCAGATGATGCAAGGATTGATCCAGGTTTCCGGTTTGCTTTAGTAGTTTGCCCAGGTGAAGGTGCATTGCCGCCAATTGATCGGGGGAGGTGACTTTTCCAGCCTTCTTCGCCGCCCGTTGTGCAGCCTGGATTGCCTCGGTCATCGAGCCTGCATTGGCCAATGCTTCAGAGAGGGCAATAAAGACTTCGGGCCGTTCGGGGTAGCGTTGACTGATCTTCACCAGCGCGTCCAGCCCGCGGCCATTGGTCAACAATTGAGCACGGCGGATCAATAGGGGGACTTCGTCTTCGGCGGTTTCGCGTGCCCGATCTAAAACCGCGACGGCATCTTCGGTTTCACCAAGGGCGTGCAAGGTTTCTGCGAACATGGAAAGCACCGCGCAATCTCTTGGTGAAATCTTTAGTGCCTGCTGGACTAATTCCTTGGCTGTCTGCGCGTCTCCTGCTTCCAAAGCTAAGTCAGCTTGAAGGAGCAAGGCGTTCGGATCCTGAGGCGCTATTTTTTGCGCCTGTTGGGCATACGATTTGGCTTGCTTGCCGTCGCCTGATTGCCGATATGCGGAAGCCAGCGCCATTAAGTATTCGGCCCGCTTGGGCTCGAGCTTAGTTGCCTGCTGAAGGTTCTGGATTCCGTCTGAAACAGAGTGCGCAGCTACCTGAATTCTTCCCAGAGCAAAATAATGTTTAGCTTCTTTCGGCTCCAGCTCGGTGGCGATGGAAAAATGGCCCTTGGCTTCAGTCAAATTGCCCAGCGCTTGATGGATCTCGCCAGCCAACGCTTGCCAGTTCGCCTGCTCCGGCCAAAGAGCCAACGCCCTCTGGATAAAAGGCAGTGAATTGGCGATCTCGCCGGCTCTGCGAGCGATGTGAGCGGCCAGCGCCTGGACAGGTGCGGACTGCATTAGGACGACAGCCGCCTGTCGAATGAATTCCAATGCAGCAACAAAGTCGTTTTCGAGGCTGATGATGGCTTTCTCGATGGAAACTTCCGGCGCGTCCAGGAATGCTTTGCAGCGCTGCTCGGCGGCCTGAAGATCTCCCGTGCGGCGCGCGGCAAACAGCAACGCCGCAGCTTCGGGAGCGGTGGACGGGAAACTGCGGGGTAGGGCGCTTAGGTCCAACTTGGCGCCGAAGCGCAGGTCAGCGCGAGCACTCCAGTTGGCGATCATTGCTTGGGTAGCGGCATCAATCGCGGCATTGCTCGCGGCTGCCAATGCCTGCTTGCACAAGGCGCGCGTGTCTTTTGAGAAGGTTTGGGTATCAGTCTTTACTTTGGCTTGGCTGGCTTCGCAAACCTGCTGCCATTCAGCCCTCAATAACAGAGCTCGTCCCAGATTGAAATTCGCCAGCATCTGGCCAGGGAACGATTTTGCCAAACCCTCGTACAGGAAAATCGCCATGTGCCAATCATTAATTTTTTCTGCAGCTTTGGCAACTGCAAAGCTCGTAAAAATATCTGAGAGGGCTTTGCGCTCAAGGAGCTCACTTGCCTGCTGCAGAAGCTGAGCGGCCAGGTTGCGGTCACTGCGGCAGGCAGCCAACTGCGATTGCAAGGCCAGCACGCGCGGATGGCTTTCATCTGTTCCGTTAGACAGGGCTTTGGCAGCTTCAATTTCAAGTCCGGCTTCTAAGGCCAATTCAGCCTGCAGGCAAGCGGTCTCCAGGTTGGGCTTGGAGGTCAGCGACGCCTTGCCGTAGAAGTCGCGAGCCAGGTCAGGTTGCAGGCAAAGCACAGCCAACTCGGCCGCAGTTAGCAGGTTGGCGGGGTGGCTGGTGTCCAATTCGAATGCTTTGGCTGCCGCTTCCTGCGCGGCCGCCCAATCCTGTTGGTTACGGAGAATCTGCGCCTTGCGGGCCAGCAAATTCACATCCTTCGGCAAAAGCTGCATCGCCATTTCCAGTGTCTCCAACGCGGCCTGTGGCCGCCCGAGCTTCACCAGAACATTGGCTTTCTGCACCAGGATTTGGGGCTTTTGGGGTGCTTGCATGATCGCCCGATCAAGGGACTGCAAAGCTTCAGCCCATTGCTCAGTTTGAACGTAGGCGGTGGAAAGTGATTCCAGCAATTCGCCCTGAGCTGCGGTGAAATCAAGACTGTGTATAAAATAGGGGATGCTTTCCTTCGCCGCACTGTGATCCAGAAGAAATTTGCCGGCTTGGATCAATGCTTCCCCATCACGTAGATCAATAAGTTGCGATAAGGTCTTTTGCGCGGCTTGAGGCGAGTCGCCAGACCATTGCAGTTTGGCGAGGCTCAGGATAAGTCGCGGGGTTTGATTTGCGGATTTGTTCGATTTGCTCAGCGCCATGCAAGCCTGAGCGCTCTTGCCCAGGGCCTCCATCAGATCCGCATACCAGACAATGGTGTCTTCATTTTGCGGGTTGGCTAAATAGATCTTCTGCGCAATCTGAGCGGCTTCATCGCCGCGGCCCGCTTTCTGGTAGCAGACGCTCAGTTCGCGTTGCACATCCAGATCGCCGGGGTGGTCCTTGTCCAAGGTTTCCAGGGTGTTGACGGCCGCTACCGGCTTGCCGGATGCCGCTTGCGAACGAGCTTTGCCAAGCGTCAGGCGCTTGGTCCAAATTCTGTCGCCAGCCATAGGTTTCAGGGCGGCATCAAAAGCCTTCACAGCTTCGGAGTGCTTGCCTTGTGCGGCTTTAGCCTCGGCCATCAGGGCCTTGGCTTCGGCTGGCGCGTTCTTTTGGGCTAATATGATTTCCAGCGTCTGCTCGGCTTCCGCCCTCAGTTCGCTTACCGCCATTTGGGCGTGGGCAATATCCATCAGGAGCTTGATGTTTTCCGGGTCCGCCTGCAAAGCTTGTTTGAGCGCACTCAGGGCGCGTTTGGGCTGGTTGAATGCGAGCAATAGTTTGCCCAATTGAGCCGCGATAGCTGAATTGTTCGGGAATGATCTCTGTGCGGCTTCCAGGGTTTGCAAGGCTGCATCGCGATAGCCCAATTGCAATTGCAGCGCGCTAATTCTGAGCGCGACGGATTGCGCAATCTCGGCGTCGGACTGTTCGTTGGCCAGCCCGGCCGCCTCCAGATAGGCAGCCAACGCCTTCTCGAAGCGCTCCAGGACCTGGTAGGTGGCGCCCAGGAGTTGCTGCAGCTTGGCGGTTGGGGACGTGAATTGCTGCGCAGCGAACAGGGTCGCCAGCGCATCTTCCGGGTCCTTTTGGGCCAATTGCAATCCGGCAAGCGCCAGCCACGCTTCGCCTTGCGCTGGCGCCAACTCGGTGGCGCGGCGCAAGTGGGCCATGGCGCTGCCTTCGTCGCCTTGCGCCAGCAGCGCCGACCCGATCAAGGCATAAGCGGCGCCGTTGGTCGGCTGCAATGACAAGGCATATTGGCAAGCTTTGATCGTTTCTTCAATATGGTTGCTTTTCAAGCCGGCTTCTGCAAAAGAAAGCCAATCGTCAACTGTCGGCTCTACCTCATTGTCAAGCATGGCTTTCCATTCACGGAAAGCTTCTTCGTCCATGCGGTCAGCTTGCAGGGCTTTGGCCAGGTTGCGACGAACTTCGCTGCGTTGCGGGTCTAATGCTGCTGCCAGGTGTGCCTGTTCAAGCGCTTCGGCGCTCTTGCCATTTATCTGCAATAATTTCGCAAATTGCAGCGTGCTCTCTGCATCATTCGGCTGCGCCTGTACCGCTGCCTGAGCGGCAAACAAAGCCTCCTCGGATAATTGCATCTCCACAAATAGATCGCTGAGTTCGCGCAGCAGTGTTGCCTTGCGGTTATCGGCCGAAGCGGTTTCCTGGGTGGCGGCATTCAGCGCGGCGACAGCCATTTCTTTGGCTTCAGCAATGTCATCAGATTTGAGGGCTACTCTGGCTGCTGCCAATAAAGAAGCCGGCCGCTTGGAATTTGCAGCTACCTTCATTGGTGCATTGCTTTTTTGTATCTCGCTGATTGTTTCAGCGTCTATTCCGTTTGCGTCGGCAAGTTTGCCAGCCAATTCCACTTCAAGCTGGCGCGAGGCTTCCCACGCGGAGCGGAGCAGGGCGTCGGACTGGTTGGTCCGCCCGCTGATCTGTGCAATTTCGGCTTCCAGGAGTAATCGCTGGATCTCCGCCAATGCGTTGCCATCCGCATTTCCTTCCTGTAAATTTTCCAGGGCTTGAGTTGCAGCCTGTTGCGCCAATGGCGCGCTAACATTCGCCACGAAGCGCAGCAGTTTCATTAGCTGTGGAAGTGGAAACTCCCGGACCAATTCTAGAAGGTGTGAAGATTGCACATCCAGCGGCAATGGATTACTGACCAGCGCGTGAACCCCAAGTTGTTGGAGTTCGTCGGTCTGTTCTGGAGCAATTAAGTAAGCCAACAACTCATGCGGGTTGGGGAGCAAACCGAATACACAAGAAATCGTCGATTGCCAAAACCCTTGACCTCCCGACTTCAAGACCCCCGGGCTTCCTGATATCCCCAGATCCTCCGCCAGCTGATCCCAGCCGTTCAACAAACGGCGGCGTTCGCGAAGGGCCAACGCCAAAAGTGTGGCTTGCGCAAGTTCAGGAGCGGGGCTTTCATCTTTGCTTGGTTCGCCCGTCAGCTTCTCAAAAGCCGCGGCTGCCTGGTAGCGCAGTTTCTCGTCAACCGGCTGCATGGGCGCGGAGCGCAGCGATTCAAAGTATTGTGAATGCCCCAAACGGAGGAGGCCAAGAAAGCCGGGCGACCAGCGATTTCGATCGGCTCCCGCCGCGTCAAGTACCAGATCGGCAAAAGCCGGTTCTTGCAGCTCTGCCCAGGCTTGCGGTTCCGAACGCAGAGCAGCTACCACCACAGGCCAATCGGCTTCCGGCAGGCGAGATTTAAGTTGCGCGATGAACGAAGTCATTGGTGCTCCATCACCTTACCCAATGAGCTTGGGGATTGCCACGTCAGGCTGCGACGCTTATGGCGTCGCAAAGCGCCCTCCTCGCAATGACGAGAATGGCTTACAGAGTCCAATTAACTTGCAGGACGATCCAGTAAGCGGCCGCCATCATGCCCAAACCCAGGGCGGTGACGAAGATGCCTACTCCGGCTGCCGTTTTCACCAACTGGGAAACGGTGTCCAGCAGGGCAGAAGCATTGCCTACCAGCCCAGACATTTCCTCAGCGATGCCTTTTTGCACCATCTTGGCAGCGTTGGTGCTGATCGCCTTGATGTCCTTGTTCATGGTGCGGGTCACCAGGACGAAAAGGCCCATGGTGAGCGTGCACATGCCCAAGAAGAAAAGGGCGGCAGCCATCAGCAACAGGGTGTCCGATTGATTGATCGAGTACATGTCAACCTCCAAAAAAGTGATGACTACCATGTTGCAAGATGTGTGCCGCTTATCATTACTTACTCCTACTTGACTATGGACGCAGATTCCCCATGAATCGCTTGTTCCGTGCATTAATAAGTGGCGTGGAGTCATTCTTCCGCTTCTGAGGGGAAGATGTGCCGAAAAGTGCAGGGAGGAGTCTGCTTGCCAAGTAAGGTCGAACATCCCACCTTTTATCGGGGCTTTACCTGACAAGCTTGGTGGCTTGTCAGGTATGCACGACCCCCATCAGCCCGCGGAATAATATCTTTTTGCATGACTAAAACCTTGGAGTCCGCAAGGGAGGGCTACGATTCCCTATTTACGAGCGCAGCGAGCAATCCGTCGTTCCCGTTGACGAAACTCCGCCTCGCGGCTAAAATGCCCCTCGCTCCAAACGTCTCCCTCGTGGAGACGTTTTAGCGCAAGAAAAAATGGCTGACGAAAAAGACCTGCAAAGATCAAGTGTAGAAAGCGTCCAGGCGGACACTTTGTCTATGCACCAGAGCGCTGCCCAGAACCTGACCACCAAAGAGGCACACCTGGACATGAGTGCCGCGGCTTACCTGGAAGCTGAGCGGGTCGAGAGCAAACTCAGCGCCCTCGGCAATGTTCAAGCGAAAAATCTTGAAGCAGAATTGAGTTTGGTCGGTGTGGTGTCCGGTGTGCAGGCCAACCTGCGCGACGGAGCCGCAGGTGTTATCGTCAGCGATGCGGCTGTCGTGGAAAACGCCACTGCCGGAGTGCTGGTAGCCCGCGAGGTGCATGGCACCACACTGCGAACCGGAGTGCTGCTCGCCGGCAAAGTGGAAGGCAAGGTCGAAACGTTGCTGGACACGGTTGGAGCCATTGGAGCAGGTCTGGCGGCTGGTGTTGGCATTGGTTTAATGCTTTCCATTGCCAGGATGTTTCGCAGAAGGTAAGAGTCGAGGCTTCAGCCGGAGATTTGAGATAGTATATTAAATCCATAGGACGAAGGTAACTGCTCCAGCGAGCAAAGGTTTGAAAACACTTGCTTCGCTGAGCTTGTGAGAGGCGTCCCAAAGGAGAATATTCATGGAACGTGTAACTTTGAGTGCAACCCGCCGAACCCTGACGGGCAAGAAGGTGAGCCAACTTCGCAACCAGGGCAAATTGCCCGCCGTTTTGTACGGACGCTCACTGAAAGAACCCATCCCCGTTGCTCTGGATCGTATAGAAGCTTCGAAAGCATTAAGAAAGAGCAGCTATTCAAGCCTGATCATGGTCAACTTGGATGGGGAGGAACACAACACGCTGATCCGCGATTTCCAAATCGATAAAATCCGCGGCGACCTGACGCACGTCGATTTTCTCGTTGTGTCGCTGACTGAAAAAGTGCGCGCCGAGGTCAGTATCGTAATGGAAGGAAAAGCCCCGGTGATTGCTAACCTTGGCGGCTTGCTGGTCACCGGCCTGGAGCGGGTAGAAGTAGAAAGTCTGCCACAGGACCTGCCTGAACATTTCGTCATCGATGTATCTCATCTCGAAAATTTTGGTGACGCCGTTTTCGTGCGCGATCTGATAGTGCCAGAGAATGTAGCCATTCTCACCGACGTAGACGAGTTGCTCATTGTGGCCGCTGCTCCGGTAACCGAACTGGTCGAAGAGGTAGCTCCCGCCGCCGTGGCCGTTGAAGGCGAGGTCGTTGCCGCCGAAGGCGCTGCTCCTGTCGAAGGCGCCGCTCCCGCTGAGGGCGCTGCTCCTACTGGCGGTGCTCCGTCCGCTGCACCCGCGGCTGCCGCGACACCCGCCGCTGCCGCAACACCTGCGCAGAAGGCTGAAAAACAAAGGATTGATAAGGAGAAAAAGGCAAGAGAAAAGGGTGGCAGAGGCAGATAGTAGGTCGGAAGCCGATGAACAACAGCCCGCCATTTCGGCGGGCTGTTTTTGATTTCTCCATCCCGCAACTAAGCCTTGACAAGAGTCCTGCCCTCCGGTATTATACATGCAAACTAGTTTGTATTGCAGACTAAACGGAGGCCATATATGCATATGGAAATGAAACTGCTCGAAAGGAAAATCAGAGGATATTGGTACCGGGATGGAATAGGTGAAATAGCCGGTGGATTTATCTTCCTATTGTTGGGCGCTTATTTTGGGGTAACCGAATATTTAGGCGACGATTCCTTTTGGGGAGGGCTCTTACAGGCAGGCTTAATTATTGTTTTGCTTGGGCTGATGTACATCGGTCGTCGCCTGGTACATGCTTTGAAGACCACGTTCGTGTACCCGCGCACTGGCTTTTTCCAATATCGTGAAAATGAAGATTTCAGGCCCCATCGCAATATCGTTGCCGCGGTTGTTGCCGGACTTACGGCTGCCATTTTGGTAGCCGCGTCAACAGTTCTCAAGCTGGAGAATTGGACACCTGGTCTGACAGGTGTTCTTGGCGCGTTGATCCTGTCTTTTATCGGGAGAAAGGCGTCCAGCTTGGTGCGATTCCTTATCATGGGCATCATCTCCATAATATTGGGGATTGTCCTTTCACTGGTGAACCTACCGATGGGTTACGCACTTGGCTTGTATTACGGAATGATGGGGTTGGTGTTTATCGCGTCAGGCATCTTAGTGCTTGGCGCCTATTTACGTGAAAATCCGCCACCGATGGAGGGGTCGCGTGAATAAAAACCTGCGAAATCTCACCGATCTGGATAGGGTCATCCACGAGCCGGCGCGTTTGATGGTGGCCATGATTTTATCCACGGTAGAGAGCGCAGATTTCCTGTTTCTCCAACGTGAGACCGGCCTAACAAAGGGTAACCTGTCAGCCCATTTGAGCAAGATGGAAGAGGTGAAGTACATTAAGATCCAGAAGTCGTTTAAGGGGAAATATCCACTGACTATCTGCAAACTGACCACTGCCGGTCAACGAGCGCTTGCGGAATACCGGCAGCGCCTTGAAAAGGCGCTGGGAGACAACAACGGCGGAGCCTAGACCGCCCAACTTTTATTAGGCGAGTTCCAGCGCCTTAAGGAAATTCAACGTAATTCTAGCAGTTACACCCCATAGTAATTCTCTATCATATTGCGTGAAATAAACCACCTTCAACGTTTGTCCGTCGGTCCCCACGCGATCGCGTTCTTCTCGATTGGTAGGGTCTGCTAGCCAGGCAACTGGGATGGTAAAGGTACGCTGTACCTCACGTTCATCTGGATGCAGTTCCGTCGGCCAGGGGATAACGCCAACGACAGGGGTCACGCGATAATTGCTAATCGTGATGAAATCTTCCAGATGCCCTAGCAAACGCACGCGGCTTGTGTCCAGTTCTATCTCTTCGCGGGCTTCACGCAAAGCGGCTTCCTGTGGGCGAGTTTCACCGGGATCAAGTCGGCCACCGGGAAAGGCCACCTGCGCGCTGTGGATGTCGCCTTCCACCTGCGCGCGCAAAATGTAAAGCAGATGCCATTCATCATCCTGGCGCAGCATCGGAATAAGCACGGCCGCCGCTTTGGGCTCCACGTCGCTGGCGATCTCGCGCAAAGGACGGATAAACGGATCGGCGACTCGTTTAGCCAGTAGCTGGCTGATCTTCTCTTCGGTCAGATAGTTGGTAAAGGAATTCAAAACTATTTTTCGTTGTGCGGCAGGATAACGCTGCCGCAGTATTGGCATTCGGCAGCCTGGCCGTCGCGAGCGTTGAGCGCCTCAAGACTCATCGAGGCGCCGCAATACGAACATTTTTCCGGCAACTGGCCATGCGGAGCGGCCTCTCCCAGTTCGCGTCCCTTGAGGACTTCGCTAAGCCAGGTGAGTAGCTTCCGGGCTTCATCTTTTTGCCCCGCGTTCTGCAGTTCTTCGCTGTACCGTTCACCCTCATGCTTCAAAGCGCGCCAGCGCTCCTGATCGGCGAGGAGCTTCAACCCTGCGTGGGCTTGTTCCAGTGATTGCGCAAACGCTTCGCCCAACAGGTACGCGTGCGCGGCGCGCATAAAGAGCATCGGCGCGGGATATACGATGCCAACATCTTGGGCGCGTTTGGCGGCGTCGACAAAGATCTCGGCGGCATTCAAGTGTTCGCCTACAGCCATCAGATGGTTAGCGCGGCGTAGTTCGCGCTGCACGCGCGGGTTAAGAGTCCTGCCAGGCAGCAGCGGGCCGCGCGGTTTCCAAGGACGGTCCCAGGGCGCCCGGCGGGTGTAGCGGAATCGTCGAAAGGGTCGTCTCATATAAATCAGCTGTCAACTATCAGCTTTTAGCTTTAAGCCATAAACAAAAAAGGTTCTCACCCAAGTTGGAAACGTAATATCTGAATACTTCATCATGTCTCCAAATGGTTTTCCATTAAGAGCCTTGCGAATATCAAAAATCCAGTATGCGCAGTCATTGTATCCACCGGGCGTAAACGTTCGGCGATCGGTTTGTAATAGCGGTGCAAAATCTCCGAAACTTCCAAAAAGCCGAAGCCGTTTTGTTTCAGTGCCGACAGAAGCAAGCTGACCTGATTGGCTGTCGGGAGGATTGCACCGAAGAAACCGCCAGGCTGCAGTGCGGCCCGTACTTGGTGCAGGTAATCTTCTGGGTTTGGTAGATCGAGAAATAGCGCTCGAAAATCTTTCTCGTCGAAGCCATCGGCGACATCCCGGATTTTCAAAGTGACCCGATCTCCAAATCCGAAGCGTTCTAAATTGCGGCGCGCAATATTCTGGATTTCCGGGCGCCGCTCATAGCTGAAGACATGACCGTTGTGCCCCACGGCATGCGCCAGGGCCACGGTCAGCGCCCCGGAACCGGTGCCCGCCTCCAGCACCTGGCTGCCGGGGCCGATGCCGAGACTGAGCAGGATATAACCGATGTCTTTTGGGTAAAGGACCTGCGTATTGCGTTCGATATCGCGCAGCAGGTCGTCCAAGGCCGGCTGCAGCAGGGTAAATGTCTTGCCAAGATGCGTGCTGACATCACTTCCCCATTCAGCATCGATGATTTGTTCGTGTGTGATCATGCCATGCATGGTTTCGACGCGCTGGCCCGGCTTCAGCAATACGGTCATTCGATTGCCGCGCGGCCCAAGCAATTGGGCGAGATCTCCTGCCCGGGCGCGGCCGCTAGACGTCATACTATCTCGGCTGGATGATCAGCAGCCAGTGGCCGCCAAAAAGGGCACCCAGACTGCCCAGGATTCCGAGGCCAAGGAACAACGGTCCAACGCGGAAAAATTCCCAGCCAAGGTTTGCAGCCACCCAATGCCCGACCCAGAAACCCAGCCAGGCGAGCAAAATATAGAGCAGCAACCGACCCAGCCCGCCGCCGCGCCAAAGATGGAAGGCTGCGCCTAAGAAGGTAGCGACCGTGGCACCAAGTACAAATGAAGGTAGTGTCATTGGATTAGGGCCGGACAGCTCTCTGCCCGCACCAAGGATAATAATAATGCTAATTTACTTGAACGGTTTGTGATGCAAGAGTTGCCACAGATTCGTTTGCAGGATTTGCCGAGGTTATCAATCCACCTCCTAGAACTTCACCATTGGCATAGAAGACGGCCGCCTGCCCGGGTGTGATGTCACGCATGGGATCAACGAATTCAACACAAACGCCCCCATCCCGCATCGGAGTTACGCGGGCGGGAGCTTTCTTGGCGCTGTAGCGGATCTTGACGTCGGCGTCGAAAGGGCCAGCGGGCGCGCTGCCAGTCAGCCAGTTCACGGGTTCGGTCACCAGCTCGCGGCCGCCGAGTTCATTAGCCAAGCCGACGATAAGCGCGTTGCGCGCCTGATCTTTACCCAACACATAGAACGGTTCGGGGGCAGCGATTCCAAGCCCTTTGCGCTGGCCAATGGTGTAATTCACCAGCCCGGCATGCATTCCAAGTTGATTACCGGCTCGGTCGATAATAGGGCCTGGTTGCGCCAACTGCGGCTGATAGCGCTGCAGGAAGTCTCGGTAATCCTGACCCGCTAAAAAGCAAAGGTCCTGGCTTTCCTTGGAAGTCGCCGCGGGCAACTGCAGGTCTGCAGCAATTTGGCGAACTTCGGGTTTGGTGAGATCGCCCAA
>CAYJMC010000032.1:0-14202 GCA_964371335.1 uncultured Anaerolineaceae bacterium
ACGGAACAGTAGAACTTCATGGCTTCTTCGGCATTGTTATCGAACCAGAGGAATGTTGTGATCTTCTGCATGGCTTCTCCTTGTGGCGAAAGTGTTTGCGGTTGAGAACGTGTCTGCGCTCGATTAGTGATGCAAGCTCTCTTCCAATTTTGTGATTGTCTGATGCATATTCTTGTTAAGGAATATGACATTAGAAGGGCATTACAAAATGACCGATTTCTTCGTTCTATGCTGCATGAGCACAGAATTTATCATCCTACTGATTATCTTGCTGCTGATCTCCCCCACGATCGCCTTGATCGTGCTGCTCCTCCGGCTCATCGGAGTAGTCTAAGAACAACTGCAGCGGGAATTCCAATAGAACAGGGGGATTTCGCGTTTCACACCAAACCGAAAGTGGTGGAGCAAAAGCGCCGCCACTTGCTAAACCACGATATTCACCAGCTTGCCCTTCACCACGATCACCTGCTTGGGCTTCTTGCCATCCAGCTGTTTGCGGACGGCATCCGACGCCAGCGCCCGTTTCTCGGCCTCGGCGTCACTGATGCCGGCAGGAACTGTAATCCGGTCGCGCAGCTTGCCATTGATCTGCACCACCAGTGTGATTTCATCTTCCTTCGCAGCCGCTTCGTCCGCCTCTGGCCACTCCGCCTGGTGCACCGAATATTTTTTCCCGCTACGCGCCCACAGCTCCTCGGCGATGTGAGGGGTAACCGGCGCCATCAGGCGCAGCAACACGTCCTGGGCTTCGGCCCACTCCGGGCTGCCGGCGGCGTCGGCATCCTTCGCCTCCTGCATTGCATTCGTCAACTCCATCAATGCAGAGACCACCGTATTGAATTCGAAATTGTTGATGTCCCTGCTCACACGTTTGATGGTCTGATGAACTTTTCTTCTCAGAGTGCGCCCCACCCCTCCATCTTTCTTTTTTCCGCCGCCGGCCGTGCTTTCAAACAAATCCCACACCCTATACAGCCAACGCACCACTCCCTGGATATTCTCGTCGCTCCAAGGGCCGCCTTCGGACCAGCGATAACCGAACATCAAGTAGGCGCGCACGGTGTCGGCGCCATAGGCGCGCACCAATTCGTCGGGGTCGGTTACGTTGCCGCGCGACTTGCTCATGCGCTGGTGATCCGCCGCCAATATCTGGCCTTGATTGCGCAGCTTCATCATTGGCTCGTGGCCTTCCACGATCCCCATGTCACGCAGCGCTTTCCAAAAGAAGCGCACGTAAAGCAGATGCATCACGGCGTGCTCGGCGCCGCCGGTGTACACGTCGATCGGCATCCAGTAGTCGTACTCCTTCGGATCGAAGGGCGCCTTGTCGTAATGCGGGCTCAGGTAGCGCAGGAAATACCAGGACGAGCACATGAAAGTATCCATGGTGTCCGTGTCACGCTCGGCGGGTTCGTTGCAGTTCGGGCAGGTAGTCTGCTTCCAGGTGGGATGCAGCTTCAGCGGACTTTCACCGGTTGGTTTCCACTCGACATCGTCGGGCAGCAGCACAGGCAGCTGGTCTTCGGGCACCGGCTGCACGCCGCAAGTTTTGCAGTACACCATGGGGATAGGCGCGCCCCAATAGCGCTGGCGAGAAATCAGCCAATCGCGCAGGCGATAGCCCACGGCGCCTTCGCCGACCTTTTTCTTCTCCAGGTACGCTATGGTTTTCTTCACCGCCTCGTCGGCGCTGGTGCCCGTCAGCGGGCCGCTGTTGATCATCACCCCATAGTGGGCGGCCGCCTCTTTCATTGTGGCGCCATCCAGCGGGGCGCTATCCGGCGGCTGGATGACCGGACGCACTTCCAAACCAAATTTGCGCGCAAACTCGAAGTCGCGTTCGTCATGTGCCGGCACCGCCATGATGGCGCCGGTGCCATAGGTCATCAACACATAATCCGCGATCCAAATGGGGACGCGCTCATTGTTCACCGGATTGATTGCATAGCCTCCCGTGAAGACGCCGGTTTTCTCACGTTCAGTGGACTCGCGCTCGATGTCAGTGCGCCGCGTGGACTCGGCTACATAAGCGTCCACCTCCGCCATGCGTTCCTTGGTGGTGACTTTGGCCACCAGCGGGTGCTCTGGGGCCAGCACAATGAAGGTAGCGCCCCACAGCGTGTCGGGGCGTGTGGTAAAGATGGTGAACTGCTGCGCTTGGTCGCCGCCTTCGGTCTTAAAGATGACGTTGGCGCCTTCCGAGCGGCCGATCCAATTGGTTTGCAACGCTTGGATTTTCTCCGGCCAATCGATGCCCTCGAAGCTGAGCAGCTCATCGGCATAGCTCGTGATGCGAAAGAACCATTGCTCTAGGTTCTTCTTGATCACCGGGGTGCCGCAACGTTCACAGACACGCTTGTCCCCCACCACCTGCTCTCGAGCCAAGGTGGTGTTGTCCTTGGGGCACCAGTCCACCGCGGCCATCTTGCGATAAGCCAGACCATTTTTATAGAGCTGGAGGAAAAACCACTGGGTCCAGTGATAATAATCGGGATCAGAAGAGATGGCTTCGCGTCGCCAGTCGAACATAGCGCCAATGCTGCGCAATTGCCTGCGCATATTGGCGATGTTGGCATAGGTCCATTCCTTGGGATGGATGTTGCGCCGGATGGCGGCGTTCTCCGCCGGCAAGCCGAAGGCATCGAAGCCCATGGGAAAAAGCACATTGAAACCGCGCATGCGCGTATGGCGGGCGTGCGCGTCGGCTGCCGTCATTGCGAACCAATGTCCTATGTGCAGGTCCCCCGAGGTATAGGGAAGCATGGTGAGCGCGTAATATTTAGGGCGATCAAGGTCGATATCGGCGTGATACAACCCATCCGCCTCCCAGCGCTGCTGCCATTTGGGCTCAATTTCTGCCGGCGTATATTTTTCTGTCATTTGCTCTCCTTATAAGCTATCAGCTTTCAGCGGTCAGCATTCAGCTATTAGCCACTAGCCCATTCTCTAATCTCCGTTCTTTCATCCCTCGTCTTTCATCCTTGATCGTCGGATTTCAGATTAGGATGTTTAAACAAAACGACCTTCATCCACTGGGACGAAGGTCGCAAACCTCCGCGGTACCACCCGCATTGTTCAACATTTGGGCAAAGTTTTGTGGAACAAAACATTGTCCAAAATGGAAACCTCTTGATTGCGCTAACGGGCGCCTCCGCCACATCTTACTTGTTTCGGATGCAGAGCCTACTCCGATTGGAGTGACAGGCGAGTTGGGCCAAAACTGAGTGTTTTGCTCAGTAGTTCTGCGGACCTTTGCCGGAATTTCACCAACACATCCGGCTCTCTGGCAGATGGCTTAGTACTCCTGCCGTGGCTTTGAATATTCTTTTGCGGGGGAGGGTCTAAAGACCCGCCCTCAGCCCTCAGTGGACCCAGTGGGATTCGAACCCACGACCTTCTCAATGCCATTGAGACGCGCTCCCAACTGCGCTATGGGCCCAAGAAACCGCTGCTTTTGCGGTTTCGCAGTTGCGAAGAGGAGTGCTTGCACTCCGACGTGGCAACCTTCTGGCTTTTTAAGGTGGACCTGGCGGGATTCGAACCCGCGGCCTCATCATTGCGAACGATGCGCTCTCCCAACTGAGCTACAGGCCCAAGGAACCGCTTGCGGTTCCGCAGTTGCGAGGAGTGCTTGCGAAGCAAGCCTACGAAGCAACCTCCCGCTTTTTAACTTCGAATGATTGTACTTTGGCGGTTAGAGGCTGTCAACGCCACAAATAACTCGCACGCTTATTTACTACCAACCGCCTTCTGCAGGTCTTCACCCTGCGCCAGGCGCTTGAAGGTGGCTTGCTGGCGCTGGACGTCCTTTTCCAGCTTAGCCAGGAGCTGCTCGGCGCGTTCTTCATCCGCGGCCACCAGGCGGCGATAGCGGTTCTCGTTGTACACGTAATCCTTCACCGGGATGCTGGGCTCCTTGGAGTCCAAGGTCAGCGCGGGTTTGCCTTGCGTGGCCAAGTCCGGGTTGTAGCGGTACAGCGGCCACATGCCGGAGGCAACAGCCAGGCTTTGTTGCTGCATGCCCTTGGACATTTCGATGCCATGTTCGACGCAATGGGCGTAAGCAACTATCAGTGAAGGCCCATCGTAGGCCTCCGCCTCAGTGATTGCCTTCATCGTCTGCGCGTCGCTGGCACCCATGGCGATGCTGGCTACGTAAACGCTGCCGTAGCTGATCGCCAACAGACCCAGATTTTTCTTGGCGGTCTCCTTGCCGTTCACGGCAAAACGCGCCGTGGAAGCCCGCGGCGTGGCCTTGGAGGCCTGACCGCCGGTATTTGAATACACCTCGGTGTCCATTACCAGGATGTTGACATTGCGACCGGAGGCGAGGACATGATCCAGGCCGCCGTAGCCGATGTCATAAGCCCATCCGTCGCCCCCCACAATCCACACGATTTTCTTCACCAGCACATCCGCCAGGTTTGCCAGACTGCGCGCCTCGGGGCTGCCGATGCCGCTAAGGCGGCCTTTGAGCTCTGCCACGCGCAGGCGCTGCTCAGCGATACCGGCCTCGGTTGATTGGTCGGCTGAAAGCAATCGCTGCACCAACTCCGGCCCGATGGCAACAGAGAGCTTGGCCAGCAATTCGCGAGCCATGGCTTCCTGCTTGTCCAGCGAGATGCGGATGCCCAAACCGAACTCGGCATTGTCTTCAAAGAGCGAGTTGGCCCAAGCCGGGCCGCGACCCTCGCGGTTCTTGGCCCAGGGCGTGGTAGGCAAATTAGCCCCGTAGATGGAAGAGCAGCCGGTGGCGTTGGCAATGATGGCCCGTTCGCCATACAGCTGGCTGATCAGTTTAAGATAAGGGGTCTCGCCGCAACCCGCGCAGGCGCCCGAGAATTCAAACAGCGGCTGCAGCAGTTGCGAATTCTTCACCGTATTTAGCTTGATCACGCTGCGATCCACTTCAGGCAGGGTGAGGAAATATTCCCAACTGATCTTTTCTTGTTCGCGCAGCGGCGCGATGGGTTGCATTTCGATGGGCTTCTTGCCAGTTTCTTTACTGGTCACCGGGCAAGCCTCCGTACACAGCTTGCAGCCCGTGCAATCTTCGGGAGAAACTTGCAGTGTGTACAACTGATCGGGGAATTCCTTCCAGTGAGCCCCGACAGACTTGAACCCTTGGGGCGCGCCCACCAAGTCATGGGATGCATAGACCTTTTCGCGGATCACCGCGTGCGGACAGACGAAAACGCATTTGCCACACTGGATGCAGTCTTTCGGATCCCAGAGCGGGATCTCGTCCGCCAGGGCGCGCTTTTCCCACTGGGTGGTGCCAGAGGGGAAAGTGCCGTCCACCGGGAAGGCGCTCACCGGTAGTGAATTGCCGCGGCGCTCGATGATGGTGCCGAGCACGGTGCGCACAAACTCCGGCGCTTGGCCCGGAACAGTCTGGCGCAGCTTCCGCTCGCTGCCAGCTTTCTGTGGGACTTCAACTTTTTCCAAACGCGCCAGCGCCTGGTCCACCGCGGCTATGTTCTGCTGTACGACTTTCTCGCCGCGCTTGCCGTAGCTCTTGTGGATGGATTCCTTGATCTTGCCCAGCGCCAATTCCTCGGGGATGACGCCGGTGATGTGGAAGAAGCAGGTTTGCAGGCTGGTGTTGATGTGACCGCCCAAGCCGATCTCATCAGCGAGTTTGTTGGCATCGATCACATAGAACTTCAGTTGCTTCTCAATGATGCTGTCTTGCACGGAGCGCGGTAATTGCGCCCAGACTTCCTTAGCGTTATATGGACTGTTCAACAAAAAAGTGGCGCGCGGCGCGGCCTTCGCCAATACGTCGAACCTCTCCAGGAAGCCGAATTGGTGACAGGCTACAAATTGCGCACGCTCGACCAAATAGGTAGAACGAATGGGATGATCGCCAAAGCGCAAATGCGATTCGGTGACTGTGCCGGCTTTCTTGGAGTCATAGGAGAAATAACCTTGAACGAACTTGTCGGTCTCTTCGCCGATGATCTTGATGCTGGCTTTGTTGGCGCTCACCGTACCATCAGAGCCCAGGCCAAAGAAAATTGCCTGATGGGCTGTCTCATCATCCGCAGAAAACTCGGGATCGAACTCAAGGCTCTGGAAGCTGACGTCGTCCTTAATGCCGACACTGAAATGGGCCTTAGGTTCTACTTTGCTCAGTTCGGCAAACACCGCTGCGGCCATCGCCGGCGTGAATTCCTTGGAGGATAGACCATAGCGCCCACCGATCACCTTGGGCGCCCAAGCGCCAAGCGGGGCCTCGCGGAACGCAGACTGCACGTCGAGGTACAGCGGCTCGCCAACAGCGCCAGGTTCTTTGCAGCGGTCCAGTACTGCGAGTGATCTCAACGTCTGAGGCAGTGCACCCAGGAAGTGCTCGGCTGAGAACGGGCGATACAAGCGCACCTTAAGCACGCCAACTTTTTCGCCGCGCGCCAACAGCGCGTCCACGGCTTCTTCCACGGCGCCGGCGCCCGAACCCATCAGCACGATGGCGCGTTCGGCATCCGGAGCGCCGTAGTAATCGAAAAGGTGATAGCGGCGCCCGGTCTCCGCGGTGAAGGCATCCATGGCCTTCTGAACAATTTCGGGGCAAGCCGCGTAATAGTGGTTGGCCGCTTCGCGTCCCTGGAAGAAGTGATCGGGATTCTGCGCCGTGCCGCGCACCACCGGTCGCTCGGGGGTCAGGCCGCGTTGACGATGCGCCTGAATCTTGTCTTCAGGAAGCAACTTACGAATGATCTCGTCGGTGACGAATTGGATCTTGCCGATCTCATGCGATGTCCGAAAGCCATCAAAAAAGTGCAGAAATGGGAGGCGCGCCTCGAGGGTGGCCATCTCGGCGATCAATGCCAGGTCGTGGGCTTCCTGCACCGAGTTAGATGCCAGCAGGGCCCAGCCGGTCTGGCGGGCGGCCATCACGTCGCTGTGGTCGCCAAAGATGGAAAGCGCGTGGGCGGCAATGGTGCGGGCGGCGATGTGGAAAACCGTGGATGTCAACTCGCCGGCGATCTTGTACATGTTGGGGATCATTAACAGCAAGCCCTGAGAGGCGGTGAAGGTGGTGGCCAACGACCCGGCTTGCAGGGCGCCGTGCACGGCGCCGGCGGCGCCACCCTCGCTCTGCATCTCGATCACGGAAGGCACCGAGCCCCATACGTTGGGCTTATTCTGGGAGGCCCAGAGGTCGGCATATTCGCCCATGGCCGAGGCCGGGGTAATGGGATAAATAGCAATGACTTCGTTGGTGCGGTAAGCCACCGAGGCTACCGCTTCATTTCCATCTACGATTATTGCTTGCTTCGACATGATTCACCTATCCTAAGAATTATTAACCTGGCCAGGTCTATATGGCCTAGAGCGAAAGAATGAACCGTTTACGGTTGCATCCCACGGTAAGGATACCCATCCTGCCCTATTCAAGGGACTGACATACGTCCCCTCTAACAGGGTACGAATCTCTATAAAAGAAAAGGGCTAAAAGTTGTACATTTTCATCATATTCCGCCCAATCAGACGGAGGAACTATGTCTTTCCCAGCCCGAGCCCACGTCCAGAAAAACGTTTATCGCTGCGCCCATTACGACATCCCCGTACTCATCGAAAGCAATGTGGTCTATCCCAGCGACCTGTTCTCAGAGATGCCCCAGCGCATCCTGAACCGCACCTGCTCCCACGAATTCGACTGCTTCCTGCTGGATAAATCCGCCTGTCCGATGCGTCTGCAGCAAATCAGGAAGCAAACCCTCCAGTAGATTGCTTAGTCGCCTCGCTGCCGCTCAGTTCCTCGCAACTGCGAAAACGCAAGCGTTTCCTTGGATCAGGAAGCAGACGCTGCAATAAGCTGTTGAGGGTCGCAGGTTTAAGGTTGAAAGTTGGCTGCCCTGCGAGAGCGGGGCTGTTTTTTGGGGCACAGGTGACCGTGTATGAGGCTGCCTAACAACCGGCCTGCCCGATACGTTATTGCATACAAGGTAGCGAGATATGGCCAAGACGTTCAAAAAAATAGGCGGCCACAAGATCGAAATCACCAACCAGGATAAGGAGCTTTTCCCCGAGGATGGCATCACCAAGGGGGAAGTGGTCGATTACTACGAGCGCATCGCCGAGACCATGCTTCCTTATATGAAGGATCGGCCGCTGGCGCTGCAACGCTTCCCAGACGGCATCGAGGAAGAAGGCTTTTTCCAAAAGGAAGCCGCTGACTATTTTCCGGATTTCATTGAAACTGTGCGCATCACACTGGAAGATGGCTCAAAGCAGAACGAAATCGTTTGCAATAATGCGGCAACGCTTGTTTATCTGGCCAACCTGGCCGTCATTACGCCGCATTTGTGGCTGAGCACAACCGAAGCCATCCGCAAACCCGACAAGATCGTCTTCGATCTGGACCCATCCGACGACGATCCCTCATCGCTGCAAAGCGGCTCACTCGGGGCAAGCTTCGCCGTAGTCAAAGAAGGCGCCCGTGACCTGCGCAAGGCGCTTGAGAATGCGGGGCTCACCTGCTTCGTGATGACCACTGGCTCGCGCGGGCTGCATGTAGTCTGCCCCATCAAACCCGAGCACGAGTTCAGCACAGTAAAAGAGTTCGCCAAGACGGTGGCGCAGAACCTTGAAGCCGAGGATCCAAAGTTCACCACCAAGGTACGCAAGGAGAAACGCCGGGGCCGCGTCTTCCTGGATTATTTACGTAATGAATATGCCCAAACCAACGTGGCGCCCTACGCGCTGCGGGCGAAGCCCGGCGCTCCGGTGGCGGCGCCGCTGGATTGGGACGAATTATCTGACTCCAAGCTTGATCCGCAGAGTTACACGATGGAAAACATCTTCAAGCGCCTGGCGCGCAGAGCGGATCCATGGAAGGATTTCGTCCGCCAAAAGGCCGCGCTTCCCAAATTAGAAGAATTACCCGAACCAGAGAAGCGTTGAGGGGAACCGAATCAACCTTCGCGATCAGTAAACCAGGGAAATAAAAAGCGTCAGCCCCGCAGAAATCCCTGCACCCAGCAAAAGCAAGGGGAAGGCCTTTAAGTGAGCCCGGCCGTGAAAACCGTAATCCTTGTAGCCGGCAAATCCCTCGGTGCCGGGAAAAATCACCCACCTCGGGGTCCAGGTGTTCAGGATCAACCAATCCATGATGACCAAGTCGCCCGCACTGATCGTTACCAAAATGATCAAGGCGTGCAAAAACAAAATCAGAAAACCGGAATTGCTTTGCAGATAAAAAGTATAAGTGGAATATAAAGTTCCAGCAGTAAGGATAAGCATGAGGGGAATCACAGCCAAGGTTGCTTGCTTTTTTTCCGCCTCTGTCTTTGGCGGCAGCGCCGCCAAGATGTCGGCTGGGATGTCCTCCTTATTCAAGAAAAGGCGCGGTTTCGTCCGGCCGATGACATAGACGATGATGAGGAATGCAGCAGTTAGCACTCCACCATCAATCAGGATTTTGTTGAAATCAAGCATGATGAACTCCTATATTTAGGCGTACCTAAATTATATAGTGGATGGGATATTTGTCAAGAAAATCAAACCTTGCTAGTACCCGGATAATCCTTCTCGCCCCCACGTATAGGAACCTTCAGCCAGTTCTCCGCGGGCGCCAAGGGGCAATGCCAGCGAGGATGGTAGGCGCACGAAGGATTGTAGGCGAAGTTGAAATCGAGCACCAACTTGCCCTGCTCCGCCCCAAGGTCGGCACCCTTGATCGTGTCGATCAAATACCGCGTGCCCTGGTAGCTTTCTTTGCTGGTATCCCGAAATGGCAAGAAAAGCCCGCCAGCATAGCCAAGAATGCGGAATAGCGACAGCGAAACGGGCACACCATCAACAGTAAAAACCACCCTTCCAGTTCGCTGCATCCGAAAGTCATCGTCATCCTGGAGAGGAACCTCCAAGATTTCCGGCTCGACACCAGTATCTACGTCAACCAGAAAGCGCAAGGCCGGGTCGTATGCGTAATAGACCAGCCCCGCGAAATCAGCCTGCTGCTCCTTGGACAATGCCGATTGCGGGTGATGGCCGATCAACTCGTCGCGCGCCTGCACCCAATAAGACCAACGTTGTTCGAGTGATATGCGGCGATCACGCACGCCTGAATAGATCGCATGCACCTTGCGCCGGTAATCGGCCAAATCGAGGAAATCTTGCATTGTCACATCATCGCGGAAAGGTTATTGCTTTATGCGCTCCTAAAACAGGGGATTGCCAGGCTTGCAATACGGGCCGTGCCTTCGGCCCGACCCTAGCTCCCGATGCGAATGCGCGGGTTGAGCGCGGCGTAGGCTAGGTCCGCCGCCAGGTTGGCCAGCGCAAAGCCCAGTACTGTGATCATGCTGATCGCCTGCAAGAGCGGCAGATCGCGGCGGCTAATAGCAAAGACCATCAGGCGGCCGAGGCCCGGATAGTTGAAGACGTTTTCGATCACGACCAGGCCGCTAATAAGCCAGCCAAAGCTGATTGCCACCACGGTAATGGTCGGCAACAGCGCGTTGCGCAGCACATGCTTCCAGATCACGACGCGCCGCGGTAATCCCTTTAGGATGGCAGTGCGAACATAAGCTCGCTTTAGCTCTTCGAGTACACCGGCACGCGTTAGACGCGCCACATACGCCAGCAACACGAAGGTAGCGGTGAGCGCGGGCAGGATCAGGCTGGGCAGCGCTTCCAAAAACGGAGTTCCCGCCCGAATCGACGAGTTCGCGGGTAATCCAAAGCGGAACGCCAGAACTTCAATGAGGATGATGCCGGTAACAAATTCTGGCAATCCAACCACAGCCAGCGAAAACACGCTAATGGCGTTATCTACCCACCGCCCCTCATTTAGCGCAGCCAGCACACCGAGTCCTGTAGCCAGTGGAACACTGATCAACACGGTGAGGGCCGCCAGGCGTAGCGAGTTGGCCAGGCGCTCAAACACCAGCGGCAAGATGGGTGCATCGGTGCTGTAGGAACTACCCCAATCGCCGCGCAGGAAATCTCCCAGCCAAGTGAAATAGCGTATCGCCGCCGATTGATTGAGCCCCAGATCTTCTCGGCAATTTTGCAGAGCGGCCTCGCCCACTTCGCGCCCCAGGATTACGCGGCAAACATCGCCTGGCAACAGTTGCGTGACAACGAAAATAATCAACGAGGTCAGCACTAAGGTCAACGCCAAGAAGGCAAGGCGACGCAAGACATAGGTAATCATGATTACTTTGCCATGCTGAGCGAAGCGAAGCATCCATCCGTAAGATCATTTGAAAGATTAGCCTGATTTGTACGGCGTGCATCAGGATGGATTCTTCGCAGGCGCACGGCCGGCTTCGCCCGCCTTTGCTGGCTCAGAATGGCAAACAAAGTAACCCTGCCGTCGCAATAGTTTTTCATCGTCGCCCTCGTTTAGCGTCAAATTGCAATACAGGTTCCTGAATCCGAACCAACTCTTCTTTCGGAATGTGGCAAAAGTAGCGCTTACCATCGCGGGTTTCGCGCCAGGGCGGAGTTTGCTGCACGCAGATGTCGCCAAGGAAACGCGGGCACCGCGTATGGAATGGACAACCTGTGGGCAGATCCACGGCGCTGGGCAGTTCGCCTTCCAGGCGAATTCGCTTTTGCGCTACAAATGGATCCGGCGGAGGAACCGCGGAGAGCAGGGCCTCTGTATACGGATGATATGGCGGGTTGAAAATTGAATCCGCGGGCCCTATTTGCATGAATTCGCCCAAATACATTACGGCGATCTGATCGGCAAGATAGCCCACGACAGCGATATCGTGGGAGATCAGCACTAGCGCAGTCTGCCGTTCAACTTGCAACTCGGCCAGCAAATTCAAGATGTTGGCTTGCACCGATACATCCAGTGCGGATACGGGTTCATCGGCAAGCAACAATTCCGGCTGGCTGGCGAAGGCGCGGGCAATGGCCACACGCTGCTTCTCCCCACCGCTAAGCTGGCCAGGGTAGCGGCGGGCGTAATCCTTGGGGAGGCGTACGGCAGCCAGCAAAGCAGGCACTTGCTCCCGTGCTTGCGCCGCGCTCAGGCCGCGCAACCGAATCAGCGGCCGGGTTAGCGACTCACCTACAGTCATAGCAGGATTCAGCGCTTCATCGGGATTCTGGAATACCATCTGCAAATGAGAAAGCATCTCGCGGCTGCGGGCACGCAAGCGAGCCGGTAGCTGCAGCCCTAACAGCTCAACACTGCCCGCGTAGCGCTTTGCCAGGCCAATCACGGCGCGCGCCAGGCTACTCTTGCCGCTGCCGCTCTCGCCAACAATGCCCAATGTTTCCCCGGAACCCGTCTCAAAAGAAACCTGGCGCACAGCCTGCAAAGATCTTTCCGGTTTCCCGGCCAGAGATTGGAACAATGATTGTGGAAGTGGATAGCTGACTTTCAAATCCTCCACTTTCAGCACAGGTTCGGCTTTGCGCTCCTCCACTCGAATGGGCTTTGTATCCGCGCGGTGGGCGCTGACTTTCCCCGCGGCGATCTCCGGCCAGCGATGGCAGCGAACTCGCCGGTCAGGAGTCGGCACGTCCAAGGTCGGCCGCTCATTCCAGCAGCGCTCGATGGTTAAGGGGCAGCGAGGAGCAAACACGCAAGCATTGGGAAAATCTTCCAGGCGCGGAACTTGCCCGGGGATGCCCTGCAGGGGTCGCTGGTTTTTACGCTGCCCAAGTCGGGGCACGGAATCCAGCAGCCCGCGGGCATAAGGATGGAGCGGCATTCGGAACAAATCCTCCGTTGGAGCATCCTCAACGAGTTCGCCGGCATAAAGCACAACCACGCGGTCGCTGATGGTGGCCACTACGCCGAGATTGTGGGTGACGTAAAGCATCGACGCGCCGCGCTGGCGGACTGCCTCGCACATTAAATCGAGCACGGCGGCTTCGGTGGTCACGTCCAGCGCAGTGGTGGGTTCGTCGAGGACCAGCAGTCGCGGCTTCCCGCTGAGCGCCAAGGCGATCATCACGCGCTGCTGCATCCCGCCACTCAGTTGGTGTGGGTAGCTGCGGGCAATCAATGGCGCTTCGGCAATGCGCACCTGCTGCAGCAATTCCAACGCTTTCGCCGAGGCTTTATCCGTGCTGATTCCATAGAGGCGCAGGGCTTCCGCCAACTGCTCGCCGACCCGCATGGATGGATTCAACGCCGTAGCAGGATTCTGCGGCACGAACGCCAATTCACGACCCCAAATGGCGCGCATTTCGGCCTCCGAAAGCCGAAACAAATCCCGGCCGCCGAAATCAATTTGCCCCTTGTCAACCAGGCCGTTGGCTGCCAGTTGACGCATCACTGCCAGGGCAAGGGTCGACTTCCCGGAACCGCTCTCCCCAACCAGGCCAACGGTTTGACCAGGGTCAATGCTTAAGTTGATATCACGCAGCGCGTCCTGCTGGGTTTTGCCGACCTTATAGGCGACATTTAAATCTTCAACCTTTAGTAGCGTCTGGTCGCTCATGCCAAGAGATCAATCTCCACCTGCAAGGCTCGCTTCAAACCATCGGCCATCAGGTTCACCGAGATAACCACCACGGAAATGGCCGCCGCAGGGAAATACAACGCCCAAGGCGTCTGCGACAGCGTATCGCGGGCTTCGTTTACCATCAGTCCCCAATCGGGGCTGGGTGGCTGAACACCGACACCCAGGAAGCCCAGCGAGGAAGCCAAAAATATGGCATACGAAAAGCGCAGCGCCGCTTCGACCGCCAAGGCGGGCAATACCGAAGGCAAGATTTCGCGGAATAAGATACGCGCCGAGGATTCTCCCTGCACGCGTGCCGCCTCGATATAGGTGCGGGTCTTCACAGAAAGAACCACACTGCGCACCACGCGCGCCACGATAGGAATGTAGACAACGACGATCACGAGCAGCACGGATTGACGAGAAGGACCCAGGGTACCCAAGAGCAGCAAGGCCAACAACAAAGCCGGTAACGCCAACAAGCTGTCGAAAAAACGCATCAGTATTTCGTCGAACCAGCCGCCGCGGTAGCCGCTGAGCAAGCCCAGGCTGGTGCCAATAGCTACTGCCAGCAGCGTACCCGTGCCCGCAAGCAAGAAAATATCGCGAGCACCCAGCAACACGCGGCTGAACACATCCCGGCCCAGGTGGTCTACCCCAAACCAGTGCATCGCAGAAGGTGCTTGCCGTGCGTCGGCGACAATTTGCTGATTGGAGCCGTAAGGTGCGATATAGGGGCCAAAGATGGCGGCGAGCACGAAAAGCGCAAAGAGAATGG
>CAYJMC010000032.1:14302-23065 GCA_964371335.1 uncultured Anaerolineaceae bacterium
GCTGGAAGCCGGTGAACAGGTCGCTGATGGCGCCGAACTGTGGGAAGTAGTAGGCGATGATGACAGGTCCGCGTTCAGCTAATAACTGCTGAATCTGCGAGTATGCCTCCACGCGCTCAATCTCGTCCAACGTAGTGCCGGCAGTGGCCGCCAGCGCGTCGAATTCCTCATCGGAGAAATGCGACTCGTTCCATACCGCGCCGGTCACCAGCATGGTGTCGAGGTAAAACTGCGGGTAAGGTCGCGAACCCCAGCCAGTAATGCCCAGATCAACTTCAAGCCAGCCATCTTCGCCGTAGTAAACCTCTTCGGGCTCCAGGCTGATCTCGATGTTGATGCCGGCTTCGGCCCACTGCTCTTTAAGCACCGCGGCCAAGTCAGGGCGGCCGCCGGTGTTGGGAACGTGCATGGTCAGGTCCAGACCATCTTCGTAACCTGCTTCAGTCAGCAAGGCGCGGGCTGCATTCACGTCGCGGGCGGGCGGCGCCACATCGGGGTCGTGATACGACTCATACAGCGGGCCAATGGGGCTGTCGTTGCCAATGGCGCCATAACCCTGCTGCACCAGTTCGAGGATTGCTTCGCGGTCTGTGGCCAACTTCATTGCCTGGATCACGCGCGGATCAGAGCCCGGCTCACGGTCGGCGCGCAGGCGCACCAGGTCGAAGCCATTGGTCGGAATGACGATGGTTTCGATGCCATCCACGTCTTGCAGGCTCTCGAACAGCGGCGTGCTCATGCGCATCACCAAATCCACCTGTCCACCACGCAGCGCATCAACCATCGCCCCTTCATCAGCGAAGAAAATGATTTCCACGTGATCGAGGGAAGGCTGCCCATCCACGAAGTAATCGGGGTTGGCCGCCAAGATGATGCGGTCCTCGGGGCTGTAAGTCTCTACAATGAATGGCCCAGTGCCATTGAAATTCGCAGGGTCTTCACTGCCAGATTTTAAGATCAACGCATGGTTATCGCTCAGGTCATAGAGGAAGAAGGGATTGGGATTCGTCAGCGTGAAGGTGACTTCTAAATCGCCTGTGGATTCTATGGAAGCTATGTTCTCATATAAACTCACCGTGGCGAATCCAGATTCGGGGTCGCGCAAGCGGTCAAAAGTCCATACTACATCTTCCGCGGTTAATGAGCTGCCATCGTGGAAGGTAACGCCGTCGGCCAGAGTAAAGGTGTACACCAATCCATCATCGCTGACTGTCCATTCAGTGGCCAGCCGCGGGATCGGTTGGTTGCTAACGGGGTCGATATCAACCAGATAGTCGAACACCGCATTGGCAACGAACACCTCCGCATCGGAGGAAATCAGGGCCGGGTCGGTCTGCACCAGCGCCTGGAAAGCCACGCGCAACGTGCCGCCCGTTTCACCGCTGGGCTGCGATTCGGCGGGCGCGCAGGCGGCCAACAACAGGCCGAGAACGAATAAAACTGATATGAACGGTTTGATGCGAACAGCTTTGTTCATTTCTGTTTCTCCTTTTTTGAGACCATAGAGCGAAATTTTGGATGTGTGGAAAAACGTCCGAGTGTGTCTCCTTCCTTCCGCCGGCATTCCGGGCACAAGCCCATAAAGACGTAGTGTTCCCCGAGGACGAGGAAGCCGGTCTGCTTATCCAGTTGCTTGAATAATCTACGGACCATGGAATCGTCCACCTTGATATCGCCCCAGCATTTGTGGCAGATGAGATGGTGGTGGTTATCTTCGCCTGCCAACTCATAGAGTATGCCGCCGGCAACTTCGTTTCCATGAATCAAACGATAGCGGCTGAAGCTCTCCAGATTGCGATACACCGTGGCGGCGCTAACATGCGGCGAACTATGCCTCACATCGGCAAGGATCTCGTCAAAGGTGGCGTGCTCCCCTTGGCGCGCGATGGCTTTGAGGATCAACTCGCGCTGCGGCGTCAGCCGGAATCCCAAATTGCGTATGCGCCGCTCAATCTTGGGGTTGGGGTAGGAGACGGACATGTTGCAAATTTTACCACTTGCGAAAATTCGCAACTGATATTTTCCATCGTAAACCGAAACAAACGTTCTGTCGATCACGTCTTGACTTCAATGCCGCTTTCCGCTTATCATGTTCATCAGCTAATACCTAAATGTCTATATGGATATAGGACTTTAGAAGATGAGACTTTCTAAACGCGGTGAATACGGCATCCGTTCGATGATCTATCTGGTTCGCCACGCCTCCCCCGGCGAACTGATCCAAATCAAGCAGATTTCGTCCCAGGAAAATATCCCCATCAAGTATCTAGAACAGATTTTGCTGGCTCTGCGCCATGCCGGTCTCCTGCACAGTCGCATGGGCATTGGCGGCGGCTATTACCTCGCGAAGGCACCCGATGAAATCAGTCTTGGTCAGATCGTGCGCACACTGGATGGCCCGTTGGCGCCCGTGAACTGCGTCAGCCAGACGGCTTATGAACCCTGCGACTGCCCGGATGAAAACACCTGCGGGCTGCGCCTGGCAATGCTTGAGGTACGCAATAGTATTTCCAGCGTACTCGATAACACCACATTGGCGGATGTCGTTAGCCGCTCCTCGGGGCTGGGAAGTGCTGCAGGCCCAAGCAGCAAAAACTAATCCTCCCAACATCGCAGGACTTTAGGGAATTCTAGAAACAATCATTTGCATGTATGATGTATTTGTCTAGTCTTCTTGCCAAAATACCGGAGATTCGATGTCCATTGTTCTTGAAAGCGTTACAAAAAGATACGGCGAACAAGTCGTCGTAAACAACGTTTCGCTCGAAGTGAAAGACGGCGAATTTTTCGTCCTGCTGGGTTCCAGCGGCAGCGGCAAAACGACAGTTCTCAATATCATTGCCGGCCTCACTGACGCCGATGAGGGCAAAGTTCTGCTTCACAAGCGCGACGTTACCAACCTTCCCACCCAGGATCGCAAGGTCGGTTTCGTCTTCCAGAACTACGCGCTGTTTCAATACATGACGGTCGCAGAAAATGTGGAATTCGGCCTGCAGATTCGCAAAGTGAAATGGGGCGAGCGCCGCCGCAAACGCGACGAGCTGCTCGAAATGGTGGGCCTGGTCGGCTTGGGTAACCGCATGCCGCGCCAGCTTTCCGGCGGCCAACAGCAGCGCGTAGCGCTGGCCCGCGCCCTGGCGCTGGAGCCTGACGTTCTCCTGCTCGACGAACCGCTGGGCGCCCTGGACGCGAAAATCCGTGTGGAATTGCGACGCAGTCTCAAAAACATTCAGAGGCAGTTTGGCGTAGCCGCCATCTTGGTCACTCACGACCAGGAAGAGGCCTTCGACCTGGCCGACCGCATCGGAGTAATGAGCTTCGGTCGCCTCATCGAAGTGGGTACGCCCCAGGACTTATACCAGCGACCCCAAACTGAATTTGTTGCCTCCTTCCTCGGCACGGCGAATATTTTGCTGGGCGAATCGGATGGCAAGCAAGTGCAACTAGGCAAACATACTTTCCCACTTCCCAAAGAAACGGCCCGGCTTAGTTCCGATGGGCGCGTACAAATTCTATTCCGCCCCGAAGATGTAGCACTCGCGGATACAGCTGGTAACCTGGGCTGCGTGCCTCTCGCTGAAGGCAAAGTAGTGGAAATTGGCTTCAACGGTCCTACCGAGCGATTGCGGCTGGAGCTGCCGCCTATCCTCGGGGTACGCGCCATTGCACCCACCGTTCCCTTTGGCGACAAAAACATCGCCCTTGAAGCCAGCCGGACTCCGGAGCAATCTGCTTCACTGCCACTTAAGCCCGGCAAAAAGGCCTGGGTCGGCATCCGGCGACTGCATACATTAGCGCACCCAGGGTTGCATTTCCTGCTGCTCACCGATGGTTCCAATCGCAGCGAACCGGCTCTGGTGACCGGCGGCCATTTAGCGCGCCTGGCTCACGCGCGCGTCACGTTGCTTGGCCTAGGGAAGAACGAGGAAAAACTTAAGCGACGGTTGCAGGATGCTCGCAAGCAAATCGGCAGCGGCATGGCCTCGATTGAAACGCAGACATCGGCTGCTTCAACCTCACACGCGGTGGCCAAGGTTACGCTGCAACGTCCGGCCGACCTGGTAGTGCTCAGTTGGCGGCCCGGCGATGGACTGGATATTCCGGAAGAAGTCTTGCAAGCAGGCAGCCATCACATGTTGCTGGCCACTACGCCCGATCCTCAATTGACTAATGCACTTATTTGCGCGGCCAGCGGAGAACCCGGCAAAGACGACGTGATGTTCGCCGGCCGCCTGCTGCGCCACATCGGCGCCAAGGCCACCTTATTGACCGTGCAGCATCCGCTACTCACCGACGAGTTTCAACTCGTTCAAATGGAGCGCTTCATGGCCGGCGGCGTGCAAAGCCTGGCGCGCTTCGGCATCAAAGCCAACAAGAAGATTAATAAAGGCAATCCACTGACCACCATCCTCGATGAGATTAAGACCGGAAAATACGACCTGATAGTAATGGGCGCACCATTACCCGGGCGGTCCGGCAAATTGGTCTTGACGGGCGTTGTCGGCTCGGTGTTACGCTCTGCACAGAATTGTTCGTTCCTGATTGTACGTTCGCACAACGAGTACCAAAGCAGGCGGCTCTTCCGATAGAGCCCTACCAAACAAGGAGTTTGAATGAAGCAAATCGGTGGCAAAGTTTTATTCGCCATATTGTTAGGTCTCAGCTTGGCCGCGTGCACTGGTAACCAACCCGTGAGCCAGGAAGCTTCCAATGAAGTCAATCTCATCTTAGGGGCTTACACCACTCCACGTGAAGCCTACTCGGAGATCATCCCTCTCTTCCAAGAAACGTGGTTGGCTGAGCATGGCCAGACGGTCACATTTGAAGAATCGTATCTGGGATCAGGCGCCCAATCGCGCGCTGTCATTGAAGGATTTGAAGCTGACGTCGTCGCCCTATCCTTGGAAGCCGACGTGACTCGCATTGTGAATGCGGGCCTCATCACTCACGACTGGAAGACCCTAGGCATGAAGGGTATGGTTTCCAATTCGGTAGTTTCCTTCGCTGTGCGCCCGGGCAACCCGCTTGGCATCGACGGATGGGAAGACCTGGCGGCCGAAGGCGTCGAAGTGTTGACCCCGAACCCGGCCACTAGCGGCGGAGCGATGTGGAATGTACTCGCCCTCTATGGCGCCGCAATACGGGGTCAAATTGAAGGCGTGCCCGGCGATGACCCGGACGCAGCTAAGGAGTTCCTGAAATCCGTGCTGGCAAACGTCACCGTGATGGATAAGGGCGCCCGCGAAAGCATTACCAACTACGAGCAGGGCGTAGGAGATGTGGCCATCACTTATGAGAATGAAGTTCTTGTAGGCCACCAGGCCGGGGCAGATTACGAACTGGTAATCCCTTCCTCCACACTTCTCATCGAAAATCCCGTGGCCGTAGTCGATGCCTATGTCGATGAACACGGCACCCGCGAGGTGGCCGAGGCTTTCGTGGAATTCCTCTTCACACCCGAGGCGCAGCAAATCTTCGCCAAGTATGGACTGCGCTCGGTCGACCTGGATGTTGCTGCAGAAACGGGAGATCAATATCCCGCAGTTGCGGATCTGTTTACCATCGAATTCTTCGGTGGCTGGCCGCAAGCTACCGAGGATTTCTTCAGCGAGAACGGCATCTTTAACCAGGCTATCCAGGAAGTGCAAGGACAATAGTGGCAGTAGTCTTGCGTCCCAACAACAAGAAAACGCGCAGCCCTGAATTGGGGCTGCGCGTCCTCAGCCTTGTTTTCATCTTGTTGATGATCGTCATTCCGATGACCATCATCGTGCTGGACGCGTTCCGCGAAGGCTTCGATGAATTCTGGCACCAGGTGACATTGCCGGTTGCAGTCAGCGCCATTGTGCTCACCTTGTGGACTTCAACACTGATGACCGCCATCAATGCAGTCATGGGCCTGGCAACAGCCTTTGTCCTGGTTCGCTATGAATTCCCTGGAAAGCGGATCCTCAACGCAATCATAGATTTACCGTTAGCCATTCCCACTTTGGTCACCGGCGTGATGCTGGTCATCCTCTACGGTCCCCAAGAAACGCTCGGGGCCTTTCTCGAACAACGAATCGGTTTCCAGGTCATCTTCGCCCCCCCCGGCATTGTGCTCGCCTTGTTGTTCATCACCTTCCCGTTTGTGGTTCGCACCATCCAACCAGTGCTGCTGGAACTTGACCAGGCACAGGAGCATGCTGCCGCAACCCTGGGTGCGCGTGGCTGGATTATCTTCCGCCGCGTGATTTTCCCTGCGCTGGCACTGCCCACGCTCAGTGGTTCACTGCTTAGCTTTGCGCGCGCCGTTGGCGAATTCGGCGCGGTAGTCATCGTGGCCGGTAATATTCCGTTCAAATCACAGACCGCCGCCGTCTATGTTTTGGGCGCAGTGGAGTCTGAGAATCGTTTGGCGGCCAGCGCCGTCTCCGTTGTACTCTTGGTCATCTCTCTAGCCGTCATTTTGTTCACCAACCGCGTGCTCGCCCGCCGGAGCCGTTTCTAATGGCCGTCCAAAGGGTCGACGCTTTGCGCAAGAAGAATGGCGGAAGGGGTCCGCGCATTATCATCCTCATTGTCATCGCCTACGTGGCCTTACTGGTGATGGCGCCCATCGCGGCACTAGTCCGCGGCGCGCTGCAAAACGGGATCCCATCGTTTACCGGAGCCCTCAGCGCGCCTGAACTTTGGCAATCGTTCACTCTCTCCATCAAAATCGCCATCGGCGTTATCGCCATTCAAGGGATATTAGGCACCATCACGGCCTGGGTTATTGTGCGTCACAATTTCCGCGGTAAGTCCCTGTACAACGGCATCATCGATATACCTTTCGCCCTTTCTCCCGTCGTGGTTGGCTACATGTTGCTTTTGATCTTCGGGCGCAATGGCATTCTGAATCCCCTGCTTCAAGTTTTCGATTTCCAAGTGGCCTTTGCAGTTCCCGGCATCTTCCTCGCCACTCTGTTCGTCTCACTGCCTTTCATGATTCGCGAAATGATCCCCGTGATCCAAAACCTGGATCGTTCGCAAGAGTTGGCTGCCAGCACGCTGGGCGCCGGCCGCTGGATCACATTCTGGCGCGTGATATTCCCCGGTCTGCGCACCGCTTTGTTTTATGGCATCGCCCTGACCATGGCGCGCGCCATGGGAGAATTCGGCGCCGTGCTGGTAGTTGGCGGCGGGGTACAAGGCCGAACAGCCACCACTACACTATATATATTTCACGCCCTGGAAGAACGCAATTACGTTGAGGCGTACACCGCAGCCATTCTCCTTGGATTGGGCTCGGTCCTCGTTGTCGCTCTTGCCGACTGGGTGCGTCGCCGAAGCCAGCACTAAAAATCAGACCGATCCGTCTTTGCGAGGGAGGCAGAGCTGCGCTCTGCCAACGAAGCAATCCCCTATATAATCTTGGAGATTGCTTCGGGCGCAGTGCGCCCTCGCAAAGACGAAATAAGCTGGAGGAAACATGACTGACGCAAGCGTTTTTGCTAAACGGCGAGAAAAACTCAATGCCTTACTCCAACAAAAGGGGCTGAACGCCATTGCTCTGAATGCTGGCCCCACCCAAACCTATTTCACTGACCTCCATTTCCATCTAATGGAGCGCCCGGTCGTTGTTTTCCTGATGCCAGATCAATTCCCCATCATTGTGTTGCCAGATTTTGAAAAAGCCAAAACCGATAGCTTCAAAGACCTGAACGTCGTCACCTATGGTGAGGATCCGGATCTCTGGCAGGAAAGCTTCAGCCGAGCTGCGGAAGAATTCAATACACCACCAAAACGCATTGCTGTCGAAGGTCTTCGCATGCGCGTGATGGAGTTGCGCTATCTCGAAAGCGCCTTGCCCGGGGCAAAATTCGAGCAGGCCGAATCGCTTACAGCCCAACTGCGCATGCGCAAAGATGAAGCGGAAATCGCTGCCATGCAGCGTGCCGTCCAGATTGCCGAAGAAGCTTTGGGAACCACGCTGCCCAAAGTCAAAATCGGCATGACGGAGCGCGAGGTTTCCGGCATCCTGATCCAAAATCTATACGCACACGGCTGCGACCCCGAGCTACCCTTCTTGCCTATCATTGCCACAGGCACCAACAGTGCCAACCCTCACGCCACGGTTAGCGATCGTCAGATCCAAGAAGGCGACCTGCTGCTATTCGACTGGGGTGCCAGTGTGGATGGCTACTTCTCCGACTTGACACGCACATTTGCCGTCGGTGAAGTCGACGAGGAACTCAAGCGCATATACGAAGTGGTGAAGCTCGCCAACCAGGCTGGCCGCGAGGCCGCCAAGCCTGGGGCGCCCTGCTCCGCTGTGGACGATGCTGCTCGCGAGGCCATTGAGGATTCAGGCTATGGCCAATATTTCACCCATCGCACCGGCCACGGTTTGGGTCTGGAACCCCACGAGGAACCCTACATGCACGCCGGCAACAGCATGAAACTTGAGCGGGGCATGACCTTCACGGTAGAGCCCGGCATTTACCTGGATGGCCGGGGTGGCGTGCGCATTGAAGATAACGTCGTAATTACCGAAGACGGCGCCCGCACGCTGAGCAGCTTCCCCCGAGAATTGCGGGTGATTGGGTAAGAAGAATCTAGCTCGCCCAATTGCCATTCTGAGCAAGCTAAGGAAAGCAACAACTTGCCGTGAGCTCTGCGAAGAATCCATCCGAACCTTATTTGTAAATCAAGCAAGTCATTCAAGCCATCTCACGGATGGATGTTTCGCTTCGCTCAACATGGCAAAAGATCCTTAGTGCGTGGCAGTGCGTTCGTAGG
>CAYJMC010000033.1:0-3054 GCA_964371335.1 uncultured Anaerolineaceae bacterium
ATGATCGACCCGCGCGATACGCCGCTGCTTTCGCGCATCGGCCTGGACGGGGCGCGCAACAAGTTCAACATCAAACTCAACGGCTACAAGATCGAACTGCTCGAGGACGAACTTGACCCGCTCGAGACGACAGCCAACAACGGCATCACCATCGGCGCATCCGACACCAGCTTCACCGTGGCCGATGCTTCCGTGTTCCAGGATGGGCACGTGATCCTGATCGATGCCGAGTACATGGTGGTGAAGTCGGCGAACACGCAGAGCAACGCGATCGAGGTGTATTCGCGCAGCTACGGCGGCACCAACGCCACGCATGCCGCGGATGCCGCCATCCAGATCGTGGGCATGGCGCGCCTGGAAGGCGACGATGCCGACTTCGGCCCCATCATGGATATCTCCGCGCCATATAACTACACCAGCATCTTCCAGAAAGCGGTGCAAGTGAGCGGCACCCAACAGGTGATTTCGCAATACGGCATCGAGGACGAGTTCCTCTACCAGGCCAACAAAGCCGTGCCGCATTTGCTGCGCCTGGTGGAGCGCGCTGCGTTCCACGGGGTGCGCTCGGCGGGCTCGGCAGCCGCGCCGCGCTCCATGGGTGGCTTGGGCACCTTCATCAGCGACAACACCCTGGATGCGGGCGGCGCCATCGCCAAGACGCATGTGGATGCGATCATGGAAGAGGTGTTCATGGATGGCGGTCATCCCGACCTGTTGATCATGAATCCGCGCGTGGCGAACCAGCTGCGTGCCCTGCTGGACAACAGCAGCTTCGTGCGCGTCAGCCAGGATGAAAACAAGCTGGGCCTCAAGGCTATCGAACGGGTCATTACCCAGTATGGCGAACTGGAGCTGGTGATGGATCGCTGGTGCCCGGTGGCCGAAGCCTACATCCTGGAAAGCGGCAAGGTGGGTTTCTACACCTTGCGTGGTTTCGAAATGAAGGAGCTCTCACGCTCCGGCGACAGCTTGAAAGGCGAGGTGGTAGGGGAGTTCTCGTTACTGGTGGCCAACGATCCGGCGCATGGGAGGATAACTGGCATCACTGTGTGATGCTTGTTATCTGGTGTCTTTGGTGTAATGGTTACTTAGTTTCTTGAACTATGGCACCAGGTGACCAGGTTACTAAATTAGGGGGAAAGACCAGGAGGAAGACGAACCCGAGGAGAGGGGACTTCGGGTTCGTCGCGGTTCTATTTACGGCGCCGGCGTCGCCAGATTCTCCAAACGGATGAAGAACAGGTTGGTTTGGCCCGCCCCTTCGCCGGGCGTGGCCAGGATCACCAGGCCGGTTTCCGTGGTGGCGTCTTCCTTGTAGAAAACGCAAAACAGGCCAACGTCTTGAATGCCTTGTTCGCCCCCGCTCAGGCAGGTGGACTGATCGCTGGCCGCCCAGCCATTGGCGGCCATGAGATCGTTGGTGTAGAAGGCCTGGATGTCGGCGGCGGTCTTGCTGGTGCTGAACACGGCCACGTCCCCGTCGCCAGTCCCGCCGGAGAGTATCGCGCTCATCATCGATTCCATGAAGATGCGGGCGACCAGCGGCAATTCCATATCGGAGGCCCCGAGCCCATCCATCCTGGGCACGTCGTTCCACAGTTCGTTGGCAGCGCGCAGGCCGCCGCTGTCGCCGCCAACCCCTGGCAGTATGCTTGCCAGGCTGCAGGCAAGCGAGGCGAGCGCGATAAGACTCAAAGCGATTGGTAATTGGATGCGATTATTCATTCGATCTCCTCAGGCGAAAAAAATTAAGGATGCGTGACAGATTACACCTTTTGGGCGAATAAGTCTATGGGGGAACCAATCTGTTAATCAGTTAATCCGTTAATCAAATCAGTTGATTGGCCGATTAGATAAAAAATGTGGTGGCTTATAGGGATCAATTCTTCCTCTGCAAACAAAAAGCCGCCAGGGGAACTGGCGGCTTTTTGTGAAACACTAATCAGAGATTATAGACCTTCCATCAGGTTGCCCAGGGCCAGCAATACGAAGCCGATTACTAGCAGCCAAAAGGCATAAGCGGTGACGAAGGGAATGGTAACAAATGTCCCCAATATGCCCAGTACTCCTAGGATCAGTGCCAGCCAAAAAGTGGTTTGTTTCGGTGCAGAGAGGTTCATGGATAGATCTCCTTTCTTGTTATTGGAAACACATTCATCAAAAAATGGTTACGAAACCACATCCTTTTCAAAACTGTTGTGTCCTGAACAAACGATCCGTTTCAAATATCCGAATAGTTGAATTGCCGATGGATTTTCAATCATTTCACATAGGCGGCGACGAGGGAACAGTGCTGGGCGCCGCCTATGTGAAATGACCAAAGCGGTTGTCCAACTCCTTGACCAACCGAGTTAAATCCACCAATCCCATCAAACCTGTGCTATTTATAGTTCCGCTAAACATGCAACCTTAAACCTTCAACCTTAAACCGATTCACTGGGGGGACATATGCCATACACACTCTCAAAACTGCTAACCGATATCTACACTGAATTGGGCCAGTTGCGCGTGAACCGCGCCAGCGGCGGCTCTGCGTCAACACTGGAGGACGCGTCGCTGGCGATGCAACATGGCGACGACGAATGGAAGGGTGGGACGATCTTCATCTTGGAGGCTGATGGGGCCGCACCCGAAGGGGAGTTCGCCGCCGTTTCCAGCTTCGACGCGGGAACCGGCGTCTTCACGCTGGCGGCCGCGCTCAGCGCCGCCATCGAGGATGGCGATCGTTATGGGCTGGCCTCCGCTTATTACCCGCTGGAAACGATGATCGAGTTGGCCAACGCCGGCTTGCGCGCCCTGGGCGACATCTCGCTGGTCGACGAGCAGACTCTGGTTACCTCTGAATCGCAAAGCGGCTACGTTGCCACCCTCGAGTGGACTCGCCGCCGCCCGCTGCGCATCGACTACCTGGCTATCCCCGGCGTCAACTCTGCCGATCCCTGGCGCACAGTCCACGATTGGGATTTTGTGCCGCCTGCGCCCGGTGGTAGCGCCCTCATCCTGTTCGCTGACGCGCTGCCCGCCGGTCGACCGCTGCGCGTCTGGTACCAGGCT
>CAYJMC010000033.1:3154-8352 GCA_964371335.1 uncultured Anaerolineaceae bacterium
GCTCGCTGGGAACAGGTGCAAGCCAATTTGGAATCGGCGCGCCGCGCCTTCCCCATCTGGAAACCACAACGCGCCGCGAAGATGCTTTCGGTGGGGAAATGACATCGATGGTTCTTTGCCATTCTGAACGAGCAAAGGTTGCCGTAGGCAAACCGTGCGAAGTGAAGAATCCATCTTTACGCGTTCTATCCGAGATTCGCCTTTTATCAATAGAGAGTCGGATGGATTCTTCGCTTCGGGCAACGCCGCTAAAGGCGGCTAAATGCGCCCTCGCTCAGAATGGCAAAAAATGGTGACTGTTGGCATCCAACTATCGAACTAAGGAACTAAGAAACTATGATCCGCGTGTACCCCGGCGCTTCGAACCCGACCCACGACTTCAGTCTTAGCGATGGAGTCCAGACCTGGGGCTTGCGCCTTGACGGCGGCGCCGACGCGCTGCGCGAAGAGCCGCTGACCCCGTCCACGCTGCGCTTCAACAGCGGCGTCACCGGCTTCGGTTCCTGGGAACCGGGCCTGGCGCAGATCGAGCAGCGCGACTGGTCCGGTGGGCGCGGCGCGACGCGTTTCTCCGCCGAGGATGCCGAATCGGCGCGGCGCTTCTACGACTCGCTGAATGCCTGGACGCTGACGCCGGGCGTTCTGCTGCCCGCCCCGCAATGGCGGCTGGCGCGCGGATTGCGCAATGCCGTCCAACATCTGCCGGGATCGGTGAACTGGCAAGGTCTGCTGGGCGCACAGCGGTTTCTCTCGGCGCGGTTTACGCTGGGTTCGACGGACTTAAATCCCTCACGCGTGCGCGTCTGGCTGCGCCGCGTAGGTTCGCCGGGCGCATTGAGCTTGGCATTGTACGAAGACGAAAACGGTCTTCCTGCTGCGGCCCTTCCGGATGCCGGCGGCGTGCTCACCATCGCCGATGTTCCCGATGCGATCAGCCGCTTGCATGGCTTCGATACTTCAGCTTTCGGCGGCAGCCTGCTGGCCGGCATCGACTATCACATTGTGCTCAGCGCCGCGGCCGACAACGCTGCCAACCACTGGGAGATCGGTGTGGATAAGGATCGCACTGGCGGCTATCTGTCGACCGATGGCGTGGCCTGGTCGCCAACAAAATCCTGCGCTTACCATCGCATTGAAGATGCGGAAATAAATCGCCGTTTCTTTTTCTTCCAGTACGCGCACGGCTATTACGCCATGGACCAGCGCGCCGATGGCAGCCCTTCGCATGTATACCTCAACGGCGATCGCGGGCTTGCTACCAATGCTTCCATCACTACCCTGGAGGATGCCGACAAATCCTGGCAAAGCGAGGTTTGGGCCGGCGCGTGGGTGCGTATCGTCAAGGGTAAGGGGGCAGGGCAGGCGCGGAATATTATCTCCAACTCGGCGATGGAGCTGGTTGTGGCCGCCTGGGATCAGATTCCTGACCCTACCTCCGAGTATGTCATCTACGCCACCGATTTGTGGACGGATATCAGCCCGACCAGCGGCGACCTCATCGATGGGGTGGTGAGCGATGTGGCAGTGGTAGATGATTATGTTTTGTTTGCCCAGGGCGCGTCTATCCCTACCCTTCGCATGCGCTTCAACGCCGCGTTGGCCGTGCCTGCGCACGAGTTTGACGATGACGGCGCCAATGTCGCCGATAGATTGCACGTGTTCCACCACTCGACCGCCGGTCCGCAGATCTGGCGCGCCGCGGCCGTGAACTGCGAGGTATCCCGTGCTGCGCCGGCTGCCTGGGGCACCCCGCTCACCTTTGGAGCGGCGATCAAAATCGGTGATAAAAGCGCGCCGATCCTCGAAGTCTTCGATCACGGCGGCCAACTTTGGGCTCTGAAAGCCAATGGCGGTTGGACCGTCGACGAAGCCGACAAAGCGCACGAAACCCCTTTGAATATCGACGCGCTGCCCAACTCGGCCCCGCGCGTGCCCATCATTGAATTTAGCGGCGATTTACTGTTTGGCTGGGGCCACGCGCTGCTGCGATATTCTGGCGGCGCGCTGGCCGATATCGAGCCCGGCGGCAATGGCGGCTTGCCTGCGGGTCGTCAGGGCGCCATCGCCGCCCTGCAATCTCTGAGTGCGTCGCGTTTGGCCGCCGCGCTGGATGCCGGCGACGGCGAATCCAGCGTTATGGTTTATGAAAACGATACCTGGCATGAATTGATGCGCGCCCCCGGGGCGGGCCGGCGTATCCGTGGCCTCGGGCTGCAGGATTGCGCCGGCACCCGGCCGCGATTGTGGGTCGACCTTGGCGGCGATCTCGCCTACATCCAGTTGCCCCGCGACAGCGAGTCTCCGCTAAGCGACGCGAACATCCCCTACCAGCACGAAGCTCTTTTGGTTTCAGGAACCGTCGACATGGGCGCCGCAATGCTGCCCAAATTCCTGAAGCAGCACACACTGGGGAGCGCAAACTTGGGCCGCGGCTTGCAGGTAAACATCGATTTCCAGATCGACGCGGAGATTGGCGGCTGGCGCTGGCGCAGCGCCGGCGCCTTCTACTCCTCGCCTCTCGATAGCTTGCCGCTGCAGGCAGGCCCGCTGCACGCCATTCGCACGCGGCTGCGTTTGCTCACCAGCCAGGCGGAGCAGCCACCCGTTGTTTACGCGTCCATTCTTGAAGGCTTTGCGCGCACCCCGCTGAAATATCAGTGGACATTGCGCGTGGGCCTGGCCGACCTGCAGGCCGGCCGCTCCGGCGGCCGGGACGCAAACCCGGACGATTTCATGGCCTGGCTGCAGCAGGCCGCACGCCAGGCGCGCAAGATCCAGATGCGCTCGGTTTGGCCGGCGCTGGATGATAAATACGTCATCGTCGAGCCGCCCGCCCTGCGACGCCAATATGGCGACGGAAACCTTTGGGGCGGAACCGCTACGGTGGTGTTAAGAGAGGCATAAATGAAAGCAAAAGAATTGTTGATTTCCGATTCCTTGATCGTATTTGCGAGGAGAGTAAGCGCAGCGAACTCGACGAAGCAATCCCCAAGCTGGTTTACAAAGATTCTTTGCACCCAGTGTTGGGGATTGCGGAGTTTACACTGACCCTGAGTGGAGCGAAGGGGAATGTGCCCATTGCATGGGCTCGCAAAGACGGATGTAGGATTTTGACTTAAAGCTGAGAGCTGATTGCTGACAGCTAATTATTGAAAGGGAGGCAACATGGCAAGCTTTTTATACAACTCGGCAAAACTGCGCATCCTGCAAGGCGACTTTGATTTTGCTAATGATCAATTCAAGGTCGCCCTGGTAACCGCAGGCTACGCGCCCGACAAAGATGCCCACGAATTCTTCGCCGACCTCACCGACGAAGTGAGCGGCACTGGCTACACCGCGGGTGGCAAGGTGCTGGAGAACATTTCGCTCACCCAGGATGATCAGGACGACCGCGCCATTCTGAATGCCGATAATCTCGCTTGGTCCGTAGCCAGCTTCACTGCGCGGGCCGCAGTGATTTATAAGAACACCGGCTCTGCCGCCACCAGCCCACTGCTGGCTTACATCGACTTCGAAGAGGATCTCGAGGCGGCGGGCGAAGATTTCCTCTTGCAGTGGCACGAAGACGGAATCCTCGCAATGGGAGAATGAACATGGCCAGTTGGGTGGAGACTTACTTCGAACAGAATCCGGATGCAGCTCGTCTGCCCGTGGTGGCCCGTTCACGCTTCTCTCTGCACCTGCGCCGCGCCGGGCGACGCCGCCTGGCGCTGATCACCGGCGCACCCATGCATTACTTCTCGTCCTCCAGCCGCGAGTGGCTGCCTGTAGATACGCGCTTACAGTCGAGAGGCGGAGGAGGTTTCGGTGCGCCCGGGCTGCCGTTCACTCTCGGGCTGGACGGCTCCGTCGAATTGAAGGGTAGGGGCGGGGTCACCCCGCCCGCTTCCCACCGCCACCGAACCTGGCGCGTGGGCATTCAAACCGACGGGCGCTTTGCCGAGACGCATCGTTTCGGTCCCGCTAAGGTGGACGGAGATCGTCTGGTTCGAGAAACATTAAACCTTAAACTTGAAACCGTCTTGTTACCCGGCGGCCTGCGTGAAGAACTTACTCTGTTAGAACCGCCCAACCTGGACGCGGGCAAAGGCGACTTATTCGTCATTGAGAGCTTGCTGCCGGCAGGTGGAACTCCTCCCGGGCTGGTATTGGAACATCTTATTGATGGAGTGCGGTTTGCGCAGGGTTGGGCACAGGACGCCCAAGGCAACCGAATTCCGCTCCTGCGCTGGGTCGACCCAGGCGGGCAACGTCTCTACTCCGGCGTACCAGTGGATTGGCTGGCCGCGGCCGCATATCCTGTAATCCTCGACCCCGATATCGACATCACCGGCAGCACCGCGGATGGTTACATCGAGGGCGCGTCGGTTACTACTTCCTCCACATTCGACAGCGGCGGGGTGGCCATTAATGTGGGCGGGCGCAACGTAAGCGGCACGCCCAAGGTTTGGCGCGGCTACGTAAAATTCAATACGTCCAGCCTGGGTCCCGCCGCTGCTGTACAGCGCGTCAATCTGCAGATGTTTCCGGTGACGCTCAACAACTACGTGGCCTGGACGATTTACGCCCGCCAGTACGACTGGTCGGCCAACGACCCCATGGCTACCGCCACCCGCGAGGCGGCCTGGGACGGGCTATTCGCCGCCGCAAATGCCGCCGTGCTGGCTACAAGTGCTGACCCCGTCGGCACTCCGGTGATCAGCCAGGACCTGCCCACCGAATGGGTGCAGGTCGAGGGCAATACCTACTACGGGCTGTGGTGCAACCAGGAGGGTTACAGCTATCCTTCCAATCAAGGGGGCCAGCACCAATACTCATCAGCCGATCACACTACGCCGGGCCAGCGGCCCCTGCTGATGGTCGAATACCTGGGCAGCTATCCGCTGGCGGGCCCGGTACCTCTGCGCGCCGCGCTGTCCGCTCCGCAGATCTCATTGCCCGATACTCGCGTCATCTTGCGCTCGCGGGCGAGGCGGACGGCGTTAACCGCTCCAATCAAGGGAGTGAATTGATGCTCTTCCGTCTTTGCGAGCCGCGAAAGCGGCGAAGCAATCCCCAAGCAAATTTGCCAGCGATCTTGGGGATTGCTTCGTCGCAGCCACTGCGTGGCTACTCCTCGCAAAGACGGAAAAGGGAAGGAGAGGGAGATGGAATCTGATACCACCATTTGGCTAATCGAAAGTCCGGTCGTCATGGTC
>CAYJMC010000033.1:8452-9740 GCA_964371335.1 uncultured Anaerolineaceae bacterium
ATGGAATCTGATACCACCATTTGGCTAATCGAAAGTCCGGTCGTCATGGTCGAAGGCGAACAGATCGCCTACAGTGTCGATTGGCAGGGCGCCGCCCGCGTCGAGACGCCGCAGGCAGCCGTCTATAAGAATGGAACGGACATCACTGCGCAAAGCATGGACGCGGGTGATGAACACATCGTCACCGGCTCGGTGCTAACGTTGAAGAAGCTGCGCGCCCGCAACGGCGACGGCGGGGCGCGCTACGTGTTGGTCGTCGAAGCCGGGGTGGACGGCAACCTCGAACGTCGCAAGCTGCTCATCCATATCGTACGTGCGAGTGCAGAGTCATGAGGCAAACGCGAAAGAAGACGATGAGGGCTCAAGGAAAATCAAACATATTCTGTCTTTGCGAGCCCGCGGAGCGGGCGAAGCAATCCCCAAGAGCGATGCACAAGCTCTTGCCAATTAGCTTGGAGATTGCTTCGTCGCTCCCCGCTAGGCGTGGTCGCTTCCTCGCAAAGACGGTAGGCGGTGGAAATCAAACAGCGAGAGGTTTCTCTCGCTGCCTGGAGGGGATTGGAGAATCGTTACTCGGCTTTTGCCGAGTAGATTCTCCCGCGTTTGCGAAGCAAACGCACCTCACCTCAATGAAATTACTAATCCTCGGTTACCAAAGACTCCAGCCGGATTTCTTCGGGGCTGGCTTCTTGGCGGCGGCCTTCTTCTTCGCCGTCCGCTTGGCCGGTTTGCGGGCGCTCTTCTTCGCAACCTTGCGCGCCGGCTTCTTCTTGCGGGCTGTTGCCATGATTCCTCCTTCCGGGAATGCTGACGTAATTATAGGATAAAAAGGCTGAATTAATGCAAGCGAATCGGGGAGCTTTTTGAAAAAGAGCTTTTAGCTATTAGCCTTTAGCTTTTAGCTAACAGCTAACTGCTAACAGCTAGCAGCTTCGGCAAAGGTCAAAAATACGTTATTAGGAGGGAGAAATGAATACAGGTAATTCAGAATTGACCGTTTTATTTCAAGCGGTGAACGCCTTGGGGGTGATCGGTTTGCTTGGTTTCATGGTAGTCGCCTTCTACCGCGGCGATCTCATCGCCCGCTCGCTGCTCGATCGCATCCTGGCGCTCTATGAGCAGCAACTAGCCGAGCTGAGCGAGCAGATCCTGAAGCGCCTGGAGGAGGTGATCAAGGGAAAGGGATGAGGGATGAAGGATGAGGGATGTAAAGCCAATAAAACCTGTCCGTCTTTGCGAGCCCACGAAGTGGGCGAAGCAATCCCCAAACTGGCTTCCTGGTATCCCA
>CAYJMC010000033.1:9840-17491 GCA_964371335.1 uncultured Anaerolineaceae bacterium
GGCGTGCCGCTGGTCAACGCGCTGAAGACAAGGAAGGCTAAGGGCAGCTTCATCGCCCAGCCTTCCGCAGTTGCGAGGAGGTCTGCGCAGCAGGCCGACGAAGCAAACCCCACCATCGCTGGATGGACTGCTGAAAGCTGATAGCGGAGGAATCCGCAACCCAAATCATCTGAAACGTAAGGAGGGAAACATGGAACAAATCATCTTGTGGATGGCGGGCGCCTTCGGCGTGCCGCTGGTCAACGCGCTGAAGAAATTCTTCGGGCTGGAGGGCAAGGCCGCCGTCTGGCTCACGGCTGCCGTGTCCGCCGCCCTGGCGCTGGTCGCCGTGCTCTTCACCGGCGCCGTTGCCGGCGACGACTTCGGCCCCGAACAGCTCTTCGCCGCCTTCGGCCAGGTGCTGGCCGCGGCTACCCTGGCGTACAAGCTGTTGACCAAGAGCGAATAAACAACGTAGGGCGGGTCTTAGACCCGCTCACACCCGCTCACAAGAGGCGGCGATAAGGCCGCCTCTTGTTTTTGCGAATATCGACGCTCAGTGTTAAGGATTACTACGACTTGTGGGGCAGCCGCCAGCCGGGGCGGGGATGATGTCGTTTGCATGGTCGCCGTGACCGTTCAACCCGCTGCGATCAATGGTGATCTCATTGTACGGATTGGTTTCGCTGCTGGTGGCATGGCAGATAGTGATCTTGTCCCCCGTAATCACAGTGGTCGTAGTCGGGCAGCCATTGGCAGGCACCGGCCAAAAATCACCCGGGTGATCCTTATGCTCATTCAAGCCGTTGGCGTCCACCGTTACCTCTTCATACGGGTTCGCCGAATCGCCGGTTGCGTGACAAATGGTGGTTTGGCCAAGGGCGCTGCACGCCGAAAGCATTACGGCCAAAATCAGCGCCGCTGCCAGCAATTTGGCGTTTGTGACTTTAACAAACTTGTTCATGCGGCCTCCTTTCAGGCTTCAGTAAGGCTGAAAACGAATGACCACCCTAAAACGTGCGCAGCCTGAAAAGCCGATTCGTGAACTATCGAGCAATTCCCGCCTATTCGGTTTCACCTTGGCTCAATTACTCATGCCCCAGCACCGGGTGTGGCACATAATCCTTCTCCAACTCCGCGATCTCGTCTTCGCTTAGCTTGATCTCCAATGCTGCCACTGCGTCCTCGAGGTGCTGCATCTTTGTTGCGCCGATAATCGGTGAGGTAATGCCCGGCTTGCTCAGCGCCCAGGCCAGTGCAACCTGGGCGTTGTTTACCCCGCGGCGCTGTGCCACGCGGCTTACCGCGTCCACGATCTTGAAATCGTCTTCGGCGTAATACATGTTCTGCGCGTAAGTGTCCGTCTGAGCCCGCGAGGTGGCCCCGCTCTTGTCGTGCGTGCGGTTGCCGGCCAGGAAGCCGCGGGCCAGCGGGCTCCAGGGGATCAACCCGACGCCTTCTTCGATGCAGAAGCGCATCATTTCGCGTTCTTCTTCGCGATAGATCAAGTTGTAATGGTTCTGCATGGAAACGAACCGCGACCAGCCATGCAGGTCTTGCAAATATAAGGCTCGAGCGAATTGGTATGCGTACATGCTGGAAGCGCCAACGTAGATCACCTTGCCGCTGCGTACCAGGTCGTTGAGGGCTTCCAGCGTCTCTTCGATGGGCGTCGTGTAATCCCAGCGATGGATTTGGTAGAGGTCGATGTAATCCGTGCCCAGCCGCCTCAGGCTATCCTCGACGGCTTCCATAATATGCTTGCGTGAAAGGCCGCGCTGATTGGGTTTGTCGCCCATGGGGTAGAAAACCTTAGTGGCCAGCACCACCTCATCGCGTTTGGCGAAATCCCTGAGGGCGCGTCCGGTCACCTCCTCGCTGACCCCCAGAGAGTACATGTCGGCGGTGTCGAAGAAGTTGATGCCCAGTTCCAGGGCCCGTTTCACGAACGGGCGGCCGGCTTCCTCGTCGAGCACCCAGGTCCGCCACTTGGGGTTTCCATAGCTCATCATCCCCAGGCAAAGGCGGGAGACTTTGAGGCCGGATTTACCGAGATTAATGTATTCCATGGTGAACTCCATTAGCTAAAAGCTATAGGCTATAAGCTGTAAGCAGTAAGCAAAAAAGAATAATATCAGTGTTCATCCGCGTTCTCATATTAGAATGCAACCAAACTTCGCTCAACTCAGGAGACATCGATGTCCAAAAACGCAAACCTATTCTTCCGCATCTGCACTTGGCTGTTTATTGCCGGGGTGGTGATCCAGGTGACACTGGCCGGGCTCACCGTGGTTGCCGGCCAGATCGACTGGTCCATCCACAAAGACCTTGGCCACATCATCGGCTTGCCGCTCTATATTATGGCCATTACCATGTACATCGCCAAGGCAGACCGCCCCGTCAAGCGCACAACCTGGCTACTGCTGCTGGTATTTGTTCTTCAAACTGGTGTCACCATCTTCCTGCGTTTCAGTCCCGCGCCTGTTGTGTATCTATCCGCCCTGCACCCCGTGCTGGCGCTGTTCGATTTCTGGCTGGCAATGCGTCTGCTGAGGTTCACCAAGGCGGCTGCTTGAACTTTAGGATCGCCGATCTTCAACCGCTTGGCGCGGAAGCCAGGCAGCAAGCGGCTGAGATCCTGGTGGCAGCGTTCAAGGAAAACAACCCCTCCGCCTGGCCCGATCTCGATGACGGCCTTGCCGAGGTGGATGAATCCTTCGGTGAAGATCATCTCAGCCGCGCCGCGCTCGACGAGCAGGGTAGGGTGCTGGGCTGGATCGGCGGATTGGATGCCTACGGCGGCCATGCCTGGGAGTTGCATCCGTTGGCGGTGAGCCCCGAGTTCCAGGGCCGCGGCATCGGCAGCGCTCTGGTGCGAGACTTCGAAGATCAGGTGCGCGCCCGCGGCGCTACTACGGTCTTCCTCGGCGCCGACGACGAGAACAACCTCACCTCGCTGGCAGGTGTGGACCTTTACCCCAATGTCTTCGACCACATCGCCCGCGTCCGCAACCTCAAGCGGCACCCGTTCAGTTTCTACGAGAAACTGGGTTATATCATTGTCGGCGTGATCCCCGATGCGAACGGATTCGGTAAACCAGATATCCTGATGGCGAAAAGAGTAAAAAGTTAACCATGGAGATACCCTGTTCTGCACAAGTTCCTGAAAGACGCAAAGCAGGAGGGACTTCAGCCCACGGACGGAGAGGCGCAAATTTGGTTTTGTTAGTGGTCAATAGACCCTGGGATTTGAACCCTATTTATTTGCAAGTGTATTCTAATTGATATGCCAGACATCCTCATCCATTCCCTGCTTGCCTACATACTCTGCCCCGGCCTGGTGTATTACGCCGTGCGCACGATGAACATCCATGGCCACATTCGCAGCCCCAAAGTCTGGTGGGCGGTTGGATCGGGCGTTTATGGCACCTTTGCCGTGATTTTTGGCCTGACCCAAGGTGCGCGGGTAGGAGATGATATTGGCAAGTTGACCGGCTGGCAGGATCCATGGATCGCCATTGCGTTGGGCGCCGGGCTTTCGGTTGCACTCAGTTTTTGGATGCTGATGATCGCTGAAGCGCGTTATCGTCCAACTACGATCGAGGGAAACGAATAATCGAGCGGGCCCATGGCCCGCTTTTATTTTCTTGGAGATTTGGGAATCCAGCGCGGCACCCGCCGCTTATATTCGCGATAGCTTTCACCGAATCGCTTTTCCAGCCCAGGCTCTTCGGAATAAATAAAATACACGTGGTTGACGAGAAACGCTGCCATCGCCCAAATTCCCAGGGCACCTGAACCGAAGAAAAACGCCTCGCCCACTAATATGGCGATCACGCCGGCGATTATTGGGTTGCGCATATATTGATAAGGCCCCACAGCCACCAGCTCACGGGTAGGGTCCCAAGGCATTATGGTGCCGCGCCCGACGTTGAAGAACAGGAGCATGCACCAAATCGCGAGAAAGAAACCGGCGAGGAAAATAAGGACGCCGAGAATCTGAAAAACAAAACTGGTCGGATCGACAGGATAAGAATTGAGCAAATAGTATGGAACAACAATTACAACTACAAGCGGCAGGATAAGCGCAGTTAGAAATCGTGGAAGCAGTAGCGTTACCCTTCCTTCAAATCCACACCAAGCGCGGCGGGTGGAGCCACCTGCAGCAGACGGCGCAGCGGCCGCTTGAGCCGCGGCGGCGCGTTGGCGATCAGCCGCCCGGTGAACTTGCCGCTCACCGCCAGCAGCACCAGGATCATCAGGCTCCAGGGCAGCGCATTGAACGCCACCACCGACACTTCAGGGAATTCGCGCTGCAGCACGGTGGCCAGCGCTTTGGTAGCGCCGAACATCAGCGCGCCCAGCGCCCCGCGTATCGGCGACCAGCCGCCGAAGATGACGATAGCCAGGGCGATCCAGCCGAGGCCGCGGGTGGCGCCTTCACTCCAGCCGATCTTTACGTCAAGCGAATACGCCGCCCCAGCGATCCCAACTAGCGCGCCGCCGATGACGGTGTACGTATATCGCAGCCGCCGCACGGGCACGCCGCGGGCAAAAGCCGCTTCCGGACGCTCGCCGGCGCTGCGCAATTCCAGACCCGGCCGGGACTTGAATATCCACCAATAAGTGAAAGCTACCAGGAGCATAGCAAAATACACCATGGGATCCTGATCGAAAAAGATCGGGCCGATAATGGGAATATCCTGCATGATCGGAATGGCCACTTTGGGGACCTGGGGGCCGGGCAGCCGGGTGAAATCCTGGCCCAGGAATGCAGACAGACTATCGCCCAGCAAGGTGAGCACGAAGCCTACTGCTACTGCGCTCTGGCGCAGCGCCAGGTGGCCGAAGGCCACAATGAGCGCGAAGAACGCGCCCACGGCCGCGCCAGCCGCAAAGCCGAGCAGCAGGCTGCCGCTGAGATGGCCGGCCACGAAGCCGGTCATGGCCGCCAGCAGCATAGTGCCGTCCAGCGAGAGGTTGACAACCCCCACGCGTTCGCTGAGCGTTTCGCCGCACACGGCAATGATCAGCGGCGAAGCCTGCAAAAGGATCGAGCCGAGGATGGCGATGAGTTCGCTATCCATTGGTTTCCTCAGGATAGGTTGTTCGGCCAGCCTTCGGCCCCGCAACTGCGGAAGGCGAAGCCTGCCTTGCTTTACGCAAGCCGCGCATCCTCACTGGATCGCCGAATAAGAGCACGAAGAGCACCATCACTCCAGTGAGAATGTCGCCCAGCGACGAATGTAATTGCGTTCGCAATTGCAGTGTGATGCTGCCGTTGAGTACCGCCGCAAAGAAGAAGGCCACAATGGGCACCCACAACAAACGGAAAGCGGCAAGCATCACCACCATCAGCGCCAGGTAGCCGATGCCGCCCGAGATGCTCTGGCGCAAGCTGTCGAACCAGCTCAAAACGCGCACCGCTCCGCCCAACCCGGCCAGCGCCCCGCAAAACAGCATTGCCATCAAGGCTTCGCGGTTGCTGGATACGCCGAGCAGGAAAGCCGATCGCGGATTGCGCCCCAACGCCTTCAGTTTTAGGCCCCAGGTGCTATTGCGCAGCGCCAGGATCACCAATGCGAAAGCAAAACCTGCCAGCACCAGAGAGATAGGGCTAAAGCGGGTGACCCCTAGCAGAGGTAAGAGCGCCTCTTCGCGGAAAGGCACAGTGCCGCGGAAGCTGCCGCCCTCTGGTGGCTGCCAGGGTCCGGATATCAAATAATTGGTGAGGATAATGGCCAGGTTGTTCAGCGCCAGGCCGCCGAAAATTTCGTGAACCCCCCCGCGAGTCTTAAGCAGGGCGGTGATGCCCGCCCACAGAGCGCCACCCGCCATGGCAGCGATGATTTCCAATGGGACCTGCAAATAGGCCGGCAATTCCAGGCTCAACGCAACCCATGAAGCGGCGATGGAACCCAGGATTATCTGCCCTTCGATGCCGATATTCCACAAGCCCGCCTGGAAGGTAAGCAGTAGCCCGGCCGAAGCGAGTAGCAGTGGAACCCAAAAGGCGACAACCGCGAAAAAGTGGTCGCTGGTGCCGAAGGCGCCTTGCCACATGGCGCCAAAGGATTCCAAGGGGGAGGCCCCGAACAGCAGCAGCAGAATAGTGGTGAAAGCGATGGCGGCGATGATGGGCAGGCTGGGCCAGATCGCATCCAGCCAGGCTTGCTTGCGTAAGCGGGCGGTTAAGCCAGTTTCAGCGGCACGTTTCATTGCTGCCCACCGATCAGATGGCCAAGCTCATCCACGCTGGTGTGGGCAGCGTCTACGATGCGCGACATGCGCCCGGCGGAGAAGACGGCAATGCGGTCGCTGCGCTCGATGATCTCCTCCAGGTCGGCCGAGATAAAAAGGATGGCAGTTCCCGTCTTGCGGCGCTCATCCATCTGCTGCCAGATCCAATCGGTAGAGCGAATATCGAGGCCGCGGGTGGGGTGCCCCAATAGGATCACTTTTAATGAAGAGGGCAGCAGGGCGAAGAGAAAACGCTGTTGGTTCCCGCCGGAAAGCTGCTCAACTTGGGATTCAGGCGTGCCCACCACCTGAAAATCCCGTATTCGATTAGCGGAGAGTTGGCGGTTGCGATCCCAATCTACTATGAAGCCGGGGTGCTCGTCCACCAGCGCCATGTGCTCGGTGAGTGAGAGCCCCGCTACGAGACCTTCTTCTAGGCGGCCGGCCGCCACATAGGCGACGCCTCTGCGGCGCGCCTTGTGATAATTCAAATGCCCAAGGTCCTTGCCGTCCAGCAAAATGCGACCCTGTTTAACGGGCAGCAAGCCCGCAATGGCTTTCAACAATAATTCCTGCCCGCTGCCTTCAAGTCCGGCAAGCCCAAAGGTCTCGCCGGCGAACACTTTCAGGTTAAGTGGCTCAAGTTCTAGTCGTGGTGTGGCCACGATCAGGTCTTGCACTTCGAGGATGGCGTGTTTCATTTCGGCGGCTGGTCGCTCGCGGCGCGGCGGCAGTTGCTCGAACATCATGCCTACCAGTGTTTGAGTAGGGCAAGGGACTTTGTTGTCGCCCACCAGAATTCCTTTGCGCAGGACGAACGCGTGGTCGCAAAGTTCCTGCACTTCATCCAGTTTATGCGAGACCAGGATCAACGTTTTCTTTTCTTTTTCTGCCAACGTTCGCATGGATGCGAACAATAATTCCTTTTGCTCAGCGCTGATGCCGGTGGTGGGCTCATCCAGGATCAACACGCTGGCGCCGCCAGCCAACAAGCGCAACAATTCCAATTGCTGGCGTTCGCCCAGGCTTAGGTCGGCGATTTGTTCTTCCGGCTGGATCTCGAATCCGTATTCTTTTCCGAGAGCCAGCATTTCTTTTGCCACGCCACGGCTGTCCACTTGCAAACTGCTCTTTTTACCGAGCAGGAAGTTTTCGTAAACTGTGAAAGGCGGCAGGTCCAGCGGTTCCTGATACAGCATGCCGACACCCGCGGCCAGCGCATCGGCTGGTGAGCGAAATGTGCGCGGTTTGCCATCCAGCAAAATTTGACCGCTGTCCGAACCCTGGTAGCCCGAGAGGATTTTCATCAGCGTGCTTTTGCCCGCGCCGTTTTCGCCCAGGATGCCGTAGATGTGCCCGGGTTCCAATGTCAACGTGATGTCGTCGTTGGCTTGTACCGGCCCGAAGGCTTTGCTGATGTGCTGCAATTCTA
>CAYJMC010000033.1:17591-22630 GCA_964371335.1 uncultured Anaerolineaceae bacterium
ATTGAACTTACTCGGAAGGACCTTCCACGCCTTCTGGCAACTGCGGCAGGTACCAGACCTGATCGTCTGTAGCCACTTCGCCGGCGGCGATGTACTCAGTGCCGTCCTGCAAGTTGATTGGGCCGGTCCATACGGCGAGTTCGCCGGAGGCCAACAAGCCAATGTACTCGGCGAGGTTGGCGGCAGCTTCCTCAGAGAGTGCTGGGCCGTTCACCCAACCCACGTGGGTTAGCGCCGGATCAGTCAGGTTGTCCCAATCGGGGCCGTTCCAGTCCCAGCTCTGCTCCCAAGTGCCATCGGCAACCGCTTGGGTGGTGGCCAGGTAAGCCGGACCCCAGCTGAAGAAGGGCACGCCCAGGCACACGTCAGGTGCGTTGTCGCAAGCGCCTAGGTAATCGTAGGGAACTGCCCAAACAGCGTCGCCAGCCGCGGCGCGTTGCCCGGCCACGTCGATGCCTTCGGTGGTGTCGATGCCGCTCATCACCACGTCAACGCCAGTGTCGAAGAAGTTGGTGGTGACTTCGGTGGGGTCGAGGGTGACGCCGGGGATGTTGAACCAGAAGCCGATCCAGGTGACCGTGAACTGCAGGTCAGCAGGATCGAGGCCGCGGTAGTTCTCATAGCAGTAGCGGGCGCCGAGGTATGCAGAGGCAACCAGGCGGCGGGTTTCGAAGTTGATCAGTGGCCCCAGGTATCCTATATGGCCGGTCTGGGAGGTCAACGCTGCAGCGCACCCGGCGATGGCCTTCATTTCTTCCATGCGGCCCATGATATTGCCCAGGTTGGGAGAGGCTTCGCCGGTGTGCACATCGTCACCGGAAGCGTTGATGAAGATGATGTCCGGGTGGCTCTCGGCGACGGTGGCCGTGTCCTCTTCGAATTCATCCGAGGTGGTGATAACCAGTGTGGCGCCTTGGGCCACCATGTCGTCCACCACGCCGGCCAGGGTGGCTTCGGGTTTGTCAGCCGGGTTCAATGATTCGAACACGATCATTTGCGAACCGGGCAGATTCTCTTCCACAAAGAGGCCGCCTTCATAATGGGCCTGGCTCCAGCCGTGATCGTTCTGTGGGCCAACCAGCACCATGCCGAAGATCAATGGCTCGGCTTCAGCGGGCGGTTCGGCGGTGGGTTCTTCAGCTGCGGGTTCTTCCTCGACCGGAGCAGCTGTGGGTGTCGCAGCCGGGCCGCAGGCGGCCAGCAACAGCGAGCCGACGACGAGGAAACTAAATACGATAGATAGGTGTTTCGTAGAGATCACTTCTTCCTCCATGGTATATGAGTGTGAATAACATTAAGATGGGTTCTGAGTTCGCGTCTCACCTCCTAACTGAACGTTTTCTCTAGATTGTCGATTGGTCTGGGTAAAAAACCGCGCGCTCGTTACAGACTTCGGCGCGGTTCTATTTGCGCTTACACTCCACCCCTGATTCGAATACCAGTCAGGGCGAAGTGAATAGGACATGGCGATCCTGTTATTCGATGAAAGTCCTGTGGTTTGATTGCGGAAACATAGGCGCCTAACTGTACCAATGAATATAGCAGGAACCGTGGGGGAGGTCAATAGTCGAGAAATACATTTGCCATTCTGAGCCAGTAAGGCGGGTCCATTCGCTTTGCTCAGGATAAACTCCGCCGGCCGCGACGCCGCCAAGAATCCATCATTCTGATTGTTAAAAATTCCTGCAGTCTTGCAAAGAGATGATCCGGATGGACCCTTCGCTTCGCTCAGGGTGGCAAAATTACCTTGGTCCATTTCTTTTGTCTTCATTGTTTAACTTGTTTCTATCTTAGGTTCCAATAACGGAATGAACCCAAACTTCACCACGTCAACCAACCCGAGGTCTGATATGCGCAATTCGGGAATCACCACCAATGCCAGAAGGCTAAGTTGCATGTTGGGATTGTTAAGCTGGCAGCCACAGGCCTTGAAGGCATCCAGCAGTCTGTCGGCCTTGCGCGCCACCTTTTCGGCGCGCTCGTCGGACATCAGGCCGCCAATGGGCAGCTCGACCATCGCCAGCACCTTGCCCTCTTTGACCACAATCTGCCCACCACCCACGCGGGCCAATTCATTGGCTGCCAGCGCCATGTCTTCTTCGCTGGTGCCCACCACGATCATGTGGTGGCTATCGTGCGCCACGGTGGATGCCAGGGCGCAGGGCGCGTTAAGGCCAAAACCCTGCACAAGGCCCATTTGCACGCCACCGGTGCCTTGATGACGCTCGACCAGCGCGATCTTCGCCAGATCGCGCGACAAATCAACATGGATTTCGCCATTGTTCGATTGGACCGGAATGCGCAGGTGCCGCGTCGGCGCTTGGTTCTCAATGACGCCGATCACATTAGCCGTTGCGGTCTGCATGCCCTTGGATTTCATGGCGAAATCCCTGGCAGTTATTTTGTGGCCAAGCTTTACAGATTTCCGCGCCCATTTGGGATAGCGGGAGACTGGTAACTCGATCGCCAGCATGCCTGCTTCGGCGACGAGCCTGCCTTTGGCCAGAACCTGGTCGATCTTGATTTCTCCGAGATTACTCAGCAGCAGAATATCCGCGTAACGCCCCGGAGCAATTTGGCCGACTTCATCAGCAACACCGAAGTGCTCGGCCGTGTTGATCGTCGCCATCTGGAACGCGGTGATGGGCTGCAGCCCTTGATCGATGGCATGCCGCACTACGCGGTTCATATGGCCATCGTCGACCAAGGTGCCGGAATGTGAGTCGTCAGTACAGAGCAAGAAATTGCGCGGGTCGAGGCCGAGTTCGGTGACGGCGCGCACTTGCGCAGCCACGTCGTACCACGAGGAGCCGAAGCGCATCAGCACTTTCATGCCTTGGCGAGCGCGGTTTACCGCGTCCTCCAGCCGCGTACCTTCGTGATCGTCCTGCGGCCCGCCGGCGACGTATCCATGGAATGGGATGCCCAGGTCCGGCGAAGCATAGTGGCCGCCGATGGTCTTACCCGCGGCGGCGGTGGCCCCCATCTCCCTCAACATTTTCTTATCGCCTTTGATCACCGCGGGGAAATCCATCATTTCGCCCAGGCCGATGACGCCTTGCCATTGCATCGCCTCGGCAACTTCCGCGGCGCTCAGCGTGGCGCCCGGCGTCTCCAATCCCGGCGCCGATGGCACACACGAGGGCACCTGCACCCAAACGTGGATGGGCTGTTTGGCCGCCTCGTCCACCATCAGCTTCACTCCCTTAAGTCCGAACACGTTTGCGATTTCGTGCGGATCAATGAACATGCCAGTCGTTCCCTGGGGAGCCACAGCACGCACGAATTCGGTGATGGTTACCATGCCCGATTCAACGTGCATGTGTCCGTCGAGAAGGCCAGGCGCCATGAAGCGACCATGTGCTTCAATAATTTTCGTTTTAGGTCCATTGGTGTGCTTTGCGTCGGGGCCGACGTAAGCGATGCGCTCCCCTTTTATTGCGATATCTGTATTGGGAATGAGTTCGCCCGTCTGGACACAAACCCAGGTTCCGTTCCGCAGCACGATGTCTGCCGGGGCGCGCCCCGTGGCAACATCGATCAGTGCTGCTCGTTCTCGTACCCAGGGACCAATGGGCATGAAACTCCTTGGTTCGCGTGAGGATGGGCTCTAAAAGTACAGCAGAATTATTTGTTAGACAACTGACCTTTGTCCCCACATCATAAGGGACAATACCCCCTTCGGGTAGACACTTGTATAGGCAGCCAGCCGGAGGACCTGCGGCTCTACAGGCCCAACGTCAACTTTGCTATTAATAGATAGATTGCCAGCCCCGTTGCGTCAACAAGCGTAGTGATTAAGGGAGCGGAGACCGTGGCCGGGTCGATCCTGAAACGCTGCGCCAGCAGGGGGATGAGGGCCGCGATGGTATTGGCCCAGGCGCATATCGCCAGTACTCCCAAACCGACGGCCAGCGCCAGGGCGTGATCGGGCGTCCAGACAAAGGCGCGGATGTAGGCGACCACCCCAAGGATGCTGCCCAGCAGCAGGCCGCTGACAAATTCGCGACGGATTACCCGCCAAATGTCTTTCATGCGCACTTCGCCGGTCGCCAGTCCGCGCACCAAAGTGGAAACGGTCTGCGCGCCGGTGTTGCCTCCGGTGCCGATCAGCAGGGGAATAAAAAAGGAGAGCGCCACTACCGCAGCTAACTCGGCTTCAAAGAACCTCAATACCGATCCGGTCATTGTCCCGGCCACGAAAAGCAGCAGCAGCCATCCAAGCCGCCGAGATATGACAGTTCTGATCGGAATAGCGAAATACGATTCGTCTGCCGTGCTGCCAGATTCCACCGCACCGAACTTCAGGATGTCTTCCGTCGTCTCCGCGGCCAGCACGTCGATCACGTCGTCCACGGTGATCACGCCCAGCATGCGCCCATCGGGGTCGACCACCGGCATTGCCAGATAGTCGTATCGCGATAAAAGCTTGGCCACGTCTTCGCGGTCGGCCTCAGGCCGCACGGTGACCAGGTCCGTGTTCATCAGATCTTCGATCTTCGCGGCGGGGTCCTCGGTCACGACCTCACGTAAGGACACCACGCCCACCAGCTTGTCGTCTTCGTCGGTGGCATAGAGGTTGGTCAGCGTTTCCAGGTCGGCGTTCACTTTGCGCAGGAAGCGCAGCGTATATTTTCCCGTCCACTCCGGCCGCACGCGGGCGAATTTCTCCGTCATCATGCGCCCGGCGCTTTGCGGCGGATACTTGAACAGGCTCTCCACATCCTCGCGGTGCCGCGGGCGCATGGCATCCAGGATGCGCCCCTGCCGTTTGCGGAACAAGGTCAGGATGCGCGCGGTTTCATCCATCGGCGCGCGATTCAAAATCTTGGCGATGCGCGGGATGGGCAGATCTTCCAGCACCTGGCGCGCTACCCGCGGACTAAGTTCGTTTAGCACCTCGGCCTGATTGCCAAGCGACAATGCATTGAAGACATAGTGACGCTGATCATGGCCAAGTCTTTCCAGCACGACTGCGATATCGTTGGGGTGTTCCCGCGCCAATAACAAGCGCAAATCCCGACGCCTGCGTTTATCCA
>CAYJMC010000034.1:0-17297 GCA_964371335.1 uncultured Anaerolineaceae bacterium
TGCGCGCCGGCGCTTTTGAGGTTTTTAGCAACAGCCCCGAACAAACCCGACGCCTGGGGATTCAACTGGGAGGTTTGCTGCAGAAGGGCGACCTGATCTGCCTGGAAGGCGAACTGGGGTCCGGCAAGACTACACTGGTGCAGGGCATTACGGCCGGTTGGGGGTCCGCTACCCATGCCACCAGTCCCACCTTCGTTTTGGTAAACGTATATCGCCGTCCGGATGGTGCGCAACTATCCCACCTGGACGCCTATCGCCTGCAAAATTCACGGGAAGCCGAGGCGCTGGACATCGATCTTTACCTTGAGCAAGGTCCCTTGGTTGTGGAGTGGGCGCAGAAAATAGAAGCAGCATTGCCCCCAGAGCGGATGTGGCTGAAATTATTCTGGATCGATGATGAGCGGCGGCGCATCGAAATCTCGCCGCAAGGAAAACGATACGAGGCAATGGTGTCAGCGTTTCAGGAAGCCGTGTACGGCTTGGTATGACCTTACTGGCGATTGATTCCTCGACTCACGTTGGCGGCCTGGCGCTTTACGATGGCAACCGGGCAATTTATGAATGCACCTGGACGCGCCCGGACATGCGCGGCGCAGACTTGGCGCCGGGGATCCAGGCAGCGTTTAAGCGAACGGGTCTGAAATTAAACGATGTGAAAGCAATTGCTATCGCTATCGGCCCCGGTTCCTATACAGGATTGCGCACCAGCCTGGCGCTCGCCAAGGGCATGGTCCTGGCACGCGGCCTCGATTTGATTGCCGTGCCCACGCTGGATATCCTCGCCGCGGGCCAGCCGCTGCAAGAGAAGCCACTGGCAGCGGTGTTGCAAGCCGGGCGCGGCCGTCTGGCGGTCGGCTGGTATCGCGAGAAAAAAGGCCGCTGGCAGTCCGAGGGAAAATCTGCGCTGATGACAGCCGTAGAGCTCGAGGAGTCGATCAACAAGCCGACAATTATTTGCGGTGAGCTATACGAAGAAGAACGCCGCATCCTGGGGCGCAAATACAAGAACGCAGAACTCGCCTCACCTGCGCAATGCGTGCGCAGGCCGGCCGTATTGGCAGAGCTGGCATGGGCGCATTGGCAGGCAGGGAAAATCGATGACCCGAAAGGATTGGCTCCCATTTATCTGCAGGCAAGTGAGGCGGTGCCCGCGTGAATCCGGCGGGAGAGGCGACAAAATTCAAACTGCGGCGCATGCGACGCAGCGACGTCGACCAGGTGCATGCGCTAGAAGAGCGTATTTTCCCCACACCCTGGACGCGCAAAAGCTACGAATTTGAACTGGAGCACAATCCGGCTTCAGAACAATGGGTCATCGAGGTTTGGGCCGAGCAGAACGAGTGGCTGATCGTCGCCTACAGCGTGTGCTGGCAGTTGGGGGATGAATTGCACGTGGCTAATATCGCGGTGGCGCCCAAGTTCCGGCGTCTGGGCTTGGGGCGCCGCTTGCTGCATCACGTGCTGGCCCGGGCCGCGGAAAAAGGAATGAAGAGCGCAACTTTGGAAGTGCGTTCGGGCAATCTGGCGGCGCAGGCCCTGTATGCCCATTTCGGCTTCGAAGTCGTGGGGCGACGAAAACGCTATTACAGCAACAACCGCGAAGACGCTTTGTTGATGCAGTTGCCTCACTTGGACCAGCAGACCTTGAACTTCGAGCAATTCAGACGTGCGGAGCAGGCTTGAATTCAGTCGAGGTTTTGAAGGAGGTCGCGGCACAGGCCGCAATCTGTACCAAATGCGAGTTGCAATACTCGCGCAAATTGGCGGTTCCCGGCGAGGGACCGGCGAACGCCGAGATCTTATTTATCGGCGAGGGTCCGGGCTTTCACGAAAATGAACAAGGGCGACCATTCGTGGGCGCCGCGGGTCAATTCCTTGAAGAATTATTGGCGAGCATCCATTTGAAGCGCGAACAGGTCTTCATAACCAACGTGGTAAAATGTCGCCCGCCCGGAAACCGAGACCCACAACCTGGAGAGCTGGCAGCCTGCAGCGATTATTTGGAACGGCAGATCATTGCCATCAATCCCAAGGTCATTGTTACCTTGGGGCGCTATTCGATGGCGCGTTTTTTACCGAACGCAAAAATCAGCGAAATCCACGGGCAGGCCGTGCGTGTGCACGGAAGGTTAATTGTCCCCATGTATCACCCCGCAGCCGCGTTGCACCAACCTTCGCTGCGCGGCGCGGTGGAAGCCGATTTCGCACGCTTGCCGGAATGGATGGCAAAAGCGGCCACGGTCCCAGAAATTCCAAATGAACCCATTTCCACTGAAACGCAAAACCACGAACAATTAAGCATGTTTTAGAGGTGCAATGACGGATATTCGTTCCACGCTGGAGCGCAAACTGCGCGAGCGCACTGCCAAAATGGCGGTCCTCGGCCTCGGTTACGTCGGCCTGCCTTTCGCGACGGTGTTTGCTGAAGGCGGCTTCGCGGTTACCGGTATCGACCCCGATCCGCGCAAAGTAGATGCCATCAACGCGGGGAAATCTTATATCGGCGACGTGGGGAACGAGCAAGTGGCCCGGCTGGTGAAGGCCAAGAAGTTGCGCGCCACCACGGATTTCTCTGAACTGGCTAACGCGGATGCCGTCAGTATCTGTGTGCCCACGCCGCTGCGCAAGACCGGTGACCCGGACCTCTCTTTCATCGTATCTGCCACCGAAAAACTTGCGGAGCACATGCATCCTGGCATGGTCATTGTGTTGGAGTCGACCACCTACCCGGGAACGACGCGCGAACTGATGCTGGACATGTTAGCCAGCAAGAGTGGCTTGAAGGCGGGGGAAGATTTCTTCCTGGCGTTTTCGCCGGAACGCGTCGACCCTGGCCGCACCGATTGGACCACTGCCAATATGCCCAAAGTGGTGGGCGGGGTCACCAAGGCCTGCGGCGAGGTCGCGTCGCTTTGGTATTCGCAGGCGCTGAAGACTGTGGTGCCTGTCCGCACTGCCGAAGTGGCTGAGATGGCCAAGCTGCTGGAAAACACTTTCCGCATGGTGAACATCGGCCTGGTGAACGAGTTGGCGCTGATGTGCAACCGGCTGGGCGTGGACGTATGGGAAGTCATCGACGCCGCCGCGACTAAACCATTCGGTTTCATGAAATTCACGCCCGGCCCAGGCCTGGGCGGGCACTGCATTCCCATCGACCCGCTTTATTTGTCTTGGAAGCTGAAGGAATTGAACTATACGGCGCGCTTTATTGAACTGGCCTCCGAGATCAACACCAGTATGCCGCGCTACGTAGTGGGGCGTGTGCAGGATGCACTGAATGAACACGGCAAGTCCCTCAATGGCAGCAAGGTATTGGTGCTGGGCACGGCGTACAAACCGGATATAGACGACCTGCGCGAATCACCTGCGCTGGACGTGATCGCCTTACTGCGTGAGAAAAAAGCGGATGTCGTATACCACGACCCTTATATTCCCCATATGGATCACGAAGATTGGATGCTGGACAGCGTGCCTGATCACATGAAGGCAGCCAAGGAAGCCGATGTGGTGGTCATCGTAACTAACCACAAGGCCTATGATTACCCGGCCCTGCTGAAGCAGAGCAAACTGATCGTAGACACGCGCAACGCCTACGGTCAGATCGCCAAGGGCGACCCCAAAGTGGTCGGGCTTTAGTGGCGCGCTATCTGGTCACGGGGGTAGCAGGTTTTATCGGTGCCCGCGTGGCGGGCTTGCTGCTCGACCAGGGACACAGCGTGGTGGGGGTGGACAACATGAACACGTCTTATGACGTCTGCATGAAAGAATATCGGTTAAAAAATATCAAAGAGCGCGAGCGATTCGAATTTCACCGCCTCGATATTTCCGATCGCAAAGCAATCGAGCGACTGGAGGGCAAGTCGTTCAACGCGGTGATCAATCTGGCGGCTCGCGCCGGAGTGCGCGATAGCGTCGAGGATCCATGGGCCTATCTTGAGTCGAACACCACGGGGACATTGAATTTGCTTGAGCTCTGCCGGCGACAAGGGATCGAGAAATTCGTGCTGGCTTCCACCTCGAGCATCTACGGCGCCAATGCGCCGCTGCCCACTGCGGAGACCGCCGATAGCAGCCATCCCCTGCAGCCCTACGCCGCCACCAAAAAGGGCGCCGAAGCCATGTGCCATGTCTACCATTTCCTTTACGGCATCGATGTGACCATCGTGCGCTATTTCACGGTGTACGGGCCCGCGGGCCGACCGAACATGTCCATGTTTCGTTTCGTACAGTGCATTAGCGAGGGTAAGCCTATTCAGCTCTTGGGTGATGGCAATCAGACCCGCGGTTTCACTTACATCGATGACATCGCCCGCGGAACCGTCCTGGCCTTGAAGCCGGTGGGATTTGAAATAGTGAATCTGGGCGGCCACGAATCGATGTCGATCAACGAATTGATCGCCATGCTTGAAAAGGCCATCGGACGCAAGGCGATTGTCGAATCTTTTCCAGCTGAAAAAGCCGATATGTCGGCCAGCTGGGCTGACGTGAGCAAGGCGGGCAGGCTGTTGGGCTGGGAGCCACAGGTGGGTCTGAAAGACGGCATCGCCAAAATGGTGGAATGGTATGTGGCCGAACGATCCTGGGCTTCCCAAATCAAGTTAGATTGAATCGCATTATTTGATGTTTAGACTCCCGCTCGATCGTCTGGAACAACTTTATTTACGCGTTTTCGATACCGAGTTGTTACGGCGCATTCTGCGCAACTCCAGTTACTTGGTCAGCGCAACGGTGCTCTCTGCGGCGATGGGCATGGTGCAGGGCGCTATCCAGGTCCGCGTGATTGGCGTTGCCGGGCTAGGTTTGCTCGGCGCTATGGGCAACTTTACCAATGTTCTCAACCGTTTTACCTCTTTCCGTATTGACGAGCTGGTCGTTCGCTACGTACGTCTTTATGAAGAGCGCAAACAGCACGACCGGGCGGCCGCTGTTTTCAAGATGGCGACATTGTTGGAACTAAGCGGTAATGTGCTGGCTTTTCTGTTGATCCTTTTGCTCGCACCGCTAGGTGTGAAACTTTTTTCAGATCAAGGCGGAGTCGAGTATCTCTTTATTCTTTATGGTTCTTTGGTACTGATCAATGTTTTCTTCGATAGCTCCGATGGGATTCTGCAAGTATTCAATCGCTTTGGCGCTAAGTCCGTTATCGATATCACCCAGAGCGTGATACGTCTCGGTCTTACCGTTCTGGTTTGGCTCACTGGCGGCGGGATGATCGAAATCATATTGGCCGAATTAGCAGGTCGCCTGGTGCGCTCAGTCGCCGTGTTGGCCGTGGCGCTGTCCACTGCGAAGCGGAAGTGGGGAGCTGGATGGTGGCGCACGCCACTCAGCGTGCTGCGCACGGATCGGCGCAGCCTGCTCACCTTTGCGTTCAGCACCAACCTCAGTGCCACAGTGAGCCTGGTGGCCAAGGACAGCGAAGACCTCTGGGCAAACGCCTTCCTGGGCAACCTGGTAGGTGGCTACTACGCCATTGCGCGTACTTTGATCGGGTTCCTGCAGATTCCAGTCAGTCCATTACCTTCGACGACTTATCCGGAGCTCTCGCGCGCCGTGGCCAAAGATGACTGGAAATCGGTAAGTCATGTATTGCGTCGCGGCTCTATGTTGGCGGCATTATATTCATTGCCTGTGGCGGCCTTCCTCATTTTGTTTGGCCCGCAGGTCATCACACTGTACAGCCCAACGATTGCTGCAGAAGGAAATCTGACCCAAGTTTATGTTCCCTTGCTGATTCTATTGGGGGGTTACACGGTAGTTAATGTTTTCTATTGGAGCCGAGCAGCCTTGCTGGCATTCAACCGACCGGTATTTCCTACGATTGTCAACTCCATCGGGATGGTTATAAAGGTAGCCGGTATTTTCTTGTTCGCCTCCTATGGGGCGGTGGCCTTTGCTGCCTTACTTGCGGGATACTATGTATTCACTGTGGGCGTGGCCGTGATCCGCATCATTCAAGATTTGCGCGCCCACCTATCTGCCGCTTGATATGAAGATCGCTGTCATTGCCCCGGGGTCGATACCGGCCCAGACAGCCAATAGCATTCAGAATATGAAGATGGCTGGGGCGCTGGCCGGGTTGGGTAATGACACCCGCGTCTATGCGCCGGGAGAAGATCTCGGAATCAGTTGGACACAACTGGCCATTCATTACGGGTTGAAGCGCCAATTCGAAATTCGGTGGATTCCATTTCACCCATTTCTTCGACGTTATGACTTTGCTTTGAGCGCCGTGCGCGCCGCGCAAGACTGGGGCGCCGATCTGATTTATACGCGACTTCCCCAGGCGGCGTCCTTGGCCGCAAGCCGCGGTCTCCCCGCCATTTTTGAACTGCACGATTTGCCCAGTGGGACCATGGGGCCTTGGCTGCTGCGCCGTTTCCTGAAAGCCCGGGGCGCACAAAAGCTGGTTGTTAATACTAGGCATTTGGCAAGCGAAATTCGGAAGCGATATCGACTTCCTGCGCCCGAAGGTTTTCTCTTGCTTGCGCCAAACGGGGTTGACTTGGAAAGTTATGCCAAGTTGCCGGATCCCAAGGCGGCGAGAAATGCTTTGGGCTTGCCTGAGGCATTTACTGCAGGCTACACAGGTCATTTATATGCCGGCCGTGGCATCGAATTGATTGTAGAGTTGGCGCGCAGGTTGCCTGCCATTCGCTTCCTGCTGGTAGGTGGTCGTCCTGGTGAAGTCGTCCGGCGAAAGCAGGAAGTGCGTGATTTAGATAATGTGCTATTCGTGGGCTTTGTGCCTAATGCGGAGTTGCCTCTTTACCAGGCGGCCTGCGACGTTTTCCTGATGCCGCACGGGAAGAAAGTGGCAGGCTCTTCTGGCGTGAACATTGCTGAATTTACGAATCCACTGAAAATGTTCGAGTATCTGGCTTGCGGGCGACCGATCCTGGCGAGCGATTTGCCTATCTTGGGTGAGATCCTCAATGAGGAAAATGCCGTCATTTTGCCCAGCGGGGAACCCGAAGCCTGGGTGGAAGCCTTGGATGCTCTTTTCCGGTCGCCGGAGAGGTGCGCGAGGCTATCGAAGGCCGGAAAGAGGACTGCCGATCAATATTCGTGGGAACAAAGAGCTAAGCGCGTGCTACAGGGCCTCGAAAAGACCGCTAAGATATAATCCCCAAGGCTGCCGTATTCGCAGCCATTTCACCAATCGATGCTGAGGAGAGTGAAATGCCCACTGCATTAATTACAGGCATTACCGGCCAGGATGGTTCTTATCTGGCCGAATTTTTACTTGACAAAGGCTACAACGTCGTGGGCATGGCGCGACGATCCAGCACGGTTACGTTCGATCGAATTAAACACATTCAAGATGAGATTTCGCTTGAGCAGGGGGATTTGCACGACCAGAGCTCATTGGTTTCCGTCCTCGAGCGCTACGAACCTGATGAGATCTACAACCTTGCTGCACAATCTTTTGTTCCCACGTCCTGGAACCAGCCCGTTCTTACTGGCGAGGTGACTGCCATGGGAGTCACTCGCTTGCTGGAAGCGGTTCGCCAGGTCAAGCCGGATGCCCGTTATTACCAGGCTTCTTCCAGCGAAATGTTTGGGAAAGTGCAAGAAACTCCGCAAAGTGAAAAGACCCCTTTTTATCCCCGTAGCCCTTACGGGGTTGCCAAGTTGTATGGTCATTGGATTACGGTCAATTATCGGGAATCTCACAATATGTTCGCCGTATCGGGGGTCCTGTTCAACCACGAAAGCCCGCGCCGCGGCCTTGAATTTGTCACCCGCAAGGTTTCTTACAACGCGGCGCGCATCAAATTGGGGCTGAGTGACAAGCTGCCTATGGGGAACCTGGAAGCGCAACGCGATTGGGGCTTTGCCGGTGATTATGTGCAGGCGATGTGGATGATGCTGCAGCGCGACGAACCGGAAGATTTCGTCATTGGCACCGGGGAAACTCACACCGTGCGCAAGCTTTGCGAACTCGCCTTCGGCCACCTTGATTTGGATTACAAGAATCATGTGATTCACGATAAGAGTTTTGACCGCCCCGCCGAAGTCGACTTGCTGATTTCGGATCCATCCAAGGCCCATGCCGTCCTGGGTTGGGAGCCCAGCGTTAATTTTCAAGAGTTGGTGGAAATGATGGTCGATGCCGACTTGGCTAAGTTGCGAAAAGAAATGGCTGAGCGCGATTGACCTTTCAAGCCCCGGAGAAAAATGTATTGGTATCGTGATGGCAGCGCTCTGAGCCTGCTCCCCTGGCTGGTGACCATGCTGGCCGTGTGGCTGGCTGGCTGGTTGCTGGCGACGCACGCGTTCCGCTTGCGGGTCCGCGAGCGCTTGATTGTCGGGCTGGGTCTGGGTTTGATTTTGTACGTTTGGTTGGCAAATTTACTGGGACATTGGCTGCCGCCTGCGATCACATTTCTATTGCCAGCCTTACTCCTCCTTCTTACTGCCGTCTTCTTTGGCTGGAGGCGTAAAGAAGGCCCCTGGCTTGACCGCCAGGATTTGAAGGTATGGCCCTGGCTGCTGGCGGGGTTGGGACTCCTTTGGTTGTTCCTGCTTTGGAGCAAGGGCCTAACCCTGTTCGATGAGCATAAAAATTTATCGTTGATTTCCATCGTCGGTAATGGTGATGTTCCCCCGCGATTCTTTCCCAATTACCCGCTCAATTTCATTTATCACTACGGCTTCCATTTTGTTGGCGCTAGTTTGATGCGCCTGGGCGGCATGCTGCCCTGGAGTGCGTTCGACCTGTCCAAGGCGCTGCTCTGGGGCGAGATGCTGTTGCTGGCAGCCTTGCTGGGCAAGCGTTACATCGGTCAGCACTGGGGTGGCTGGGCAGGGGCGGCTGTGGTAGCCCTGGCCAGTGGCACGCGTTATTTGCTTTTGCTGTTGCCGCCGGCGTTTTTGCTGCAGGCTGACAAGCTGATCCGGCTTCAAGGCACCAGCGCACTGATTGGCAGGCCGTTTTCTGAGGCGTTGATCTCGCCTTGGCCGGTGGATGGCGGGCCGCCGTTGCCGTACATGTTTGGTTTCCTCAACGGAATCATGGACCCCATGGTAATGGCCCACCAGGGCCCGAATATTTTCTCGATGCTCATCCTACTGCTGGTTTGGCTGCTGTTGCCGCGCTTGGCAAGCCGCTGGTCAGTTTTGTTGCTGGCAGCGGTTTTTGCCACCTGGGCTTTGGCCTGGGAAACAACGTACGCGCTTTTTATGCTGGGATTGTTCGTCTTCGCCATTTTCTATTATTGGCAACAACGTAATTTGAGGCTGCCAGAGCTTGTTTCGGCATTGGTTGCTGCCGCGCTTTCAATTCCCATCGTATTGATGCAAGGCGGCACGCTGACTGAGTTAGCTCGCAATTTCCTTTTCGGTATCGAAGGTCCCGGCCTTCTGCAGGCCACTGGAGCTGGTAGCCTGCTCGCTTTGGCTGGAACTCACCTGACTCATTTCGGATCGAGGATAAATATTTCATCAGCGCCGGCCTTCGACCTCCTTGGTTTTTCATTCCGTTGGCCGCCGGCCATCCTGTCCTCGCACTTGGGTGCGTTGAATATTTTCTCTCCGGTTCAACTAATCGTCGGCTTGTTCGAACTTGGCCCCGTGATCTTGTTCACCCCATGGATTACGCGCTGGGCCTGGCTCCGCGCCAAGGCTGGTGACTGGATTCTGGGCGTGCTGGCAATCGCTTCTTGGATTGGTTTATTGATTCCAATGATCCTGCAATACGAAGCCGATCGCGACATCTCACGGCTAAGCTGGCAGGCTGTGCTCATTTGGACGATCTTGCTGACTTTTGTTGTGGCCGACCTCGCTTTCCAGTGGCGCGAGTGGATGCGGAAAGCTGCTATTGGCGGACTTGGGCTGATGATCTTTGGTGGGCTGGTAATTGCCGGCACGCAATTTTCAGCGGCCAGTACCACGCGCCTGGGCGATGGCTACAACGAGTTGGACGCTTCCATCACCGCGCAAATCTGGGGGCGCATTCCCGAAGATGCAAAAGTTTTTGGTCCCATGGGCAGCACGACAGTGCTGACCGGCCATCTTAGCGGCCAATTGCTTGACGAGCCGCCCAACAGCGATAGTTGGCATACTCTGATGGCTACGCCGTCGTTGGAAGCGTTCTTAGAGGCTGGTTACGACTTCGCCTATATTGATAGCCGCGTTTGGGACGACCTCGCCCCAGAGATTCAGTCCACTTCGGGATTGGATGCCGACTGCGTTGTGACTTTCGCCGAAGTTTGGGATAATTCTCACGTTAATTTCCGCCGTATGCTAGACTTGCGGCCCTGTGAACCTTAAGACCCATGGCGCTAAAACAAATCAAACGACGCACTGCTCGCCCGCCCAAAACCAGTATGACGGTTTCTGTGGTCGTGCCGGTATTTAATGAAGTACAAAGCGTCCCTGAGCTGCATCGGCGGATAACGAAAGCACTTGCAGGGAGCAACCAGGTTTGGGAGATCGTTTTCGTGGACGATGGCAGCAATGATGGCAGCCTTCAGGCCATGGAAGTGCTGGCTGCGAAAGACCCTTTCCACACTCGTGTGGTGGCTCTGCGCCGCAACTTCGGGCAGACGGCAGCCATCTCCGCAGGTATCGACCATTCCACTGGCGAAGTCATTGTGCTCATGGACGGCGATTTGCAAAATGACCCCGCGGATATTCCCAAGCTGCTTGCAGAAATCGTCAACGGCTATGACTTGGTGAGCGGCTGGCGCAAGTTCCGTAAAGATAATTTCATCACACGCACCTTGCCCTCTATGGTGGCAAACTGGATCATTTCGCGCGTAACCGGAGTTTCCTTGCATGATTATGGTTGCACACTCAAGGCTTACCGCCGGGAAGTGCTGACTGGTTTCCGCCTGTACGGGGAGATGCACCGTTTTATTCCGGCTTATGCCGGCTATGTGGGCGCCAAGATCACCGAAGTGCCGGTGCAGCATCATCCTCGGGAACACGGGAAAAGTAAATATGGTTTGAACCGCACAATCAAAGTGGTGTTGGATTTGTTCACGGTTAAATTCCTTAGCGGTTATGTGAACAAGCCCATTTATCTATTTGGAGGCGTGGGTGTCGGATTTGGTTTTGTAGGCGTGATGGGTTTAGTCTTCCTATTCGTGCGGCGAACCCTTTACGGAACCTCCACCGTCGATTCGCCAATATTTCTTCTGAGCGCGCTGCTCTTTGTCTTGGGTGTGCAATCCATTCTGATGGGATTGCTGGCCGAAATGTCTTTGCGCACCTACCACGAATCGCAGTCCAAGCCTATTTACACGGTGAGGTACGTAATTCGGAGGGCGAATGGCAAAAATCGCTAAGGCTCAGGCGCGCTTCGCCACACCTGGGGGTCTTTTGCGCGTCTTGGGGACTCTGGTCGCCCTGGCGTTAGTGGTTTACCTCATCACCCAGCAAGGCTGGCGGGAGATCGTTGACGCCGTTGGGCGTATCGAGTTTTGGCGGTTTCTTCTCGCTATAGTCCTCACGTTTATCTCGCGCCTCGCCGTGGCACGCCGCTGGCACGTGCTGCTGCGCTCAGGTGGCGTGAATGCTGCCTGGCCGCAAAGCCTGCGCATCACCTTTGCTGGTCTATTCGCCAACAATTTCTTGCCCACCACGGTAGGCGGTGATGTGGCCCGCTTGGCGGGAGCGCTGCAGGCGGGCTTCGATGCCACCGTGTCGGCGGCTTCTCTGGTTGTTGACCGTCTTGTGGGATTGCTGGGCTTCACATTCACATTGCCGATTGGTTTGCAGTTTTTGGCGGATGCAAGCCTGCAAACAGCTCATGCTTTGCCGCTCACTGTGTTCGCAACTCAAGTCAGCTGGACCGCCCGTATGGCCAACCGTGTGCGCAAGATTTGGGAGCGGTTGCTCAGAGCGCTTCGGCTTTGGATCAGCCAACCGAAGGCATTGCTGAATGCTCTATTTTTTACTTTCATTCACATGGCCTGCCTGTTCGCTACTCTCTCCATTCTGCTGGACGGCATGCACGATCCTCTTCCATTTTGGTCCGTGGCCGGGCTGCAGAGTCTGGTCTACATTGTTACGCTGATTCCAATCAGCATCAGCGGCTGGGGTGTGCAGGAATTTTCCACCAGCTTTGCCTTTTCGGCATTGGGCGGTGTCGATCCGGCCAACAGCCTGGTGCTCGCCTTGTTGATCCGCACTCTGTACGTCCTGGTAAGCCTGCCGGGTGCATTGGTGCTTTCTGACGTGCTGCCCGGGATGGCGAAGGCGCAGCCTTTGTTAAACAAACTGGATGGGTAGACTGGCGAGAATGTCCCGCGCTATCCAATTCCTTAAACCAAAACCACTCATCTTTTTGCGTCTCAGCTTGCTGACTTGCGCCCTGGTGGGCGCGGCGGCCATTTGGCAGTTCCAGGCGCAGATCACCGCCGAAGGTTTGCTTATCACTTCGGCCAACTTCCGTGCCGGGCTTTACGCCGGATACGTACTGGTGGGCGCGCTGGCATTGCTTGCAGTGTTCGCCTGGACATCCCTGGCCAGCCTGCTGCTAGATGGGTTGGCGGCATTCCAGAAGAAATTGCAAGCAACGGGCGCGGTCGCGCTTGCAGTTTTTCTTCTTTTAACGGTTGCCTTTCCGTTAATTGTTCTGGGTTTCTATGGACGCTTTCTGCTGAACCCGTTCCCGAGGCTCTTTCTTTTTTTGATCCTCTGTATCCTTGGTGCCGCTTTGCTGGCTGCCTGGCGCAAATCGGATTGGCTTGCCAACTTACCGGCCTCGATTTTGGCGCTGGCATCCGTGTATCTGGCAGCAACTTTTTTCAATCAGGTCACCGACTATCCCTTTTCACTGGAATGGTCGGAGATCAGCCGCTATTACCAGGCCTCCTTTTATTTCAGCCGGCAGGTGTATGGCGTCAGTCTTCCGCTGCCCGTTACCCACCCCAGCCGCTATCTATTGCAATCGCTGCCATTTCTGATTTCTGATTCCTCATTGCTTGTCCATCGTCTCTGGCAAGCCATTTTATGGGTCGGCATGCCATTGCTCACTGCTTGGATTTTTGCTCGGCGGCTCCGCCTGCAGACGACCTGTCTGCGCATGCTTTTTATTCTTTGGATTTACTTGTTCCTGATGCAGGGCGCGGTTTTCTATCATTTGCTCCCCTGCGTTTTCTTGGTTTTGTCGGGCGTCGACAAAGATCGCCCTTGGCGCTCGTTCCTGTTCGTTGCTCTGGCTTCGGTTTGGGCGGGCATCAGCCGCATCAATTGGTTGCCGCTGCCGGGCGCATTAGCCGCCTTACTCTATTTGCTCGAAGCGCGCCCCTCGAAAAATAATTCAACGCTTTCCCTTGGTTATTTGTGGCGGCCAGCGCTCTATACCGTAGTTGGAACGCTTGTGGCCCTGGGCTCCTACGCGTTGTACATTTCCAACTCCGGTGTCGCAGACAAAGGTCAGTTTGGCTCCTCTTTTACCTCGGAATTGTTGTGGGATCGGCTGTGGCCAAATGCCACTTTTGTCCTCGGCATCCTCCCCGGCATCCTGGTGGTTTCCGCTCCCATTTTTATCCTTATCTGGCAACGACTGCAGCAGAAGAGTGCAAAACTCGGTTCTTGGCGTAGTTTCGGCATTGCCGCGCTGTTGCTGATCTTCTTTGTCGGCGGCCTGGTAGTGAGCGTCAAAATCGGCGGCGGAACCAATCTGCATAATATGGACGCTTATTTGGTATTGCTGCTCGTGTTGGGGCTTGCGTTGGCCTTTGGCGCTTATGCTCCAACAGCAAGCAAAAGTCTTTCGTATTTCAAGATTGCACCTGCGTTGCTGACTGCATTACTGCTGATGCCGGTGCTGCTCGCTGTGTTGAGCGGCGAACCGCTCGCGCTGCCATCCCGGCAAATTTCCGCTGAGGTGCTCGCCCAAATTCAAACCGCTGCCGATGAAGCTTCAGCTCAAGGCGGCGATGTCCTTTTTATTTCACAACGGCATCTGCTTACATTCCATTTGGTTAAGAATGTGCCTTTGGTGCATGAATATGAGAAGTTGTTCCTGATGGAAATGGCTATCTCGCACAACGACGCCTATTTAGATCGTTTTGCGCAGGATATTGACCGGCAGCGTTTCTCGCTTATTGTCACCGACCCGATCTTCATTCAAATAAACGACACCAGCCAGGATACGCTCGCCCCGGAAAACAACGCCTGGGTGCGCAGCGTGGGGCGACCTATCTTGTGTGCATATGAACCCTTGTCCACCTTTTCCAACCCGGCCATCCAGTTGCTGACGCCGCGCTACGGGGACAAGTGCAACCAATAACTCATGCATATCCTTATTGTTAATAGCGAATATCCTCCCATCGGGGGGGGCGCCGGCAATGCCAGTGCCCAGATTGCTCAAAGTCTGGTGAAACTGGGGCAACGAGTCACAGTTCTGACCGCGGCCTATAAAAAAATGCCGCTCCGCGAAGAGGTAGATGGTGTAAGGGTGGTGCGCCTGCCTGCTTTGCGCAGCAGATCTGATCGTTCCAGCACGGCAGAACAAATTTCATTCATGTTGTCCGCGTCCGTTCTGGGTTTGTGGCAGATTCACCGCTTGCGTCCGCATGTGGTGCTTGCTTTTTTCGGCGCGCCCAGCGGGGTGGCAGCTTGGTTTTGGCGCTTTTTCTTTAAGCTCCCATACATTGTGAGCTTGCGCGGCGGCGACGTTCCCGGCTTTCGCCCCTACGATTTTGCCCGCCAGCATCGGCTGCTCAGTCCGCTGCTGCGGAAGGTCTGGCGCCGGTCAGCGGCGGTGGTGGCAAATAGTGAGGGCCTGCGGCAACTGGGGCAGGCTTTCGAGTCTCGCGTTCCCGTAAAAATAATTCCAAATGGCGTTGACCTAGAAAAATTCCATGCGGGCAAACGCGATTGGGAGCCGGCGCGGCTGCTTTTCGTGGGACGCGTTGTCTATCAAAAAGGGCTCGACCTGCTGCTGAAAGCGCTATCCGAGTTGCGCGATCTGGAATGGACGCTCGAGATTGTAGGTGACGGTCCCCGCGTCGAAGGCCTGCGCGACCAGGCGCAAAAGTTGAAAATTGCTGAGCGGGTAAACTTTCCCGGTTGGCAGAGCCGCGAACAATTGCCGCAGACTTATCAGCAAGCGAACCTTTTTGTGTATCCCTCCCGGCATGAGGGTATGCCGAACGCAGTCCTTGAGGCCATGGCCAGCGGCCTGCCTGTGTTGGCCTCGCGCATTGCAGGCAACGAAGAACTGGTGACCGAAGAGGCAGGCTTGCTGGTGCCAACGGAAGATGTGCAGGCGCTGAAATCCGCACTGGTGCAATTGATACCCGACGCAAGCGCGCGTGAGCGCATGGGCGCTGCGGCTCGCAAGCGCGTGGAAGCTCAATACAGTTGGCGCAAAGTCGCCCAGGCCTATTTGGATTTGATGAACTCGATCGTGGAGGCTCGCTAAATGTGCGGTATCTGCGGCATCGTCGATAGCGCTGGACGCGCCGTTGATAGCGCCGCTTTGCGGCGCTTGAACGCGGCCATCGCTCACCGCGGCCCGGATGGCGACGGTTATTTCGAGAAGACCGGCACATCGCTTGCGATGCGCCGGCTGGCCATCATTGACGTGGCTGGCGGCGATCAGCCCATTTTCAACGAAGACAAATCGCTTGCCATTGTTTACAACGGGGAATGTTACAACTACCAGGAATTGCGTCAGCGACTGGACAAAAAGGGACATCAATTCCGTACGAATTCTGACACCGAATGCATCGTTCATCTCTATGAAGATCATGGCGACGATTGCCTGCAATACTTGCGCGGCATGTTCTCCCTTGCACTCTGGGATGAAAACCGTCAAAGACTGCTGATCGCCCGCGACCGCCTAGGTAAAAAACCAATCCATTACTCTGTGATGGATGGCAAGTTGTATTTTGCCTCCGAACTAAGGGCTCTGCTCGGCGTTCTGCCGCGACCGCCCGAGATCGATCTGCAGGCTATCGATGATTACTTAAGCTTGCAATATATTCCCGAGCCGCACACTGCATATAAAGGCGTTTACAAGTTGCCCGCCGCGCATCGCCTGATCTGGGAACGCGGGAACCTAAAGGTCGAACGTTATTGGGATCTTAGCTATGAGCCGAAGCACACCACCAGCGAAGGCCAGCTAATCGAAGAATTGCGCGCCATCGCCGGCGACTCGGTGCGCATGCGCTTGATCAGCGAAGTCCCGCTGGGCGCGCATCTGAGCGGCGGCATCGATTCCAGCATTGTGGTTGCCTTGATGGCGCAGGCCAGCGCCGGTCCGGTGAAAACATTTTCGGTGGGGTTCGAGGAAACGAGTTTCTCCGAGCTGCCTTACGCCCGCGCCGTTGCCGAGCGCTACGCGACCGATCACCACGAGTTTACGCTCGCCTTCGGCGATATCCCTGCCACGATGGAGCTCCTGCTCCAGCATTTCGGCGAGCCGTTCGCAGATCCGTCCGCTTTGCCGCTGTACCACCTCTCCAAATTGACTCGCCAGCACGTTACCGTGGCGCTCAACGGCGATGGCGGCGACGAATCCTTTGCCGGCTACCAACGTTACTGGCTGGATGCCTATGCCGACAATTATTTGCGCTTGCCGGGATTAGTTACTCGCAGATTAGTGCCAACTATTGCAGGTGCGCTTCCCGACCGCGGCGACAGGCCCGTCGGCAGCAGCTTCAGCAATGGCATCAAAAGACTGCCGCAACTGAACGATGTGGACCCGCGCGCTTCGTTGCTGCGCTGGAGCTCCTACTTCTCTGTGCGACAGAAGAGCAGTCTCTGGCAGCCCAATCATGCGGCTCTCCTTGATCTGCGGCGCGCCGAACATGACCTGGCGAATATATATGCCAATGGGCCAGCGCGCAATCGCTTGGATCGCACGCTGTATGCGGACATCAAGAGCTACCTGGCAGGTTGCCTGTTGGTGAAGGCCGATCGCATGACTATGGCCAATTCGCTTGAAGGGCGCTCGCCCTTGCTCGATCATGTCTTTGTCGAATGGGCCGCCAGGCTGCCCGTGCATTACAAGTTGAAGGGCCGGCAGGGTAAGGTCTTGCTGCGCAAAGCATTTGCAAACATGCTTCCTCCTGAAGTCTTGACCCATGGCAAACAGGGCTTCGGCATTCCGGTAGGCGCTTGGCTGCGCGGTTCGCTGGCAGCCTGGACGCGGGAGACGCTGCTGGCGCCCGAAAACTCCCTTGCCGAGTGGTTCCAGCGCGATGCGATGGTGAAACTGATTGCCGAGCATCAAGCGGGTAAACAAGATCATGGCAAGCGTTTATGGGCGCTGGCATGCCTGGCGCTGTGGGCGCGTCAGCCTCAAAACTCCCGATGATATAATTTTTGCC
>CAYJMC010000034.1:17397-21899 GCA_964371335.1 uncultured Anaerolineaceae bacterium
TGCCTGGCGCTGTGGGCGCGTCAGCCTCAAAACTCCCGATGATATAATTTTTGCCCTTGGGCGCGTAGCTCAGCTGGTTAGAGCGTTGCGTTGACATCGCAAAGGTCGTAGGTTCGAGTCCTATCGCGCCCACCATGCGGCAGAAACCTGCCGCATTTTTGTTAGAATGCCTCGGTGATCACCCGGTTCATTAGTAATTTGCTGCGGGCATTACGCCGAGCACGGGGTTCAATTCTTATCGTCGCCGTTACCTATCTTCTCTCACTCATTGTCGGCATTACCATGGTTCATACGGGGAATGATTTTGCGCTTTCATATCGGGATCGCTTGGTGGCAGAGGCGCGATCGGGCCCGGTATTGGCTCAGTCCAATCCCTTTTCGATGGCGCTTGCCGATTTCGCTGGCAACCTCAGGGGGGCCGTGGTAGATGCCCTGGGTGGCTTGGGTGTTATCTTTCCCTTTCCACTTGTCGCCTATCGCGGCTGGGTGTGCGGTATTGTTTCCGTAGACGGCAGCCACGCCAGCCGCTTGCTGAACCCAACCAGCTCAGCTTACTATCTCTCAGTCGTATTTCTGCAGCTTACAGCTTATACACTGGCGGCTGGCGCGGGAGTAAATGCGGGGTTGAGCTTTTGGCGGGGGAGGCCGGAGTATGCTGGAAGGAAATGGCTGGGCCTGCCTACTGAAGCCTGGCGTGATCTTGGTCGCATTTTTGTTCTTGTTATTCCTATTTTTCTGCTGGCTTCTCTCTGGGAGTTCCTGAGCCCATGGCGATAACCGCAGAGCAATCCCTCGACCTCTGGCTCACCGTGCCGCGGTTGCCGATCTCCAAACGTGAGCGCCGCGTGCTGGAGGCCGCTGAGAATTTTACGCTGCCCTTCACAAGTACCGTGCGGCCCACCGGCGAATTCACGTTGCCCGTGACCGCCTGGGGCGAAGCGGGCCGGCCGCTGGTGCTGTTGATGCATGGCTGGGGCGGGCATCGCGGTCAGCTCACCGGCTTCGTCGCGCCGTTGATGAAAGCAGGTTTTCGCGTGGTGGCTTTCGACGCGCCTGCACACGGCGATGCGCTCGGCAAACAAGCCAGCGGCTTTCAGATGGCAGCAGCCATGCGCATTGTGCTGGAAAAAGTCGGCCAACCTTATGCCATCGTCGCCCACTCCATCGGCACGATGGTGGTTACGGTGGCATTGCAGCATTGGCTGGAAGTCGAGAAATTAGTGTTCTCCGGACCGACGCGACGGCTTGAGGATACCCTGGAGCCTTACCTAAAGATGAATGGGCTGCCGCTAGAAATGGCGGTAGAGTTCCGGCGGCTTACTGAACAATCTTGGGGCACCGATGTCTGGCAGCGAACCTCCTTGGACTTGGTGCTTCCCAAATTTAACATCCCTGCACTGATCTTCCACGATCGCGATGACGAGACCACGCCCTACATCAGCGGCGTCGGCGTCGCCCGCGCCTGGCCTTCGGCGCGCTTGGTGACCACCCACGGTCTGGGTCACCGCGGCGCACTAAAAGATCCCGACGTGATTCGTCAGATTGTGGATTTTATAAAAAGTTAGTGGTTCTTTTCGAGAGACTGATAAGTTTCCAATAATGACAAAAGAATTTGGTTGGTGAACGCGTCCATCTTGCGCGCCATATCTCCCCAGGCTTGCGGTGAACGCACTCCTGCGTCCTCATAGGTTGCCAGCAGAGCCTCTTGCAGCGCATTGCGGAAAAACAGGAAGGCTTTAGTCGCCTCCAAAGTGTCCAACCCATGGCGCCGCCCCAGGATTGCATAGTCATACCCAATGGCCCGCGCTTCGGCCCGCCCCAACTTTTCCTCGGAGCCGATGAATTTGCCTAATCCTTGCATCAGCCTGCGGCCGCCGCGCGCATATTCCTCACGCGCAGGCTTGTCCAGCTTTTTGAACCAACTCTGCCCTTCCAGGGCGCCCTCACTGATCTGTATTCGGGTGTAATCCAGTGCGCCCTGGATAACCCGGGCGGCCTCTATTCTCGAAGGTTTGCTGCGCTGCGATTGGGCCCATAGTTCCAGTTCGGATCGCCGGAAGCGGCGGTGCCCGCCTTGGGTTCGGTGGCTGGGCAGCGTGCCCTTATCCGCCCACTTGCGCACGGTGCTGCTGTGCACCCCAAGCCATTCAGCGACCTCGCTTAGGGTCATCCAATCATTGCCAGTTTTTGTCCGAACTTTCTCAGCCATTGGTGCACAAATATATCCCGATTTAGCCAGGTGGAGTTCCGTGCCAGGCAAGGCCGGGCAGGAACACGGACGCTTCGCTGATTTTTGCGACGCAACGAAACCTATGCAAACTTATGTTTACAGCCTGGACCTTTTTCAGCATTATTGCCCCCGTGTCAGCGAAAAATTCGCCAGCTGAACGCGGACTGCGTAAATCAGTCAGGCAGCCGCATTCCTCCCTGGAGAGAAGACTCGTCCCATTTCTGCTGATCGTCATGGCAGCCGTAATGGGCCTCATGATCCTCTTCGCCGCGGGCATCGTTGCCGGTCTTATCCAATACTGAAGGAGCCTCATGTCTCTGAACCAGATCCTGCCTTTTCTTTCCACCCTCATTATCTTGGTCTTCGTTATCAAGGTGTTCCAAAGGTACTTCGCCACGCGCAAGGCCCATTTCCTGTTTTGGGGGATCGGTTTGGCCATGTTTGGCGTTGGCAGTTTTGCAGAAGCCTACCTGGTCTTGGCCTGGAACCGATGGGTTTTCTTCGGCTGGTATTTGTTCGGCGCGGCGCTGAACGCGGCCTGGATTGGTCACGGCACTTTGACTCTGCTCGTCCGAAAAAGCTGGGTGCACATCGTAACGGCTTTGCTGGTCGTCGGCAGCCTGGCAGCCGCTGCCCTGATGTTCCAGGTCGTGCCGAAATTGGATGAAGATATTTTCACCACCGATCAGCCGATCAGTGAACAGTACGGAACCAAGCGCCTTGAAGAGGGCGAAACCGCGCCAGCCGGAAAGGAAACCGCAGTGGTCAGCTACCGCGGGGAGCAGGTCACCGTGGTGCGCGGCCTGCTGCCGCTGGGCAGCCCGGTTCGGCTGACCACGCCGTTCTTCAATATTTACGGCCTGCTCACTCTGGTGGGCGGCGCCATCTGGTCGGCCTATTTATTCTGGCGCAAGGAAGTCTTGCTGAACCGGGTGTGGGCCAACGTGCTCATCGCCGCGGGTGCCCTTTTGATCGGCTTTGCGAGCACGTTGACTCGCCTGGGTTACGGGCAATACTTGTATTTGGGCGAGTTGCTCTCCGCTATCCTGATGTTTGCCGGTTTCCAGATGGCAGCAAGGCCCCAGAAGGGTGGGAAGTAAAATGGAAGCTGCGCAAGAAGAAATGACTTCCATTGAGAAAACGAAACGTGCCAGGGCGCAGATGAAGCTCGACCGGGGAACCTGGGGTTCTATTCTGATTATCCTCGGCGTGGCCGCCTGGCTGCCTTACTTCTACTTGTTGAGTCGCGGCAGCGCGCCTTCCATCTTCCCCTTCCTCGCCGTGCACCTCGTAGGAGTGCTCAGCGGCGGCTGGCTGCGTTCCGGTTTGCAGCGCACCTCCAAAGGATCGGACCATAAACTCCGCTGGCTCAGCCGCATCTTGATTTATCTCGGCGTGCTGGCTTGGGCGCCGTACTTTTACCTCACCCGCGTGGCGGGAGTCGACACGGTGATCGCGCCCTTCCTCGCCGCGCACCTCACCGGGGTGCTCAGCGGCCTTGGTTTGCGGTTGTACCTCCAATTCAGGTAATCCTTAAAATCCGTTCTGTTACATGCGGGGAAACTCGGCGTTAGCCTTGTCAACGATAAATCCAACACCACGAGGTCAGATGAAACACACCAAGGGTCACGAAATGAAACACAAGCCTATGCACTGGAACCGGTTGCTGCTGATGGCTGCGCTGCATTTCATTGCCATGTATGTATTGATGTACGCCATGGTGGACCGCATCGCCAACGTTTTCCCAAATTTGAACCAGGCCTACATGGCTGCCATCATGACTTCACCCATGCTGGTCCTCGAAGTCTGGCTGATGGGTTCGATGTACGCGAACCAGCGCGCCTTGTGGGCGATCCTGGCGGGCAGCGTCCTCGTTTTCGCCGCCGCCTTTATCTTCATCCGCCAACAGACTGCCATCGGCGATGAGGAATTCCTGCGCTCGATGATTCCTCACCATTCCGCCGCAATCCTGATGTGTGAGCAGGCGTCTATAGAGGACGCGCAGATCTTGGACCTCTGCCAACGTATCATCACTTCACAGCAGGCCGAGATTGAAGAAATGAAGGCAGCCTTGGAGCGGTTCGAATAATTTATCTGGCCGCCAGTTTGGCGTAGGGGCGCACGGCCGTGCGCCCTTTTTTATCCCCCGCAATCTTCCGGCTCGATGTCGAAATTACTTTGCCTTATCCCCCTGCAATCGCTCCTCGATATTCCGTCATTGCGAGGAGGGCGTTTTGAGCCGCCTTTAGCGGCGAAGCCCGACGTGGCAATC
>CAYJMC010000035.1:0-21388 GCA_964371335.1 uncultured Anaerolineaceae bacterium
CCAGGTCTGCGCCGACAATGCCGCCCAGCAGCACTACGGTGCCGGGGCCGGCCATGCCGAGCGCCTGGCCAAGGGCGAGCAGGAAGACATTGCGGGATCGCATGATTTTTGGCGAACGATGCGAGATTATAATCCTGCGATTATGGTCTACGGCGCTATCGCATTAACGGTCCTGTCCAACGTCCTCTATCACATCTTCCAAAAAGTGATCCCGGGCACCGTCAACCCACTGCTTTCACTGGCAGTCACCTATCTGGTGGCCGCAATTGCTACCCTGCTTCTGCTGCCACTGTTTCCAATGCAAGGCACGCTAGGCGCAGAAGTGCGCAAGCTCAATTGGGCCAGCGTCGGCTTGGGCGCCGTCATCGTTGGCTTGGAGCTCGGTTTCCTGCTGGCATACCGCTCCGGTTGGAATATCAGCCTTGCTTCGCTGGTGGCGAATACCACGGTGGCGCTTCTTTTGATCCCCGTGGGATTACTTTTATTCAAGGAAGAGTTATCAGCGGTCAACATCTTGGGGATCGTGTTGGCGCTTGCGGGGCTAGTGCTGGTAAATCTGAAATAATCAGTCAGTTAATCGGTTAATCCGCTGATCGATTGGTCGATTATCGGATTAACCGATTAAGGGATTTCTCTTACTCTAATGTAGAATTGCTCTTATGTCCCGCAAATTCGCCGGCAAGTCTGCCAAAGAATTCGATTTCAAAGCCATCCAGTATGAAAAGAGAGACGGCCGCGCCACGGTTACCTTCAACCGCCCCGATGTGCTCAACGCGGTCAATCACCAGACGCTTAGTGAACTGAGCATCGCCTTCAAGGATGCCAGCTGGGATGACTCGGTGGCCGTGCTCGTGCTTACCGGCGCCGGGGACCGCGCATTCTGCACCGGCGCGGATCTCAAGGAGCAGAAGCAATTCTTGCAGCGCCCACGCGATTACTGGAAATGGATGGGAGACTTCATCGAGGTGCACGAACGCCTGCGCAACCTAGGCAAACCTGCCATTGCGCGCCTCAACGGCATCGTAGTGGGCGGGGGCAACGAGTTCAACCTGAGTTGTGATCTGGCGGTGGCAGCCGACGACATCTACATTCGCCATGTGGGCACCAGCCATGGAAGCGTGCCGCTGGCAGGCGCCTCGCAATTCCTGCCGTTCACCGTAGGCGACCGCCGCGCCCGCGAGATCCTCTTCCTCAACGAGGAGATCCCTGCTGCCAAAGCGGAGCAATGGGGGCTGGTGAATTGGGTCGTGCCCCGCGCCCAACTAGACGCCAAAGTGGACGAGATCGTCGAGAAACTCAAAGCCAAGTTCCCGGAAAAGACGCGTTACACCAAACAGCAACTCAACTTCTGGCGCGATCTAAGCTGGCACCTCACCATCGGACACGGCCGCGACTGGCTGGCGGTACACAACACCAGCCCGGAAACCTGGGAAGGCGTGCGCGCCTTCGAGGAGAAACGCAAACCGGATTACGACGCCATCCGCAAGAGGTGGTCCGAGGACGCGGCGCCTGAATGGTTGGATGGAGAAATACCGGAAATATAATCAGTTAATCGGTTAATCAATTAATCAAAGATAATGTTTTCGATTAACCGATCAAATGATTAAAGATTTGAGACCGGAGACGCCGAAATGCAGAAGCCCGTATTGCCCGAATTCAACTTTCAAGTTTCAACCATTCGATTCCTGGAAAATTCTCCCAAGCAATTATTTATCAACAATGAATGGATCAAGCCGCATTCGGGGAAGAACTTTGAGACGCTAAACCCAGCCACTGGCCAAATTCTGGCCGAGGTGGCGCTGGCCGACGCGGCCGACGTTGACGCGGCCGTAGCCGCTGCCAAGACGGCTTTTCCCGCTTGGAGCCAAACCATTGCCGCCGACCGTGCCGCTTTGCTCTTCAAGCTGGCTGACCTTATCGACGGGCATGCCGACGCGCTGGCCGAGCTGGAGACGCTGGACAACGGCAAACCTTTGCGCGTTGCGCGCCGCGGCGATCTGCCATACGTCACCAAACACCTTCGCTACCAAGCCGGCTGGGCCGACAAGATCGAGGGCAGCACCGTTCCGGTGACTTTCCCGAATCAATTCGTATACACACGCCGCGAGCCCCTGGGCGTCGTTGGCGCCATCATCCCCTGGAATTTTCCTCTACTCATGGCCATCTGGAAGCTTGGCCCGGCGCTGGCAGCCGGCAACACATTAGTGCTCAAGCCTGCAGAACAGACTCCCCTGACCGCGCTCTATTTGGCTGACCTAGTGCGCGAGGCGGGTTTCCCGCCAGGTGTGGTGAACGTCATCACCGGCCCGGGCGAGCCCACCGGCGCGGCGATGGCCGCACATATGGATATCGCCAAGATCTCCTTCACCGGTTCGACCGCGGTCGGCGCCAAGATTATGGAAGCGGCCGCCAGGAGTAATCTCAAACGCGTCAGCCTGGAACTGGGCGGCAAGTCACCCAACGTCATTTTCGCTGACGCTGATCTTGCATCTGCAGTGCGCGGCGCGCAGTGGGCGGTTTTCAGTACTGCAGGCCAGGAATGTGTGGCGGGTACGCGTCTCTTTGTGGAGCGGCCCGTTTATGATGAAGTCGTTTCAGGTTTAAAGTTAAATGTTGAAAAGATGGCGGTTAATCATGGCTTTGCCGAAAAGGTGCACATAGGTCCTTTGATCAGTGAGCAACAGTTAGCGCGCGTCGCTGGATACATTGACGAAGGCAAGAAGGGCGGGGCGGAATTGATCACCGGTGGTGAACGCGTTGGCGATAGCGGCTACTTCCTCAAACCCGCCGTATTTGCCTACCAGGATGATACGTTAAAATTGGTGCAGGACGAGATCTTTGGCCCTGTCGCCGCAGTTACGGCCTTCGATTCCTTCGATGAACTTATTTCTCGGGCAAACGCTACGCAATATGGACTGGCTGCCGGAGTATGGACCAGGGACATCGGCAAAGCCCACCGCTTCGCTCACGCCGTACAAGCCGGCACTGTATGGATCAACGGATACGGAATGATCGATCCCGCCGCGCCTTTTGGTGGCTACAAGATGTCCGGCTTCGGCCGTGAAATGGGCAAAGAAGTTATTGATTTGTATACGCAGGTCAAGACAGTTTGGGTGAACACGCAATAAACGCTTATGTACGGCGCCGACGTTGAACAAGTTGCCATTGAGCTGAACGAAGACCCCGAAAAATTGGCGGCGTTCGAAGCGCGCATCGCTCGCGGCGAAAAGATCGAACCTGGCGACTGGATGCCGGCTGAATACCGCCGCCAATTAATCCGCATGATCTCGCAGCACGCCCACAGCGAAGTAGTGGGCATGCTGCCGGAGGGCGCCTGGATCACGCGGGCGCCGTCCCTGCGCCGCAAGCTGATCCTGCTCGCCAAGGTGCAGGACGAGGCTGGTCATGGGCAGTACCTCTATCACGCCGCCGAGACACTGGGCGCCAGGCGAGAAGAGATGCTCGACGCGCTGCTCAGCGGCAGGGCTAAATATTCGAGCATCTTCAACTATCATACGCTCACCTGGGCGGATAACGGCGCCATCGGCTGGCTGGTGGACGGCGCCGCCATCCTCAACCAGACCATGCTGGCGCGCTGCTCCTACGGCCCATACTCGCGGGCAATGGTGCGGATTTGCATGGAAGAGAATTTCCATCGCAAACAGGGCCAGGAAATGATCATCCTCTATTCACAAGGCACGCGCAAACAGAGAGCCATGGTGCAGGATGCCATCACCCGCTGGTGGTGGCCGACGCTGATGATGTTCGGCCCACACGACAAAGATAGTCCCAATAGCGGTGTTCTGATCCGCTGGGGTATCAAGACGCGCACCAACGACGAGTTGCGCCAGGATTTCATCAACCAACTCGCGCCTGACCTGCAGGCCTGCGGCATACTGATCCCGGATCCGGAACTGCGCTACGACGAAGCGAGCGGCAACTGGCAGCATGGCGACATCAACTGGGATGAATTCTGGGCGGTGATCAAAGGCAACGGGCCCGCCAATGCGGAACGCATGGCCGCCCGGCGCAAAGCGCATGAAGACGGACTGTGGGTGCGCGAAGCGGCCGTCGCGTATGCAGAGAAACAAAAACAAATACATTTATGATTTCTGATCTAGGATTTATGATTTACGATTTATTGGAAGTTCAAGTGCTCTTGGATCAAGCCCCAAATCTAAAATCTAAAATCTCAAATCACAAATCAAAAATTCTTTTGGTTTTTCATGCCTGATACTCAGTGGCCGCGCTTCATGGTCTTTCAGCAGGAAGCCGCGGGCAAGCCCTTCGTCCATAACGGTACAGTTCACGCCCCTGATGTCGAGATGGCGCTGCTCAACGCCCGCGACGTCTTCGCTCGCCGTCCGCAAGCGGTCGCCATGTGGGTGGTCCCAGCCGACGCGATCTACACCCAGACTCGCGAGGAATTAGCTAACGCACCGGCTGCAGAGTCTGGTGATCAGCCGATTAATGGATTAACCGATTACTGTGTTTTTGGCAAATTCGAAGAGCAGGCCCAATGCCGCCAAATCGGTGAAGTAAAAGCGTCCTCACCACAGGCGGCCGTTCACAGTGCGGTAACCAAATATGGCCAACAGAATCCGCTATGGTGGTGGGTATTTCCAAAATCCGATGTCCTGACTTCTGAACCTCACGACATCTCCCCCATGTTCGACCCCGCTCGAGCCAAGACCTTCAAAGACCAAGCCGAGTATCCTGTAGTCACCATGATGCGTGAGATCCGCGCTAAAAAGAAAAAATGAGAAACTCTTTGTGCCTTTGTGGTTAAGGTGAATTACTCCAAGCCGCTCTCCGACTATTTAATCGCCCTAGCCGACGATGAGTTGATCCTCGGCCACCGCGACTCCGAGTGGACCGGGCACGCACCTATCCTCGAAGAGGATATTGCTTTCGCCAACATCGCTCTGGACGAGATCGGTCACGCCCGCCTCTGGTATGAACTGGCTGCTGAACTGCTGGGCGCGGATAAGGCTCGTTACCCGGACCAGCAGGTCTATTTTCGCCCAGCGCCCGATTTTCGCTGCTTGCAGCTAGTTGAGCTGCCCAAGGGTGACTGGGCCTTCAGCATGTTGCGCCAATATTTATTCGATGCCTTCGATGCCCATCGCTTGGCTGGCCTAGTCGAAAGCAAGCACAAACCGTTAGCCGATGTGGCCGGCCGGATCCGCAATGAAGAGATTTACCACCTGAGGCACACCCGTGCCTGGGTGCCACGGCTGGGGCAGGGCACCGAGGAAAGCCACCACCGTATGCAAACCGCGCTCAACGAACTGTGGCCTTATGTGCAAGCCCTCGGCGCGCCGTTGCCTGGCGAGCTAGAATTGCTGCCGGATGGATATGTCCCCGGCAGCTCATCGTTGTTTGATGTGTGGAAAGAGGAAATGACGACGTTTCTAGCGCAAGCCAGCCTGCAGGTTCCGGATTCCGCGGGCCGCGTCGAAGTCGATCGTGCCGTTCATTCCGAATATTTCCCCGCGTTGATCGCCGAGCTGCAAGAAGTCGCCCAACTGGATCCCGAGGCCCAATGGTAATAACCAAGGGTAGGGGCGGGGCCGCCCCGCCCGTATTTACAAAAGATCAAATCTGGGCCGCGCTCGCTGAAGTGCCAGACCCGGAAATGCCCTTCGTCAACCTGGTCGACCTTGGCATCGTGCGCGACCTGGAATGGGTTGGCGAGACTCTTCATGTCACCATCACACCGACTTTCGCCGCGTGCCCAGCCTATGAAGTCATGGGCGCCAACATAAAGGAGCGCCTCCAACAATTGGGCATCGAGCAAGTCGAAGTGCAAATACGCCATCAGCCTACCTGGACCTCCGAGTGGATCTCCGAGGCCGCCCGGACCAAGCTGAAAGCTGCCGGCCTGGCGCCTCCGCCGCATCACAGCGGCAACCTGATTCAGGTCCTGCTGGATCCGGTCGCCTGTCCGCGCTGCGGCTCCATAAATACATCGTTGCGCAACAGCTTCGGCACCACTCCGTGCAGGATGATGTACACTTGCAACGATTGCAAAGAGCCATTCGAGCAGTTTAAACCTTTGTAACTTGTCGCAAAATAGATGAATTCAAGGCACGCGATCAAGCGCCCGATTCCAACTACTATCCTGGCCTGGTTCGCTATGGTGGGCCTGGATTTCTTACTTCATGGAGGTCTGCTGGCCCGCTTTTACATTACGGATAACGCTTTCCTGCTCTCTCCGCTGGAAGCTTTTCAAAGGATCCCCTTGGGATATGCAGCTCTCTTACTCATGGCGATCCTTTTAGTTTGGCTTTTGCCGCGGTTTTCATTTGGCAATTGGCGTCAGGCACTTTGGTTTGGATTGCAGTTGGGGGCATTGCTGATCGGCGCACAGATGCTTGGTTTGGTGTCCATCACAACAATTGAGCCCAGATTGGCGCTGGCGTGGTTCGTGAGTCAGACCCTGGAAGTTGCTCTCGGGGCCATTGTTGTTCAACGAGCATTTGAAGCTGGCTCGCTACGAAGGCTTACCATCCAGGTCGCTGTCTTTGTATTGATTACCTTTCTCTTTACGATTGCATTGCAAAGTTTAGGTTTGGCACCCGCTGTTCAAATTTCCATATAAAAAGTATCCAGGGGGAATAGGGGGAATGAAACTAAAATAGGTATCCTTTGGACGACCTAACAAAATTTCCCGAAATCAACCAAGTTCTCCAACACCTGTTGGAAAATATTCATAAAGTTCTCGGAGATCGGCTTAAGGGCTTTTATCTTTATGGTTCCCTGGTGGGGGGAGATTTCGACTACGACATCAGCGACATTGATCTGTTAGCTGTCACATCCGATGATGTGAGTGACTCGGATTTCGCAAGGCTCAAAGAAATGCATAGCGAGTTTGCAAGCAAGCATCCTGCGTGGGATAACCGCATCGAAGTCCAATACGCCTCGGAAACTGGCCTCAAGCGGTTCAGGGCTCAGGCTAGCAGGATGGCTGTCATTAGCCCCGGCGAGCCTTTCCATGTGATCGATGCGGGAATAGATTGGTTAACGAATTGGTATTTTGTTCTAGAGCGCGGGGTAACTTTGTTTGGTCCTCCTCCGGCTCATTTCATTGATCACGTTTCCAAAGACGAATTCATCCAAGCGATTTTCGATCACGCCTTGTTTTGGCAGAATCACGTCAAGCAAACAAAGGCATCACGTCCATATCAAAGCTATGCGGTGCTGACTTTGTGCAGAGCGTTTTACACGATCACAAACAATGAACAAGTTTCGAAAAAGAAAGCGGCTGACTGGGCTCTTTCTCAATTCCCCGAATGGGCAGGTTTGATTCGAGAGGCGCTTTATGTACGGTCTCATGCCTCCGAATTTACTTCGTCTGATGCAGACAAGAGTTACCCGGAAACTGAAAATTTTGTGGCGCAAGCAGTTGAACGGATTAAAAAGGCCAGGGGAAAATCGCCTTTATAATGGTTTAGGCAAGGTTTTTAGCCTTTTCCCCCCTCATCCTTCATCCTTGCTTACGGAGGACACATGGAAGCCTTTTTTACTTTAGGAACCTGCATCGTCGGCGGATTTCTTCTACTACTCTTCTGGCTGATCCCTGCCGCCATCAAGCTCATCTACCAATACGAACGAGGAGTGGTCTTCACTCTTGGGCGTTATAGCGGTATACGCGAACCCGGGCTTACCTTTGTCATTCCCATCTTGCAAAGTATGCGCAAAGTGGACATGCGGATCAAGACAGCGGACATTCCCCGCCAGGAAGTGATGACCCGCGACAATATCCCCATGCTGGTGAATGCGGTGGTGTATTTCAGGGTCGTCGATCCCGAAGCGGTCATTATCAAGATCGAAGACTATATTTTTGCGGTGCGCCAGTACACCCAGGCGGCGCTGCGGGATGTTATCGGCAACAGCGAAATGGACTCAGTGCTCACCGAACGCGAGCAGATCGCCGAGAGCATCAAGAAGATTGTGGACTCAGAGACCAGTGGCTGGGGCGTGGATGTGGAATCGATCAAGATCCAGGAAGTGGAATTGCCCGCCGAGATGAAGCGCGCCATGGCCAAGCAGGCCGAGGCTGAGCGTGAACGCCGCGCCATGGTGATCAACTCCCAGGGCGAATTGACCGCTTCGGAGAACTTGCGCAAGGCCGCCGAACAACTGGCGCTAAGCCCAGGCGCCTTGCACCTGCGCACCTTACAAACCATCCGCGACATTGCCTCCGACCCCTCAGAGAAGATAGTTCTCTTCCTGCCCTCTGAATTAGCCGATGTGGTTGGCGCTTTGTCCGGCAAAAAATCGGCGAAGTGAAAACCAGGCTGGACCACAAGGTCCGCTATCTACAGATCGCCTTTAACTACGATCTGGCGTTAGTGCACCGCGTGCTTCCTACTCTGCCGCGCAATCCGCGCATCCTCATCGAAGCCGGCACACCGTTCATCAAGCGCGAAGGGATGCGCGGCGTCAGCACGATGCGGGCGCTATGGACCGGCCACATCGTGGCCGATATCAAGACCTCTGATGGCGCCGCCGCCGAAGTAGACATGGCGCGGCGCTCCGGCGCCGACGCGATCACTGCCCTCGGCAACTCGCCAACGGAGACGCTGGATCTCTTCGTGGCTCATTGTGACCAGTTGGACGTGATCTCAATGGTGGATATGCTGGGGGTAGCCGACCCGTTGGATGTTTTGCGTCCCATGAAACATCGCCCCGATGTCATCATCCTGCACAAGGGCCGCGACGAAGAAGGCACCCGCGGCAAAGTGATCGAATACCGTCACGTTAGCCGTGTTCGGAGTAAATATGACGCCAGTATTTCCGCAGCTGGTGGGGTGGGTCTCAAGGAAGCTCGTAGCGCCATATTCAACGGCGCCAACATCGTAGTTGTCAACCTCGTGCGCCCCGGGGACCCTTGGGAAGGTATTTCCACCGATGAGGATATCGCCGGCATGGCGCGCAAATTTTTGGAGACGATCGAGTAAGGTATGTATGGAATCGAATATGGAATTGGGTTCTACTTACTTGCTGCTTTCATTCTTCTGGTCATCTTCCTTGTTGGATACGATTCCAAAGTGCAACTACCAAGGATATTGGCGCGGGTCGCAGGTGTTGCAGCGGGATTGGCTCTCCTCATTCTAGCAATTGCCCTTTTTCTGCTTTGGTAAATAACCTGGCCTTTAATGACCATGAGAATAAGAGGCAGCCAGAGGCTTGCCTCTTTTTGTACTTGTAGTTATCCGCCCCTATCCAAATAATCCTGCAATCGCCCGGCTGCCCAAAATTCCCGCCGCCATCAGTAATCCTGATATGGCGTGCAGCTTGATAGTCGCCACGTTGGCGCGCACCAGGCTGCGTTCAGCGTACTCTTTCAGGATCACGCGGCTCGCTTGATAAGCCAGCGGCACACCGCCCAAGATCAAGAGCGTGCCGATTGGGAAGGTACCGCTCATCAGTGTCCAATAGACGGCCAGCCCGAAGGCGGCCAGCATCAGCAGCACGTAACCCCAGGCTGCCCGCGCTTTGCCCAGCACCACCACCAAATTGTGCTTGCCGGTCGCTCTATCCGCTTCCTCATCCGGAAACTGATTGATCCACAGGATGGCAATGGTTAGCAGGCCAATGGGTACGCCGGCAAGGAAATCCGCGAGGGTTACACGGCCCGTGAGCGCATACACGGTTCCGGCAACCGCCAGCGGGCCGAAGTTCATGCCAACGATTAGTTCTCCCAAGCCTCTGCAGGCGGCCAAGCGCAGCGGCGGCGCTGTGTAGAAGTACGAACAGAAGGCTCCGATGGCGCCGAAGGCCAGCACGCCCCAGCCGCTCTGCAGTGCAAGAATTACGCCAAGCACCGATGAAATCGCTAATGCGATGCTGGCTACTATGAACAAGCTGCGCTCTGTTACCAGGCCAAGTTCGATCGAGCGGCTGCCACCGGAGTAGGGCAGGAAGTAATCGTTGTTAGCCGGGTCAGTACCACTCTTCCAATCGAAGTAGTCGTTGAAGGTATTGGCAGCCACGTGCAATGCGATGCCGGCGAACACCACCATAAAGAATTTCGCCCAGGGGAAGGACGGAACGAGACCGAGTGTGGCGACCCAAGCGGCGCCAATCAATACCGGCACGATGATGGCGGTGAGGAACGGTGCGCGCGTGATCACTAACCATGTAAAGATCTTGGTCATCAAGCTCACATTGGGCATGGCCTCATTGGCACTCACCCCGTCTAGCTCTTCGGTCACTCCGCAAAAGCCGCTCATCTTGCCATCTTTGAACGTCGGGGTAATGCGAATTTCAGCCGCGAAAGGCTCGCCGTTTTTTCGGAGGAAAACGGTGCGGCCTCTAAATTCTCCTTGAGTGGCGGCAATTCCGAGCCACTTAGGCACATGCTCCAGTACTACTTGCCCGGGAGAAAACAGTGAAACGCGCTTCTTGCCGATTACCTCTTCCTTGGTGTAGCAAAACATTTCCTCCGAGCCATCACCGAAGGTTTCGATCCGGCCCTCCATATCGCAGGTGATTACGCTTTTTTCGAGAGTCTTAGCCATGGCGAACTCCTTGTTTAGTCTAGTAGTTGCTTAGTCAGGTAGTCTGGTAGTTAAACGTCGGTGCGGACTTGATGTTGCTCGGGCGAATACGACCATTGTGTAATTAATCACAAAATTAGCATTGATTTGGATAGTTGTCAATCTCGCCCTTGTAAGTTTGCTATCTTTCCCAATGTCAGTGAAATGAGAAGGGTTTGCACCTTTCTCGTCAGGCCGGAAATCCAGGCGGCTGCACCCGCTGCGTCGGTCTGCCTCTTCTCAGCCGAGGATTACAACATTCGGCACCCTCCGCCAAAGTTTTAGTGCGGGTCATTCCCAAGTCAAAGGCTTCGCTGGTCATAAAATCATTTGGACAAATATAGGGGAGGAATTCGCCTGCATTCTGGCTTTCATAGAATTTTTGGATCGCGCATTCTGTAAAATCAATGCCCCAATCGAATTCTCCTCCATCTCCGATGAGGATTTTGAAAACGAAGTTCTCCGGATATTTTCTTTTCTGCGATTCCAAAGCCAGATTTTGGAGGCGTCGTAAGAATATCCTAGAAAACTGCAGTTTGCCAACCAACCGCATAAGAAAACGCGGATATCGCGCCAGTTTGAGCCTTATTCCCCGATCAATGATTGCGCTAGTTTCTTGCGCCGTCTTAGCATGCGCCTTCATAACACGGTGAAAAGCAAGGAGATGGACGGATTCGATCAGATCAGATTGCATGGGGTTTCTTGACCCGCCGATGAAGGGGATGACGGGAATAAGGGTTTCGAATTCCATCCGGGCTTCACGCAATACCGTCCTTGCGAATTCGCCTCCATAGCGCTCAGCCAAAATCGTCCGTACTAGGCTGGCTTCTCGGTCGAACGCTCTCAAGAGTTTTCTGTGCCGGGATTGGAAAAAAGTCTTAGACATCTGTTCTCACGCAAAAGAACCAGGCAGGCTCAAATGGGTAATATCGTTGGCTTCACCGATCTGTTCATGATTTCTTTGTATCAAATCTAATTGCCCATGCTCACAGTTAGCATTTCCACTCACCCGCATCGATTGCAAAGTACAAAAAGGACGGAGCAATTACTCCGTCCTTGATTTCGGCGTTGCATGTTAGTCGTCGATTCGATTCACCGAACCCAGTCCATCTACCTCTTGGTGCACTTCCGGCGAGCCGTGGTAGTTCACCGTGCCCGCACCGTCGATCTCGATTATCAGATCATCCGCCACGCGCACGTCCGCAGACCCAAGCCCGCTGATGTGCACTTCGGCTCTTTGGGCAGCTAACGCTTCGGCGTTCACGCTGCTCATCCCATCGATGTCTACGTACAGGCTTTCAACGATTCCGCTGGCGTTCACGCTGCCGGCGCCATCCAGTCGGATTTCCAGCTCGGAGGCGTTCAGGTCCATCAGTTCGATTCTGCCTGCGCCTTCCAGGCGGATCTCGAGATGGTCGACATCGAGTTCATTCATTTCCACTGAACCCGCGGTCCGCAGCCCGAACTCCCTCAAGTCCACAACAGTAATCGTGATCTCAACAGTCTCACTGGCGCTTACTCTGCGGTTCCAACTGCGTTCTTCATTGCGGATCGTTAGCGTGCCGCCGCTGACCTGTGTGCTCAGTTGCGGCAACAGGTTATCGTCGGCCGTCAGCGTCACTGCTTCATCAGTGCCCTGCACCACGGTTACATTTGCGGGGTAGCGCACGTCAATTGAAGTAAAGCCGCCGACTTGGCGCGTTTCGGTTTCGATGACGCGGGATCCGGCAACCGAACCATTTACGTTAAGGTCAAAACCCCAGGCAGGCATTTCGGCCCAACCCAGCTGCGGCGCGTAGACCACTGCCATTACGGCCCCCAGCACAATCAAGGCAGAAACAACGATCCCGGCTTCTGACCAGTACTGCTTCAGAATCAAACCCAGGCCGGCGCCTATCAGCAGGAGCGGCCACACATGGGCCAGCGCCCAAAGGTTGTTGGCCGGGATGTAACCTAGGTTCACCAGCAGCCAGAGCACTCCGGCGCCGATCAGCAACATGGGGAAAAATAAAGAACTGCGTCCGTTCATTTCTTACTCCTTCTTTCCTTGGGGGCGGGTTCCTCAACTGTTGCAGGCTCGGCAGGTTTCCATGAAAATCTGCGTGATCGCGTCACGATGAGGTATCCGCCCAAAATAATCAGAGCTATTGGGAAGGCAAGTTGTGCAAAGCGGGATGATTGGAAGAGCATCTCAAAGAAGGTGCCAAAGAGTACGAAAAGGATGAGGCCGACGCTGAACACCCGCCTTCCCGACTCGCGCTGGCCCTTGCTCCCAGACCACCAACCTGAAAGTAAAATGCCGACGCCTACTGACATCACAATCACAGTCCATCCATAAGACCAGGATTCCCAATGATTTGTGAGGTTCTGCAAGAACATCATCAGGCCGATGCCAGAGAAAATGGCGCCGGGGATGGCCAACCCGCCGCCTGAACGACCGGAGGCAAACATGCCGGCAAAGAAAACGGCGCCGATACCGACCAAGATGAGCGGCCAAAAGCTGCCCCAAAAGTCAAAACCTTGGACTAACTGCGAGGCCAGGGCCAGGAGGCCGAAAGCGATCAGGATTACGCCGGCGGTCAACGACCCTATATGACGGTTACGCGTTTCCACAGGAACCTCCTTGTTGGTTCTGTTTTTCATCCTCATATACGAACCCTGGAAGAAAAAGTCGCATTCAATAAGCAAACGTGTAGACAAGGCTTGTTTTCCGGCGTACTTGTCTCCTTGTGTACCCTTTTCCGCATGTCATCTGTCCCTGTGCCCCTTGTGTTTTGCCACTAGGTTGGGAAGGCGAAACCATGTTATAGATTCTGCGTATACACAGATGTCAAAGAAATCAGGAGCGCTCACATTGCAGCCAGAGGAGAGACTATGGCTGGAGGATGCCCGCAATGGCGACCCCCAGGCTTTTGCAATGCTGGTTGATATGTATTCGAGGCCAGTTTATAACCTTTGCTACCGCATGCTGGGCAACCCTCAGGATGCCGAGGATGCCGCCCAGGAGGCTTTCCTGCGTGCCTACCGCTCTCTCAATCGCTACGACCCCAACCGTAAATTGATCACCTGGCTGCTGAGCATCGCCGCCCACTATTGCATCGACCAGCAACGTCGTATGAGGCCGCCGCTGGTCTCCCTGGACGAGACCGGGCCGGGAGAGCTGCGCGAACGCGGCGCGGGGCCGGACAAAGCATACCTCGTGCAGGAGACCGGAGACGAGGTTCAGCAGTTGTTGGCCCAAATACCTGGGCGCGATCGGGCGGCCATCATTCTTTATTACTGGTACGACATGTCTTATCAAGAAATTGCCGTGCAACTTAAACTTACGGAGAGCGCTTTGAAGGCCCGCTTACATCGGGCACGTCGCTCTCTCGCCAAAGTCTGGCTAGAAACCGATGGAGCACCCTTGCTTGCACAAAGGAGGCCAAATGAAAGCGTCTCGCTATAAAGCTAATCTCGATTCAATGACGAAAGCTGAGACGGCAGCCTGGGCAAAAATCGAGCAAAATTTTCACTCGGTCAAGCTCGTTGGCCCACGTAAGGGATTCGCCGGCCGCTGGCTGCAGACGCAGCATCAGCAGGAAATAGCGGAACGCAGGAACCGAGAGTTGTGGTTGGCCTTGGGTAACGGAACGGCCATTCTCGCCATCCTCGGCGTCATCGTTTTTGCGATTTGGCCAGTATTTGGCCAACCAGCAAGCTTGTTAGCTACTGCTCTGGATGCTCTGCTCGACGGCCTGACATTCATAATGGTTTGTGTGAGCCTTGGCCTCTCGATGATAGAGACTTTCAGCCTTTTGGTCTGGCTCGCGATGGCTACAGCCTTCTTCTGCCTGATAGCGTTATGGGCTTCGCTCTTTAGTCGCGTGATAGTGTCTAACAGATGACTATGAATATTTCGCTTTTTCAAGATAATTTGTAACTTTGCGACATGATTATCGTAAATGGAATCGACTCGCAAAAGAATAAGGAGCAATGATGCAAAAGATACGATTCCTCTCTGTCCTGATCTTGGTTCTCGCTCTCTTGGTTACACCCACTGTGGCTCTGGCCTCCAATGGCCAGGCGCCAGCCGGTGATGACGTAGTCATCTTCGGGCAGGATTACACGCTCGAGAGCGGCCAAAGGATTGACGGCAGCCTGGTGGTCTTCGGTGGCAACGTTATCGTGGAATCCGGCGCCATTATTTCAAGCGATCTGGTGGTCTTTGGCGGTGACGTCGAAATGGACGGCCAACTCGACGGTGACGTATTCATTCTTGGTGGCAACATCGACCTGGGACCAAACGCCGTAGTCAACGGCGACGTGGTTTCACCTGGAGGAAACATCAACAGCGATCCAGCGGCCACTGTGCATGGTAACCAATTCTCCGATGTCGGTCCGTTCTTTTCTCGGGGCGTTAACTTCGGCTGGGGATCGTGGGCAGTTGGTAATGTGGTGTGGATGGTGTTCCAGGCCCTGGCGATGTCAGCCATTGCTGTGCTAGTCGCCTTATTCGCGCCGGAGCACCTACGCCGCACGGCAGGAACTATTGTTCAGCGCCCGTTGGAATCAGGCGGTTTGGGCATCCTAACTTTCATTTTGTTGCCTCTAGTCCTGATCATTACCATCATTACTTGTATAGGCCCCGTTGTGATCGCCTTGCTGACTGTTCTCGCTCTGGCATTGGGATGGGTGGCTTTGGGTTATGAGTTGGGCCGCCGCCTGTCGCATGCCTTCAATCAAAAATGGACCATCATCCTCGAAGCCTGGGTGGGAACTCTGAGCTTGGGGGTCGTGGTCAGTTTGATCGGCATCATCCCCTGCATCGGCTGGATTGCAGGCGTGGTTCTCGGCGCTGCTGGCCTTGGCGCAGTGCTGCTTACACGCTTCGGCACCCTGGGAGAACCAGCGCCCGAAATCGTGACCCAACCCGCTTCACGCATTACGCGCACGACTCGCACAACCTCGCGCCGCAGCCCGCGCAGTAAGAAATAGCTCTCTCTTCAAATTAACCAGAGGGCGGCATTCGCCGCCCTCTGGTTGTTTCTCAACTTGCCATTTCAGCAACCACGTTCCTCAATCCATACTTAAAAATGGGGCTGTCTTGCGGTTTCAAAGTGACAGTAACGGGGAGAAGTCGCTTTTGATATACTTTCAACCCGATGCCCTTGGCTTCCCCCACTTGCAACGAATTACATATGAACGGGTTAATCATAATGCCCACGCTCCTAAGGTGAAACGTGCCTCCGCAAACGGATGAAGAGGCCCTTTCCTCAGCCACCCGGGGCGACAAAAGCGCGTTTGGCGAACTTTATGATAAGTACGCCACGCGCATTTACAACTATGTGTATTACCGCACCGGCAGCACCCAGGATGCGGAAGACATTACTTCGCGAGTATTCTTCCGGGCCATGCGGCACATTACCAACTATACCGATCGCGGCGTGCCCTTCTCGGCCTGGCTGTATCGCATAGCCCACAATCTGGTGGCCAACTGGCACCGCGACAGCAGCCGCCACCAGGAGGTCGAGCTTGAGGATGGCTATCGCGCCAGCAAGGGTGAAGAACACCCTGAGATCGCCTTGCTGGAAAGCGAGGAGCAGAATGCGTTGATGGGCCTGATCCGCAATCTGCCTGAAGAGCGGCAGCAACTACTGATCCTCAAATTTGTTGAGCACATGTCCAACGCGGAGATCGGCCAAATCATGGACCGCACTGAAGGCGCTATCAAGAGTCTTTACCATCGCACTTTGCTTTCCTTGCGCGAAGAAATTACCAAAGACGCCACCGGGAGCTTCTCGCTCGATATGTTCAGCGAGTTGCCTGCCGAGGAATAGGAACCTAAGAATGAAAATTGTGTGGCCTTGGGAACGAAAGAAAGTCGAAAAAGAGCTCGGCTCCGTGGAGCAGATGCTTGCCTCAGCATTTAAACCTGTCACCGCGCGCCCAGCATTTGTTAGTGGTCTGCGCAAACGCTTGGTGGGTTCTAAAAATCCTCTAGCACGCGTCAGTCTCTCCACCCTGGAGTTGCTGTTGTTGATCGGTGGAGCGATCCTCGGAATATTCGCCTTGCTCTTTACGATCATACGTAGCATCCTAGGTCTCTTCGGCCGCCTGCGCCCAGGCGCCGGCAAACCCCGAGCACCGAGGACGGTCCATGAGAAAAAGCCCAAACTCGCAACCGAACCCAAGAAACGAGCAGCTTAGAACACGCCCTTCTCCAGGGGAGTGAGTTCTGTGTGAAACCAATAAAGACACAAAATACAAAAATCCCAATTGTTATCGTTTTTGGGATTTTCTTTGGCCTACTCGAGGCCGTGGTTGTTATTTATCTGCGTCAGTTGATGGGCATCGAGGATTCATGGCTTGCACGGCCAATCTCATCGGCTGATATCGCTCTCAATCTCGTCTTTATTGCTTTCCTGAAACCGTCTGCTTCATTGGCATTTACGCAGAATCCGCAATTGTTATCCCTTGAGTTGTGGCGCGAGTTGGCGACGATTGTGATGTTGGCCTGTTTGGCTCTTCTGGCCGGGCGAAATATCAAGGAGAAACTGGCCTATTTCTTTTTGGCCTTTGGGGTCTGGGACATTTTTTATTATGTGTTTCTGAAGGTATTCTCTGATTGGCCATCAGCCTTATCCGATATGGATATTTATTTCTTGATCCCCGTTGCCTGGGTCGGGCCAGTGATTACTCCGTTAGTCATTTCTTCGAGTCTTATTGTTGTTTGTCTAGCGCTATTGGCGCCACGGACCGGTATGCGCCGGCCATCTGGCTAGGGAAATAAAAGAGCAACTAAGCGTCTTGCCTCGGCAATCAGATCTGCATCCAAGGGGAAATAGGAATCAGTTTCCAAATTGTCCTTTTGTTTTGCTACCAACATATGATCCAAAATGTTTCTGGTTTCCAACCTTAAACCTTCAACTTTCAACATGTAACGGATAGGCTCCAGCACGCTGGATGTATGCAGGTCTATCCCACGCTGTTCCAACCATGCCTGCACCGTCCAGCCAGCGGCTCGCCGAGCGCAAACCCGCGCCATGCCTTCATTTCCTCGAGCCCGGGCCGCCTGGGCTGTCGACAGCTCATGCTCAACTCGTTGTTTCCAATCGATCATGTTTGGATAATACCGCCATCCTCCATTTTTTTCTAGTTTCGCTCGCTCATTTCCTTGACAATCGCTTTCTCAGCGTATATCCTGTTCGCGTGTTCACCCCAGAAGCCCAGGTCTTCTTCCCGGTCCCTAGCCCGGCCTCGAGCCGTATGTCGTTGCCCCTGGGGTAGGCGAACAGCTGCGTTCGCCTTCCGTCAACTGTATCTTGCGCCCCGGGTTCGGGGCGTTTTCATTTCGAAAATAGGAGTACCTGACTTATGAAAATGTCGCATATGTTCGGAACCACACTTCGCCAGGCGCCAGCCGAAGCCGAGATTGCCAGCCACCAGTTGCTGATCCGCGCTGGTTTCATCCGCCAATTGGGGGCCGGCATCTACTCGCTGCTGCCCATGGGCAAGCGCTCGATCGACAAGATCGAAAACATCTTGCGCGAAGAGATCAATGCCATTGGCGGCCAGGAGCTGTTTATGCCGGTGATCCATCCGGCCGACCTTTGGAAGGAGACCGGTCGCTGGTATCAGATCGGCGACGAGATGAGCCGTTTCCATGACCGCAAGGGCCACGACATGGTGTTGGCTATGACTCACGAAGAGGTGGTGGCCGACCTGTCTCGGCGTGAAGTGCAATCCTACAAACAGCTGCCCATGCTGGTCTATCATATTCAGACCAAATGGCGCGACGACTCGCGGCCGCGGGCGGGGCTCATCCGCGTGCGTGAATTCACCATGAAGGATAGTTACAGCTTGGACGCAGACGAGGCGGGTCTCGACAAACAATACCGCGCTCATTACCAGGCTTACTTCAATATCTTCCACCGTTGCGGCTTACCAGTTATTTCTGTAAGCTCAGACGTTGGCATGATGGGCGGCAGCATGGCACATGAATACATGTACCTTACCCCCGCAGGTGAAGATACCCTATTGATCTGCGACAAGTGTAAATATCGCGCCAATCGCCAGATCGCCCGCTTCCGGAAAACGAAACCAGAATCGGAGCAGGCAGCTAAGTTGGAAAAAGTAGCGACTCCAAATATCCCGACTATTGAAGCGCTCGCCAATTTCCTCAAGGTCCCAAAAGCCAAGACTGCCAAAGCCTTCTTCGTTGTCGGGAAGTTTAGCGAAGGTAAGAAAGAAACCGAAAAACTCGTTTTTGCGATCATTCGCGGCGATATGGAAGTGAATGAAACCAAGCTGGTCAATGCGCTGAAAGCCAAGGAAATCCGCCCCGCCCATGAAGAAGAGATCGCTGCCATTGGTGCGGTGCCTGGTTACGCCTCACCAATCGGCATTAAAGGAGTATTGGTGATCGTGGATGATTTAATCCCGGTCTCACCCAATTTAGTCGCAGGCGCGAACGAAACCGGGTATCACTACGTTAACGTGAACTACGACCGCGACTACAAGGCCGACATCGTTGCCGACATTGCCCTTGCTGAAGAGGGGTTTGAATGTCCAAACTGTGGCGCGCCAATGCGCGCCTCACGTGGTGTGGAGGTCGGCAATATTTTCAAGTTGGGCACGCGCTATAGCGCTTCGCTCGGTGCCAATTACCTGGATGTGAACGGAAAGGAGCACCCTATCGTCATGGGCTCCTACGGCATCGGGTCGGGACGATTGTTGGCTTGCGTTGCCGAGGAATATCACGACGATAAAGGACTAGCCTGGCCGATAAGCGTTGCCCCGTTCGATGTTCATCTCGTAGCATTGCGTGGCGGCAACCAGGAAGCGGAAAAGCTGTACGCCGATCTGCAAGCCTCTGGGCTCGAAGTCCTTTACGATGATCGCGAGGAGACGCCTGGCGTGAAGTTCAACGACGCCGACCTCATCGGGCTGCCGATTCGACTCACAGTGAGCGAACGCTCGCTGAAAGAGGGCGGGGTTGAATTGAAACTTCGCCGTGAAACCGAAAAACGTACCCTTCGTATAGATAAAGTGGTAGACGAGATCTCGGAAGTGAAGAAGAGGCTGCTGGCTGAGATCAAAAAGAAAGTGGTGACGATACCTTTTGAAGAATAGGTTTAGTGAATTCAAACTCCACCTGGGCCGTTCAGCACCCCGGGGAATTGCTTTGGCTTTGGGCGGGGGCGGGTCGAAGGGCAGCGCCCACATCGGGGTGTTGCGCGTTCTCGAACGCGAAAACATTCGAATCAATGCATTGGCCGGCAGCAGCATCGGCGGCCTGATCGCGGCTGTCTACGCGGTGGGCAACAAAGCCGACGCCATTGAGGAGCGCATGGCCGTACTGTTGGGGAGTAATTTGCTGCGCACTGGAGCCAAGGCACCCAATGCGCTGATGGGCTTGGATGGAGTGGCGAAAGTCCTGGAGGAAATTCTGGGCGACCGCCGCTTCGAGGACCTCGATATCCCGCTAGCACTCACCGCGCTCGACCTGGTGACCTGCCAGGAAGTTGTCCTACGGTCAGGGCCATTGGTGGAGGCTGTACTCGCCACCATTGCCATCCCCGGCGTCTTCCCGATTCAGAAGATCCAGGGATACGAACTTGTCGACGGTGGCATGAGCAATCCGGTGCCGGTTGCGGTAGCCCGCTCTCTGGCTCCGGGGCTTCCCGTCGTGGCTTCAGTCCTCAGCCACCCGGCTCCGCCATCCAACAATGGGAACGGTTCAAAACGACATGGCCTTGCCGCCTTGCCAATCCCGTCTGCTTTCCTGCGCTTTCGCCTTGGGCGATCCTTCATGGCCTTCATGAAAGCGCTTGATGTGAGTGGTCGCGTCCAAACCGAATTGAGAATCGGCTTGGAGAAGCCTGATGTCGTCATCCGTCCTGATGTGGAGCATATCGGGCTGTTGGACTCGGTCGATGTCGCTGATATGGCCCGGCGCGGCGAGGAAGCGACTATCCAAGTTTTACCCGAGTTGCGCCGGGCTCTCAGGCGGGCCCGTTGGTTTTCTATGATCCCAAAGAGGTCCCCACGTGCTTAGAGACCTTCGTCAATATAGCCAACAGACAAACCTGCGCCTTTTCGCAGGTTTTCTTTTGTTACTGCTGGTGATCGGCGAAGGTTTGATTTGGACCCTGTACGGTGTGGGAGCCGCGTTGTTCGGGTTGCTTTGTTTGCTCGCCGCCGGGTTGCCGATCACCCTTATTTGGCTGTTATTATGGTTAGCCGAGTTGATTTTGAAACGCGCCGACCATGGATGAACCTCGCGATTTAATAATTGGAGATTGGAATCTGAAGTTGCGCCTTCCACAGGGAGCCGGGCCTCACCCGGTCATTTTTTTGATCCACGGTTGGACGGGTGATGAAAAATCCATGTGGATCTTTACCCCGCGCTTGCCGCGCAATGCTTTACTTGTTGCACCTCGCGCTCCTTACATGTCAAACCATCCGGACTTGGGCGGTTTTAGCTGGGTTCCAGAGCGAGGCCAAAACTTCAGCAACATGGAGTTGTTTCAGCCGGCGCTCGATTCTTTCGAAGGTCTAATTTTAGAACTTGCAACACGGGTTCCAGGAGACTTCACTCAATTTGGTTTAGTCGGCTTTAGCCAGGGAGCGGCCTTCAGTTTCGCTTACGCTATGAGCAACCCCCAACGGGTGAGTCAACTGGCGGCGCTGGCGGGCTTCCTGCCCGCTGGAAGCACCAGCCAACTTGCAAATCTTGCCATCACCCCCATTTACATCGCCCACGGCACCGAGGACAAAACGGTGCCAATCAGAATGGCTCGAGAAGCGCGCATTGCTTTAGAAGGCGCAGGCGCCCTCGTCCGGTATTGCGAATCAGA
>CAYJMC010000036.1:0-14935 GCA_964371335.1 uncultured Anaerolineaceae bacterium
GGCTACACCAACCAAATGATTCGCAAGGCCAAGGATATTGCCAAAGAATTGAAGTAAAGTACACAGTGTTTCAGTAGAGGTCCCGCTGCGCGGGGCCTCTTTTTTATACTTCAAGATTGTCATTCTGTTTGTGATAATATTTACAAACTTCGCCCAACTTCGCCAGATTCCCATGCCACCACGCGCTTTCTTACAAATCGAAAATCTCTCGAAAAGCTACGCCGAGGGTGAACAGCGCCATGCAGTCCTACACGGCGCCAGCTTGGATATTGAGCGCGGCGAGTTCGTTGCGTTGCTTGGCGCCAGCGGCAGCGGGAAGAGCACGCTGCTAAATTTGCTCAGTGGTATCGATATTGCTGATGAAGGCGCCATCTGGCTGGATGGCAAAAATCTAATTGCCATGAACGAGGCCCAACGCACGCTATTTCGGCGTAATCATGTCGGTTTCGTTTTTCAATTCTTCAACCTCCTTCCCACGTTGACAATTCTCGAGAACGCTTCTTTGCCGATCGAATTGGCGGGCGCCACCCCCCGGCAAGCCCAGCAAAAGGCGCATGACCTACTAAGTCTGGTAGGGTTGGCTGGCCGCGAGCACAGCTTTCCCGACCGGCTTTCAGGCGGTGAGCAGCAGCGCGTGGCTATTGCCCGCGCGCTGGTGCATGATCCTCTTTTGGTTCTGGCCGACGAGCCCACGGGTAACCTCGATGAAGATACTGGCGCCCAGATTATGGATCTTTTGGTGCGGCTGACGCGCGAAGCCGGGAAGAATCTGATCATGGCCACCCACAATCTCGACAACGCTCGTCGCGCCGATCGCGTCTTCCATCTTCACGAGGGCAAACTAGTCGAAGACCAAAAAGAGTTTGCAAGAAAATGAAAAGCGGCAGTATGCCAGCCAGCTTGTATAAGGTCGCCTGGCGTTATTTACTGAGCCATCCTTTGCAGAGCGCTTTGATGCTATTGGGCATAAGTCTTGGCGTGGCCGTGGCCGTTAGCGTCGATGTTGCTAATGCCAGCGCAGCCCGCGCCTTTGATCTCAGCGTGGAAGCCGTGGTTGGCCGCAGCACCCATTACATTTCCATTGGCCCCAGGGGTTTGCCCGAGGAAATCTACACCGACCTGCGGCGCGCAGGTCTTGAAATCCCGATGGCGCCCATCATCAGCCAACTGGTCGTTTCCCCCGACCTGGGGAATATTCCATTGCAGTTGCTGGGTGTAGATCCATTCGCAGAGCAACCATTCCGCAGTTACCTGTATAGCGAAGAAACGCAAGCCAGCGTTGAGGAGATCGGCGCATTTTACAGCGTGCCAGGCGCGATCCTGATTTCCACTGACTTAGCGGATAAATATGGGTTGGGTGAAGGGGAAAGCATTCGGCTCAACGTCAGCGGGCAAAGCAAAACCGCGTACATCGCCGGCCTTATCGAGCCACGCGACGCGCTTAGTCGCCGTGCACTGGAGAATTTAGTGCTGGCTGATATTTCCACCGTCCAAGAACTGAGCGGCCGCCTTGGCGTTCTGGAACGCATTGACTTGATATTGCCTACTGAAGAGGCAGATGCCGCAATAAAACAAATCCGGTCGTTCCTGCCGTCGAGTACTGAGATCTTACCCGCTGAAGGCCGCAGCCAAGCCGTCGAACAGATGACAGCGGCTTTTCGAACGAATCTCACCGCGCTCAGTCTGCTGGGGCTTACAGTCGGTCTCTTCCTTATTTACAACACGATGACATTCTCGGTCGTGCAGCGGCGGCAAGCTTTCGGCACGTTGCGAGCCCTTGGCGTCAGCGGGCGTGAGATTTTTATTTTGGTGCTGAGCGAGGCATTGCTGGTCGGTTTGCTCGGTTCTCTGTTAGGAATCGTGCTCGGCATAATGCTGGGTCGCGGCGCCGTGGACCAGGTGGCGCAGACGATCAACGATGTCTTCTTCACGCTCACCGTGCGTGAGGTTAGTCTGCCGGCGTCCAGTCTAATCAAAGGCGGACTGCTCGGCATGTTAGTCACGTTTTTCGCCGCGCTGCTGCCTGCCTGGGAAGCAGCCAAATCGCCCCCAAGGCGAATCCTTTCGCGTTCGCAACTCGAGTTGCTCTCCGGAAAGATCCTGGCTCGAGCCGCATTTTTTGGCGCAGCGATGGCAGCGATCTCTGCAGTCCTGCTTGTCAGCGTCGACCTTAGTCTAGGGGCCAGCTTCGCCGGGACTTTCGGCGTCACCATTGGGCTGGCACTAATTACACCCTGGTTGACACAAAAGTTGATGCCGCTGGCTTCACGAGCGCTCGGCTTCATTGGACCCTTGGGAAGGTTAGCACCGCGTGAGGTTTCCGGGTCTGCCAGCCGGACTTCACCGGCCATGGCAGCTTTGATGGTTGCGGTTGCCGTCACCATTGGTGCCAGTCTCATGGTTGGAAGTTTTCGTGCTTCGGTGATCAACTGGTTGGATCAGATTCTAAGTAACGACATTTACGGTTCGGTGGCGGGCGCCTCGTTAGCTGAGCCAGCCATTCCCATTGAGACCGAAATCCTGGACCGGGTAAATTCGTGGCCGGGTGTGGAAGCCGTCCATCTTTTGCGCAACGTGGAAGTAGATTCTCTTTATGGCCCTATTACAGTCAGCGCCAACAACAATCCCAATGACGGCGATGAACAGCTCTATGTTGCCAAGCAAGGCTCCGGCAGCGATGTCTGGTCTGCGGTACAAGCGGGTGCAGTAATGATCTCTGAACCCTTGGCGAACTACCTGGGCTTGTGGATGGGCGACGAAATCACCTTGTTCACCGAAGATGGCCAGCGCAGTTTCTCGATTGTAGCTGTATTCAGCGACTACACCTCCAGCCGTGGAAATGTGACCATGTGGTTGGAAAATTACCGGGAGTTGTGGAACGACAATTCAGTGACGGCCTTTTCTGCGCGTGTCGCTGAGGGCCAGAATGTGGACACGATTGTCGATAATATGCGGCGCGAGTTGAATCAAATTCAGTTCATTAATATTCGTTCCAATCAGGGGTTGCGCGTTGAAACATTAGAGGTATTCGATCGCACCTTTCTGATCACCCGCGCCCTGCAGTTGATCACCACCGGCGTCGCTTTCGTGGGGGTACTTAGCGCTATGCTAGCTCTGCAGTTGGAGAAACAGCGCCAAATGGGCATTCTCAAAGCCATTGGCCTCAGTGTGCGCCAAATTTGGGGGCTGACGCTGCTGGAAACCGGGCTAATCGGCGCGGTAGCCGGCATCCTTGCCCTGCCCACAGGTTACGTGATTGCTAAGATCCTCTTACAATTAATCAACAAGCGTTCCTTTGGTTGGACCTTGCAGCTGCAGCTTGAGGCGGCCCCATTCATCCAGGCAATGTTCATCGCAGTCTCTGCCGCCCTGCTGGCTGGGCTCTATCCCGCATATCGCGCCAGCCGTCGGTCCGCGGCCGATGCAATCCGATTTGATTAATATGCGCCGCGTCCTTCTATTCTTTGTTGCCATCGGTCTTAGCGTTCTCGCTTTGATTCTGCTCTTTCGCCCTGAAGGGGAACGCGGCGATCTTTCGGCGCAAGTGCTTACTACTTCGATCCCAATCGAAGGTTTTGCCCGCGCGGACGGGACTTATTCTCTGAGGTTCCCAACTGATTTTGGTCCTCACCTCGAATACCAGACAGAATGGTGGTACTACACTGGCAATTTGGAAACCAATGAGGGGCGCCATTTTGGCTATGAGTTAACTTTTTTCCGCATCGGCATGTTGCCTCAAGCACAAGCCCCAGCCCGCGCCAGTGCCTGGGCGACAAGTCAGATCTACATGGCGCATTTTGCCCTGACGGATGTCGAGGGCAGCAAATTCCATGCCTTCCAGCGATATGCGCGCGGGGCTGCGGATCTGGCAGGTGCGGAATCACAACCCTACCAAATATGGCTGGAAGATTGGAGTGTGGAACAATCAGGAGCCAACAGCTATCTGCTTGCTGCCTCGAATGAAGGGTTGCGCCTCGAACTTCAATTTGCTGACGAGAAAGGCCCCGTGCTCCAAGGGAACGCGGGCTACAGCCGCAAGGGGGCTGATGCGAACAATGCCTCGTACTATTACAGCCAGACTCGGCTGGTCACTGAGGGAGAGATTCAAATCGGCGATGACATCTTTAAGGTCAGTGGGCTTAGTTGGAAGGATCACGAATTCAGCACCAACGCGCTGGGGACAGGCCAAGTGGGTTGGGATTGGTTCTCGATCCAATTGGACGATGGAAACGAGATCATGCTCTATCAGATTCGCCGCGAGGATGGCAGCATCGATCCTTTTTCCAGCGGCACACTGATCGCCCCTGATGGCAGCACGCAGCCTCTCGCGCGTGAAGATTTCGAAATCGAAATCCATGACCATTGGCGCAGCCCGCATTCGGATGCGGTCTATCCCATGGGCTGGACTATCCGTATCGAGTCAGTCCATCTTGAACTAGAGATGGTTCCTTACTTATTCGATCAAGAACTCAATCTGTCCACCGTGTACTGGGAAGGGGCGGTCCAAATTACTGGAGAGCATAACGGGATCGCGGTCGCTGGCGCTGGCTATGTTGAAATGACTGGATACGCTGAGCCTTTAGGCCCCGGATTGTAAATGATAAAATCTACAAATTCACCGATGAAGGAGAATTTTTGCATGAAGAATAGTAAAACAAGATCGGCCTTCCTACTAACTGCGATCCTTGCTTTCATCCTCGCGGCTTGTGGCACACCTACGCTGAAAGTGAACCTGATCGCCAATGACATCGAGTGGAATATCACTACCATAAACGCCAAGGTGAACCAACCGATTGAGATCACCGTTACCAATGCTGGCGCCTTGGATCACGACCTGGTAATTGAGGAATTGGACGTCGATATTCTGCTTGCCTCCGGCGACACAGAAGTTGTCACCGTTACCGTCAACCATACTGGAACCGTCGTTTACATCTGCAGTATCCCCGGCCATGAAGAAGCCGGCATGGTCGGCGAGATCGTTGTCACTGAGTGAAGCGCAAAGAGCCGGCCAACCGGCTCTTTCAATTTAAGTAGGCAAACTTGAGAATTGACGATTTTCATTTCGCATCGGGTAGAATCCCGTCCGAAATCGGACATGCGCAATAAACCCCCCTATACGCTGCTAAAGACCGGCCGAGGACGAGGTGGACGCCGTAATATTCTTTTCTATGTTCTTGGCGGTTTGTCACTTTTGCTGGTAGCAGGCGGCCTGCTGGTAACTACCAACTGGGTGCGCGCCGGCGGCCCTGGGGCTCTTTTTCCCAGCGATACGCCAACTCCAACAGCCACCTTCACGCCCAGCAATACCCCGACCATTACTAACACCCCAACGCTAACACCTATCCCCGCAACGCCAACAGCTTCCGCGCCGTTTGAGTATACGGTCGAATCAGGCGACACTATTACTAGCATTGCCGAAAAGTTCGACGTTGATTTCATTATCATCATGCTGCTGAATGGTTTGAATAACGACTCGGTCTTGTCCGTCGGGCAAGTGCTCACTATCCCCGATCCAAACATGCCAGTTCCTACACCCACTCCGCTGCCAGAAGGCCTGAGGCGCGGGGACGAGATTCTGTACTTCGTCCTGCGCGGGGACACGATCGCCGCCATTGCCGCCGAGTTCTTCAGCACGGAAGACGCCATCATAGAGGCTAATGATCTCGTTGACCCGAACTCTATTTTTGCGGGGCAGTTGCTAATAGTGCCGGTCAACCTGGTGACGCCTACCCCGGGGCCTTCGCCCACGCCACTTGGCACACCCCCGCCAAATACTTTGACCCCCACGCCAACAAGTACTCCTTAAACAAAAAGAGCCCTGCGGGCTCTTTTTTACTTTCTTTTCTAGTCTTCATTCACCACCACAAAGATCATCGGTCGGCGCTTGGTCGAATCATAGAAAAACGTACGCAGCATCTGCTCCATATTCTCTTGTAAGTTGCCGTTGGATTGCGTCACCACTTTTTCGATGTGGCGTCGCGTCTCGGCCAGCAGCTGTTCGGAATCGCGCAAGTACACAAAACCGCGGGTGATGATCTCGGGTTCCCGCAGCAGCCTGCCGCTGCTCGAGTCCAAACGCAGGTTCACGAAGATGAAGCCATCGCGAGCCAGTGCCTCGCGCTCGCGCATCACTGAGGGTCCGATATCGCCTACGCCGGAACCGTCCACAAATACATAACCGCCCGGTACGCGCTCGGCGAGGTGCATCTTGTTGCCGCGGAATTCGATCGCCTGTCCGTTCTCGACAACCGCGATACGTTCCTCGGGTAAGCCTACTTGCTGGGCCAGCTTGGAATGCTGGTGCAAATGGCGTACTTCGCCGTGCACAGGGATCAGGTACTGGGGCCGGATGAGGTTAAGCATGAACTTTATCTCTTCCTGGCTGGCGTGTCCCGATACGTGCACCGGGCTGATCGGGTCATACACTACTTGCGCGCCGCGCTTGAACAAGCGGTTGATGGTACGGAACACACTTTCCTCGTTACCTGGAATCGGGTGAGAGGACAGCACTACCGTATCTCCGGGAATCAAATCAAATTGACGGTTGGTGCCAGTGGCCAGTCGGCCAACGATAGAAGAAGGTTCGCCTTGAGATCCGGTGCACATGAGCACAATGGTTTCCGGTTTCATTTTGAGCGCTTCTTCGACCGGAACGAGCAAATCGTTGGGCAAATCCAGATATCCGAGTTGCTTGGCCATTTTGGCGTTTTCACGCATGCTGGTACCGACGAAGGCCATCTTGCGCCCGTGGCGCAAAGCGGCCTCGCCCACTTGCTGGATGCGCGAAATCAAAGAAGCAAAAGTGGCCACCAAGATGCGGCCTTTGGCTTCACGGAAAACGTTGTCGAACGCGGGATCAATTACGCGTTCGGACGGAGTCCATCCGGGCTTGTCAGCGTTGGTGGAATCGGCCAACATGGCTAACACACCACGACCGGCAAACTCGGCCAGCTTGGCGTAGTCGGTTGGCCAGCTATCCACGGGGGTGTGATCCAACTTGTAGTCCCCGGTGTGAACGATAAGTCCGACCGGCGTGGTGATGCCAAGCGCCACGCAATCGGGAATGGAATGGCACACATGGCAGAACTCAACCCGGAACGGCCCTATCTGCACGGTATCGCCTGCTTTAACCGTGTGCAACTTGGCTTTGTCCAACAGGCCACCGCGCGCTAGCTTGACTTCCAGCAAGCCGCGGGTCAGCGGGGTGGCATAAATGGGCGCGTTGATCTCCTGTAGGACATGATGAATGGCGCCAGTGTGATCTTCGTGACCATGGGTAATTACAATACCCTTCACCCGGTCGCGCTTATCCATCAAATACTGAAAATCGGGGATGATGTAATCGATCCCCAACATATCATTTTCAGGGAACATGATGCCTGTGTCGACGACGAGGATTTCGCCCCCATATTCGAACACAGTCATATTCTTTCCAATTTCGCCCAGTCCACCTAATGGGACGATACGTAAAACCTTACTGTTTTTCTTACTCATTAAAACTTTTCTCCTTACCGAAGAAGGAACTTCGGCAATACTTATTTGCTTTCGGGAAACTTTTCAGCCAATAATAAAATACCCCAGCAGGTGGCTCCGGCCGGGGTACTCATCTGAAACGAGGTCCAATGCCCCACAACAATCTGCAGATCCAGTCAAACCAAGCCGATAAATCGACCAAAAATTTCAAACCAAAAGCCCTGAAAGTATAGCATGCGGCAGCTTGGACGTCAAAAGGAGTAAAAGCGAGGGTCTTCGCCTTCTTTCGATTGCGAGATCCCTGCGCAGCACTCGCTTAAAACGCAATAGAAAGAAGAAGCCCTGCATTGCAGGGCTTCTTAGCAATTCAATTACCGACTAGTACTCTGGCATTGGAGGTGGAGCGGGTTTCTCTTTCTCCGGTTTGTCGGTTACCAAAGCTTCGGTGGTCAGGATCATAGCCGCGATCGAAGCGGCATTCTCGAGCGCGCCGCGGGTTACCTTGGCGGGATCGATCCAGCCCTTCTCGACCATGTCCACGTAGTCCTCGGCCAACACGTCAAAGCCGATGTTCTTGTTCTTGGCGTCCACCTGCTTGCGCAACACGGAGTCCAAGACCACAGGGCCATCTTGGCCGGCATTCTCGGCGATGCGGCGCAGAGGCATTTCGAGCGCTTTGCGCACGATCTGCACGCCGACCTTGGCATCATCACCGGAGACTTTGAGCTTGTCCAGTACGCCACGGGCGTTGATCAGCGCTACACCGCCGCCGGGCACGATGCCTTCTTCAATGGCAGCGCGGGTAGCAGAGACAGCGTCTTCCACACGGTGCTTCTTTTCCTTCAACTCGGTTTCAGTGGCAGCCCCGACGCGGATGATAGCAACGCCGCCGGAAAGCTTGGCGAGGCGTTCATCCAGCTTCTCTTTGTCATAATCGCTGGTGCTATTTTCCTTCTCGACACGGATCTCTTCGATGCGACCCTTGATGGCTTTCGCATCGCCCTTGCCGCCGATGATAGTGGTGTCATCCTTGTCGGAAACCACTTTCTCAGCCTGGCCAAGGTCTTCCAGTGTGGCGGATTCCAGCTTACGGCCAACTTCCTCTGAGATCACGGTGGCACCAGTCAGAATGGCGATGTCTTGCAGCATCGCCTTGCGGCGGTCGCCGAAGCCGGGGGCCTTCACGGCCAGCACGTTCAGCATACCGCGCAGTTTATTCAGCACCAGGGTAGCCAGCGCTTCGCCATCAATGTCTTCGGCGATGATCAACAGGTTGCGCTTGCCGGTTTGGACCAGCTTCTCCAGCAGCGGCACCATGTCCTGGGCAGCGGAGATCTTCTTGTCGTGGATCAAGATCTGGGCATCCTCGATCACCGCTTCCATGTTCTCCGGATTGGTGACAAAGTAGGCGGAGAGGTAGCCGCGATCGAACTGCATACCCTCGACGTATTCGGTTTCGAACTGCAAACCCTGAGAGTCTTCGACGGTGATGACACCGTCGTTGCCGACTTTGTCGAACACGTCAGCGATCAATTCGCCGATCTCGCGATCCTGGGCGGAAACCGAAGCCACGTTAGCAATGTCGGCTTTCGTCTTCAGTTCGATGGCAGTCTTGGTGATTTCATCGGCCACGGCTTTGGTTGCGGCTTCGATGCCGCGCTTCAGCATCATGGGATTGGCGCCGGCGGCTAGGTTCTTCATGCCGTCGGTAACAATCGCATGCGCCAGCAAAGTCGATGTGGTGGTGCCATCACCGGCGATGTCGTTCGTTTTTGAAGCGGCTTCTTTCAACAGCTGGGCGCCCATATTCTCAAATGGGTCTTCCAGCTCAATTTCCTTGGCCACGGTCACACCATCATGGGTGATGGTGGGGGCGCCGAACTTTCGGTCTAGAGCCACATTGCGGCCTTTGGGCCCCAAGGTGGTGACCACCGCCTCGGCAACGGCGTCCACGCCCTTCAATAAATGACGGCGTGCTTCTTCCGAGAAGGCGAGTATCTTTGCCATAAATCATTTCTCCTTAAACAATTCGGTTTTGAATTAAAGAATTCGATCTTTTTCGAATCTAGGCCACAATCGCAAGCAGGTCTGATTGGCGCAAGATCAGCCGCTTCTTGCCTTCCAATTTGATCTCCGTGCCGGCGTATTTGGCAAATAGTACGGTTTCGCCCACCTTCACTTCCATGGTGATGAGCTTGCCGTCCTCATCGCGCCCTCCCGGCCCCACAGCCAGCACTTTGCCACGCTGCGGTTTCTCTTTGGCAGTCTCAGGGAGGACGATGCCACCCGGGGTGACTTCCTCGTCCTCGATGGGCTCCACCAATACACGGTCGGCGAGCGGTTTGAGTGATATAGCCATAACAATGCCTCCTGAAATGTGATTAGCGTTACGCTCTTTGGCGTTGTTGCAGATTTAGCACTCTATGTTATCGAGTGCTAACACCCCCATCATACCATTTAGGGAATATGAGTCAAGATAATCGCCTAATTCCCCCAGAATTTCTTACAAAACTCTGATATCTACTGGCCGAAACTTGAGCTAGCCGAAAGGTTTTCACAAACCGTGAAGCTTTCGTTGACAATGCCCATTACGATTGCATCCCCCGCATAGTTGGAGCCTACTAGGTCAAGAATTGGGAGCGCTCGTTCGCATTGATTCAAAGCAGCCAAACGGGAGCCATAGGTGTAATAGTAAATAAGGGTGTTGTTATCGAGGGGCAATCCTTCAACCGACACGGACCAGCGACCGTCGCTGTCGGTTGTGTTCTGGACGTCTGAGCAGCCCTCTACGGCGCAGCGCAAGACCAACACGGCGCTCTCGAAATTGCGAGCTCTGTCGTAAATGATGCCCAGCTGGCCGTACCAGTCTGGGTTAGTAGGATCCAGGTCGACGGCTTTTTCAGCATTGAGTGCGGCGGCAAAGAATTCGCCCATGCGAGAATAGGTCTTGGCGATAGCAATGTAAGGCAAGGGGTCATCGATGCCCAGCACTTCGTTGATGCTCGCGGCGCGGTCGAAATATTCCAGGGCCTCCTCGTACAGACCCAGTTCGCGATAATTCTGGCCGATGCGGATGTACAAGAAGGTTTGGTTAGGAGCCACCGCGGCGGCTTGTTTATATTGTTCGATGGCCGCACCATAATTCTCAGTCGATTCCAGGACATAGCCGTTCACGCGCAATGTATCCAGTGAATTAGGATCCAGCGCCATTGCGCGCTCAGCGTATTCCGCTGCCTGTGAATATTGCTGTTGGTCAGCATAAATTTCGGCCTGATAAGCCAGGGCCAACACGTTGTTATTGTCCAGTTGCAAGGCCAGCACGGCCTCCGTACTTGCTTCGGCAATGTAAGCTTCATAATCGGCTGTGGTCCCCGAAGCGCCCGCAGTCCAATCCAAGACAAATGCACGAACCGCATGTGCCGAGCTGTCCTCTGGAGCAAGTTCGACAGCTTGGTCGATACTGGCCAACGCTTCAGCAAGACGATCGCGTTGGCGCTCCTGGGTTAACAACGCGGAGGAATAAGTCTGAATGCGCGCCAATTCTGTCCAGCCGACATAATCATCGGGATTTTCAGCTAACGCGTCTCGATATGCCTGAATTGCCAAGTCGAGATTACCGGCCTCAAAGAACGCGGTCCCTTCTTCTCGATAGGATGTCGCGCTGCGCGTGGCCGTGGGAGTAGGAAGAAATAATGGCTGAACTTTTCCAGTATCAATGTTCCACATCAAGTAGAGGCCGGCCATGATCAGCATGCCCCACAAAATCAGGCGATAGGGATTAGAGGTCGGACCAGAATCGTGAAAAAGAGTAGATCGCCGCTGACGGACGCGCATATCAGTTAATAGGTGGTGGTTGGTGCCGGCATCATCTCTTCCGGCGCGGTAGGTTGCAGAGTTGCAGTTGGAAGAGGAGTGGCCGTGGGGGGATTATCCACTTGTCCTTCGCAAATCGCTACCATTTCCTGGGCGTTGCTTACCGCGACTTCATCCTCGGGCACCGCAGCTTCTAGTGCCTGTGAAATCGGGATGGCTTCGCCACACCGGCCAGCGCGCGCCAAGAGCAACCCATAGATATAGTAATAAGGCACAACATCGGGGCTATTGAGCAATAATCCCTCTACCCTGATACCGTCTGCAGTGTTTCCACCACGTATCGCCAGATGCAACGCATCCAGCGCCTCTTGGGGCTGCTGGTTTCGATAATAAGCTACGCCCAGGTTCGCGTAGCGAATAGGATTCGCGGGATCTTCAGAAACAGCCTGCAACATAGCCTGCACTGCTTTTCCAAATTCACCTATCGTAATGTAGATGAGACCGGTGTAAGTATTGGGCAACGGATCCGTCGGGTTCAGCGAGTCTGCAATGAGGAATTCATTGATAGCATCGTCATAGCGCTCCATGGCGCGATAGGCACGGCCCAGCGAGAGATGCAAGTCCGCTATCCGGTCATTGATGGCCAGCGCCGCTTCGTATTGAAGAGCAGCATCGGCGTAATTGCCAGTCGCCTCCAGCACATAACCGCGCGAGCGGCGCACCTCCAATGAGTTACCGTCCAAGTCAACTGCGAGCCGCGATTCCTCTCCTGCCTGCAAGTACTGCTCCCTATCCGCCAACAACTCAGCGAGGTATCCGTGCGCAATGGCGAGATTAGCGTCAAGTACCAAAGCTCGTTCGAGTGCGGCTTCCGCCCTTGCCTGATCACCGAGGAAATTCATGGCCTGGCCAAGAATCGCCAAAGCAGTTGGATTATCCGGACTGAGGAGCAGCGCGTTGCTGGCGCTGGTTTGCGCGGCTTCATAACGCCCAGCGAGCACCTGCACGCGGGCAAGTTCAATATAGATAGCCGGATTGCCAGGATCGGCCATAGCAGCCTGTTCGTAAGATGTAATCGCTTGCAACAAGTTGCCTTCGGCAAATGATGCGGCGCCAGCATTTACGTAAGCCTCAGGCCCAAGCGTCGGAGTCTGCGTTGGTGACTGCGGAAGTGGCAGCGTTGGCACCACATATTGGTTGAAGTAGCAGGCTGCCAAAATGAGCATGATCAGCAACCCAATAAACGCCGGGTTGGTCCGGCGTTTGGTTCGCTGCCGCTGCATGTGCCAGCGGCTTCCTCTTAAGTACATGCTGGGATTCTACCGTTTGCAGAAAATTAGCGTCAAGAAGGGGTGATTAGCGATTGATGAACAGTAAGTGAACATCCCTATACGGTTAGAATGGTACCCCATGCGCGTCGAAGTCTTCACACTGTTCCCCGAGCTGTTCGAGCCATACCTGGATGCCAGCATTCTTGGCCGCGCCCGTCAATCAGGGTTGCTGGAGGTGCGCTTGCACAATATCCGTGATTACGCCACCGATAAGCACCAAGTAACTGACGATGAACCCTACGGCGGCGGCGGCGGCATGGTGATGAAACCCGAACCTATCTTCACCGCCGTGGAGGGGGTCTTGGGCGCCGAGCCAGTGATTCCCATTATCCTACTGAGTCCTCAAGGCCGGGTTTTCAACCAACAAGTGGCCCAAGAACTGAGCGCACACGAGCACTTTGCGCTGATCTGCGGCCGCTATGAAGGCGTGGACGAGCGAGTACGCGAGCACTTGGTTAGCGATGAAATTTCGGTGGGCGATTATGTGCTTACTGGGGGTGAATTGCCCGCACTACTCATTATTGACGCGGTAGCACGGCTGCTTCCAGGCGCTTTGGGTGACCCGACCGGTGCCATCACCGATTCACACGCAAGTGGCCTACTGGAGCACCCACACTACACGCGTCCGCCTGAATTTCGGGGCTGGGCCGTCCCTGAAGTTCTAAAATCCGGTGATCACGGCCGCATTGCGCGTTGGAGGCGGCAGCAATCCCTGATACGCACCGCACAGCGGCGACCCGATTTACTACAGCGAGCAGAGTTAGATAGAAAGGACAAGCAATTACTCGAAGAAGTCGAAGAAAGAGAAAAAGAATGAAAGCCGTTTGTGTCTTTTGCGGTTCTTCGGATGAGGTTGGCGAACGATACATCCAGGCGGCGCGCCACATGGGCGAGGTGATGGCGGCTCGCGGGTTGCAGTTGGTATTTGGCGGCGGCAGCACAGGGCTGATGGGCGCGGTGGCTGATGCGGTGCTGGACGCGGGAGGCGAGGTAATCGGCGTGCTGCCGGAACACTTCAATAAGCCCAGCATGGCTCACAGCCGGCTGACGCGGCTGGAGTTGGTGGATGGCATGCATACTCGCAAGGCGCGCATGGCTGAACTGGCCGACGCGTTCATAGCGCTGCCCGGCGGGTTTGGCACGCTGGAGGAATTGTTCGAAACATTGACCTGGGCTCAGATCGGGCTTCATCGCAAACCCGTTGGGTTATTGAACGTGTACTCCTACTTCGATGATCTCTTGAAATTCTTGGCGCATGCCAACAAAGAAGGTTTCACGTTTTGGGAGCACCAGAAGTTATACAGCCAGGCCGAACGCCCAGAAGAATTGCTGGACGCACTGGCTGCATACCAGCCGCCAGAGGGATTGGAACGCTGGATGCAAAGGTAGCCGCGCCTCATGGCCTCGGTGATCATTCGGCCTGTACAATCAGAGGATCGCTCCTGGGTGGTTTCTTTTCTTAAAGATAAGTGGGGTTCTGACATCATTGTTTCCAGAGGAAAAATCCATCAAACGAGTCACCTGGACGGATTAATTGCCACAACAGATGATGAAAGGGCTGGGCTATTGACTTATGCATGTGCCAACGACGAGTATGAGATCGTCAGCCTGAACAATATCGTCGAGGGAAAGGGGGTGGGCACAAAGCTCATCCAAGCCATTCTAAAATTAGCGGCAGACAATAACTACAGGCGGGTATGGCTGATTACCACCAATGATAATATAGGAGCATTACGGTTTTACCAAAAACTAGGCTTTGTATTATCCGCTCTGTATCCAAATGCAATCGAAAAGTCTCGAACAATAAAACCAGAGATTGCCCTAGTAGGCGAAAATGGCATTCCGATTCGAGACGAGATTGAACTGGAATTCAGACTGAAGTGAACTTGATGAAAAAGCAATACAACCTCTCTCTACTAAGGCGGAGAAACCCATCCCTATCCGTTTTGAACGGCCAAGCCTAACCAATCCTCAATCCAACGTTCTTCAATAATTTGCAGTTTCGCTTTTTCCAAGCTTGAATTCATTTCCCCTTTCTGCTCGGCCAAAATACCGGAAAGAATTAGAAACCCGCCCGGCTTCATCAATTTTGCCAAACCCTCACTGAGCAAACGGATGAGCACCGGCGCCAGGATGTTGGCGACTACAACATCGGCCTGCTTAAGCACATACTGACCCGCTAGCAGTTCGCCTACCGATCCCACTCCGATTTCAATATCCACTTCATTCAGATGGGCGTTGTGGCGCGCGTTATCCAAAGCTCGGGAGTCAATGTCAACCGCCACCACGGGCGCGGCGCCCAGCTTGGCGGCGGCGAT
>CAYJMC010000036.1:15035-20901 GCA_964371335.1 uncultured Anaerolineaceae bacterium
GGGAGTCAATGTCAACCGCCACCACGGGCGCGGCGCCCAGCTTGGCGGCGGCGATGGCCAGGATGGCTGAACCGCAGCCTACATCGATGACCGAGGAGCCCGGTTGTACGTTACGCTCTAGAAGTTGAAGGCTGAGTTGGGTGGTTGGGTGCACTCCGGTACCAAAGGCCATGCCCGGTTCGATGCGGATGGTCACACGATCATTAGTTTCTTCGTCCATCCAAGCCGGAAGAATGAGCAGGCGCTCTCCAACGGGAAGCGGTTTGTAATGTTGCTTCCAGGCTTCCATCCAATTTTGCTCCTGGATGGTTTGATAGCCAGGCTCAGGAATGGGTTGGATGAGCGCCAAGTAGCGTAATCCCTGCTCGATTTTGGCGCGCGTGTCCTCAAGGCGGGGGTCGACAGGAATATAACCGCTGACGCGCAATGGTCCAACGGCGCGACCCTCTTCGACGTCCGCCTCAATGGCCGTGCTCTCGATGACTACGCCGCCGGGGATGTAACGAGCGAGCACCTCGGAGACGGCTTCGGCAAGCTCGGGAGCGACTTCAAGCGAGATGCGCAACCAGGAAGCAGGTTCAGCGGACATGGCGCGGAGTATAGCATCCGCTTTTCACTATAACTTCGCGGGCGCCCGAATACTGCTGATCCTCGATCGTCGTCTAATGACTTCCAACAATGGCCAGGTGATAGGCGTATTGTCCACATAATCCTCGGGTATCCAGTAGGCACCTTGGTCAGTAAACCAGGCTAATAGAACATCCTTTGGCACGCCAAGCGGCGAAAGCACCTCATCTGCAGCACGCAATAGCTGCTCACAATACCAATTCGTATCCAAATTCACTTGTTGATCCTCACCAACCAAATGCAAGGGTATCGAGTTCGATTTCCCTTTCACACGCACAAAATCCACGTTTTGGCCCGCCCTAACAGATTTGCCTTGCCTGCTCAGTTGCAAGGCCGCCGCGCCAGCCGGGGAGATCACTTTGAAATCCTCGATATTCCGACTCAAGGTTTGCGAGATCACCAATTGCTCAATGGGCACCTGTCTATCTACAAGCTTCTGGTAATGCGATTTAAAGAAATCAACCAAAAGGGGCAATAGATGGCGAAGCTTGCTAAACTCGCGTTCGACAGCCATCATTCGGATCGCTTTCATTTGCACTTCGGCAATATACAGCGGTGTGTCGCCGCGGCGCGCCATGATGCCACGACATTTCAGTTCTTCGCTTTCAAAAACACCGAAAAAACAATTTGGCACGGGCACACGCTCATTTTGCTTGGATGGCAGGAAGGCAATCCAACGGAAAGTACCCTCGTGATCAACTTTCAAACCCGTACGGTTTTTAATCTCTACAAGCAGATCGTCTATTTGGGCTTGAGTATGTCCTTCCAAACGAGCGAAAAGACTATCCACGTAGATATGCAAAACCTCAAAGCCAGCATCTTCTACGGCTTCCTTGGCATGCAAGACCACATCACGACTAACGGCGTTGATGGCCTCATGAGCTTCAATGCTGCCGATGCGGTTGCCGCTAAAACCCTGGTAACCATATGAGACCCAACCAAGTCCCTTGAGGAATTCATAGGCGGTCTGTAGGTAATCCTTGTTATATCCCGCTGTCGTTCCATTTTCTAACAGATCTTTTGCTAGCGCGCGCTTGGCTAAAATTGGCCTGAGCACTTCTGCCACAATTCCAGGCCGATCCTGATTGATCGGCGCGCCAATGCCGGGGGCAATTCGAGTATTTTCGCCAAGCTCGCCCACGGTTTCGGCTGAAATGTTCCAGCCCGTCATGATGTGCGGATACATGGAGAAGAAATCGATCTCGGCTACATTGGCATGCAGGCCGGTGATCGGCTTGAAGATGACGCCACCATTATCGGCAGCAATCATTTGATTGGCATTTTTGAAACGCTCGCGTTGCTCTTTGCGAATCGGGATCAGGATGCCCTTTGCCAGCGAAGCGGTCACCTGCATCCCCACAAAGGAACCTCCCGCGCTGCGACGCGCAGCGTTTTGGATCGGAAGATTGCTCAACCGTGCGGTCTCATAAGTGCCCAAGAGCCCCCAGTCTTTGAAGGCCATTGAGTTCTGCGGATCAAGGTGAAGGCGGCCGAAAAGCAAAGTCTGCTGGTCCCGATGCACCAGGTGGCCGTAGCTTTCAAACTGATTAGCTTCAATCCGTAGAGGTTGCCGCGACTTGTCGCGATTGGGGTTGAAAGGAATATTGGTTGTCTTCGCGATGGAAAAAAGGTAAGGAAACATCCAGGCATCCCCATAACGAGTGCGAATGATGTCCGGATCATAGACTTCGATCAACTCACCGAAATGCTTCAACAACTTCGCAGGATCGGCTGTGCCGATAGTTTCTGTTTGGTTGCCGAAAGTGACGCGGATCGATGAGGGCAAGGATTTAAGGGGTGAGCTGGTGGGTTCCACGTCCATCTTTCGCACTAAGCGTTCAGGGAGCTTGGGTTTGAGACCCCATTTGTCGTCTTGCACCGAAATTTTGGAAATTCGATTTTGACCGCCTACCCAGATTTTGGAGAAGGCGAGGGGAAAAGTTTTGGTGATGACGAAGTAATGAACCGGCAAAGCAATATCCGCATTGTAGTAATCCAAATCCGGAAACACATTATGCAATTTGCGGAACAAAGATCGCTGCAATGCGCCGTTGCGAACGGGGATGGCGATCACATCAATCATTCCATGAAAAAGGTGTTCACGTTCGATGTACTCAAATCGCAAGCGGGACCTGGTTAGGTATTCACAGAGTCGTCGCAGGTCGTGCTGATCACCACCTACATAAAAAGTGATCGCCAGATCCTGGATAAACCGCAGACGGCGCCCATCCTCGCAAATAAACCAAACCACAGCGCCCTTACCTTTATCGGCGTAAACATCCAGAATCCAGCCGGAATATTCAGTGGCCATTGGGGCTGCCCTTTAGCAAGAAGATCTCTGTGCGCAGTTTGGCAAGTTCGGCGGCAAATTCCTTCCGATTTTTTTCCAGCTCACGGCTGAAATCCATTCGCTGGTTCTCAAGTTCAGTTTCAAGCTGCATTGCCTGTTTGTGTTTCTCCAACAACAAGGAAAGCAAAAAGGCAATCCCTGGCAGCAGATTAGCTGCGTAGCCAGCGGCGGGCAAATGCTGATTGGCTTCGTCGAGCAATGCATCTAGCGCCAACTGGTCGGACTTGCGCAATGCCCGCCTGAACGGCCCAACGTAAGCCAGAAAACGCTGATAGTTCTGCGTGACCGTTGAAAGAGTGTGTCCCATTTCTAGAACCCTAAGGTTGTCTGGATAACGCCTTCGACATCATCGAAAGGCTGAAAATAAAAACGTTCGTCAGAGTTTTGTTCAACCAACTCAAGCAGATTTGGACGAGATGGATCACCGCTTGCACTAATGAGAACCGGGGCAGTTTCACTGAGTTTATGGACATGCCCAATGCACTTTTGCAGCAAGAGAGTTACTTCCTGAGGGGTCAGATCTTCCTCGAAGAAAGAAGCCAACATATCGGTGATCACAATGGGAACCGGGCTGGGCTCGAGCGCTGCCAGCACGTCTTGCATCTGGTAACAGGTTTCCGCCCGCGAGACCAGGATACGATCCATGATCTCGTAGACATTGCTGATCTGCTCACCCAGGATCAGCGGCAAGTGGTCAAAGGAGATGCGGTTGCCGCCCACGATCACCTGAACGGCTCCCCGCATCCCCAGACGATCGATGAACTCTTGCATGGCCGCGTGCAGAACATCGCGATCCCCCTGGAAAAGGTACACCGAGCCCTGGCTTAGTGGCACCATTTGGCGCACGCTGGAAAGGGCATAGGAGCCGGGAATTTGGACGATCGACTGGCCAGCCATCTCTAGGGGCTAGGATGATAATAGAACTATTGTTCTATGTCAAGATTAAGGTAAATCCCTAGCTTGACTAAGAGAAAAGGATCTGTCCAGTTAGGAGATTTTCTGCGGTTTCGGAGGGCTTGAGTTAACAAACGCGGTTATTTGGAAGATATGGTTATAGGGTTCCCACGCTGCTCGGGCGTCCGCATTTGGTAATGTCTTACGTACCCGCTCCACTAGACCAGGGCACCGCAGATTGCTTGCTTCGCTCGCAATGAGCGCATTGCGATGCTCCCGACAGCAGGACTTCTTTTTCAACCCCCCAAGACTTCGCGCAATCGATCCAGGAAACCAGACTCGCGCGGGTGGGCTTCGGTGCCCATGGTGGCGGCGAGTTGCTCGAAGAGCTTGCGCTGTTCGGCGTTGAGTTTGTGCGGGATGGCAACATTGACCATGACCAACTGATCGCCGCGGCCGGAGCCGCGCAGATGCGGCACACCCTTGCCGCGCATACGCAACACTTTGCCGGGCTGTACGCCGGCGGGGATGCTGAGTTCGGCGAGTCCGTCCACAGTAGGCACTTCCACCTCGCCGCCTAAGGTAGCCTGCGCCACGTTAATGTCCAGGTCCAGCAAAATGTCATCATCGCGGCGGTGGAAATATTTGTGCGGGCGCACATTGAGCGCGATGTAGAGATCGCCCTGGGGGCCGCCGTTGAGACCGGGCTGCCCTTCCCCATTCAGCCGTACTTGAGTACCGCTGTCAACACCCGCGGGGATATCCACTTTCTTTTTTACCGTTTTTCGTTCCAAGCCACGACCATTGCAAACTTTGCAGGGTGAGCCAATGATGGTGCCAGTGCCGCGGCAATTGGGGCACGTGGTCACCTGCACCATGGAACCAAATATGGTTTGGCGCGAGGCGCGTACTTCGCCGCTGCCGCCGCAGGTGGGACAGTTCGATTTAGTCGTACCGGGCTCGGCGCCTTCGCCATCGCAGCGCTTGCATACTTCGTCGCGGGTGAACTCCACCTCTTTCTCAACGCCGAATATGGCTTCTTCGAAATCGAGGGTTAAGTTGTATTGCAGATCGGCGCCGCGCCGCGGCGCATTGCGTTGTTGGCGCCCGGAGCGGCGGCCGAAGCCAAAGCCAAACAACTCCTCGAAGATGTCGCCCAGATCCACATTGGTGAAATCGGGCATGCCGCCGAAGCCGTCCAGGCCAGCGTGGCCGTAACGATCGAAAGCAGCGCGTTTTTGCGGGTCGGCCAAGACGGCGTAAGCTTCGTTAAGCTCCTTGAACTTTTCTTCGGCATCGTGGGACTTATTGACGTCGGGGTGATATTGACGCGCCAAACGCCGGAAAGATGACTTGATCTCTTCCGGCGAGGCGTCGCGATGGATGCCCAAAATATCGTAGTAGTCGCGTTTAGTGGCCAAAGTGTGAATTAATAAATGGGCGGGTAAAACCCCGCCCATTTGAATTAGGCTTCCTTGAATTCGCCTTCGACAACGTCCTCGCCGCCCTTGCCATCGCCACCGGGTTTCTGTTCGTTACCCGGCTGCTGGCCACCGGCTTGAGGACCCTGGGCTCCGGCCTGGTAAGCCTCGGCGCCCAGCTTCTGCACGATCTCCATTAGCGCTTCGGTGGCGGTTTTGATCGCGGCGGCATCTTCGCCGGGCAACAAGCCACGGAGCTTGGCAACCGCGTCCTCGATCTCTTTCTTGCGCTCGGCGGACACTTTATCCCCCAAATCCTTCACCGTCTTTTCAGCGGTGTAAGCGGCGCTGTCGCCGGTGTTGCGCGCCTCGACTAAGTCTTTGCGTTTCTTATCTTCGGCGGCATGGGCTTCTGCGTCTTTGCGCATGCGCTCGATCTCATCTTCGGAAAGGCCGGAGGAGGCAGTGATGGTGATGTGCTGGCTGCGACCCGTGGCCTTGTCGGAGGCAGTCACGTTGAGGATGCCGTTGGCATCGATGTCGAAGGTGACTTCGATCTGCGGGATGCCGCGGG
>CAYJMC010000037.1:0-20489 GCA_964371335.1 uncultured Anaerolineaceae bacterium
TGAATTTCTTTTGCCAGTCCCGCCAATCCTGCGGCCGAAGCCGGCTCTACCCAAACCCCTTCGGATGCCAGGCGGCGCTGCATAGCGAGGATTTCGTCGTCGCTGGCCGCGATGATTCGCCCGCCAGATTCCCGGGCAGCTTCCAGCGCCTGCTCGCCGCGAGCCGGTTTGCCAATACGGATCGCGGTGGCAACTGTTTCTGGCTCTTCGACTGGATGGCCGAGCACCAATGGAGCGGCGCCGGCAGCCTGCACGCCCAACAAGTGCGGCAACCCAGAGTCGTGCAACTGGTGATATTGTCGAAAACCCATCCAATAGGCGGTGATATTCCCGGCATTGCCGACGGGTAAGCAAAGCCAATCCGGCGCGGAGCCCAATTCTTCGATGATTTCAAATGCGGCCGTCTTCTGGCCTTCCAAACGATACGGGTTGAGGGAGTTCACTAGGGCGATCGGATGCCGCTCGCTAATCTGCACGACCAACTCCAGCGCTTTGTCGAAGGAACCGTCAATCTGAAACACCTGCGCGCCATAAGCAACGGCTCCGGCCAATTTGCCCGCAGCAACCTTGCCTTCCGGAATGAGTACGACGGCGCGCAACCCAGCGCGAGCGGCGTACGCCGCCGCGCTGGCTGCCGTGTTTCCCGTGGACGCGCAGATCAGCGCCTTGACCCCGCGCCCGAACGCTTCGCTTACCGCGGCGGTCATACCGCGATCCTTGAAAGACCCCGTCGGGTTCAGGCCTTCGAACTTGGCGAAAAGCTCAAAATCCCCGCCTAATTCTGCGGCCAGGCGTGGCAATGGAATCAGCGGCGTGCCACCTTCTTGGAGTGAAACTAATTTCGAGTATTCGGGAAGGCCGACAAGGGCACGGTAGCGTGTGAGCAGCGGTTGCTTTGCAGTCACGGTTCGCCCACGGTGATGAATGGCATTATCGCCTCGTACGTGATCGGGCCGATCTCCGGAACGTTCTGGATTTCTTCAAGAGTGGTGAACGGCCCATGCGTATCGCGATAAGCTACGATGCTTTGCGCCAGTGTTGGACCGATGCCGGGCAACTGCTCTAATTCCTGGGCAGTGGCTGCGTTAATGTTGATAGGATAAGCAGTTGTAGGAATTGGGCTAGCGGTTGGAGTTAATTCGACTTCAGTTTCCATCACACTGATGGTTGCTGAACGAGTGGGCGCAGGCAACAACTGAATAGGTTCTCCCCTGGGCGGTGCGGTTAGAAGCAAGACCAACCCCGCGGCGCCAAGACCACAAAGCACCCCATAGGCAATCCACCAGGCAGGATTTAGCGATATGGTCTTTCCCTCTTTCTTCTTCATAGCGCGCATTATACGCGACCGCATCTTTGCCGTCGAGGAAACCATTGCCCGCTCCATCGTATAATCGAGACGGCACCTCACTTATGACCGGAACTTTCCTCAACATTGCGACCGTATTGATCGGCGGCGCGCTGGGTTTGCTTTTTGGGGCGCGGTTGCCCGCCCGGTTTCGAGAGACCGTGGTGGCGGGGCTCGGCTTATTTACCGCCGCCATTGGCCTCGATCTCTTCCTGGATACCCGGAGCGCCATAGTCGTTTTGGCTTCTTTATTGCTCGGTGGGGTGATCGGCGAATGGGCGCAGATAGAGATGGGGCTCGCCCGCCTGGGCGATTGGCTGCGGGCGCGTTTTGCCTCGCGCTCTGAGGGTGGAAGTGCCCGCTTCGTACGAGGCTTCCTAACCGCTTCGCTGGTCTTTTGTGTGGGACCGATGACTATCTTGGGTTCAATCCAAGATGGTTTGACCGGTGATTTTCAATTGCTGGCGATCAAATCCGTGCTGGATGGATTTGCTGCCATGGTATTTGCATCCACATTGGGGATTGGCGTTTTGTTCTCCACCTTAGTGATCCTCGTCTACCAGGGAGCGCTTACGTTAATGGCCTCACAGGCCCAAGCCGTGTTTAGTGAGGCCATGATCATTGAATTGAGTGCCACAGGCGGAGTGCTGTTGGTGGGCATTGCCGTCAGCAGTCTGTTGGAACTGAAACCGATCCGCGTGGGGAATTTCATTCCTGCCTTAATCCTGGCGCCCTTGATTGTTTTCCTGTTAGGGAAGTTCGGAATTTTCTTAACCCCGTAATCCGGCGCCTGGCAACTAAAAGGCCCGCATTTTATTGCGGGCCTCTTAATTCTCAGGAGTCTCTAGTTAATTTGCTCCAGCGCTTTCTATGGCTGCATCCAGGAGGGCGCTGAGCTCGGCAAAACTCCGAAATCCAACATAGACCTGCCCGTTGATGACAAAGGTCGGCACACTGTCGATGCCGAAGCCGGCGGCGAATGATTCGGCGGCTGCCACCTGTTCGGCCTTTTCATCACTGTTGAAGCAGGAATTAAATGCGTTCATATCCAAATCGATCGAACTTGCGAACACCTGGAGCCGATCATCTCTGAAAGCCCCCGCGTTTTCGCCGCTCCAATTTGCATAGACAACATTATGGAATTCCCAAAACATATTTTGATCTGCGGCGCAGTATCCTGCTTCCGCAGCTTGTGAGGATTCCCCATTTGGAACGGCATCCAGGAATCCGACCACTTGGATGGTGAAACCCACTTTACCGGTATCCACGTATTCTGAAATGATCTGCTCTTCGACTTCGTTCCACCAACTTCGGCAAACAGGACATTGGAAATCGGCTACCTCAACCATTTGTACGGGAGCGTTCAAGTCTCCCAGCGAAGCGCCGTTTTTGTTCGTATACGTCCGTTCCTCGGGTGCCGTTACCTGGTTCGACAAAATGAGAAGAGCAACCCCAACAACCGCGGCAATGCTGATGTAAGCCAGCCATTTTAATTGCCCGCGCCGTTGTTGGGCGCGGTTTCGTTCCAGGCGGGCCTGGCGTCTGCTTTGATCCATATGTTAGCCGTCCTCCATAATTAGTAGGGTTCTCCGAACAGCGGGATGCGAGCGCCGTTGATCATGCCCGCTTGCTCGCTGCAAAGATGCAAAAGTGTAGCAGATATTTCTTCGGGGCTTGTCCAGTTCCGGTTCTTGTCGCTGGGGTTAATCTGGCGTTCATGCGCCACGTCAATCATGCGCACCAATAACAGATTCGCAGTTACGCCGCTGCCCTTCACTTCCTGAGCCAGCGAGAGCATCAATGCTTCCATTGCCGATTTGCCGACCGCGTAAGGCGAACTGTTGCCTGGCGGCTTGCTGGCGGTTGGCGAACTTACCGCCAGCACCCGGCCCCAATTGTTTTTCAACATCGGTGGCACGAAGGCTTTGATCATTGCATAGCTGGCATAGAAATGCTGATCCAACATAGAAACGAAATCTTCCGTTTTGGTTTCAAAGGTGCCTTTGCCACCAATCCAACCACCTACGAAATTCAACAGCACGTCGATGCCGCCGAACTTCTTCATGATGGCGTTAGCCGTCTGCTCTACTTCATCGGGTTTGCTCAGATCCACGGCTTTGACCATTACGCGGGGAGCAGGCAACTCCAATTGCGAGGTCAATTCGTCAAGTTTAGACTGCTGGCGGCCCAGCAGTGCCAGCTTGGCGCCCGCTTCGGCAAAGACGGCGGCGGCCACCGAGCCCAAACCACCGGCAGCCCCTGCGATAATGACCGTGCGACCTTCGAGAGATGAACTGCTCACGAGGGCTTCTCAGGACAACTGATACAGGTACACAGGAAAACGATCTCCGGTGTATTCGAATCCCAATTTCTTATAAAGAGCCAGAGAGGGTGCATTAATATCTTGCGTGTTTACCGTCAGCCGGTCCTGGTTGCGGCGAGCCTGGTTTTGCACGTCCTGCACCAGTGTGGAAGCCAAGCCGCGCCCTTGGAGTTCAGGGTTTGTAGCAAGACGCGCCAGGTGCAAACCTTGTGAACTGCGCGTACTGATTTGATAAGCAACTATTTTCCCGTCCGCTTCAATCAGGGTTGCATAGCCGGATTGGTCAAAAGCCATTTGGACCGCTTCCAGGGAATTTTGCCAGAGTGGGGGGAAGGCTGCCCGATCCACTTCATAAACTCCTTCAAGATCGTTTTTATTCATGCGGCGAATGGCAGTTACCCCTCCTGTTCCAGAGACGGGCTTTTCCCTGCTACGCCAATCCAAAACCACCACATTGTGCGTATGCTGGAAGCGACTCTTTGCAAGGATTTTCAAGAACCAGTCTTGTAAAGGAATAGCTGCGACAGATTTGATTCCTAATTCGGCCAAACGATCGCGAGTGCGTGGCCACAGGGAAGACCAGGCCTCTTTGGGGTCGAGGCGCATCGCTGTGGCAAATATGCGCACCCAGGCCACACCGGGGGGATCAGGCGGGCAAGCCAGCGCGGCGCTGAGCCGATCTCCGGATTCGAGGACGAAATAGGGATCGCGCCCCAGCCAATCCAAAGGACGCCGCCAATCCAGGTGGCGGTGCACATAGGTTTCGAAATGCAGCAGATTGGCTAACCGGCTGCGATCCCCATCGGTTGCGGGACGAAGGCTGAGGACGGCGGGAACAGCCATTCAGGCCATTATACTTGACTGCACCCGTTGAATTAATTTCGCACCATTGCTTACATTTTCCGAAAATTTACGCTTTCCCAGTCCCGCCAAGTATTTAATCCAACAATTCACCAATGCTGTCCGCCAGGGCGCGCAATTTTTCGACGGAGATGCCCTTGAGCCGCTGCGCAATTTCCAGGTAAGGCCTATTTTCTGGGTCTGCAATGAATTCTTTCAAGCTGCGCGGCAGTCCCTCAAATTTTTCCTCCGCTCGCTGCGTGTTGATCCATTCGCCCACCGGGCCGCTTTGGTCTGCAAATTGGTCTACCTCATAACCCAGGCTGCCGGCCAGGAGTTCCAGTTCCGGGAGCGGCACAGGTGTCTCTCCACTTTCATATCGGCGGATGCGACTGGTGGAAATCCCGGTACGATCCGCCAGGTCTTTCTGGCTCAAATCCTTCTCAGTACGGGCCTGCCGCAGCATAGCGGCGATGGCGCGATGGCGCAGGGCCAATAGCTCTTCCTTTTGAAGCTGCTCGGTGGGATGTGGTTCCTGCGACACGACATGTTCGCCCCAGAAATGATTGATGGGCGTCCCCAAATAGAAGGCAAGTAGTTCTAACTCTGGCAAAGAAGGGGAATTGGAACCGCGCTCGATAGAACTAATCGTTCCGCTGGAGAGGCCAATTACGTCTCCCAATTCTTTCATCGATTTTCCAGAAGCCAGGCGTGCGTCGCGCAGATGTAACCCGATGATTTTTGCGCGTAGTTGAATTGCCTGGTTCTTGGCCATTGCGGAAAAATTACCTGCCGAACGAATTATAGTTCATCTGTCGTTTTTCCTTGCGCGTTCGTTCCTCCGCTCTCTTGCTTGCTATGGCATCATGTACCCCTCACCAGATAAGGTCACAATGAGTTGTGGGTTCTTCGGGTCCTTCTCCAATTTCTGGCGTAGACGCGAAATGCTTACCCAAAGAATTTCCTTCTCCTCCCCGTACTCGGGACCCCACACGTCGTGCAATAATTCCTCTGACGTCAGGGTCTCGCCTGCTTTGCGGGCAAATTGCAAGAGCAGCCGGTATTCGGTGGCCGACAGCGAAACCAAGTTCCCGCTTACGCTCACTTCGGCGCGGGCGAAATCGATGGTCAGGTCGCCGCGCGAGAACCGGCTGTCGCCGAACTCGGGGGCCGACTGCTGGGCGCGGCGCAACACCGCCCGCACACGGGCAAGCAATTCATTAGCCGAGAAAGGCTTGATGACGTAATCGTCAGCCCCCAGGTTGAGCCCGCGCACCTTGTGCTCTTCGTCGCCTTTCGCAGTGAGCATGATGATGGGCACGTTGGAGAATTCACGGATGCGCTCGCAGACGGCAAAACCGTCCATCTCAGGCATCATCACATCCAGCAATATCAAATCGGGCTTTTCGCTGACCGTCAAGTCAATGGCCTGCTGGCCATTCTTGGCCTTGATAACTTCGAAGCCCTCGGTCTGCAAGTTGGCTTCGACCAGGCGCACAAAACGGGGTTCATCATCTACGACGAGAATGCGTTCAGGCATGGATTCCTCTCAATCATGCAATTTGGGGAACTGCGTGTTTGGGCAATGTAATAATAAATTCTAATCCTTTGCCCCGTGCAGAATGGACGGAAATTTTGCCATGATGGGCTTGCACGATTTGTTTACATATGTACAAGCCCAAACCGCTGCCGCGCACCTTTTCTTTAGCTTCAGCAGTTCGGTAAAAACGTTTGAAGAGATGTTTTTGATCTTCAGTGGAAACCCCGGGCCCGCTGTCTTTCACCATCAATTCCACGTTCTCTTCCTTATCAACCAGCGAGACGTGCAATGGAGATTCTGGCGCATATTTCGCCGCATTGCCCACCAGGTTTTCAATCACTTGGCTGAGTCGTTTTGGGTCCGCTTCGATAATGAAATCGCTATCCCGCGGTGACCATTGGATTTCCATATCGGGGTAGCGGATGCGCAGCCGCTCGATGTTTTCCCCTACCAGCGTGGATAAATCGACTGTCTTTAGCTCAATGTCCAGGGTGCCCGACTGTAGCCGCGAGGAATCAAGCAAATTATCCACCAGTTCGGTGAGCCTGTCAGTTTCTTCGTTGATGATGGAAAGGAATTCCTTCTCGGTTTCCTGATTCCAATGAGCGTCTTCGCGCAGTAGCGTGGTTGCGTATCCTTTGATAAACCCGAGCGGCGTCTTCAATTCGTGAGAGACGGTAGCAATGAAGTCGGATTGCAGCTGAACCAGACGCCGTTCAGCTTCCAGGCTGCCTACGCGTTCTACCAAACGCTTGTGCTCCAGCACCTGAGTGACGTGCAAGGCGATGAACTCCGCCAGGTGGATTTGGTCGTCGGTGAACGGCGGGCCGCCAAAACGCACAAAGACCAGGGCGCCGATATTCTTGCCACTCAGCAGCAGAGGTAGACCCAGAAAAAAGCGTTGCTCGAGCCGGTTCTGGTCCGACTTGATTTCCGGTTGGTGCAGCACGTTGTGCCCGTTGGCAAATGCCTCCTTGGCGGCCGCCTCGCCCCATGCGGAGTCGGCCTCGGACGAGCGGCCGCGTCCGATGGCGCGGGCAAAGGCTGGTTCGAGTATTCCCGTTTGTTCGTTGACCAGATACAGGACCGCGTTGTCGAAAATAAAGACGGGGCGCGAAAGCCGCACAATTTCGGCGAGAGCCGTATCGAATTCAAGCGTCTCCGCTATCGCGCGGCTGATCGAATAGACCGCCGCCAATTCATTGGGACGTAAGCTGCCGGTACCACCTGTTCGCCTGGCCATAGTCACCCCTGGTAAATAGCCAGGCTGAACGAGAAGCGACTGCCTTTGCCCTCATGGGTCTCGATTTGCAGTTTGGAACCGTGCGCTTCAATGATCCGTTTGGCTAGGGTGAGCCCGATACCGGCGCCGCCGGCCCTGCGCGTCGATGAGCTATCTAGTTGATGGAAGGGCTCGTAAATTTCGTTAATTTTCTCCGTTGGGATGCCAATCCCTGTGTCGGCCACCGAGATTTGGACGCGCCGCGCGTCCAGCTCGGCGCTCAGGTGGGCGCGTCCGCCGGGCTGGTTAAACTTTATGGCGTTGTCCAGCAGTTGGCCGAGCACCCACTCAATTTTGTTGTCATCCGCTTGGACGTTAGGCAGGTCGGGCGGCAGCGAACTGGTCACTTGGATTCCAGCCGCCTGTCCCTTGCTCTGATACTGGTTCATTACATTGGGAAGCAGCTCAGCCAGATTGACCGGACCGGTTTCCAGGTGCAAGCTCTCGACTGTGTCAAAAGCCATGAATAACAAGTTATCGATCAGGCTGTTCAGGCGGCGATAGGATTTCTCCAGCACTGCTAACGCGTTCCGCTGTTCGTCGCTGAGCGGCCCCAAGGCTTCCGCACTGAGCAGATCGATATAGCCGACCATGTGGGCCAGGGGAGTGCGCAGCTCATGAGAAACATTGGAAACAAAATCGTTCTTTAAGCGGTTGAGTTCGGTGAGTTTATCCAGCGCCTCTTGCAGCTCAGCGGTGCGCTCTTGGACCCGCTGCTCCAGGAACAGGTTGCTCTGATGCAGGGCTTCCTGCAATTGAGAGATTTGCTGGGTTATAGCCGCGTCCAGCTTGCTGCGCTCGATGAACCCCAAATCGATCAGCGCCTGTCCAAGCAGGATGCGCTCACCTTTTTCGCCTTTTTCTTTTTGGTACGCCAGGGCTTTCTTCAGGTCCGCGGGGGTCAGCAACCCCTGATCAACCAAACTCTCCCCGAGACGCGGCACCAGGACTTCCGGAGTCAATGGCCCGGTCATTCGAGGCTTTTGCAGCGTCACAGCACCACCGTTATGCAAAGCTTAATATTCTCGCCTCCCGGGGTAACAAAAGCGTATAGGCAAGCAAAAATCAACGCCCCGGGCTTTCTTTTAAGAAAGTATACATGACGCATTGTTCTAATCAAGCAGTACAAAATACCCAACAGATTTCTAAGCGTTCATTGAAAGGGAGCTTACACCCGTGTAAAGGTATAATTGATGAGTCTGACAAAACTCTGACCAATTTCCTTCCCTATCCCGTTCCGAGAGGTCTACTCATATGCCCGGTCCTTCAATTCAGCCTGTAGATATTGGCGAACAGATGCGCTCGGCATATCTCGATTACGCCATGAGCGTAATCGTCGCCCGCGCCCTTCCCGATGCCCGCGACGGCCTGAAGCCCGTTCATCGCCGCATCTTGTACGCCATGCTCGATATGGGCATTCGCTCGACCTCCGCTTACAAGAAATCCGCCCGTATCGTCGGCGAGGTGCTGGGCAAGTACCACCCTCATAGCGATGTGGCCGTCTACGATGCCACCGCCCGCATGGCCCAGGATTTCTCTATGCGCTATCCGCTCATCGACGGCCAAGGTAATTTCGGTTCCATCGGTGGGGACCCGCCCGCAGCCATGCGATATACCGAGGCTCGCCTCCACGCCATGGCCGAAGAACTGCTCGCGGACATCGATAAAGATACCGTTGATTTTGGCGATAACTTCGACTCTTCGCTCAGAGAGCCGCTGGTACTTCCCAGCCGAGTACCTAACTTGCTGCTCAACGGTTCCTCGGGCATCGCCGTCGGAATGGCCACCAACATACCGCCGCACAACCTCGGGGAACTGATCGGCGCCCTGCGCTACATGATTGATCACTGGGAAAAATCGGACAATATCACCACCGAAAATCTGCTCAAATTCGTAAAAGGCCCAGACTTTCCAACGGGAGGCATCATCGCCGGTCTGGATGGCATCCGCGACCTGTACAGCAAGGGCAAGGGACAGTTGCTGGTGCGGGCCAAGTCGCGCATTGAAGAGGGCCGCCGTGGCCGCATGCGCATCGTGATCAGTGAGATCCCTTACCAATTGAATCTCACCAATCTCATCGAGCGTATCGCCGACTTGGTGCGCAACGGTCGCCTGGAAGGTATCGCCGACTTGCGCGATGAATCAGACCGCGATGGCCTGAGTATCGTGATTGAACTGAAAGCAGGCGCTGAGCCGCGCCTGGTGCTCAACCGTTTATACAAGTACACGCCGTTGCAAAGTACCTTTGCCGCCCAAATGTTGGCTCTGGTGGATGGCGAACCCCGCCTGCTATCTCTTAAGCGGGCTCTGCAAATCTTCATTGAGCACCGCCAACTGGTTATCACGCGTCGTTCCACGTTTGAGCTGGAAAAAGCCAAAGCCCGCGGCCACATCTTGGAAGGTTTGCTGAAAGCCCTAAAGAACCTGGACGAGGTCATCGAGACCATCCGCAAGTCGCCCGATGCTGAGGTGGCCAAAGAACGCTTGATGTCCAAGTTCAAGCTCTCTGATAAACAGTCCCAGGCTATTTTGGATATGCAATTGCGCCGTCTGGCGGCCTTGGAGCGCAAGAAAATTGAAGATGAGTACAAAGAAATCAGCGAGCGCATCGCGTATTTAGAAGATCTTTTGAAACACCCTAAAAAGATCCTCGCCCTAATTAGAGATGATTTGGGCGAAATGGAAAAGGCTTACGGGGATGAACGTAAGACCACTATCGACGCGGAAGGCAAAGGGAAAGAAGATCTTACCGAAGAGAGCCTGATTGCCGACGAAGCCGTGCTGGTTTCTCTCACTCAGCAAGGTTACGTGAAGCGCGTCGCCGCTAAAACCTTCAAGGCGCAGACCCGCGGCGGCGCGGGTGTCAAGGGGCATGCCACCAAAGACGAAGATGAAGTCTTGATTCTCGTGCCCGCTCGCACGCTCGACACTGTGCTGTTCTTCTCTGACCGCGGCAAAGTGTATTCCGAGAAAGCCTATCGGATCCCGGATGCGGACCGCACCTCGCGGGGTACACCGATCATTAACATCCTCAACGTCAGTGCAGGTGAAACCATCACCGCGGCGGTCCCGGTTCCCGATTTCAAAGCCGCGGAATTCTGCATGATGGCCACGCGCAAAGGCAAGATCAAACGCATGGCGCTCAGCGAGTTCGAAGCCGTGCGGCCGTCTGGCTTGATTGCCATGAGTCTGGACAAAGGCGACGCCCTCTCCTGGGTTCGCCTGGCCGGCGGTAAAGATCAAATCATCCTTGCTACTCAACGCGGCAAAGCATTGCGCTTTGCCATCTCCGCAGTGCGGCCGATGGGCCGCCAGGCGGCCGGGGTGAAGGCCATCAACATTAAGGCCAACGACCAGGTGGCCGGCATGGAAGTGGTGGAACCGGGTGGTGACTTGCTCATTGTCACCACCAAGGGTTATGGCAAGCGCACGCCACTTAAGCAATACGCGGCCAAAGGCCGCGGCACCAGCGGGATGCTCACCATCGATGTGAAAGCGTTGTCCACCGTTGGAACCATCGCTGCCGTTCGTGTGGTGCAAGACGCCGACGAGGTGACCATTATCTCGACCGGTGGCGTGGTGTTGCGCACTAAAGTCAAAGATATTAAACAGGCGGGCCGCGCCACCCGTGGCGTCCGCCTTATGAATGTAGCCGGAGGCGATAGCGTGGCCACAGTGGCGCGCATTGCGACTGCAGATCTCAAACGGGCCGGTGCGCAGGAAAACGGCAAAGAAGAAAAGTAAGTAATATTTATCTCTTGTTTCATGAAACAAAAATGGACGGCTTTTAGGCCGTCCATTTATCCCCATCAAATGCGTTCAGCTAATCGGAATCGCAATGATCCCAGTGACCAGCAGGAAGAACGCTCCGATGATCACGACCATTAAAAAGAACATCATCGAGATAATGAAACGCTGAACGGGCGTCATTCCCAGGAACCCGGTTTCAGGTTCCGGAGTCAGCTCTACCTGGGGCGTTTCCTCGAGCTCATCGAGGAAATTGCTGGTATCGTCGCTTTCTTCTCTGAGAAAATCGTCGAGCATTTGTCTCCAGTCTGATTTAGTTTAGCTTATTTCGAAGCCGTGTCAACTAAGGGGCGCAATTGAATTTCGCCGACATGGAATGACTTTGTTTCTCCATTTGGTAAATGCAATCGTAAGCTTCCGTCTGTGTTTAAGCCTTGAATCATCCCCTCCACACCTGTTTGCTCAACAGTTTCCAGGCGTACCCGTTCTCCTGCGTAGGCCAGCCGCTGTTCCCATGCCTGTACTAACTGGGGTTGTCCCATTTTTTCTTTCCAGGTAATTAAGTTCTCCAAAACGTTTCTCAGTAGCCTTCCGGGCACCACCTTTTTCCTGAGGGCTCCCTCAATGCTGGTTGCCGGAAAATTTATATACGTTTGCGAAGGCACCGAGTCGGGTGCAATATTGATACCAATACCCAAAATCAGCGCCTGCAGACGCTCACCAGCCCACAGAGCCTCGGCGAGCACCCCGCAAACCTTCTTGCCGTCGAGCAGTACATCGTTCGGCCATTTAATCTGTGGCGAAAGTTGATATAGCTTCTCGAGTCCCTCGCAAACCGCCAACGCTCCCAGTCCCGAAAACAGACCCAATAGGTTCGGCTCCAATGCTTGATCGGTGTCGAGCAGAATGCTAAAGGCTAACGCTGACCCCGGCGGTGTAAACCACGTACGTCCCGCTCGCCCGCGCCCCATTGTCTGCTCATCCGCATAAGCTAGGCATAGCCCCTTGGTACCTTCCTTGCCCCATTTAGCGGCCACATCATTAGTGGATCCTAGGCTTGAAAAATATGCGCTTTTAGCCAAGGGCAACCCCCTTACGGCCTCCCTGAATTCGGCTTCCAGCATGTTCGCATTGTACTCTCCAGTGGATTCTGGACGATGCCTGTTACCCATGGTATACTTTTTTTGCGCTCGCGACCGCGGGCGCGTTGTCTGCAAAATCACAAATTGGGTAACCCAATTTGTGCAGACATCAATCTCACACGCTTCCCGACCCGTCAGGGCGTGCCAGCCAACCAGCTGGTGCCTGCCGGGAATGACGGAAGCGGAGGCGAAACGCAAAGGAGTCTGACTTATGGCCGCAATCGATATGAAGGCCTTACTTGAAGCAGGGGTTCATTTTGGCCATCGCACCCAGAAATGGGACCCGCGCATGAAGCCATACATCTTCACCGAACGCAACGGCATCCACATCATTGATTTACAGCAAACAGTGAAAGCCCTTGAAGAGGCTTACACCTTAGTCCGCGACAAGGTCGCCAACGGAGGCACTGTGCTCTTTGTGGGCACCAAGCGCCAGGCCGTTGAAACCATTGAAGCCGAAGCCCAACGCTGTGGGATGCCCTACGTGACCGTGCGCTGGTTGGGGGGCATGCTCACCAACTGGCAAACAATGCGCCAGCGTATCGGTGAGCTTGAGGGTCTGGAGCGCGTCAGCGAACAGCCTGCTAAATCGGGGCTTACGAAACGCGAGTTGCTTTCCAATACACGCATGATCGAGAAACTCGAAGACCGCTTCGGCGGCATCCGAGATTTGACCCGCGTGCCTGATATGCTCTTCGTGGTGGATGTGAACCGCGAAGAGACCGCTGTGCGCGAGGCTAATATTCTAAAGATCCCGGTCCTTGGGCTGGTAGATACGAATTGTGATCCCTCAGTAATCGACCATGTGATTCCATCCAACGATGACGCCATCCGCGCCATCAAGCTGATGGTTTCATACATTGCCGATGCCGCGCTGGAAGGAAGTGCATTGCGCCAAGATAAGCAGGCGCAGGAAGAGCCGCAGAAGGCGGCCAAGTCTGCATCCAGGCGCCGACGCGGCGAAGCTGTGGCTGAAGAACTAACTGACGAAGAACTGCTTGGCCAGGCCACACTGGCCAAAGTTGCCGAAGAGCAAGCCAAAGTGGAAGCTGAAGCGGTTGCCAAGGCTGCCAAAGACGCCCTAAAAGTTGAAGGGTTGCCGGTGGATGCCAAGGCGCCTGCAAAGAAACCCGCTGCCAAAAAGCCGGCCAGGAAACCCGCGGCGCCAAAAGCCAGGAAACCGAAGACCAAGATTAGGAAATCTGACCTGGAAGGCGCAGGCGAAGACAAAGAATAGTTATGGTAATTAGCACTGAACAAATCAAAGAACTACGCGAGGCTACTGGGGCCGGCGTTTTAGATTGCCGCACTGCGCTGGAGTATTCCGGCGGGGATTTCGAAAAAGCGGTAGCCTATTTGCGCGAGAAAGGCCTCGCTAAGGCTGCCAAACGCGCGGGCAAGGAAGCATCCGACGGCATTGTGGAGCTTTATTCCCACGGCGGAGGGCGCGTCGGCGTAATGGTTGAGGTGAACTGCGAGACCGACTTTGTCGCTCGTTCTGAAGCTTTCCGCACCCTGGCTCACGAGATCGCGCTTCAGATTGCTGCCGCCAATCCTGAGTGGACGACGGACCAACACGTTCCTGAGTCTTCATTGAATGAAGAACGTGAGATCGCTAAAAACAGGGCCAAGGAGGAAGGAAAACCAGAGGTCGCATGGCCTAAGATCGTCGACGGCCGCCTTGAGAAATTCCTGGATGAAAAAGTCTTGCTTCGGCAGGTTTACATCCGCGACGAATCCAAGACCGTGCAGGACCTAATCAGTGAAGCCATCGGCTCCATCGGTGAAAACATAGTGGTAAGGCGTTTTGCTCGCTGGGAACTGGGTGAGCATGTCGAAAAATGAAGCTGTGAACGGCCAACATTTCGTTGGCCGTTTCTTTATCTGGAGGTATGCATGACGGACGCTCCTAGATACAAACGTATTTTGCTGAAGCTTAGCGGCGAAGCCTTGGCAGGCAATCAGGGATTTGGCATCGATCCTGATAAGGCGGAGGCTATTGCTCAACGGGTTACGGAAGTTGTGCAATTGGGCGTGCAGCTGGCTATTGTGATCGGCGCGGGTAATCTGTGGCGCGGTCGCACCGGCATCGAACGCGGCATGGATCGAGCGACCGCCGATTACATGGGCATGCTTGGCACTGTGATGAACGCTCTGGCGTTGATGGACGCCATTGAGCGCGGCGGCGTGGACACCCGCGTGCAGTCCGCCATCGAAATGCGCGCCGTGGCGGAACCTTATATAAGACGCCGCGCCACCCGTCACCTGGACCTCGGCCGAGTGGTGATTTTTGGCGGGGGCACTGGCAATCCGTACTTTTCCACTGACACTGCCGCCGCACTGCGCGCCATGGAGATTGGCGCCGATGTGGTCATCAAGGCAACTAAAGTTGATGGGATCTACGCAGAAGACCCGAAATTGAATCCCAACGCTAAACGGTTCTCCCACCTCAGTTATATCGACGCCCTCAACATGCGCCTGGCGGTGATGGATAGTACCGCCATCTCTCTCTGCATGGAGAACGCCCTGCCAATCATCGTACTCAACTTCTGGAAGGCAGAGGCTTTGAAGAACGCCTTGCTGGGCAAGACAGTGGGTACCCTAATTAACGACGGCAAGGGTTAGGCAAACGAAAATCGTATAATCACTTCATGGCTTATCTGCTGCTGCTCGCATTAGTCTTTGTGGCGGGAATTGCATCAATTCTTTTCTTTCAAGAAGTCAAACCGCTGTCTCCTCCCCGGCTAATTTTTGCGATAGGTTTTACGTTACTCGGCGTTGGCTTATTGGCCGAAATTGCCCTGGGTTTTACTCTGGACGAATCGGCGGCCAGGCTCTTCTATTGGGCGCGCGGTTCTTTGGTGCTGGCTTGGTTCGGGCAGGGGATGCTCACTTTGCTATTCCCCGGGCTTCCCGCAACCCGTTGGCTCAACTATGGACTAATCCTTGCCAGCATCGCAATGTTGGTTTTAGTTCTGGCGGCCCAGATTACCGGAGCCCAGGGTTGGTACTCTCTCTCGCGTCCCATTTATAGCCAAATTGGTGATCTGCTTGCCACCAATCGTCCCACCCGTTGGGGTGCGCTAGCCCTAAATCTTTACGGTCTAGCCTTACTAGTCTCCGGCCCGGTTTATCTATCGTTCTTCCAATCTTTCCATCGGACCAAAGCTTACTGGCGAGCAGCCGTTCTAATAGTTATCAGCGCAATCAGTTTGTTTGCTCAATTTTATTGGCCGCCCACCGAAGCCAGCTTGTATTTTTATCTGGCTGAACTTATTACGCCCATCAGTCTATTTGTCGGGCTAAGGAAACTGACATCATTTGGCACCCAATCTGGCGCGGAGCGCAGGACCCGATGAGGAGAAACTGGACGCTGTTTGTTCTCGTTATCGTGGCCGCCTTGTTGCTTTTCATCCGATTCACGGCCTACGAGCCCCTTGGATCCTCTATCTCAACTTACGATACTCAAGGCTTTATTAATTCCGGACACATACCCTTTCCGTCCACCGATTTCTTTTTTGCGAACCGCCCCGCAGCTATTAGTCTTTTTTACAAACTTCTTGAACCGGCAACTGGCTACCAAGCTACTACTTTCTCCAGCCCGGCCGAAGACATCTATCGGCCGCCCGCCATCCAACCCGGATTGCAGCGTGTTGCTGTCGTCCAAGGCTTGTTCTCCATCGGCGCCTGGCTGCTGCTCGCAGTGGTTGTGGTGCGCCGCTTGAAAAATCCTGGCCATCAGATCATCTCAGGGGTGCTTATCCTTGCCTTCGGCTTTTCCCCGACCATTGCAGAATGGGATGCGGTTTTATTATCGGAACCCCTGTCCCTAACCCTATTTGTTATTTTGCTGGCGATTTCAATTGAATTGGCCTCTCGGTTCGCCAATGAACCACCAGTTTCTAGTCCTTTGACCAATGTTTTGATTAGTCTCTGGAGTATTGTTCTGCTGCTGTGGATATTTGCCCGTGACACGAACGCATACCTCCTGATAGTTGCTATCGCTGCATTAATAGTTCTGCTTATTTTGAGGGGGCGCGGAAACCTTTCTAGATTATTTTCTGCCCGGGCCTTGGTTATTACCATTGCGTCCTTAGCTTTGCTTTTCGTCATCCACAACTTTACTTTGCAACAAAGCGGCCGCTGGATGAATCCCTTCTTCAACAATATCCTTCATAACGTCTTCCCATATTCGGATCGTGTCGCCTTTTTCGAGAGCAAAGGGATGCCTATTACCGACGAAGTCCTGGCGTTACGCAACAGTCCCGGCAATGAAATTGGCTTCTTCGACATCCCGGAGTTAATGACCTGGACAAGGGAGAATGGCACCAGCACCTACATGCAGTTTATGCTGTCTTATCCACGTTGGGCCTTTGAATATTTCTTTTCCGGCATTGAGACTTCGTTCAGCGAGAATCGGCAGCCATTCTTTTTCCCAAATGAGGATCGCACGACCCCGGTCTTGTCCTATGTTGGTGACCTGCTCCACCCGAAATCGTCTTCGGTAATTTGGATCGTTCTAGCGGAGCTGGTCGTATTCGGCTTCCTGGCATTCCGCCACAGTCATCAGCTGGGCATTGCGTTGTTTGTGCTTTTTTCAATCCTTTTCGTTGGCGAGCTTTTAATGCTCTTCGTTAGCATCCATGGGGATGCTTTGGGCGTGGTTCGCCATGCCATGGGCTCGGTAACTCCCCTTCGCCTCTCGGTCTGGCTGCTGCCTCCTTTTATTCTCGATATATACGCCTTGCCGAACAATGAATCCAAAATGTCTAGCCGGTTAAGGCGGCCTGCAGCGACAAAACGTAGGCCGCGAAAGGCGTAGCCTAAGCCGGTGGTAAAATCAAAAAGTTCCATTTTTTCAGGCCAAATAACTTTATTAGATCTCTTTCCATCGTTTGGAGGTTTAAGTGATAGCCGATATTCTCAAAGGGGCACGCGAACGCATGAACCATTCGGTGCACTCCCTCAAGGAAGATCTTGCCGTGATTCGCACCGGGCGCGCGTCGCCCGCGCTGGTTGAAAAGCTGTCCGTGGAATATTACGGTCAACCCACTCCTCTCATCCAATTGGCCTCCATCAGTGTCCCGGAGCCTCGCCAATTGCTGATTAAACCCTTCGATCCCGGTAGCCTCAAAAATATAGAGCGCGCCATCTTGACCTCCGATTTGGGCCTTACTCCTAACAACGATGGCAAGCTCATCCGCCTGATCCTGCCCCAGTTGACCGAGGAGCGCCGCAAGGAACTGGTGAAAGTAGTCCACGCCCGTGTCGAGGAAGCTCATGTAGCCGTCCGCAACATCCGTCGGGATGCGATGAAAGATATCCGCGAGTTCAAAGAAGAGAAATTGATTGGTGAAGACGATGAAAAAAGGGGTGAGGAGGAAATGCAAAAACTTACCGATGAAATCATCAGGCAACTCGATGCAATAGGCGCCGCCAAAGAGAAAGATGTAATGGAGGTATGACCCCGCGGATGGCCAAAGCAAAACCCAAGCTTCCCGATCAGGTTCCGCAACATATCGCCATCATTATGGATGGCAATGGACGCTGGGCTAAACAACGCGGCTTGCCGCGCCTTGCAGGCCACCGCGCGGGAACCGATAACCTGCGACGTATTATTGAGGCCTGCGTGGAATTCGGGGTGAAGTACCTCACCATCTACGCCTTCTCCACCGAGAATTGGGGCCGCCCGGAAGACGAAGTCAGCGGCCTGATGAGTATTTTCGACGAGGTGTTCGAGCGCGAGCTGGCCGAGTTGCACCACCAGGGCGCCCAACTCCGCCACATTGGCCGCTTGGACGGCGTGCGCGAATCCTTGCGCGAAAAGGTGCGCAACGGCATTGAATTGACTAAGAACAATGATCGTCTGGTCCTCAACGTAGCTTTCAACTATGGCGGCCGTGATGAGATCGTTCAGGCTGTTAAAGCAATACTGAAAGAAGGCATCGATCCAAACGAGGTTACCGAAGAACTTGTCTCCCGCCACTTGTATACATCCGATTGTCCCGACCCTGATCTCGTGATCCGTACATCCGGAGAGCAACGCATCAGCAACTTCCTCATCTGGCAGGCAGCCTATGCCGAATGGATCTTTCCCCAGACGTTATGGCCCGACTTCGGCCGCGAAGAACTCCTGGCTGCCATCCGGGAATTTGGAAAGCGCGAACGCCGCTTCGGCCTGGTCCTGGAGCACTAGCCTCCATGTTGCTACAACGCGTGCTGTTTACTGTAGTTGCCCTGCCCCTGGGCATCGCCGCTGTGATGGCAGGAGGCTGGATTTACGCCACCGTGGTCGCATTGATATTGGCTCGCGCCGCCTGGGAATATGCCACCCTGTTCAGAGCCGGCGGCGGCCAACCTTCCCGGCTGATGCTCACGGGCGGTGTGCTGGCCATTTTCATTTCCCGTTGGACTTCAGGCCTGGTTCACGATGCTTGGCTGCTGTCTGTGTTGATTGGCCTGACCATGGTTATCCATTTAGCGCAATTTGAACGCGGCCGCGACCATGCCGGTTCAGATTTTGCCGCCACGCTCAGCGGCATTTTTTATGTCGGCCTGCTTGGCAGCTATCTGGTCTTATTGCGTCAACTCCCCGATAATGGCCAATGGTGGTTGATGCTCACCCTGTTCGCCGTAATGTTGGCCGATACTGCTGCGTACTTCGCGGGCGTCACTTTTGGCAAACATCGCATGGCCCCTCGCCTCAGCCCCAAAAAGAGTTGGGAGGGTTACCTTGGCGGTGTTTTTTTTGCGACGATAGGAACGCCGTTATTCCTCTTGCTGTTTCGTCAGTTCGGTTTGCCAAGCACGCCCGCCTTTTCTTTATTTAATGCCGCCCTGCTTGGCCTGGTGATTGGCGTCGTGCCCACTTTAGGTGATCTGGGCATCAGCATGATCAAGCGTGAGATGCACCAAAAAGACACCAGCGATATTTTGCCCGGCCACGGGGGTGTGCTGGACCGCATTGATTCCTGGCTCTGGGCCATGCCCATCGGTTACTATCTCATCCTCTTCTTATTCCTCAATTCCGATTAAAGGAGCGAAACTCAATGCTGGATCGTACCCCTTCTCGCAATCTAGCCATGGAGTTGGTGCGCGTCACTGAAGCGGCCGCCCTTTCGGCCGCACGCTTTATGGGGCGTGGTGATAAAAAGGCGGGAGACCAGGCCGCAGTGGACGGTATGCGGCTGGTGCTGAACACTGTTGAAATGGACGGCATTATCGTTATCGGTGAAGGAGAAAAAGATCATGCGCCTATGCTCTACAACGGCGAGAAATTGGGCACCGGTGACCCGCCACAAGTGGATATCGCAGTTGACCCCATTGATGGCACCAGGCCATTAGCCGAAGGTCGCGTAAACTCGATCTCCACCGTCGCACTAGCTCCGCGTGGCGCAATGTACAACCCCGGCCCCTTTGTGTATATGAACAAGATCGCGGTGGGTCCAGCTGCAAAAGGCGCTATAAACGTCGAGGCTTCGGTGGAAGAAAACCTACGTGAAATTGCCAAAGCCTCGGGGAAGCGAATTCAAGATTTAGCGGTTGTCATGCTGGAGCGGCAGCGCCATGAGGAATTGAAAGCCGAGGTTCGCCGCTGCGGGGCTCGCTTGCGCATGATCGACGATGGCGACGTAGCCGGTGCGCTGATGAGCGCTTGGCCTGACTCTGGCATCGATGTCCTCATGGGTATTGGCGGCACGCCAGAAGGTGTGCTGGCTGCCTGTGCCTTGCGCGCCATGGGTGGCGAGATTCAGGGCAAGCTCTACGCGCGTAACGATGAGGAATTATCCCGTGGCAAAGCCATGGGGTATGACTTCGATAAGATCCTGACAATGGATGATCTCGTCGCCTCCGAGGATGTCTTCTTCGCCGCCACAGGTATCACCGACGGTGAGCTGTTAGATGGCGTCAAATATTTCCCCAAGGGTGCGCGCACCCACAGTTTGGTGGTGCGCGGCGTCACTGGAACGGTCCGCCAGGTCATCGCAACGCACAAATTTGAAAAATTGGAGCACATCAGTCTCATTGAATTTTAGGTCTGTTTGACATCGCCAAATGGCGGTGGTATAGTCTCACCCACAATTAAATAAGACCCGGCGCGCTGCATTTTGGCACGCATTCATCCAGAGAGGTGGAGGGACCGGCCCTTTGAAGCCTCGGCAACCGCCGCGAAAGCGGAAGGTGCCAATTCCGGCAGCTATGTCTGGAAGATGAAAGGGTGGTTGAAAAATACCGAGACCCTTTCAGTACGCCGAAAGGGTCTTTTTCAT